>DATJQX010000103.1:0-2084 GCA_035505275.1 Streptosporangiaceae bacterium | reverse complement strand
CGAACGCCGGGTCCTCGCTCAGCGCGAGCGCACGGCGCCTGCGCGCACGCCGCGGCGCGGCAATGGCCAGGAAGCATGCCCCGGACGCTAAAGCGCCGATCGCGAACCCATCGAGGGACCCGGCTCCAATCAGGGGGGATACGCCGAGCCATGCACTCATCGACCGCTCCTTGCTTCTTACTTAATGCCGTTTTGTTATCACTTATAGTGACGACCAAGCGCCGCAGGCAGCCCTTGTCGTCCGGGCGCGGGATGCTGCCCGGCGGGCAGCGGAGTTCGATCAGATCAGAGTTGCAAGTGCTGGCAGGCGGCCACGGCCGGGACGCCCACCTCATGGGAGGCGCCTCCGGCCGTGACCGCCGGAGCGGGATATGACCCGCGGCCGGCGGCGAGGATCAAGCAACCCAGGTGCCAGGCCCGAGCGCCGACGCTGGCGCCATGCCTCCCGGTCTGGGCACAGCCGTCAGCCAGCCTCGTGGACTGACCCTGTTCCGGCGACACAGGCGACCCTCCTCGTCGGTACCGGCGATGCGCGTGACCGCTGTCCGGGGCGCTGGGTGGAAGGGGCGCGCCCCGGGGGAAGCGGCCTCACACACTGCGTAACCATAGCACTACTCACCGTGCGCAAAGGGCAATTGGCGAAACGGCGCCCGCGTCCGGACACCTCGTTTGTTCGCGCTACCCCTCTGACCTGGGATAAGAGCTAACAAAGATCAAGGAACTTATCCAGGACACGCACGCCGAACCGGAGCGCGTCGAGCGGCACCCGCTCGTCCACGCCATGGAACATGCCCGCGAAGTCAAGATCGGCGGGGAGCTGGAGCGGGGCGAACCCGAAACATCGGATCCCGAGGCGGCTGAACGACTTGGCGTCCGTCCCGCCGGACAGGCAGTAAGGGACAACCCGCCCGTCCGGATCCTGATCGATCAGTGCTGCCGTCATCGCGGCGGCCAGGTCGCCGTCGAGCGTTGTCTCCACGGCGATGTCCTGGTGCACGAACTCGCGCCGTATCCCCGGGCCGAGCAGGCCGTCAAGCTCCGCGAAGAACTCCTCCTCGTAGCCCGGCAGGAACCGGCCGTCCACGTGGGCCGAGGCCACCTGCGGGACCACGTTCACCTTGTATCCCGCGTCCAGCATGGTGGGATTGGCGGTGTTGGTGAGGGTCGCGCCGACCATCCGAGAGATGGCGCCCACCTTCGCGATCACCTCGCGTGGGTCGGTCTGCGGATCGATCCCCAGGACGGCGGCGGCCTCCTCGAGGAACCCCTGCACCGCCGGGGTGAGCCGGACCGGCCACTCGTGCCGCCCGATCCTGGCCACCGCTTCGGCCAGCTCGGTAACCGCGTTGTCAGGCTGCAACATCGACCCGTGCCCGGCGGTCCCGCGTGCGGTGAGCCGCATCCAGGCCATCCCCTTCTCGGCGGCCTGGACCAGGTAGAGGCGGCGGCCGCCGATCGTGGCGCTGAACCCGCCGACCTCGCCGATTCCCTCAGTGACCCCCTCGAAGAGCCCGGGATGGTTGTCCACCAGCCAACGGGCTCCCCAGGTGCCGCCCGCCTCCTCGTCCGCGACGAAAGCCAGCACCACGTCACGCGGCGGCCGGCGGCCTTCCCGCATGCGCTGGCGGACCACCGAGAGCATCATCGCGTCCATGTCCTTCATGTCCACCGCGCCGCGGCCCCAGACGCAATCCCCGGCGATCTCGCCCGAGAACGGTGGCACCTGCCAGTCGCTCGCATCCGCCGGCACCACATCGAGATGGCCGTGAATAAGGAGGCCTGGCCTGGTCCTGTCCTCGCCCTCGATCCTGGCCACGACGCTCGTGCGTTTCGGGTGAGATTCGAGCACCGTCGGCTCCAGCCCGACCTCGGCCAGCATCGTCGCGACGTACTCGGCCGCCGCTCGCTCGCCCGGCCCCGAGTGATCGCCGGGATTCGTGGTGTCGATCTTGAGCAGGTCGCTGGCGATGCCGACGACCTCATCCTGCGCGGTCGGGCCGCTGGCCTGGCTGGTCGATGGGTTTTGCGTCATGCCGACATCGTCGCACCATGTCAGCCGATGCGGTTGACCGCGCTAGCCGCCG
>DATJQX010000102.1:0-11113 GCA_035505275.1 Streptosporangiaceae bacterium | reverse complement strand
CCGGGCCGCTCGGCTTCCAGGACACCCACGCCACCGCCGAGCACCTCGCCGCCCTGCTCGCCGATTCGGATGGGTTCGCCGAGTCGGCCGGCGAGATCGCGGTCTGCTCGACCGGCCTGATCGGCGAGCGGCTGCCGATGGGCAAGCTGCTGCCCGGCGTCGACGCCGCCGTCGCCCAGGTATCGCGCGCCGGCGGGCTGGCGGCCGCCGACGCGATCAGGACCACCGACACCGTGGTCAAGATCGCCTTCCGGCGGGGGGAGGGTGGCTACACGGTGGGCGGGATGGCCAAGGGCGCGGGCATGCTCGCCCCCGCGCTGGCGACCATGCTGTGCGTGCTCACCACCGACGCCGACGTGGCCCCGGCCGAGCTTGACGCCGCGCTGCGGTCCGCGACGGCGGTGACCTTCGACCGCCTGGACGCCGACGGCTGCATGTCCACCAACGACACGGTGCTGCTGCTGGCCAGCGGGGCGACGGGCGCGCAGCCCGACCGCAGGGAGTTCACCGCGACGCTCACCGAGGTATGCGCGGACCTGACCAGGCAACTTCAGCTGGACGCCGAGGGTGCCGAGAAGATGATCACGATCGAGGTCGTCGGAGCCGCCTCGGAGGCG
This sequence comes from Streptosporangiaceae bacterium, assembly GCA_035505275.1. Taxonomy (GTDB): domain Bacteria; phylum Actinomycetota; class Actinomycetes; order Streptosporangiales; family Streptosporangiaceae; genus Palsa-504. The sequence goes on along the minus strand of DATJQX010000102.1, from coordinate 10,496 downwards.
GACGCGGTGACGGCCGGGCGCGCCGTCGCCCGGAACAACCTGCTCAAGTGCGCCATCGGCGGCGAGGACCCGAACTGGGGCCGCGTCCTGGCCGCGGTGGGGACCACCGACGCGATCTTCGAGCCCGACCGGCTCAACGTGGCCATCAACGGCATCTGGGTCTGCCGGCACGGTGCGGCGGGCGACGAGCGCGCCAAGGTGGACCTGGCCCCTAAGGACGTGACGATCACCGTGGACCTGTCGGCGGGCCCGCACTCCGCCGTCATCCTGACCACCGACCTGACCGCCGCCTACGTGCACGAGAACAGCGCGTACTCGACGTGAGCGAGGTCCTCGAGGTAACCGCGGACGCACTGGAGGTTCTTAGGTCCGCCTCGGCCAAGGCGGCGACGCTGATGGAAGCGCTGCCGTGGCTGAGCCGCTTCCGGGGGCGGACGGTGGTGATCAAGTACGGCGGTCACGCCATGACCGACGAGGCGCTGCGCGTGACCTTCGCGCAGGACCTGGTGTTCCTGCGGTACGCGGGGCTGCGCCCCGTCGTGGTGCACGGCGGCGGGCCGCAGATCACCGAGCAGCTTGACCGGCACGGCGTGCCGAGCACGTTCGCCGCCGGGCTCCGCGTCACCACGCCGGAGGCGATGGAGATCGTGCGGATGGTCTTGTCCGGCAAGGTGAACAAGGACATCGTTGCCCTGATCAACCGGCACGGCCCGCTGGCCGTGGGCCTGTCGGGCGAGGACGCCGGCACGTTCACCGCGATCCGCAAGGCCGCGATCGTGGACGGCCAGCCGGTGGACATCGGCATGGTCGGCGAGATCGTCGCGACGGACCCCGGCGCGATCAGCGCCCTGCTGGCCGACGGCCGGATACCGGTGGTGTCCAGCGTGGCCGCGGGTGGGGACGGCCAGGCCTACAACGTGAACGCCGACACCGCGGCGGCCGCGCTCGCCGTCGCCCTGGGCGCCGCCAAGCTGGTGGTGCTCACCGACGTGGCCGGCCTGTACCGGGACTGGCCCTCCTCGGCCGACGTCATCAGCCAGCTCACCGTCGGGCAGCTCGAGGCCCTGCTGCCCCGCCTCGAGGCCGGGATGATCCCCAAGATGGAGGCGTGCCTGACGGCCGTGCAGGGCGGCGTCCCGCAGGCCCACGTCCTCGACGGCCGCCTCAGCCACGCCGTACTGCTCGAGATCTTCACCGACGCCGGCATCGGCACCATGGTCGTCCCCGAGGAGGTCGCCGAGCAATGAGCGAAACCGAAGCCCTCCAGAAGCGCTTCGCGGCGGCCCTGATGCCGAACTACGGCGTGCCGCCCGTGGCGATCAGCCGCGGCGTGGGGTGCCGGGTGTGGGACGCGGACGGGCGCGAGTACCTCGACCTGATCGCCGGGATCGCGGTGAGCTCGCTCGGGCACGCCCACCCGGCGATCGTGGCCGCGGTGACCCGCCAGGTCGGCGAGGTCGCCCACACCTCCAACCTGTTCCTGCACGAGCGCGAACTCGAACTCGCCGAGCGGATCCTGGCGCTGCTCGGTACCGACGGGCGGGTCTTCTTCGCCAACTCGGGGACCGAGGCCAACGAGGCCGCGATCAAGCTGGTCCGCCGGATCCAGGGCCCGGAACGGCCGGTGATCGTGGCCGCCGAGCACGGGTTCCACGGCCGGACCATGGGTTCGCTCGCGCTGACCGGCAAGGAGTCCATCCGGGCCCCGTTCGCCCCGTTCGGGCTGACCGTCCGGTTCGTCCCGTTCGGCGACGTTGCGGCGCTCCGCGCGGCGGTCGGGCCCGACTGCGCGGCGGTCTTCCTCGAGCCGGCCCTGGGCGAGGGCGGCGTCGTGCCCGCGCCCGAAGGATACCTGCGCGCGGCCCGCGAAGCCTGCGACCTGGCCGGCGCGCTGCTGGTGGTCGACGAGATCCAGAGCGGCATCGGGCGGACCGGAACCTGGTTCGCCCACCAGGCCGAGGGCGTGCGGCCCGACGTGCTCACGCTGGCTAAGGGGCTCGGCGGCGGGCTCCCGATCGGCGCGTGCATCGGCCTGGGCGCCTGCGGCAGCGGCTTCGCCCGGGGCGATCACGGCTCCACGTTCGGCGGTAACCCGGTAGCCTGCGCCGCCGCGCTGGCCGTCCTCGACACGATCGAGGACGGCGGCCTGCTCGCCCACGTGACGGCGGTGGGGGAGCAGCTGGCGGCGGGCCTGTCGGCCATCAGGCACCCGCTGGTCTCCGGGGTGCGGGGGCGCGGCCTCTGGCTGGCGATCGCGCTCACGGCCGGTCGGGCGGCAGACGTGGAGGCGGCCGCCCGGCAGGCAGGCTTCCTGGTCAACGCGGTCCAGCCGGACGCGATCCGCCTCGCCCCGCCGCTCATCCTGTCTGCCGCCCAAGCGGCCACCTTCGCCGCGGCGCTGCCCGCCATACTCGACACGATCGAAGGGATGGCCCCGTGACCAGGCACTTCCTGCGGGACGACGACCTCGCGCCCGCCGAGCAGGCCGCCGTGCTCGAACTGGCCGAGCAGATCGGCTGCCTGGTCCTGCACTGCCTGCCCGCCCACCGCGGCGAAGAGATCAGCGCCGACGTTCTCGACGGGCCGAACAGCGTGGTCTGGGAGCAGGCGGAGAACCGGCTGCACGCGCAGAAGGCCCTGCTCACCTGGCTCCTTGAGGCGCCATGACCACGGTGCCGGTGACGAAGACCGCCAGGCACGCGCGGATCGCGGCGATCCTGGCCCATGAGCAGGTTCGTTCCCAGGAGGAGCTCGCCGACCTGCTCGAGCGGTACGCCAGCGTGCACGTGACCCAGGCGACCCTGTCCCGCGACCTGGACGAGCTCGGCGTGGTGCGGCTGCGCGCGGCCGACGGCGCGCTTGTCTACGCCCTGCCCGAAGAGCCCGGCGGGCCAGGCTCGCGCCCGGGAGGCTCGCTCGTTCACGCGCTGCCCGCGCAGGGCGCGGGAGCGTCGCCGGCGCGGGCTTCGGCGGGCGAGTCTGGGCCCTCCGCCCGGCTAGCGCGCTACCTCGGGGAACTGCTGGCCTCGGCCGAGGCCAGCGCCAACCTCGTCGTGCTCAGGACGCCGGCCGGGGCCGCGCAGTTCCTGGCCTCGGTCATCGACCACGCCGCCCTGCCGTCCATCCTGGGCACCGTGGCCGGCGACGACACGGTGCTGGTCATCGCGCGCGACCCGGCGGGCGGCGAAGCCCTGGCGGCCGACCTGCTCCGGCTGTCCGAACGCCGGCGCTGAGCCCGGCCGCAATGTCCATGTCGACAAGCAGATACGTCAACGGATACGTCAGCTAAGGGGAACATCATGGCAGTAGAACTGAGCGCGGAAAAGGTGGTGCTCGCCTACTCAGGCGGGCTCGACACCTCCGTGGCGATCGGCTGGATCTCCGAGAAGACCGGTGCCGAGGTGATCGCCTGCGCCGTCGACGTCGGCCAGGGCGGCGAGGACCTCGAGACCATCCGCAAGCGGGCGCTGGCCTGCGGCGCGGTCGAGGCCGAGGTCGTCGACGCGCGCGAGGAGTTCGCCGCGCAGTACTGCATCCCCGCGCTGCGGGCGAACGCGCTCTACATGAACAAGTACCCGCTGGTCTCCGCTCTGTCCCGGCCGCTGATCGTCAGGCACCTGGCGCGCGTCGCCGCCGAGAAGGGTGCCGACGTCGTCTCGCACGGCTGCACCGGCAAGGGCAACGACCAGGTGCGGTTCGAGGTCGGGCTCGCCAGCCTCGCGCCTGGCCTCCGGGTGTACGCGCCGGTCCGCGACTCGGGCATGACCAGGGACAAGGCGATCGCGTTCGCCGTCGACATGGGCCTGCCGATCGACGTGACGGCCAAGTCGCCGTACTCGATCGACCAGAACCTGTGGGGGCGCTCGTGCGAGACCGGGCACCTGGAAGACATCTGGGAGGCGCCGCACGACGACGTGTGGGGCTATACCGCCGACCCGGCCCAGCCGCGCGAGCCCGACGAGCTGGTGCTCACCTTCGCCGCCGGCGTGCCGGTCGCCATCGACGGGCGGCAGCTGAGCCCGCTGCAGATCATCACCGAGCTGAACGCGCGCGCCGGCGCGCAGGGCATCGGCCGCATCGACATGGTCGAGGACCGGCTCGTCGGCATCAAGAGCAGGGAGATCTACGAGGCGCCCGCGGCCATCACGCTGATCGCCGCGCACTCCGAGCTGGAGAGCGTGTGCGTCGAGCTCGACCTGGCCAGGTTCAAGCGCAGCGTGGAGCAGCGCTGGACCGAGCTGGTCTACGACGGCCTGTGGTACTCCCCGCTCAAGCACGCGCTCGACACCTTCATCGCCGAGGCCTCGGTGCACGTGACCGGGGACGTGCGGATGCGGCTGCACGGCGGGCGCGCGGTGGCCACCGGCCGGCGCAGCGACGCCTCGCTGTACGACTTCGCCCTGGCCACCTACGACACCGGCGACACCTTCGACCAGTCCCTGTCCAAGGGCTTCGTCGAGCTGTGGGGCCTGCCGAGCAAGATCGCCGCCATGCGCGACCGCCGCGTCGCGGGCGCGTAATGCGATTCGGCCCGGGCGGAACCCAGCGACGCTCGAGTTCCGTCGAAAGGGCGTGAGAATCTCGCTGATCGGTCTGGTCGTTGCCGCTGTATGCCTGGCCGGGCTCACCGCGGCGTGCTCGGGTCCAGGTCCTGCTGACGGCACCGTGACCGGTCACCTGTACGGCGTGGGCGGCCCGGCCAGCGTCGCGGCGCCGCCGTCGCCGCGCCCGTGGCCGGGAACCGTGACCCTGACCGGCCCCGGTGTGCACCGCGACGTCCCCGTCGGCGCGAGCGGCACCTTCTCGGTCACGGTGCCGCCAGGCAGGTACACCGTGGTGGGCCACAGCCCGCTCTACGGCAGCGGCGCGTACCTGTGCCAGGCCGCGGGGCTCGTGACGGTGACCAGCGGGCACACCACGCAGGCCGACGTCCTGTGCCAGATGAGCTGACGTTACCCGGCCCCCTGACCGGCGGTTCGGGTTAGGTACGCGGTCAGCGCAGGACGAGCTCGCGGGCGTCGTCGGCGTCGGGCTGCGGGAGTTGAGGCTCCTCGCGGCGGATTCCGCCGTCCGGTGCCTGGCCGGGCTTGGTCGCCGAGGCCGTGGCCTGGAGCGCGACCGCGAGCACGATCGCCAGGCCGGCGAGCGCCGCCACGGCCACGAGGATGCCGGTGAGAAGCTGCGTGCCGATCATCTGAGGTCCCCTGTCATCGATTTTGTTTACACCGTTTACAAGACGAGTATGTGTCGGACCAGTAAACGGTGTCAACTGATTTTAGCAGTGTTAACAGAGAAGTAACCGGGGCGTCCCCGGCGGGGATCAGTCGCCGCGGTCATGTTGCCAGCCTGCGCCGGCGACCGTTGCCATGGAGAGAGCCTGCTGATCCCGGTGTTACCAGTACCCGGCTATCACGATTCCGGGAGCGGCCGGGTTAGCCCCGGCCGGGGAGCCCTCCTCGACGGGCGCACCGTGGGTTCATAGGGTGGGGCGTCGGGCACAGGTGAGAGGGCGGGAGAATCAGGCACATGGGAGAAACGGGAGCCGAGGGCTCGGGGCAGGTGCCGGCGACGCGGCTGTGGGGCGGGCGCTTCGCGGCCGGGCCCGCCGACGCGCTGGCCCGGCTGTCGGTCAGCGTCCAGTTCGACTGGCGCCTGGCCCGCTACGACCTGCGCGCCTCCCGCGCGCACGCCCGCGTGCTCCACCAGGCCGGCCTGCTTGATGACCGCGAGCTCCGCGCGATGCTCGCGGCGCTGGACGACCTGGACCGGGCCGTCGAGGACGGGTCGTTCCGGCCTACCGTGGCCGATGAGGACGTGCACACGGCGCTCGAGCGCGGGCTCCTCGAGCGACTCGGCGCGCTCGGCGGCAAGCTGCGGGCCGGCCGCAGCCGCAACGACCAGGTCGCGACCGACCTGCGGCTGTACCTGCGCGATCATGCCCGGCTCATCGCGAGCAGGCTCGCCGAGCTGGAGAGCGCGCTGGTCGACCAGGCCGCCGCAAGCGGCGACGTGCCGGCCCCCGGCATGACGCACATGCAGCACGCGCAGCCCGTGCTCTTCGGCCACCAGTTGCTGGCGCACGTCCAGGCCTTCGCCCGCGACGTGAGCCGGCTCCAGGACTGGGACAAGCGCGCCGCGATCAGCCCGCTCGGGTCCGGCGCGCTGGCGGGGTCGTCGCTGCCGGTCGACCCGCAGGTGCTTGCCGCCGAGCTCGGCTTCGACGCGGCGGCGCCGAACTCCATGGACGCGGTAAGCGACCGGGACTTCGCCGCCGAGTTCTGCTTCGCCGCGGCGCTGATCGGCGTGCACCTGTCCCGGCTCGGGGAGGAGATCGTGCTCTGGTCGTCGGCGGAGTTCGGCTGGATCGAGATCGACGACGCGTACGCGACCGGGTCCTCGATCATGCCGCAGAAGAAGAACCCGGACGTGGCCGAGCTGGCCCGGGGCAAGGCAGGCCGGCTGATCGGCGGCCTGACCGGGCTGCTGGCCACGCTGAAGGGACTGCCGCTGACCTACAACAGGGACCTGCAGGAAGACAAGGAACCCGTCTTCGACGCGGTCGACACCCTGCTGCTCGTCCTGCCCGCCATGGCCGGCCTGATTGCGACGCTCCGCGTCAATCCCGACCGGCTGCGCGCGATGGCCTCGGTCGGCTTCACGCTCGCCACCGACCTGGCCGAGTACCTGGTCCGCCGCGGCGTCCCGTTCCGCGAGGCGCACGAGGTGGTCGGGCACCTGGTGGTCTGGTGCCAGGTGAACGACTGCGACCTCGACGAGGTGAGCGACGCCGACCTGGCCAAGGTCTCCGAGCACCTGACGCCGGACGTGCGGCAGGTACTGACCGTCCCGGGGGCGCTCGCCGCGCGCCAGGGCTACGGCGGCACGGCGCCGGAACGGGTCGCCGAACAGATCGCCGGGCTGCGGTCGGCGGTCAACGCGCACGCCGCGTGGGCGGCCGGGACCGGAAGGTAGCACGCGGATCGTGACGCTGATCCCGCGGGACTTCTTCGACCGGCGCTCCGTCCAGGTCGCGCCCGACCTGCTCGGCTGCGTACTGGAGCACGAGACCACGGCCGGGCTGGTGGCGGTCGAGCTCACCGAGGTCGAGGCCTACGCCGGGCAGGCAGACCCCGCCTCGCACGCGTACCGGGGAAAGACGGCGCGGAACGCGGTGATGTTCGGGCCGCCCGGGCACGCCTACGTCTACTTCACCTACGGCATGTACTTCTGCGTGAACCTGGTCTGCGAAGGCGTCGGCGACGCGTCGGCGGTGCTGCTTCGCGCGGGGCGCGTCATCGAGGGGGAGGAGCTGGCCCGGGCCCGCCGCACCAGATCGTCGGCAGCGGTCGCGTCCAGGGACCTGGCCCGCGGGCCGGCCCGGCTGTGCCAGGCGCTTGACATCGACAGGTCGCTGGACGGCGCGGACGTGTGCGTCGCGGACTCGCCGCTCCGGGTCTTGGGGAGGCCTGCCGGACCGGGCACGACCGAACGTTCGGCAGATATAAAGATATGCAGCGGGCCGCGGGTCGGGATCGCTGCCGCGGCCGAGGTGCCGTGGCGGTTCTGGGTCGGGGGCGACCCGAGCGTGTCCGCGTACAAGGCGCACGTGACGCGCCGGCGCAAACTGGTTACCCCTTAGCGACCGCCAGGTGGCACCATGCAGGCGTGGACGACATCATCGAGGAACTCACCTGGCGGGGCCTGCTCGCCGTTACGACCGATATCGACGAGCTGCGCCAGGCGCTGAAGTCCGGCCGGGTCACGATCTACTGCGGGTTTGACCCGACCGCGCCCGGGCTGCACATCGGGAACCTGGTCCAGCTGGTGACCCTGCGGCGCTTGCAGCTCGCCGGGCACCGGCCGATCGGGCTGGTCGGCGGGGCGACCGGGCTGATCGGCGACCCGAGCGGCAAGTCGGCCGAGCGGGTGCTGAACCCGGTCGAGGTCGTGGCCGACTGGGTGGAGCGGATCCGCGGCGAGGTGTCCAAGCTCCTCGATTTCGACGCGGGCGAGTCGAGCGCGCTGATCGTGAGCAACCTGGACTGGACCGGGCCGATGCCCGTGCTGGAGTTCCTGCGGGACGTCGGCAAGCACTTCTCCGTCAACCGGATGCTGGACAGGGAATCGGTGAAGGCCAGGCTCGAGGCGGGCGGCATCAGCTACACCGAGTTCAGCTACCAGCTGCTGCAGGCGCTGGACTTCCTCGAGCTGTACCGGCGCCACGGCTGCACGGCGCAGCTCGGAGGCAGCGACCAGTGGGGCAACCTGGTCGCGGGCGTGGGCCTGATCAGGTCGGTGGAGGGCGCGTCGGTGCACGCGCTGGCCACGCCGCTGATCACCAAGCCGGACGGGACCAAGTACGGCAAGACCGAGGGCGGGGCGATCTGGCTCAGCCCCGACCTGATGTCGCCGTACGCGTTCTACCAGTTCTGGCTCAACGTGTCCGACGCCGAGGTACCCAACCTGCTGAAGGTTTTCAGCTTCAAGTCAAGGGAGGAGATCGAGGCCCTGATCGCGGAGGGCGCCGAGCGGCCGGCCGCGCGGGTCGGCCAGCACGCCCTGGCCGAGGAGCTGACCACTCTCGTGCACGGTGTCGAAGAATGCCACCGCGCCACGGCCGTCAGCCAGGCTGGGTTCGTGTTCGACCAAGCTAAGCTAGCGCAGCTGAATAAGCCGACCTGGGAAATCATGTTTAGGGAACTACCGCATGTCGAACCTCCGTCGGCCTTCGCGGCGAGCAACCCATCACATGGCGGCGCCGTGGCGACCCAGCTCAACCTGGCTCCTTCCGCGCCTGGGCAGGTAGCTTCGCCGCATGCGGCCAACACTTTCTCCTTGGCTCCGCCGTCCATAGCAAGCCTGATGGTGGGCGCCGGAACTGCGCCCACACTTTCCGCTGCCCGGCGGGCGATAGCGGAAGGCGGGGTCTACCTGAACGACAAGCGAGTCACATCGGTTGATGCGGTTCTCACACGAAACGATCTGTTCCACGAGGGCTACGCATTGCTGCGCAGAGGAAAACGCACCGCTGCGGTAATCAGGTGGCTGACGACTAGCGAGGCAAGCGGAGACGACTAGCGAGGCAAACGTATTCGGGCAAGAGTTCTGAGGGCACAACCGGGCCCAGACTTTTTGCCCTCCTACTGTGGTAGGATAGTTTTTCATGCCGCGTGGTAGCCCATCACCCAAGCTCGCCATCACTGTCGACCCCGACGTCCATGCCCGGGTAGTTGCTGCGGCGGCCGCCGAGGGAGTCAGCGTGTCGGCCTGGATGACTGCAGCGGCCAGGCGCGCTCTCAAACTGCGCGAAGGTCTTGAAGCGGTAGCTGAGTGGGAAGCCGAGCACGGAGCGTTCACTGATGAAGAGCTTGAAGCCGCACGTCAGCGGGCGGGCGTCAGTGGCCCAGAGCGGCAGTCAGCATGACGCCGGTTGTTTACGATGCGGCCGTTCTGATAGCTGCGGACCGCAACAGCCGCGAGGCGTGGGCGGACCATAGGGCGCGGCTGGAGGCGGGCATCGTCCCAGTCGTGCCCACACCTGTCGTCGTGCAGGTCAGTCGCTCGCCAACGCAGGTCCAGCTCCGGCGACTGCTGCGGGGCTGTGCGATCACGAGCCTGACTGAGCAGAAGGCGCACTCCGCCGGGAGACTGCTCGGCCGCGCGGGCTCCAGCGATGTCGTGGATGCCGTGGTCGCTGACACGGCAGCCGAACTACGGGCGGATGTCGTGACCGGCGATCGCGCTGACATCCGGCGGCTTCTGGCCGTGGCCGATGCGTCGTGCCAGATCATCGACATATAGCGATCTGAGAACGGACTTGTCTGTGCTTGCTGAGACCGCTTGCGTGCGCTCCGTTAAGACGCTTCGGCCTAGCATGGAGCTGCGGTTACATTCTGTAGCCGACTTCGATTTGACGAAGGCACCCGGCACCCATAGAGTTCATCTTGCCCCGAGGGGATGGCCACGCAGGTGATCAGGTCCCGGGGAGCCATCGGGAAGTCCTTCTAGCTCAGGCTTGTTGCGCTGTGCGCGCAGGTCTGGGGTGGAGGCTACCCATGGCCGGGCAGGTTCATGAGTTGGCAAAGTTCTCGGGAACCGAGTTGACGGCAGGGACCTTGCCAGGTAACGTTGAATGGTTGCCCCGGATGAGAACGAAGGTTCTCTGATGGTGTGCGCCCGCTCCTTGAGAACTCAACAGCGTGCTAAAAGCCAGTGCACTTGAAGCACAAACCCCGTCAGTGGGGCCTGCCCGTCATTCGTACGGGCCGACTTCACTACGGTGGCCACGATCGCTTCCGAGTCGGCTGCCAAGCCGTCGCGGAAGCACTCTCATGTCAACAACCCGCCTGCATTAGCCGGCGGTTGTTAATAGACATCAACGGAGAGTTTGATCCTGGCTCAGGACGAACGCTGGCGGCGTGCTTAACACATGCAAGTCGAGCGGAAAGGCCCTTCGGGGTACTCGAGCGGCGAACGGGTGAGTAACACGTGAGCAA
>DATJQX010000101.1:0-59726 GCA_035505275.1 Streptosporangiaceae bacterium | reverse complement strand
GCAACCCGGCCCCCGGCGGGTTCGTCGGCAACATCACGTACTTCGCGAGCACGATCGCCGGCATGAACTCGTACTGCAACGCCGAGCAGGCCTACTTCGCGAACGCCAAGACGCACCCGGGGACCGCGGCGAACATCGCGGGCTTCCAGAACTCCAACAACATCACCGGCCTGTCCGCGCCGAACCCGCTGACGCTGCAGATCAACCTCATGGCCCCGGCCAGCGACTTCATCTACATGATGGCCATGCCGTTCACCTCGGCCCGCCCGGTCGAGTACGACGCCTACGTGCCGAACAGCCTCCAGCTGGACCAGCACACGATCTCGGACGGCCCGTACCAGATCAGCTCGTACATCCCCGGCAAGTCGATGACGCTGGTGCGGAACCCCGCGTGGAAGGCGTCCACCGACCCGCTCCGCAAGGCCTACGTGGACAAGATCGTGCTGACCATGGGCGTCACGTCTGCCCAGACCCAGCTGTCTGACATGCAGGCGGGCACCGAGGACGTCACCAACGACACCCCGCTGAACCCGGCGTCGCTGCCGGCGCTCGAGACCTCGGGCAACCCTAACTTCAAGATCTGGCCCTGGTCGAGTACGCAGCCGTACATCGTGTTCAACCTGCGCAGCCCGGACGCCAACGCCGCGATGGGCAAGGTGCTGGTGCGCCAGGCCGTGGAGTACGGGCTGGACAAGGTGGCCGTGCAGAAGGCCTACGGCGGCCCCCCGGTCGGCCCCATCATCAACACGGTCATCCCGCCGGGCAACGCCGGATACCAGAACACCAACCAGTACCCGGACGACAACGGCCAGGGCAACGTGGCCATGTGCAAGTCCGACCTGGCCAAGGCAGGTTACCCGAACGGCGTGACGCTGCTGTACATGTACCCGAACGACTCGACCAACACGCGGGCCTTCGAGGCCATCCAGGCCTCGCTCTCCCAGTGCGGCATCACGCTGACCAGCAAGCCGGAGCCGGGGTCGAGCTTCTTCGTCGACGCGGGCAACTCCCCGGTCAACAACAAGCCAAACCAGTGGGACATGGCCCAGGTCGCCTGGATCCCCGACTGGTTCGGTAACAACGGCCGCACCATGATCCAGGCGCTGTTCGCGCCGAGGTGCACGGTCAACACCAACAACTACGGCTGCTACAACAACCCGGCCGTCAACACGCTGATTAGCCAGGCGGAGGCCGCGACCACGCTCTCGGCCGCCGCGGCGGACTGGCATCAGGCGGACGTGGACATCATGAAGGACGCGGCGATCGTCCCGATCCTGGACCAGGGCTTCCCGAACTTCTCGAGCGCCCGGACCAGGAACGTCGTGTTCACGCCGAATATCGGCGAAGTCGACATCACCAACCTATGGCTCGCCAACGGCTAGCTAGATAGCGGCACGATGCGGATCTGGCTGGGAGGAACGCAAACGCCCAGCCAGATCCGTCTATAGCGGCAACTGCGATCTTGTGTCACGCTTGCCTTGTCTCGTGGGCAGGCGGCGAGCGGAGGTAGGCATTGGCCCTGCTTGAGGTAGAGAACCTGACCGTCAGCTTCCCGACCGCTGACGGCGTGGTGCGCGCGGTGCGGGGCGTGTCGTTCTCCGTCGAACCGGGGCAGACCCTCGGCATCGTCGGCGAGTCCGGCAGCGGCAAGACGGTCCTGACCCAGACCCTGCTCGGGCTCACCCCGGGCGCCGTCATCACCGGCAAGGCGGTCTTCGAGGGGACGGACCTGCTGCAGCTGAGCCAGGGCCAGATGCGCGAGGTCCGCGGCGCCCGGATCGCGGTGATCTTCCAGGACCCGCTGACCAGCCTGCACCCGCTGTACCGGGTCGGCTGGCAGATCTCCGAGATGATCCGTGCCCACGACAAGGACGTCACGAAGAAGCAGGCCGCGGAGCGGGCCGTGGAGCTGCTGGGCCGGGTGGGGATCCCGCACCCGGCCCAGCGGGTGAACGACTACCCGCACCAGTTCTCTGGCGGTATGCGCCAGCGGGCCATGATCGCGATGGCGCTGTCCCTCTCACCACAGCTGATCATCGCCGACGAGCCCACCACCGCGCTGGACGCCACCGTGCAGGCGCAGATCCTCGACCTGCTGCTAAAACTGCAGCGGGAGTCGGACACCGCGCTCCTCATGATCACGCACGACCTCGGCGTCGTCGCGGATATCGCCGACAACGTCATGGTCATGTACGCGGGCCGGGCCGCGGAGAAGGGCTCCAAGCAGGACATCTTCTACCGGCAGCACCACCCGTACACCAAGGGGCTGCTGGAGTCCATACCGAACAGCTCGGCGGCCAGCGAGCGGCTGCGGCCCATACCCGGGATGCCGCCCAGCCTCATCAACCTGCCGTCCGGGTGCAAGTTCCACCCCCGTTGCACCTACGTGATGGACCGGTGCGTGACCGAGGAACCCGACCTGCGCCAGATCCACGACTTCTCGCACCTGTCGGCCTGCTGGCTGCCCGCGGCGGCCACCGGAGTCGGCGGCGACGCAGAGCACCTGCGCGCCGAGGCCGTGGCTGAGGGCAGGACGGGGGCCGCGGTCGAGGTGGCCGAGGTGATCGCCGCGAGCCCGGAGGTGGCGTCATGACCGATGAGTCGCCGGCTGCGTTCATGACCGGCGCCATGCCCGGCGGGGACGATGTCCTGGTCCGCGTCGAGAACCTGGTCAAGTACTTCCCGGTCCGCACCGCGGGGTTCGTCCGCCGCACGGTCGGAAACGTGCAGGCAGTGGACGGCGTGTCGCTGGCGATTCCCCGCGGCAAGACCCTCGGCCTGGTAGGCGAGACGGGCTCGGGCAAGTCCACCCTGGCGCGCTGCGTGGCCGGGCTCCTGCCGGTCACGTCGGGAAAGGTGACGTTCGACGGGCACGACATCACCAATCTGTCGCGGCACCGGATGCAGCCGTTCCGCCGCGAGATCCAGATGATCTTCCAGGACCCTTACGGGTCGCTGAACCCGCGCCGCCGGGTCGGCGCGATCATCGGCGATCCCTTCGCCATCCACAAGACCGTTCCCGCCGGCGAGCGCAAGCGGAAGGTGCAGGAGCTGATGGAGCGGGTCGGGCTCAACCCCGAGCACTACAACAGGTTCCCCGCCGAGTTTTCCGGCGGCCAGCGGCAGCGCATCGGCGTAGCGCGGGCCCTCGCGCTGCGGCCCAAGCTGATCATCTGCGACGAGCCGGTCTCGGCGCTCGACGTGTCGATCCAGGCGCAGGTGCTCAACCTGCTCGCCGACCTGCAGCGCGACTACGGGCTCACGTACCTGTTCATCGCGCACGACCTGGAGGTCGTGCGTCACGTCAGCGACTCCGTCACGGTCATGTACCTGGGCCGGGTCGCCGAATCCGGGCCGAAGGAACTCGTGTACGACACGCCCCGGCACCCCTACACCGCGGCGCTGCTCTCGGCAGCGCCGGCCGCCGATCCGGACGCGGCGGCAAGCAGGCAGCGGATCATACTCACCGGCGACATACCCTCACCCATCGACCCGCCTTCTGGCTGCCGGTTCCATCCCCGGTGCCCGAAGGCGCAGGAGTTGTGCAGCCAGCAGGACCCGCCGCTGGAGGTCAAGGCAGGCGACGCGGCCGCCCACCTGACCGCCTGCCACTTCCCGGTCGAGGCGGGCGAGAACCTCGCCGCCGAAGCCGCGGCCAGGAGGTAGTCCCCATGAGTGTCACCACCGAGATCCAGTTCCAGGCCGCCAGCATCGAGGGTGCCCCTGGGCACGCGGTTGAGGGCCGCAGCCAGTGGCAGCTCACCTGGCGGCGGCTGCGCAGCGACAAGGTGGCGATCGGGTCGATGATCGTCATCCTGGTGATGGTCGCGCTCGCCATCGGGGCCCCGCTGATCGCCGCGCTGGTGCACCACCCGCCGAACATGGCCTTCCCGAACACCGGGGAAAACGCGGTCGGCAACCCGGTCGGGCCGGGCACCAACGGCTTCTGGCTGGGCACCGACGACACCGGCCGAGACCTGATGGTCCGGATCTTCTACGGCGCGCGGATCTCGCTGTTCGTGGGCGTGGTGACGACCGTGATCGGCACCGTCGCCGGGGTGACCGTGGGGATGATCGCCGGCTACTTCGGCGGCATCGTCGACACGGTCCTGGCCAGGTTCACCGACGCCGTGCTCGCCTTCCCGTACGTCGTGCTCGCCCTGGCGCTGGCTGTCGTGTTCGGCCCGTCCCTGTCGGTAATCATCGGGATCATCTCGTTCTTCGCCTGGGCCGGCATCGCGCGTATCGTCCGCGGCCAGACGCTGTCGCTGAAGGAAAAGGAGTACATCGAGGCGGCGAGATCGCTGGGCGCCGGGCCGTTCCGGATCATGTTCATCGATATCCTGCCGAACCTGCTCGCGCCCGTCCTGGTGCTCGCCACCTTGTACATACCGGCCGCGGTGGTGTTCGAGGCGACGCTGTCGTTCCTCGGCCTCGGCATCCAGCCGCCCACGGCCAGCTGGGGCAACATCCTGGCCGCGGCGCAGCCCTTCTACACCGTGGCCTGGTGGTACACGGTGTTCCCCGCGCTCGCGCTGCTGATCACCACCCTGGCGTTCAACCTGCTCGGCGACGGGATCAGGGACGCGATGGACCCCACCACCGAGCGCCTGCTGAGGGCCCGTAAGCGCACCAAGCGACCGCGCGGGACCGAGCCCTTGGTCCTGTCCGATGACATCCCCGGCGCGGCCCTGCCGCCTGCGGCCCAGTAGCGGAAGTAGGCGTCCGACATGACCATCGTCCGTTTCCTCATCCGGCGCATCCTGACCGGCATCGTCGTGCTGTGGCTGGTGGCCTCGGGAGCGTTCTTCCTGTTCTTCGCGCGCCCGGTGGCGACCGTCGCCCGCAACCTGGCGGGACGTGAGGCCACCCCGGCGGTCATCAACCAGGTGATCAAGGACCTGGGCCTGAACCAGCCAATCGGCGTGCAGTACTGGCACTACCTCGACCGGCTCGCGCACTTCAACCTCGGCCATTCCTACTTCACGCAGGAGTCGGTCAACACGATCATCAGGCAGGACCTGCCGCCCACCGCTTCCGTGGTAGTCGGCGGGGTTATCCTGTGGCTGATCGTGGGCCTGGGCATCGGCATCCTGTCCGCGACGAAGGCCCGCAGCTGGTTCGACCGGCTCTCCACGATCGGCGTGCTGATCGGCCTGTCGATGCCGACGTTCGTCATCGGGGAGTTCCTGCTGCTGGTCGTGTTCGTACCGCTGAATCAGCACGGGTTCCACTGGATCCAGGACCAGTACGTCGGGCCATCGCAGGGGATCATCACCTGGATGGGGCACATGATCCTGCCGTGGATCACGCTGGCCGCCGTCCAGGCCGCCGTCTACACCCGGCTGATGCGCGGGCAGCTGCTGTCCACCCTCGGCGAGGACTACATCCGCACCGCGCGGGCCAAGGGGCTGTCCGAGCGCCGGGTGATCTTCCGGCACGGGGTGCGGTCCGCGCTGACCCCCGTCGTCTCCCAGCTCGGCATCGACATGGGCCAGCTGCTCGGCGGCGTGGTCGTGGTCGAGTCGGTGTTCGGCCTGGGCGGCCTCGGGCAGGTCTCGGTCCAGGCCATCCAGACCGAAGACCTCCCGGTGATCATCGGGTTCGTCCTCGTGGCGGCCGCGTTCGTCGTGGTGGCGAACATCCTGGTCGACCTCGCCTACGCGATGCTCGATCCGAGGGTCCGGATCAGCTGACGTGCCGAGCCGGTCCGGGGTGATACCGGGCCGCGGCGCGCCCGCGTCCGGCCAGGAGGTGTACCGCCTGGGCACGCCCGTGGTCTTGTGGTGGGTCTGGCTGGCGTTCGCCGCGGCGAACATCGTCGACCTCGCTGTCCAGCGGACACAGGTGCACACCGAGCTCGTGATCGACGCGATCGTGATCCTGGTCACCGGGTTCGCCTACGCGCTGGCGCTGCGGCCCCGCGTCGTGGCCGACCAGGCCGGCGTCACGATCATGAACCCGTTCCGCGACCACCACGTGCCCTGGGGGATCATCCAGGCGGTGGATACCAGCGACTGGGTCCGGGTGCACCACACCCGGGATGGCTCGCCAGCGGCCGCCGCGGACGCGCCGGGGAAGGCGATCGAGTGCTGGGCACTGTACGTCTCGGCCCGGACTAAACGGCGGGAAGCACGCCCGGGCCCGCCGCCGCAGCGATCAGGCGGGTTCGGGGGCTTTGGCCGGGTCGGCGGCCACGCGCAGGAGCAGCCCGACCAGAACCCGCGCATGCCGGCGGAGGCGAAATACCTGGCCTCCCTCCCTCCCGCGCGGGCGATCGCCTCCGCCCTCGACACCAGGGCGGAAAAGGAACGCGCCCGGGCCAGGCACGCACACTCAGGTCCGGCCGGCTCCACGCCACCCGCCGCAGGCCTGCCGACCCAGCCCGCAGCCCCAAGCCAGGTCACCGCGCGATGGGCCTGGTTCCCGCTGGCCGCCATCGCCGTCCCCGCGCTCGCGCTGGTCATCACGCTGCTAACCTGACGTCGGCTGCCGTACGGAACCCCTGCGGTCAGGCGTTCTCCGCCGCGGGCGGGGCCGGCTCGCGCGGCTCGGGGATCGGCAGCGGTGGCGGGGTGCCGCCGAACGCGGGGCAGAACGCCTTGTGGTTGCACCACTCGCAGAGCCTGCTCGGCCTCGGCCGCCAGTCACCGGTGACCATGGCCCGCTCGATGGCCTGCCACAGGGCCGCGACCTTGCGCTCGGTGGCGAGCAGGTCCTCCTCGTCCGGTGCATACCGCAGCACCTCGCCCTCGGCCAGGTACATGAGCTGCAGCAGCCGGGGCACCTGCCCGCGCAGCCGCCAGATCACCAGTGCGTAGAACTTCATCTGGAACAGTGCGCTCGCCTCGTACGCCTCCCGGGGCGCGCGGCCGGTCTTGTAGTCCACGATCCTGATGTCGCCGCCAGGTGCCACGTCGAGCCGGTCGATGTAGCCGCGCAGCCGCAGCCCGGAATCCAGCGCGGTCTCGACGTAGCACTCGCGCTCGGCCGGCTCCAGCCTGCGCGGGTCTTCGAGGGTGAAATACGCATCCAGGATGACGCTGGCGGACGCAAGCCAGGCGTCCCGTTCGGCATCATCAGGGAACAGGGCGGCCAGATCGGCTTCCGCGGCGGCCAGCCGGTCCCATTCCGGCATCACCAGGGCCCGTGCGGCCTGCGGCGTCCGGTCGGCCGCGGGCAGGTCGAACAGCCGCTCGAGCACGGCGTGCACGAGCGTCCCGCGCGCCGTGGCCAGCGTGGGCGGCTCGGGCAGCCGGTCGATCACCCGGAACCGGTACAGCAGCGGGCACGTCATGAAGTCCGCCGCCCGCGACGGTGACAGTGCCGGCCCCCGCGGCTGCTCGGTTGCCGGCTCTGGGGCCAGCACCACGGTTTCGTCCACAACAACGACCGTAGAGCACGCGACCGACATTCGCGCGGATCTCCTCGGGCGGGTCGCGCCCTTCGGCCAGCACTGCACGTAGCATCGAGACTGTGGCAAGCACGACGCCGGAGAAGCCGCCGCCGCGCCGCATGACTGGTTCCGGGATCGTCATCGCGCGGCCGTTCGGCATCCCGGTGCACATCTCGCCGTACTGGTTCCTGATCGCGGGCTTCATCATCTTCCGGTACGCCGAGGATCTGGCCTCTACCCTGCACGGTTCCACCAGGTTCCTGGTGGCGGTGGCCTTCGTCGTGCTGTTGTACGTGTCCGTCCTCATCCACGAGCTGAGCCACTCGCTGGTGGCCCGCGCGTTCGGGCTGTCGGTCCGGCGCATCCTGCTGTACCCGCTCGGCGGAGTCTCTGAGCTCGAGCAGGAGCCACCCACGCCGGGGCAGGGGTTCGCCGTGTCGGCGGCCGGGCCCGCGATGTCGCTCGCGCTGGCGGCCGGCGGCTACGGCCTGACGCGCGTGATTCCTTCTGGGGACGTCATCGCCTACGACCTGGTCATCCAGCTCATGTGGGCCAACCTGGTGATCGGGATCTTCAACCTGCTGCCCGGCCTGCCGCTGGACGGCGGCATGATGCTGCGGGCGGCCATCTGGAAGGTGACCCGCCGCCCGGCCACCTCCACCATCGCCGCCGCCTGGGCCGGGCGAGTGCTCGCGCTCGGCCTGTTCGCCCTGGTGCTTGACCCGACGGTCGAGAACAGGATCGGCGGGGACATGACCACCGTGCTCTGGCTGGCGGTGATCGCCGCCTTCATGTGGGCCGGTGCCGGGCAGGCGATCAAGGCGGCCAGGTTCCGCGAGCGAGTGCCCGCGCTCCAGGCCCGGCGGCTGGCCCGCAAGGCGATCTCGGTCGCCGCCAGCACCCCGCTAGCCGAAGCCATCAGGCGCGCGGACGAGGGCCAGGCGCGGGCGGTCGTGGTCGTCGACCACGAGGACAAGCCGATCGCGATCCTCAACGAGAGCGCGGTAATGGCCACGCCGCCGCAGCGAAGGCCCTGGATCGAGGCGGGCTCGCTGGCCAGGACGCTGGAGCCGAACCTGGTGCTGCCGGCCGACCTGTCGGGGATGGCCCTGCTTGACGCGCTCCGCCGCGCGCCGGCGTCGGAGTACCTCCTGGTGGAACCCTCGGGTCAGGTCTACGGCGTGCTCGCCGCCAAGGACGTCGACCGGGCCTTCGGCGGCGTCTGATACCTTGCGGCATGACCCAACCGCGGCGCGGACCGCCGGCGGCCGGCGAGCCCGTGCGGCTGACCGACCCGAAGGGCCGCAGCCACCTCATCACGCTGCGCCCTGGCGCGTTGTTCCACACCCACCGGGGCGCGCTGTCCCATGACGACCTGATCGGCGGCCCCGACGGGAACGTGGTGAAGTCCTCCGGCGGCACGCCGTACGTGGTGTTCCGCCCCCTGCTCGCCGAATTCACGCTGGCCGCCAAGCGCGGCGCCGCCGTGGTGTACCCCAAGGATGCCGCGCAGATCGTGGCGTTCGCCGACGTGTTCCCCGGCGCGCATGTGCTGGAGGCGGGGGCAGGCTCGGGCGCGCTGAGCTGCTGGCTGCTTCGTGCGGTCGGCGAGGCCGGCCGCCTGACGTCGTTCGAGCGCCGGGCCGACTTCGCCGAGATCGCCCGGCGGAACGTGGAGGAGTTCTTCGGCGACCCGCCGCCCGCCTGGCGGCTGGTGACCGCCGAGTTCGGTGCCGGGAATGACCTGCCCCCGGCCTCCTTCGACCGGGTCATCCTGGACATGCTCGCCCCGTGGGACTGCGTGCCCGCCACGGCCGAAGCGCTCGTGCCCGGCGGCCTGGCCTGCTGCTACGTGGCTACCACCACCCAGCTGTCGCGCACCGTCGAGGCCTTGCGCGCCCACGGCACCTTCGACGAGCCCGCCGCGTGGGAGAGCCTGATGCGCGGGTGGCACGTGGAAGGCCTGGCCGTCCGCCCCGAGCACCGCATGGTGGGCCATACCGGCTTCCTGGTCACGGCGCGGCGGATGGCGCCCGGCGTGGCGCCCCCGCCCCGCAGGCGGCGCCCGGCCAAGGGCGCGCCCGAGGAAGATCATTAAGCCGAACGATCCGTGTGTTACCGCCCGAGCTGCACGAGACCCTGGTTGCGGCGGCCCGCTGCTGCCCGAACCGCGGTCCTGGTACGCGTGCGGGCGGTCGCCGGCTCCGGCCACGTCGCTTCGCGCGCCCAAGCCCCTGGCGGATAGGTAACTCTCAGTTACGTAGATATGACGTGCTGGTGCAGAAAAGGGCGGCAAGACGGCGTCGAATCGGGCTCGCCAGGTTAGGGATGGCTCGTGTATAGGTAATGTCTAGTTAGCGGGTCAGGAGGAGGTGAGGGCGATGGCCGCCAGAGAAGAAAGCGGGCGCTCCTCGCGGCACGAGGATGAGGTGAAGAGCCTTACCGCTCAGATCTCCTTCCTTGACGAGGAGATCGCGGTCCTGCGGCGCAGGCTCTCGGACTCTCCGCGCCAGGTCAGGATGCTCGAGGACCGGCTGCGAGAGACCGAGGGCAGCCTGTCAGGGGTTACGGCCCAGAACGAGCGCCTCGCGGCGACGCTGCGCGAGGCGCGCGACCAGATCGTGGCGCTGAAGGAAGAAGTCGACCGGCTGGCGCAGCCGCCGTCCGGGTTCGGCGTCTTCCTGAACCCCTGCGAGGACGGCACGGCCGACGTGTTCACCGGCGGCCGCAAGATGCGCGTGAACGTGTCGCCGAACGTGGAGTTCAGCGAGCTGCGCCCCGGCCAGGAGGTCGTGCTCAACGAGGCGCTCAACGTCGTCATCGCCCAGGGGTACGAGAAGGTGGGCGAGGTCGTCATGCTCAAGGAGATCCTCGCCGACGGGGAACGCGCCCTGGTCATCTCCCAGGCCGACGAGGAGCGCGTGGTGCGGCTCGCCGATCCGCTGATGAACCAGGCGCTGCGCGCGGGCGACTCGCTGCTGCTCGAGCCGCGGTCCGGGTACGTGTACGAACGGATCCCGAAGGCCGAGGTGGAAGAGCTCATCCTGGAGGAAGTGCCGGACATCTCCTACTCCGACATCGGCGGGCTTTCCGCGCAGATCGAGCAGATCAGGGACGCGATCGAGCTGCCGTACCTGCACGCAGACCTGTTCAAGGAGCACATGCTGAAGCCGCCGAAGGGCGTCCTGCTGTACGGCCCGCCCGGCTGCGGCAAGACGCTGATCGCCAAGGCGGTGGCGAACTCGCTGGCCAAGCAGGTCGCGGCGAAGACCGCCGGGCCGGACGGGACGGCCGAGGGCAAGAGCTTCTTCCTCAACATCAAGGGCCCGGAGCTGCTGAACAAGTACGTGGGCGAGACCGAGCGGCACATCAGGCTGGTGTTCCAGCGGGCCCGCGAGAAGGCCAGCGAGGGCCAGCCGGTCATCGTGTTCTTCGACGAGATGGACTCGATCTTCCGCACCCGCGGCTCGGGCGTGTCCTCCGACGTGGAGAACACGATCGTGCCGCAGTTGCTGTCCGAGATCGACGGCGTGGAGGGCCTGGAGAACGTCATCGTCATCGGCGCCTCGAACCGTGAGGACATGATCGACCCGGCGATCCTGCGGCCGGGCCGGCTCGACGTCAAGATCAAGATCGAGCGCCCTGATGCCGAGGCGGCCGGGGACATCTTCTCCAAGTACGTGCTCAGGGAACTGCCGCTGCATCCGGACGACCTGGCCGAGCACGACGGCTCCGCGCAGGCCACCGTAGAGGCGATGATCCAGCGCACGGTCGAGCGGATGTACACCGAATCCGAGGAGAACAGGTTCCTCGAGGTCACCTACGCCAACGGCGACAAGGAAGTGCTGTACTTCAAGGACTTCAACTCCGGCGCGATGATCGAGAACATCGTGTCCAGGGCCAAGAAGATGGCCATCAAGGAGTTCCTCGAGACCGGGCAGAAGGGCATGCGGGTCAGCCACCTGCTGTCCGCCTGCGTGGACGAGTTCAGCGAGAACGAGGACCTGCCGAACACCACCAACCCGGACGACTGGGCGCGCATCTCCGGCAAGAAGGGCGAGCGCATCGTGTACATCAGGACCCTGGTCTCCGGCAAGACCGGCACCGAGGCGGGCCGCTCGATCGACACCGTGGCCAACACCGGGCAGTACCTCTGATGGCTGTCCGCGGGCGGGAAACCGTGTCAGCATGCCGGCTTGTCTGGTAACGGCGTTAGGCTGCTTGGCATGAGCGTTCTTCGCGTGATGGGCACAGAGACCGAGTACGGCATCTCTGTGCCCGGCCAGCCAGGCGCCAACGCGATGGTGACCTCATCCCAGATCGTCAACGCGTACCAGGCGGCGACCGCGGCGCGGGCCCGGCGGGCCCGCTGGGACTTCGAGGAGGAGAACCCGCTGCGCGACGCCCGCGGGTTCGACCTCACCCGCGAGGCAGCGGATTCGTCCCAGCTTACCGACGAGGACCTGGGCCTGGCCAACGTCATCCTCACCAACGGCGGGCGCCTGTACGTAGACCACGCCCACCCGGAGTACTCGGCCCCCGAGTGCACGAACCCGTTGTCCGTGGTGATCTGGGACAAGGCGGGCGAGCGCGTGATGGCCGAGGCCGCCGCGAAGGCGGCGACCGTGCCGGGCAGCGCGCCCATCCAGCTGTACAAGAACAACACCGACAACAAGGGCGTCTCCTACGGGTCGCACGAGAACTACCTGATGCGGCGCAGCACGCCGTTCGCGGACATCGTCAGGCACCTGGTGCCGTTCTTCGTCTCGCGCCAGGTGATCTGCGGGGCCGGGCGGGTCGGCATCGGCGCCGACGGGCGGGGAGCGGGCTTCCAGATCAGCCAGCGGGCCGACTTCTTCGAAGTCGAGGTCGGCCTGGAGACCACGCTGAAGCGCCCGATCATCAACACCAGGGACGAGCCGCACGCCGACCCGGAGAAGTACCGTCGGCTGCACGTGATCCTCGGCGACGCGAACATGAGCGAAGTGAGCACCTACCTCAAGGTCGGCACGACCTCGCTGGTGCTCGCGATGATCGAGGACAAGTTCCTCGGCGCCGACCTGTCGGTCGAGGCGCCGGTGGCCGAGCTCCGCGCGGTCTCGCACGACCCGACCTGCCGGCGCATGATCACGCTCAAGGACGGCAGGAAGATGACCGCCGTCCAGCTCCAGGCCGAATACCTCGAGCTCGCGCGCAAGTACACCCAGGACAAGTACGGCGGTGACGTCGATGACATCACCGCCGACGTCCTCGACCGGTGGGAGTCCGTCCTGAACCGCCTGGCCGAGAACCCCATGCAGCTGTCCAGGGAGCTCGACTGGGTGGCCAAGCTCGAGCTGCTCGAGGGGTACCGGTCCAGGGACGGGCTCAGCTGGGATCACCCGCGCCTGCAGCTCGTCGACCTGCAGTACTCCGACGTCCGGCTGGAACGCGGCCTGTACAACCGGCTCGCGGCCAGGGGCCGGATGGTGCGGCTGACCGACGACGCGACCGTCAACCGGGCGATCGATAACCCGCCCGAGGACACCAGGGCCTACTTCCGCGGCCGCTGCCTGCGGCAGTACCCCGAGGCCGTCGCGGCGGCGTCATGGGACTCGGTGATCTTCGACATCCCGGGGCGCGAGTCGCTCCAGCGGGTCCCCACGCTAGAGCCCCTGCGCGGCACCAGGGTGCACGTAGGTGAGCTCCTGGACCGCTGCCGCAGCGCCGCCGAGCTGGTCGCCGCGCTCACCGGCCAGGACTAGCAGCGCCCCGGGTCCGGGGTCGCGAGTTCGTACCGATTTCGGCCCGGCGGGATTGCGCGGGACTGTCACGGGTGACGATAGCGTTGGGACTGACGGAGGTAGCGACATGGCAACATCCAAGGACTCAGGCGGTCAGCGCCAGACGACCAGGCGCACCGAGGAGACCGAGCAGGCGGAGCCTGGTAGCAACGAGGAGGCCAGGGAGCGGCACGAAAAGCTCTCCGACGACGTCGACGCGATACTCGACGAGATCGATGAGGTTCTCGAGGAGAACGCCGAGGAGTTCGTCAGGTCGTACGTGCAAAAGGGCGGGCAGTAGCAAGCAAGGCCGGTTCGCCGTAGGCGGACGTACCGGCGCCTGCGGCGTGCCGTCCCGCTCTGGCGCGGCAGTAGGGTCCTAACAGGGCAGTGCTGATGACCACCTTTTGAGGAGGTTCGCGTTGGGCTCGTACTTGGACGGCAGCCAGCCCGCCCCGTTCGGCAGGGCAGACGGGGATTCGCGGCTGCGCGGCGCGGGGGGACCTGGGTCCAAGCCGTCGGCAGGCTTCATGGACCGGCAGGGCTCATCGTTCGCCGATTTCCTCGCCGCCTATTCTCCGGGCCTGCTGCCGGGCCGCACGCCCGTGCCCGGCATCCCCGCGGGGGATGGGCAGGTGCTGCGCGACCTGCCGCACGCCACGACGATCGTGGCCGCGGCCTGCGAGCACGGCGTGGTGCTGGCCGGCGACCGCCGCGCCACCTCCGGGAGCATGATCTCCAAGCGCGACGTGGACAAGGTCTTCCGAAGCGATGAGTACTCGGCCATCGGCTATTCGGGCACCGGGAGCCTGGGGATGGACGTCATCCGCGCGTTCCAGGTTGAGCTCGAGCACTACGAGAAGATGGAGGGCCGCCCGCTGTCCCTGGAGGGCAAGGCCAACCGGCTGGCCTGGATGATCCGGGGCAACCTGCCCGCCGCCATGCAGGGCTTCATCGTGGTGCCGCTGTTCGTCGGCTACGACGAGGATGCTGACCGCGGCCGCATCTTCAGCTACGACCCGCTCGGCGGCCCGTACGAGGAGCACAGGTTCTATTCCATCGGCTCGGGCTCGGTCTTCGCCCGGGGCTCGCTGAAGAAGCTGTATGCCGATGACATGCCGGTACGCGACGCCGTGCTGGCGTGCGTGCAGGCGCTCTACGACGCCGCGGACGACGACTCGGCGACCGGCGGGCCGGACCTGACCAGGCGCATCTTCCCGGTCATCGCCACGGTGACGGCCGACGGCTACCGGCGGCTGTCCGAGGCCGAGTCCGAGGACTACGCCGAGCAGGTCGTGCAGGCCCGGATGAGCGAGCCTGACGGACCGTCGGCGCCGTTGCGAGCCGCAGGCTAGCCCGGGCCCGCCGAGCTAACCCCGCCTACCCCTCTCCAAGTAAAGGAAGCGTCCGCGGTGTCCATGCCGTTCTACGTGTCGCCAGAGCAGTCCATGCGGGACAAGGCCGACTACGCGCGGAAGGGCATCGCGCGCGGCCGCAGTTGCGTGGCGCTGAAGTACGCGGGCGGGATCCTCATGGTGGCGCCCAATCCGAGCAGCGCCCTGCACAAGATCAGCGAGCTCTACGACAGGATCGCGTTCGCCGCGGTCGGCCGGTACAACGAGTACGAGAACCTGCGCAAGGCCGGAGTCACCTACGCAGACATCACCGGCTACCAGTTCGACCGGCGCGACGTCACCGCGCGCGGCATCGCCAACTGGTACGCCCAGACCCTGGGCACTATTTTCACGGAAAGCAACAAGCCGTTCGAGGTGGAGATCGTCGTCGCCGAGATCGGCCGGCAGGCGACGGACGACCAGATCTACCGGATCACGTTCGACGGGTCGGTGTCCGACGAGCCCGGCTTCGTCGCCTTCGGCGGGCAGGCCGACCAGGTTTCCGCGGTGCTGAAGGAGCGGTACCGCGACAGCCTGTCCCTGGCCGAGGCGTTCGCCGCCGCGCTGGCGGCGCTGGCCGCGCCGTCCAACGGCGAGCAGCGCCCCGACGTGGTGGCCGCTCAGCTGGAAGTAGCCGTCCTGGACCGGGCCCGCGACCACCGCACCTTCCGCCGCATCAGGGCGGCCCGGCTCGAGGAGCTCATCGGCGAGGTCCGCGCGGCCGAACAGAAGGCCGCCGAACAGAAGGCCGCAGAACAGGCCGCCGAACAGAAGGCCGCCGAGGCGGCCGAGGCGGCCGAGGCGGCCGAGGCGGCCGATAGCCCCGAGGAGACCCCTGCCGACGCGAGTGCGCCGGACGAACCGGCCGATCCCGCCGGCGCTGCACCCCCGATCGGCCCCGACGCCGCCGACTCAGACCGCGGCAGCGGACAGGGCAACGGAGACCAAACCCCGCCCAGCCCCCTGTAGCCAGGCGCCGTACCGTCAGGCGCCGTACCGTCAGGCTGGCGGCGTCAGGCTGGCGGCGGCCTCGGCCTTCGGCTGGTCGGTGCCGCAGTACTTGCACTTGGAGGCGGCCGCGGGCAGGTCGCTGGACAGGCACGCGGGGCAGGTCTTGACCTCCGGCGGGTCGCCGAACACCACCTGTCCGCGGCGCGCCTGGACGTGCTTGTAGGGCTGCACGATCAGGAAGTACACCACGGCCACGAAGATCGCGAAGTAGATGATCGCGGAAATGAACGAGCCGATATCGAGGAAGGTCTTGGTGTTCCCGGCCTGGCCAAGTTGCCAGCCCAGGCCGATCGCCGACTTACCCTCGGCCCTGGCCACGATCGGGTTAATGACATCGGTAGTGAAGGCGCTGATCAGCGTGCTGAACGCCAGGGCCACGACGAGCCCGACGGCGACGACGATGACGTCGCCGCGCATGATGAAGTTCCTGAATCCCCGCATGTCATGTCCTCCCATTGTGCTGGGCGGTATTCCGGCACGCCTTACGATTCCGTCTGCCCCCGCGCCACGCAAGCATTTCGGCCTGTCCGACAGGTGACCGACTGGCTAACTCCAGGGGTTACTGAGGCTCTCGGGACACGGGGGACGAGCGAGAACCGCCGCGGCGGCTCAGAGCGGGATGTTGGCGTGCGCGCCCCGGTGCGCAGGGGCCTCGGCTATGGCCCGCGCCAGCTCCTGGCGCGTCTGGCTGGGCTCGATGACCGCGTCGATGACGCCGAGGTCGACGGCGCGCTGCAGGCCTCCGATGGTGGCCTCGTGCTCGGCGGCCAGCTCGGCCTCGGCCTCGTGGAGCCGGTCGGGCGGGACCGAGGCGAGCGTGCGGCGGTGCAGGATCCGGACGGCCGCGATCGCGCCCATGACGGCGATTTCCGCACCGGGCCACGCGTAGACGCGGGTCGCGCCGAGCGAGCGGGAGTTCATCGCGATGTAGGCGCCGCCGATCGCCTTGCGGGTCACCAGCGTCACCCGGGGGACCGTGGCCTCGGCGAAGGCGTGCAGGAGCTTGGCGCCGCGACGGACCACGCCGTCCCATTCCTGGCCGACGCCCGGCAGGTAGCCAGGGACGTCCACGAGCACTACCAGCGGCACCCCGAACGCGTCGCACATCCGGACGAAGCGGGCGCCCTTCTCGGCCGACGAGGCGTCCAGGCAGCCGCCGAGCCGCATCGGGTTACTGGCGACCACGCCGACGGTGCGCCCGGCCAGGCGGCCGAGGATCGTCACGATGTTCGGCGCCCACCGGGGATGCAGCTCGACGCCCGGCGCATCGAGGAGCCTGCTCGTCAGCGCGTGAACGTCGTAGGCCCGGCGGGGTGAGTCCGGCAGCAACCCGGACAGATCGCGGTATTCGGCGTCCTCGGCGATCTTCCCCTGGTCGCTGAGCATGGCCGCAAGCTGGCGGGCCGCCTCGAGCGCTTCCGCGTCGGTCGCCGTCACCACGTGCACCACGCCAGAGCGACGACTGTGCGGCTCGGGGCCGCCGAGCCGCTCCATGTCCACGTCCTCACCGGTCACCGAGCGCACGACGTCCGGGCCGGTCACGAAGATGCGTCCCTGACCGGACAGGATCACGATGTCGGTCAGGGCGGGGCCGTAGGCGGCGCCGCCCGCGGCGGGGCCCAGCACGACGGAGATCTGCGGCACCCGCCCGGAGGCCGCGGTCATCGCCGCGAAGACCGTGCCTACCGCGTGCAGGCTGGCGACCCCCTCGGCCAGCCGGGCGCCGCCCGAGTGCCAGAGCCCGACGATCGGAACGCCCCGCGTGACCGCTTCGGCATAGGCCGACACGATCGCCGTGCAGCCGACACTGCCCATGGCACCGCCCTGGACCCGCGAGTCGGACGCGAACGCCACCGCGCCCGTGCCGTGCACCAGCCCGACGCCGGCGACCACCCCGGCCCGTTCCCCCCGTTCGCCGCCGTCTGCGGGCAGCATCTCGAGCGTGCCGGGGTCGAACAGGGCGGCCAGCCGCTCCTGCGGGTCGCGCGGCAGGGCAGGCTGATCCGCCTTCGCATCCGGAGCGGTCATCTCAGGTCTCCTGTTCGGTCAGCCAGGGCAAGGACGCTCAGGCGGCGACGAAGATCAGCGACACATTGTGGCCGCCGAACCCGAACGCGTTGTTCAGCACCGCCATCGGCTCGGAGCCGCGCTTGCTCAGCGGCCGCGGCTCGGTGGCCACGTCCAAGGGCACGTCATCGTCGAGCTCCTCGAGGTTGATCGTGGGCGGGGCTACCTGGTCCCGCAGCGCGAGGATGGCGGCCACCGACTCGATGGCGCCCGCGCCGCCGAGCAGGTGCCCGGTCATCGACTTGGTAGACGTGACGACCACGCCGTCCGCGGCGGGCCCGAGCGCCCTGACCAGAGCCTGCGCCTCGACCGCGTCACCTTCCGGCGTGGAGGTCGCGTGCGCGTTGACGTGCACGACCTGCGCCGGGTCGATCCGCGCGTCGGTCATCGCCCGGCCGATCGCCGCGGCCACCCAGGTCCCGTCCGGAGCCGGGTGGGCGATGTGGTAGGCGTCGCAGGAATAGCCGGCCCCGGCCGCGATGGCGTACACCGTGGCGCCGCGCTGCCGTGCGTGCGACAGCGACTCCAGGACCAGCATGCCGGCCCCCTCGCCGAGCACGAACCCGTCCCTGGACTTGTCGAACGGCCGCGACGCGCGCTCCGGCTCGTCGTTGCGGGTGGACATGGCGCGCATGACGGCGAAGGCGCCGATGTTCAGCGGCATGATGGCCGCCTCGGTGCCGCCCGCCATGACGACATCGGCGCGCCCGGAGCGGATCATGTCGATGCCGTACCCGATCGCCTCCGCACCGGAGGCGCATGCGCTGACCAGCGAGTGCGCGCCCGCGTGAGCGCTGAGGTCCATGCTGATCCAGCCGGCTGCCCCGTTGGGCATCAGCATCGGCACCGTATACGGCGAGACGCGCTGCCAGCCCTTCTCGTTGAGCGTGTCGTACGCGGCCAGGGTCGATCCGATGCCGCCGATCCCGGTCGTGACGGCCACCCCGAGCCGTTCGGTATCTACCTGCGGCGCGCCCGCGTCGGCCCACGCCTCGCGGGCGGCGACCAGCGCGAACTGCTCGCAGCGGTCCATCCGGCGCGCCTGCACGCGCCCGATGGCCTCCGCCGGGTCGGCGGCGGCCTGCGCGGCGATGCGCACGGGCAGCTGCTCGGCCCACGGCTCGGTAAGCCGCCGCACACCGCTCTTCCCGGCCAGCATCGCCGCCCAGGTCGACGCGACGTCCCCGCCGAGCGGGGTCGTCGCGCCGAGCCCGGTGACGACGACGGTCTCGCGGTCCAACGTCACGCCGAACTCCCGGCGTTCTTGGCCACGAAGTTGATCACGTCCTGGACGGTTACCAGGTCCTTCAGCTGATCGTCGGGGATCTCGACGCCGAACTTGTCCTGGGCGGCGACGGCGATCTCCACCATGGACAGCGAGTCGATGTCGAGGTCGTCGGCGAAGCTCTTGCCCGGCGTCACCTCGTCCGCGGGTACTCCGGCGATCTCCTCGATGATCTCGCCAAGCCCGGCGAGGATCTCCTGGTCTGTCATGCCCTTGCTCCTTGTCGTGAATTGTCTGGCGGCCCCGTGGCGGAGCTGCGGCCCGTTAAATCCCGCTAGGGTACCGTGATCACCTGCGCCGCGTAGCACAGCCCCGCGCCGAATCCGAGCAGGAGCACGGGGGAACCCGGCTTGAGATCACCGCGTTCGGCCATCCGGGACAGCGCCAGCGGGATCGACGCCGAGGACGTGTTGCCCGTGTGCACGATGTCGTCCGCCAGGATCTCCCGCGGTATGCCGAGCTTGTGCGCGATGGCTTCGATGATCCGCAGGTTCGCCTGATGGGGGACGAAGGCCGACAGATCGCTCACGGCGACGCCGGCCCGCTCGCACGCCTGCGCGGCGATCGGGTGCAGGGCCGTGGTGGCCCACCGGAACACCGCCTGGCCCTCCTGGGACAGGAACGAGTCACGGTCGGCGATGGTGATCCTGGCGGCCAGGTCTCCCGCACTGCCCCACGCGACCGGGCCGATGCCCGCGGGCTCCCCGTCCGCGACCGGGCCGACCACCACCGCACCTGCCCCGTCGGCGAAGATGATGGACGTGGAGCGGTCGGTGGGGTCCACCCACGCCGTCATCTTCTCCGACCCGATCACCAGGACGTGCCGCGCCGTGCCCACCCGGACCGCGTCAGAGGCGTTCGACAGCGCGTAGCAGAACCCGGCGCACGCGGCGTTGAGGTCGTAGGCACCGGGGGCGGTGATGCCGAGCCGGTGCGCGACCTCCGCCGAGGCGTTCGGTATCGGCGCCTCGGTGCTGCAGGTCGCGATGATGACCAGGTCGATGTCGGCGGGGGAGAGGCCGCTGCCGGCCAGCGCCTTGCCGCCGGCGATCACCGCCATGTCCCCGACGGTCTCGTCGGGCCCGGCGAACCGCCGGCTGGCGATGCCGACCCGGCTCCGGATCCACTCATCGCTAGTGTCCATCCTGGCCGCGAGATCGTCGTTGGTGACCACGTTGCCCGGCTGGTAGCCGCCGAAGGACATGATGCGCGCGCCCGCCGCGCCCCGGGAGGAGTTCACGCGTCTTCCCTGGGCTGGAGGCGGAGCAGCGGCTGACCCTGGCTGACCGGATCGCCGTCCTCCACCAGCCACTCGATGATCTCCGCGGCCCCCCAGGGCCACGGCGCGCTGACGGCGTGCGCGCCGTCGCGCGCGACGATCGTGCCGAGCGCTGCGGTCAGGGGGACCATGGCATCGGTCGCGGCCGTGTCGGCGCGTCCGGCGGGAACCCGGAACGTGCCCGACGTCGGGGCCACGATCAGCCGCCACTCGCGCAGGGACTCGTGCCCGTGGCCGTCGGGCTCGGTGCAGTGCTCCCGGATCAAGTCGCGCGCCCCGCCGAGCTGGTCCGGGGTCTTGAGCGCCAGGTGGGCGACGCCCGGCAGCGCCCGGCGGGTCAGGCCGACCAGCGTGCCGGCGGGCGGTAGCTCGATGACCGCGGTCACGCCGAGGTCGGCCATCGTCCGCATGCACAGGTCCCAGCGGACCGGCGCGGCGACCTGCGCGACGATGCGCTCGAGCCAATCCCGGCCGGTGCTCACCGCGGCGCCGTCGGCGTCGGACAGCAGCGTGATCGCCGGATCCCGCACGCTGACCTCGGCAGCGGCATTGCGCAGCGCCGCGACGGCCGGCGCCATGTGCCGGGTGTGGAACGCCCCGGCGACCTGCAGCGGGCGCAGCCGCGCCCCCGCCGGCGGGTCGGCCGCGAAGGCCTCAAGCTCGGCCAGCGTCCCGGCGGCCACGATCTGCCCCGCGCCGTTGACGTTCGCGGGGGTCAGGCCGCTGCGCGCGATGGCCGCGAGCACTTCGTCCTCGTCGCCGCCGAGGACGGCCGTCATCCCGGTCGGTTCCGTCGCGGCTGCCGACGCCATCGCCGCGCCCCGGGTCCCGACCAGCCGCATGGCGTCGTCGGAGCCGAGCACGTCGGCCAGCACCCCCGCGGCCAGTTCCCCGACGCTGTGCCCCGCCGCGGCGTCGGCCCCGACGGCGCCCGGGTCGCCGTCGGCCAGCGCGCCCGCCGCGGCGATCGCGGCCGCGACGAGCAGCGGCTGCGCGACCGCCGTGTCCCTGATCTCATCGGCGCCTGCCGTCGTGCCGTACCTGATCAGGTCGCAGTGCGCCAGCTCGGACCAGGCGCCGAGACGATCGGCGACGCCGGGCAGTTCCAGCCACGGCGCGAGGAAACCTGGCGTCTGCGCGCCCTGGCCGGGTGCGGTGATGATGAGCATCCTTTTAGAGTGCCCTGTAGGAGTCCGCTACCTGAATACCGGACGATACGAAGTTGTCCGCCCCGATGCTGTGCCTTTCCTACAAAGCCTGTTCACCTGCGCGTCATCGCTACGTTACCCACCGCGCTACCCGGGCGGTCGCGCGGGTCGCGGGGGAGGCGCGTCAGCCGCGCTTGGCGGCCAGGCGGCCCAGCACTATGGCGACCCAGAGGGTGAAGCCGTCCCGGCCGGCCGAAGGCGCGTAGTCGGTGAGCTCCACGACCCGGCGCAATCGGTAGCGGACGGTGTTCGGGTGCACGAACAGCATCCGCGCGGTGGCCTCGAGCGACGAGCCCTGTTCCAGGTAGGTCGTCAGCGTGTCGAGCAGGGCGTGCCCGCCGGTGAGCAGCGGCTCGTAGACCTCGCTGATAAGCGTGGCGCGGGCGTCGGCGTCACCGTCAAGGGCCCGTTCGGGCAGCAGGTCGTCGGCTCCGGCCGGGCGGGGCGCGTCCGGCCAGGCAGGCGCGGCCCGCAGCGCGGCCAGGGCCGCGCGCGCGGAGACCGACGCGGTGCGCAGGTCACGGACGAGCGGCCCGGCGATCACAGGACCTGGCCCGAACCTCCCGGCGAACCGCTCCGCGGCGGCGATGGGGTCGTCGCTGCCGCCCACCACCAGGATGAGCCGGTTTCCGTGTACGCCCGCGAGCAGGTCGAGCCTGGCCCGCCTAGCCTGGGTCCGCAGCTCCTCGATCAGCGGCGCCACCCCGCTGGGCGCACGGCCCTTGTCTTCCCCCTCGCCGTCCTCGTCACCGATGGTGCCGACGACGACCGTGACGGGGGAGGATGACCAGTTCAGCGCCGAAGCCCAGGAGTGCAGCGACTCCTCGGTGTCCCCGCGCACCAGGGAGTCCACGACGAGCGCTTCGAGCCGGGCGTCCCAGGCGCCGCGGGCCTCCGCCGTCCGCGCGTAGACCTGCGCCGCGCTGAAGGCGATCTCCCTGGCGTAGGTCAGCACCGCCTCGCGCAGCTCCGCCTCGTCGCCCGGTGCGGCCAGCTCGTCGACCTGCGCCTCCACGGCGTCGATGATGACCCGGACCATCTCGACCGCGTGCTGGAGGCTCACCGCCCTGGCTAGTTCTCGCGGCGCGGCGCCGAACACCTCGGTCACCGGGGGCCTGTTCCGTTCCGGGTGCCTGAGCCAGTCGAGGAACGCGGCGATGCCTGCCTGGGCGACCAGGCCCAGCCAGGACCGGTTCTCCGCCGACATCTTGCGGAACCAGGGCAGGCGCCGGTCCATGGCGGCGATCGCGGCGGTACCGAGCGTCCCCGAGGCGCGCTCGATCCGCCGTACGGTCTCCGCGCTGACCCGCGACCGGTCCGCCTGAGCCCCCTTCCCGCCCGCGCCTGGTACTTCCGCCGTCATCCCTCCAGCGTAACGAGGCTGGCTACGAGAGGGCCTCGCTGACCGGGAGGTCGAGGCGGTACTTGGCGATCGCCTGGGCGGGGAACCCGGCGTCGACCGCGCCGCTGCGGGCCAGTTCCCACAGCACCGCGACCGTGATGGACTCGGCGTCGACGTGGAAGAACCGCCGCGCGGCCGGGCGGGTGTCGGAGAAGCCGAACCCGTCGGTGCCGAGCGAGGTGAACGTCCCCGGGGCCCAGCGCGCGATCTGGTCAGGCACGGCCTTGATCCAGTCCGATACCGCGACCACCGGACCGGGGGCGCCGGTCAGGACGGAGGTCAGGTACGGCACCCGCGGCGGGGCATCGGGGTGCAGCATGTTCCACGACTCACAGGCCAGCGCGTCCCGGCGCAGCTCGGTCCAGGAGGTAGCCGACCAGACGTCGGCGGCCACGCCCCACTCAGACGCCAGCATGTCTTGCGCGATCAGCGCCTGCCGGACCGATACCCCTGAGGCCAGGACCTGAGCCCGCGGCCTGGACTCCGCCGGGCCGGAGCCGGGTGAGCCGGGCAAGTCCGGCGAATCCGGCGAATCCGGCGCGGGCGCGTACTGGTAGAGCCCGCGCAGGATGCCCTCCTCGAGCGCCGCCGGCCCGCCGGGGAACGACGAGGGCTCCGGTGGCTGCGGGTACGGCTCGTTGTAGACGGTGAGGTAGTAGAAGATGTTCTCGCCGTCCGGGTACTCGGGCGTGGCCTCGTACATGCGGCGAAGCGCGTCCCGCACCACGTAGGCCAGCTCGTACGCCCACGCGCAGTCGTAGGACACGCAGGCCTGCGACACCGAGGCCAGCAGCAGCGAGTGCCCGTCGTTGTGCTGCAGCCCCTCGCCGGCCAGCGTGGTCCGCCCGGCCGTCGCCCCCAGCAGGAAGCCCCGCCCGAGCTGGTCGCCGAACGCCCACATCTGGTCGCCGGTCCGCTGCCAGCCGAACATCGAATAGAACACGTACACCGGGATCATGTGCGTGCCGTGGGTGGCGTAGGAGGAGCCCGCCGCGATCACCGAGCCCATCGCCCCGGCCTCGCTGATCCCCTCGTGCAGGATCTGGCCCTTCTCGGACTCCTTGTAGGACAGCAGCAGGTTGCGGTCCACCGCCTCGTACGTCTGGCCGTGCGGTGAGTAGATCTTCGCGGTCGGGAACAGCGAGTCCATGCCGAACGTCCGCGCCTCGTCCGGGATGATCGGCACGAACCGCTCCCCGATCTCGGCGTCCTTCATCAGCTCCTTGAGCAGCCGGACGAACGCCATGGTGGTGGCGACCGCCTGCTTGCCCGAACCCTTGCGCAGCTCGTCGTAGACCGAATCGCCGGGCAGGCTCAGCGACTTGGCCCGGACCACCCGGCGGGGGAGCACCCCGCCCAGGGCGGCCCGCCGCTCGCGCATGTACCGGATCTCGTCGGAGTCCTCGCCGGGGTGGTAGTACGGCGGGAGGTCGGCCTCCAGCGCCGAATCCGGGATCGGCAGGTACAGCCGGTCCCTGAACTCCTTCAGCTCGGCCACGGTGAGCTTCTTCATCTGGTGCGTGGCGTTGCGTGCCTCGAAGTCCTTGCCGAGCGTCCAGCCCTTGATCGTGTGGGTCAGGATGACCGTCGGCTGGCCGACGTGCTCGGAGGCCGCCTTGAACGCCGCGTACACCTTGCGGTAGTCATGGCCCCCGCGCGATAGCGTACGCAGCTGGTCGTCGGACAGGTGCTCGACCATGGCGCGCAGCCGCGGGTCGCCGCCGAAGAAGTTCTCCCTGATGTACGCGCCCGACTCGACGCTGTAGGTCTGGAACTGGCCGTCCGGGGTGGTGTTCATCTTGTTGACCAGCACGCCGTCGGTGTCCTGGGCCAGCAGCGGGTCCCAGTCGCGGCCCCAGATAACCTTGATCACGTTCCAGCCCGCGCCGCGGAAGGTCGCCTCGAGCTCCTGGATGATCTTGCCGTTGCCGCGCACGGGGCCGTCCAGGCGCTGCAGGTTGCAGTTGATGACGAACGTGAGGTTGTCCAGTTCCTCGCGCGCGGCCAGGCCGATCGCGCCGAGCGCCTCGGGCTCATCCATCTCGCCGTCGCCGGCGAAGGCCCACACGTGCGACCGCGAGGTGTCGTGGATCTCGCGGGCGAGCAGGTACCGGTTGAACCTGGCCTGGTAGATGGCGTTGAGCGGGCCGAGTCCCATCGACACCGTCGGGAACTCCCAGAAGTCAGGCATCAGCCGCGGGTGCGGGTAGGACGGCAGCCCGCCGCCGGGGTGGGACAGCTCCTGCCGGAACCCGTTGAGCTGGTCCTCGGTGAGCCGGCCCTCGAGGAAGGCGCGCGCATAGATGCCGGGCGCCGCGTGCCCCTGGAAGAACACCTGGTCGCCGGACTCCCCGTGGTCCTTGCCGCGGAAGAAGTGGTTGAACCCGACCTCATACAAAGAGGCCGCAGAAGCATAGGTCGCGATGTGCCCGCCCACGCCCATGCCCGGGCGGTTGGCGCGGGAGACCATCACGGCGGCGTTCCACCGGATGTAAGCCCTGATCCGCCGCTCGACGTGCTCGTCGCCGGGGAACCACGGCTCGCGCTCGGGCGGGATCGTGTTGATGTAATCGGTGCTGCGCAGGCCGGGCACCCCGACCTGCTGCTCGCGCGCCCGCTCGAGCAGGCGGAGCATGACGTACCTGGCGCGGGCCCGGCCCCTGGTCCGCACGACGGAGTCGAAAGACTCGACCCATTCGCGCGTTTCGTCCGGATCGATGTCGGGGAGCTGGCTCGGCAGCCCGTCGCTGATGATAGAGAATCGCTGACGTCCGGAAGCCACGGGGTAGCCTCGCCTTCCGCTTCAGGTCGCGCGGCTGGTCGGCCGCTGGTGGGCAGAGCGCTCGTTGTTGTCCAGACCAATCGTCGTACGAACCGGCCTTGAGCGCATCTCTACTTGACGGTAACCCCGCCCGCGAATGCTCGTTCCGCCGCGGTGGCCGGGAACGCCCGGCCAGTAGGGGTTTCGCCGAGAGCGGATTCTGCTGTTACTCTAAGTGATGAAGACTGCCCTGCGTAATCAGTTGGCGAGCCGGACAGGTCAATTTATGGCGGCGGTTTACCCGGCCAGGCCGGTTGCCACTTGCGCACCGGGCCGACCCAGTGTGAACTGTCCCAACAAGAGTGCTGACGCGGTCATCGCCGTCAGCTGAGCCTGGGCTAAAAGAGCCCGGCCCAGCGCGCGCGATAACGCGGGGAGGGATCCAAGGAGGACGTCAGTGAGCGCGACCGCGGGCCAGGCGCAGGATGAGCGCGGCCAGGCCGAGCGGCTCGGTATCAAGCCGGGCCAGGTGGTGCAGGAGATCGGCTACGACGATGATTGCGACGAGCAGCTGCGCGGCGCCATCACCCAGGTAGACGGCGTAGAGCTAGTCGATGAGGACTACGACGACGTGGTCGACGTGGTACTGCTGTGGTGGCGGGACGGGGACGGGGACCTCGTCGACGCGCTGGTGGACGCCTTGGCGCCGCTCGGCGACGGGGGGTACATCTGGCTGCTCACGCCCAAGGCGGGCAGGTCAGGCCATGTCGAGCCGAGCGACATCGGCGAGGCGGCGCCGACCGCGGGCCTGTCCCAGACCTCCAGCGTGAGCGCGGCCCGCGACTGGTCGGGCACGCGCCTGGTCGCGCCCAAGGCGCGCAGGTAAGCGCAGCCGGCGTCGGGCCGCTGCCCGCTATCTTTATCCCGAACGGCGGTGGTCTCACCCCTGAGCCACCGTGGCAGACTGGAGTTCGCCGCGGGCACGGTCCCGCACCATTCCAGAACGATCCAGCGAGAGGACTCCGGCATGGCGGTTGAGGTAGGCGACCAGGCGCCCGATTTCGAGCTGCGCGACCAGCACGGCACACCCGTGCGGCTGTCCGGCTTCCGCGGCGCCAAGAACGTCGTGCTGGTCTTCTACCCGCTGGCGTTCAGCGGCGTATGCACCAGCGAGCTGTGCGCTATCCGCGATGACTTTCCCGAGGTGAACCGGGACGACGTGGAGATGCTCACGGTTTCGGTGGATTCGACCTTCACCCACCGCGCCTGGGCCGACGCCGAGCATTACGAGTTCGGGCTGCTCTCGGATTTCTGGCCGCACGGGGAAGTGGCCAAGCTGTACGGTGTGTTCGACCCTGAGCGCGGCATCGCCACCCGGGGGACGTTCATCATCGACAAGGACGGCGTCGTGCGGTGGAAGGTGGTCAACCCGATCCCGCAGGCGCGCGACCTGGCTGAGTACTCTAAGGCGCTCGCCGCGCTCGGCTAGCGCACGCTGGTAGGGAGGCCTGGGGGCCGTGAGCGAGCACAGTGCCCTGTTACCGCTGCGGGGTACGGCAGACCGACCCGGAGCACGGCAAGAGTCCCTGGCGCCGCGGGGTGGCGCGCGACCAGCTGGTGCTCGTGTGCCCGGCCTGCCAGGAATCCGCAGACTGGACGGTTGACCTGGAGCGCTGCGGCAGGTGCGGCAGCGCTCACCTGATCCGCCGGCTCGGCCAGGTCGAGTGCCTCGACTGCGGCCTGGTCCGGGAGCCCGAGGCGGAGGCCGCCCTCGTCCCGGCCGGCCCGCCAGGCCAGGCCCGGGCGGCCCTGGGGGTCCAGGAGTCCGATTCCGCGCTGGCCGACGAGGTCGGGCGCGCGCTTGACCGGCTCCTCGGCCGCGGCTGAGCCGGCCGTAGTCGACCGGTTCTGCCCCGTTTACGACCTGGTGTTCCGGGTAGGCGATAATTCCTCGTACGCGATCCTGACGGCGCCCGGTGTGCGCCTGCGTGATTCCTGGGCGTCACGAATCCCCGCATGAGGATGGGAGCCACATCATGGGCTTGCCCGCCTACCAGCAGCGCGTGCTCGACCGCATGGAGGGCGCGCTCAAGGCCAGCGAGCCCCACCTAGCCGCCATGTTCGCGATCTTCAGCAGGCTCAGCGGCGGGGAGCCGGTAGGCATGGAGTCACTGGCCGCCCAGCGCCGCCGGTGGTGGCTGCGGCCCGGCGCGACCCTGGCCGCGCTCGTGCTGGCGCCCGTCACGTTCGCGCTGGTCATCACTGGGGTCCTGCTCGGCGGCCCGACGCACGCGGGGACCTGTGCGGTCGGCATGCCGGCGGCCGTCACCGTGTCCCGGGGGAATCGGTCCTCGTGCGGCTCAGCGGTCCGGCCGGGGCAGCGCCCGGCGTCCAGCGCTGCCGTCTCGTCGTGTTCCGGCCCTGCTGTGCAGACCGGGACGGCCGCGACCGCGCACTTCGCCGTCTGGGCGCGTGACGCGGAGGCATCGTGGCCGTCCGGGGCGGGCGCGTCCGGCCTCTGCTGAGCAGCGAACCGGACGCGCCGCCGCCGATCACCACCGGTACCAGCGGCCCCGTCCCGCGCCCTCGCCTACGCGGATGGCGAAGCCGAGCACCCAGACCACCAGGACGATCAGGGCGATCCACCACAGGATGTGGACGGCGAATCCGAGCCCGCCGAGCAGCAGGGCTAGGAGAAGAACGAGCAGGATGAGTCCCATGCGCCGAAGCCTTTCTCTCGATTGTCGGCTGACAAGCGGCGGGTCGGCTACCCTGCCGCCTGCGGTCTACACCCGAAAAATGCCTAGGATTGCCGTTTGTCCTGGCCGCGGCGGGCAAGAGCGAGATCCGGGCGCGGGGCCGTGGTCACCCTCGTGGCGCTCGGTCCTGATCGGCGCGGTGCTGCTGGGGATCATCGGCGCGCTGGTGGCGATTCCCGTGGCCGCGGCAATCCGGCTTCTGCTCCACGAGATCGCGATTCGCCGGCTAGACAGAAGCCAGCAGTGGTACGGCAGGCCTACCTGAGCTGTTTGCACCCGGGACGAGGGGGTAGCCGACAGTTCCGTGCCGCCATCGTCAGGGAGCTAGGAGCTGCATGATTATCCGCG
Source organism: Streptosporangiaceae bacterium (assembly GCA_035505275.1). Lineage (GTDB taxonomy): Bacteria > Actinomycetota > Actinomycetes > Streptosporangiales > Streptosporangiaceae > Palsa-504. The sequence goes on along the minus strand of DATJQX010000101.1, from coordinate 31,054 downwards.
AAGTCCAGTCAGCGCTGGCCCTCCGCCATCGGCCGGCGCTCGCCGCCAGGTGCGAGCGAGCCGGTGAAGTTGCGTCGGTGCTGGCCGGCCCGGCTTCCCGCCCCGGGCGGCCATCATGAGCCTGCCCGCGCGCCAGGAACGCGCGCTCAACGGCATCGCAGGCGCACTGAGCGCGGGTGATCCGCACCTGGCCGGCATGTTCACGATCTTCGCCCGGCTCAACGCCGACGATCCGGTCGCCGCGGAACCGCGGGCCCGCAGGCGCCGGTGGAAGTGCTCGTGGCCGGGTCCGGCGCTGTCCGCGCTCGTCCTGGTTCCCGTCGCCTTCGCCCTGATCGTCATCGGCGCGGTGTCCGGCGGTGCGCGCAGCGTGAAGACCTGCGTGGTCGCGCCGCTGGTGAGCCGGACCGCGTGCCAGACGTACCGGTCCTCCGCGGCCGGGAACAAGACGACCACCGTCAGCTCGGGGTATGGCGTGGCGCCCGCCTGGCCGCCGCGCTGACCGCGCACTCCGTGCCCGCGACCCAGCCCCGCGACACCGCCGCCACCCCGGCCGGCGTGTTAACAATGGAGCGGAACGGAGGCTGCCTTGGCGATCGAGCACCTGGGGCATGAGGCAGCAGACCTGCTGAGCCTGACCAGCGGCGGGGAGGCCAGGTCCCTGAACCGACTCGCCGAGCTCGCCGCGTGGCAGGTCCCGGCCTGCGCAGGAGCCCACGCGGCCGTCTGGCGCGACGGCGAAGTGGTCACCGACGCGGCCACCCATCCCGACTTGGCCGAGCTTGCCGAGCTGCAGCTGACGGTCGGCCGGGGCCCGATCGTAGCGGCCTCGGACACCGGTATTCCGGTGAGCTGCCCGGACACGCTTGAGGAGGGCCGCTGGCCCGAATACGCCGACGCCGCGCTCCGCCTCGGCGTCCGCTGCTCCGTCCACCTGGTCCGTGAACTGCCGGACGGGACCCTGGTCCTGTCGCTGTTCGGCATGCGTCCCGGCGTACTCGACGTGGAATCCCATTCCGTGGCCGACGTCCTCGCGGCGTTCGGGGGCGCGATGCTGGCCAACGCCACGGCCTACCATCAGGCGCGGCGAACCGCCAGCCAACTCCAGGACGCCGTGGCGTCCCGTTCGGTGGTTGACCAGGCCAAGGGCGTCCTGATGCACGCGCTCGGCTGCAACGCCGACGAAGCGCTGCGCCGCCTGCGCCGGGAATCCCAGCGCCGCCACGTCAAGGTGACCGAGGTGGCCATCCAGGTCGTGGCCGCCTACGGCGACGATAGCGCGATCCCCTCGTCACCGCCTGGGCGGTGAGGTCACCTTCGCGACCAGGATCGTTACGTCGTCTCGCAGGTCGTCCTGGCCGAAGCCGGAGACCAGGTCCTGGACCGTCCGGGCGGTATGCGCCGCGGAGCGGCCGGCCAGCCCGGCCAGGGTTTCACCCAGGTCTTCGTCGAAGTAGTGCAGGTCCGCAGTGCGCGCGTCGGTTACCCCGTCGGTGTAGAAGAACAGCAGGTCGTCCTCGCCGAGCTCAAGTGAATCGGCTTCCGGTTCCGCGTCGGCAAACAACCCGAGCGGCAGGCCGCCGCCGCCCAGCAGGTCGACTCGCCCGTCCGGGCGTACCAAGGCCGGGCCCGGGTGCCCGGCACCGGCCAGCCGCACGCGCAGGCGGACGCCATCCCACCGCAGGTAGGCGAGCTTGGCGGTGACGAAGCGCTCCCCGTAACCGTCGGTCAGCATGACCTCGTTCACCCTGGCCAGCACGTCGGCGGGGTCGGGGTTCCAGCGCGCGAGGACCCGGATGGCGTGCCGCGCCGCCGCGGTCATCGCGGCGGCCTCCTGGCCCTTGCCGCATACGTCTCCGACGGAGATGCCCCAGCCGTCCGGGACCGGGAAGACGTCGAAGAAGTCGCCGCCCACCTCCAGGCCCTCGCCGGCCGGCAGGTAGGCCGAGGCCAGCTCGAGCCCTGGGACGTCCGGCATCCGGGTCGGGAGCAGGCTGCCCTGCAGCGCCTCTGCTACCACCGAACGCTGGCGGAACATGCGGTCGACCCGGATGGCGACCCCGAGATGCCGGCCGAGTTCTTCGGCCAGGCCCAGGTCGGCCAGCTCGAAGCGCCCTTCGCCCGGCCTGCGGGCTAGGGTAAGCGCGCCGTAGCTGATCTCGCCATCGGTGATCGGAACACTGAGCAGGGACGTGGCCCCGATCAGGACCAGCAGCGGGGTCCCGTCCGGGGCCGCCCCGAGGATCCCGGTGTCCTCCACGTCAGCCATCAGCACCGGCGTACCGACCGAGTGCACGTGCTCAGGCACCGAGCCGGCCGGCGGGTCGACGGTGCGTACCTTCCTGGCCAGTTCCTCCGACGGCTCGTCGCGCGGGCCGATGACCAGGTGACGCATGAGCAGGTCCGCCCGCTCGACGTCGACGATCACCCAGCTCGCGATGTCGCCGGCGAGCAGCCTGGCGCACCGCTGCAGCGTGACCGCCTCGCTGAACGTGCTGTTATCAAGGAGCAGCCTGGTCACCGCGGTGACCATGTCCATCCGGCGCGTCATGGCCCGGACCACGCTCCCCGCGGTTCCTGGATCCCCGTCCGCCGGGGACGCCACGAGCGCCGGACCTGACCCGGCGACGCCGCTGGCCGTCACCGTGAGGAGCCGCATGCCCTCGTAGATCGTGACAACGCTGACGGTCAGGGTGGTATCGACCGGTCCGTCCGGCCCGAGCAGCCTGCACTCCACCTGCCTGGCGGTTCCCTTCCGCGCGGCGGCGGCGAGCTGGCTTTCCACCGCGGCACGGGAGGACAGGTCGACGAACGCGGTCAGCGCCCGGCCGGTCGCGTACCCGGGCGCGGCACCGATCAGCTCGCCTGCCCTGGCGTTCGCGCGCCGCACCGTGCCGTCGAGCTCGAGCACGAACAGCGGCGTCGGCGCGTGCTGGAACACGGCCCGCAGCATGGCTCGTTCCGCGTTGGCCGACTCGGGCGGGGAAGTGGCAGCGGACGGCGGCGTGTCGGCCTCCGCCAGTTTCGTCAGCGCGTCGCCGGCGGCATCCAGCTCGGCGAACGCCGCCTCAAGCAGCGCCCGTGTATCGGCGCCTGGCATCACGGCCGCCTGGCGCAGCGCCTCGCGCCGCCGCGCCAGATCGGCGAGATCAGCGTGCAAGCCGTCCGCCCGAGTCTCGTATGACATGTCCCTCTTGACCATCATCGCTGACAAGTGCCGCTGGGCCCCATGCGAAGGCCTCAAAGTCCTTGACTCGCCCCAGCCTGCCCGATAATACGGGGAGAATGAACCGGCCCGGCCTGCCAGGTTTGCATGGGACAGGTGGGATACAGCGCGGCCGCCCCCAAACGGTACTCTGGCTGTCGCGAGACGGGAGGTCGCAGTGGCGGGAGTGGCTGAGTCATGAATGATCAGGCGGCCCGGATCATGCCGGTCGTGGTGGTGCTGCCGGCCGAGATCGACGTCACCAACGCCGATGAGGTTTACCAGCAGCTGGTCGCAGCGCTGGCTCACGGCGTAGGCGCCGTGATCGCGGACCTGACGTCAACATCGTTCTGCGACTCTTCTGGCGTGCACGCGATCATGCGCGCGCACAACTGGGCCGCCACGCGGGACATCGCGCTGCGCCTGGCCGTGCCGCCGAAGGGCTCGGTGCGCCGCGTGCTGGAGCTGACGGGTGCCGAGCGCGTGATACCGGTGCACTCAAGCGTTCAGGAAGCGATGCACCCCGGCTAACCGGTTCTGCGCAGCACGATCATGGCGATGTCGTCCTCGCCAGAGCCGAAAACGGACATCACGTGGTTGGCGAACGTCTCGACGTCGGCCTCGGCGACCTGCAGAGCGATCGTACGTAGCCTGTCCAGGTTGTGGTCGATCAGCACGCGGCGATCCTCGACGAGGCCGTCGGTGAACAGGAGCGCGGTGCCCCCGGCCGGCAGCGTGACCGTCTGCGTGTGCGCCTCGTGCCGCGTCAGGCCCAGCATCAGGCCTCCTTCGCCGACGTAGCGCCCGCCGCTGTCATCCAGCAGCAGCAGCGGCATGTGGCCACAGTTCACGATCGAGAGCTGGCCGGTCTCCGAGTCGAGCAGCGCCACGCACAAGGTGGCGATCATATCCGGGTGGTATCGCCGCAGCACCTCGTTGACGAGGCCGGTGATCGCCAGCGGCGAGTGGCCCTCGCTGACGAACGCGTGCAGCGCGTGCCGCAGTTCCCCCATGACGACCGCTGCGCGCAGCGAGTGCCCCTGCACGTCGCCGATGGCGACCAGTACCCCGTCCCGCCAGGGAATCGCCTCGTAGAAGTCGCCGCCGATCTCGGCCTGGTCGCTGGCGGGCAGGTAGCGGAACGCCATCATGACGCCCGGTATCGTGGGCAGCGCCGCGGGCAGGAAGCTCCGCTGCAAGGTCAGCGCGACCACGTGCTCTTCGGCGGAGGAGCGCAGCGCCTCGACACTGAGCGCAACCAAGAGTGCGAGCTGCCGTAGCACCTGCGTGTCCTCATCGCCGGTGATGCCCTCGCTGTCGATCGCGATGGCCGCCGGCGGCTTGCCCGGCTTGGTCCGCGTGGCGGCCAGGTAGACATCGCCGGGCAGCGTGGTGTCGGGCACGGTGCGCACCCAGTCGTCCCGGCTGATCCGGCCGACCGCGCTGACCTCACCAGGCCGCAGGACGCATTCCGCGACCCGGGCCGCGAGGCCCGCAGGACCGCCGCGCCGGGCCGTTCCCGGACGGCCGGGATTCGCCGACGTCCTGCGGACCTGGCCGTCGGGCATCTCCAGGGTCAGGACGGCCTGAACGGCGAAGATCCGGGCGGCGCCCAGCGCCGCCGCGGCCGCCAGCCCGTCGAAGGTCTCGGCCGCGTTGATGCGCAGGGCCACGTCGACCAGCGCGGTCAGCATGGCCGCGCTGCGCTCCGCGCGCTGCCTGGCCCGGTAATAACGCAGCGCGGCCGTCACGGTCGCGAGCAGCTCCTCGGGTTCGGTGGGCTCAACGAGGTAGGCGTCGGCCCCCTCGGTCAGGCCATGGGCACGGTCGGCGACGCTGACGGCGGTGGCGGACACCTGAATCACGGGAATCGCCGCCGTCCGCGGGTCCTCCTTGATCCGGCGGCAGACCTCGAATCCGCTCATGTCGGGCAGGTTGACGTCGAGCAGGACCAGGCTGGCCGCGGCGATGTTGCTCAGCGCCTCCTGCCCGGTTCCCACCTCGGTCACGTGGTAACCCGCCCGCCGGAGCCAGGTCGCGATCACGTAGCGCTTGGCCTCGTCGTCATCCACGAGCAACAGGTCGGCCGCGGAGTCGGTCATCGCGTGACCTGGCTAGCACGCCGGATGGCGAACGCCAGCCGTTCCCTGGTGAGCTGATCCTTCTGCAGCAGGGCCGCGGCCCGCGGCGGCGGCGGCGCGTCCCGGCCGGTGACGACGATGGCCGGCAGGGCTGGAGGCAGCCGGTCAAGCAGCGTGTTGCCGTCGATACCGGGCATCCCCAGGTCGGCGAGCACCAGGTGGACGGTATTGCTGGCCACGGCGGCGAGCGCCTCGGCGCCATCTTGCGCCTCGATGACCCGGTCGGCGATGCCGGCGAGCATCGCCTTGAGCACCTGGCGGAAGGCCGCGTCGTCGTCGGCCACCACGATCGTGCCGACGGACGGAGTCCCGTGCGGGAGGCTCAGCACCGCGGCCGTCCCGCGACCGACCTCGCTGGTGAGCGTCAGCTCGCCATCAAGCAGCCTGGCGAGACGGCGGGCGTAGGCCAGCCCCAGGCCCGTGCCGCCTCGCCTGCCGCCCGGCACCTGATAGAACTCCTCGAACACCCGCTCCAGCTGACCCTCGGGTATCCCGGTGCCGGTATCGAAGACCCGGATCTCGATCCGGCCGGGGACGGTGCGCACGTCCAGCCGTACCTCGCCCTCGTCGGTGTACTTGATGGCGTTGGACATCAGGTTCCGCAGGATCGCGGTCAGCGCCGCCTCGTCGGTCAGGATCGTCGCGGGAGCGCCGTCGGCACTGACCACCACGTTCACCGGCCTGCCCTCGGCCATCGGCCGGATAAGCCCGCGCAACGTGGCAAGCAGCGCGGGCAGGCTGACCTCCGCCGGATCGAGGATCAGCCGTCCGGACTCGGCCTTGGCGACATCGAGCAGGTCGTTAACCAGAGCGAGCAGGGTCCTCGACGCCTTCCCGATCAGTTCCACCTGGTAGAGCTGCTCGGGGTCGAGGCCGCCTGTCGGGTCTGCGAGCAGCCGGGTCAACCCGATGACCGAGTTCAGCGGTGTCCTCAGCTCGTGACTGACATGAGCCCAGAACCGGTCCTTCGACTCCGAGGCCATGCGCAGCTGCCCGGACTTCTCGTCCAGCTCCCGATACAGCGCGACCACGCCCCGGTTGGTCTGCTCAAGTTCTTCCGACAGCTCGCTGTACAGGGCCACCACCCCGCGGTTGGTCTCCTGGAGCTCGGCATTGAGCGAAAGAAGCTGTTCCTTCTGCCGGGTGAGATCCTCAAGCGCCGCCATGAGATCCTGGTTGTTACGCCGCAACTCGTCCAGGGTGGACTCCGGGAGCATGGCCGCCAGCTGCTCACCGACGGCACCGAGATCGGGCCGGACGTGGAGCGGGCGGCGTTTCGCCATCCGCACCACGTGGCCGTCGACGAGCACGGCGTCCATCAGCCGGGCCGCCGCGGCCATCCCGTCGGCCGGCGGCGGACCGTCGACCGTGACGGTCAGCACCAGGCTGGTCTCGTCCGCTCCGAACGAGATGACCGCGCTGAGCCCGGCGGTGACCGCGCTGCGGCTGATCTCGCTGAGTGCGGTGGCGACCCGGACCTGGTCCTGGCCTTCGAGGGCCAGCCCGGCGGCCAGCTCACGGCCGAGCCGGCGTGCCGCGAAGACCCCGGGCAGGTCCCGGACGTGCAGGCTGGCGAGCTCAGCGGTCATGGCTTCAGCACCAGCAGACCCGCGTCGTCGCGGCGGGTCCCCGCCTCGGCCAGCAGCGCGGCCGCGACGACCAGCGGGTCGCGCGCGTTCAGGCCCGGCAGCGCCTGCGGCTCCCAGCGGCTGCTGATGCCGTCGGAGTGCAGGATGATCGCGGCGCCGGGCGGGGCGGAGTATTCGAACTGCCTGATCCTGCCCGCCTGGTGGCCGGCGATCCCCGGTACGGAGAGCATGCCCTTGCGGGTGCCGTCGGCCAGGATCACCGCCGCGATGTTGCCCAGGCCGGCGTACAGGATGGCGGGACCGGTTACCTGAACCACGCCGACGGCTCCGCCGCGGGTGCGGCCCAACCTGCGGTGCGCGCGTTCGATCAGCGCGGCAGGCTCGGCCGCCGGCTCCTCGAGGATCGCCGTCACCGCCTCCATCGCCGCGGCGGCGGCGAGCGGCCCGTGCCCGAGGCCGTCACACAGAACGCCGGTGAGGCTGCCGTCCGTCTGGACCGCACCGAAGACATCGCCGCACTCGGTCTCGCCGGTGATCGGCCTGACCAGGCCGGCGAAGCGGACCGCGTTCGCGCGCGGCGCCGCCCAGAACCTGGCCACCAGCACCGTGCCGTGGCCCGGTGCCGAGTACAGCTCGCAGGAGTCGGCCAGCCGGCGAATCGCGCCAAGCCCAATGCCGAGGGTGCCGCTGGTGGAGTAGCCGTCGCGCAGCGCCGCGCTGGTGTCTTCCAGCCCCGGGCCGGCATCGATGGTCACCATCTCGATCCCGGGCTTGCCGCCCTCCCTGCCGATGCGCAGCAGCATCGCTCCCTGGCTGGCGTGCTTGTGCAGGTTAGAAGCCGCCTCTGTCACCGCGAGCGCCACCTGGTCGGCGCGGGCGGCCGGGAACCCGAGCCGGCCTGCCAGCGCCAGGGCGGCGCCGCGGCAGGCGGCCGCGGCGCTGGCATCCTCGACCCGCAGCCAGCGCAGGTCGCCGGCCACCTGGGCGATCAGGGGCGCGTTCAACGTGACCACTTGACGACCACGACACTGGTCCCTGCGCCTGGCTTCGAGTTCAGCTCGAACTCATCCACCAGCCGCCGGGACCCGGACAGCCCGAGTCCCAGCCCGGTGCCCGAGCTCCAGCCGTCCCGCAGCGCCAGGTCTGTGTCGGCGATGCCGGGTCCGTCGTCGGAGAACTGCAGCTTGACCCCAGCCCGTCCGTCGGGAGACTTGACCACCTCGACCCGGGCCACGCCGCCGCCGCCGTGCACCAGCGTGTTGCGCGCGAGCTCGCTCGCGGCCGTCACCAGCTTGGTCTGGTCCACCAGCGATAGCCCGTTCTCCGCTGCCATGACCCGGACGTGCTGGCGCACGCGGACAACGTCGTCTCCCGACCGGATGGGAAGCTCATCCATCAGGATCTTCCGTTCAGGATCTCCAGGCCCTTGTCGGCGTTGAGCGCGGTACGGACCCCCTTCAGGGACAGCCCGAGTTCGGTCAGCGTGATAGCCACCGCCGGGCGCATGCCGACGATGACCGTCTCGGCATCGAACAGCCGTGAGATCGATCCGATCATGGTCAGCATCCGGCCGATGAAGGAGTCGACGATCTCGACGGCGGTGATGTCGATGATGACACCGTGAGCGCCGGTGGCGGCGAGCTCGTCGGCGACGTCTTCCTGCAGGCGGAGGACGCTCTCGTCCTGCAGCTCGACCTGAATTGACACGAACAGCGTCTGCCCGATCTTTACGATCGGTACCCGCTCCATAAGGCAGGGACGACTTTCAGCCCGGCGTGTTCCAAGGCAAGAGCGAGCGCGTCGGCCATCGTGGCCTTGGTGGCGATATCGCCGAACTCGATCCCCAGCGACACGATCGTCTGAGCGACCTGCGGCCGGATCCCGGAGACCGTGCACTCCGCGCCGAGCAGGCGCGCCGCGCTTACGGTCTTGAGCAGGTGCTGCGCGACCTCGGTGTCCACCGTCGGCACGCCGGTGATGTCGATCACGGCATGACCGGCACCCGTCGCTACCAGCGCTTCGAGGAGCCGCTCCATGACGAGCTGGGTGCGCGCCGAATCGAGCGTGCCCACCAGCGGCACCGCGATGATGCCGTCCCAGAGCCGGACGACGGGCGTGGAAAGCTCCAGCATCGTGGTGGCCTGGTCGGAGATGATCTGCTCTCGCGCGGCCGTGTATGCCTCAACGGTGCGCAGGCCCAGGTCATCAACCGTCCGCGAGAACGCGAGGAATTCGGGCACCATCTCGGCGGCGTCGGCCACAAGCTCGTAGACGGCTTCTTTGAGGGAGAACACCGCGAGCGCCGTCTCGGAGGGCGTGAGTCCGTTCAGGGCCCGGCTGCGCGACATCTCGTCCAGAGCCGCCCGCAGCTCGACGGCGGCGTGATCGTCAGCCGCAGACAGCACCCGTACGATGAGCGAATAGAGCTCTCCGAGCTCGTGCTGTACTTCCTCGAGCGAGGTCCGGCCGCGCAGGCCGATCACGACCAGCTCGCTCCAGCGGCCGAGCACCTTATCGTGGTGGTCGCGCAGGTAGTCCGCCATGCGGACCTGGGTACCGTCAGCTTCCATGGATGTGCATCCTACGGCACGTCAGTAGATGATTACGGCCGTGTCCGCCCATAACGCCACATCTCGGGCGACCGCCAACGCAGCGCCAGGCGGCCATCGCCTGACCCGGGCTCCTGCCCCTATACACGCGGTCCACCCACGTCAGGCAGCAGGAATGCCACCGTCACGCGCGAGCCGCCAGGCCAGTGGACGACGGTCACCTGATCGGCCACCTCCCGGACCAGCCAAAGGCCGTGACCCGGCTGACAATGCCACCGGCCCGCGTCGCCGACGGTCCGGGTTGCCTGATCCCCATCGTCAACCACGCACCGCAACACGCCGTCTGCGATGTGCGTCCGCAGCTGTCCCGAGCCTGTGCCGTGCCGGACCACGTTTGCCGCCAGCTCATGAACCGCAATCATGACGTCGGCAGCGCGGCGCTCTGGCATTCCGGCGGCGACCGCGTGAGCCAGCGCCGCTGCCCGCAACAGGTTCAGCGTCCCCGCGTCGAACCACTGATCCAGCGTTGTCGGCGCCTGCCGCGAGTCAGCATTCATCAGCCTGCCCCGCGGACCTGACTCCGGGCGAGCTAGCTTCTTTGAGACCGTTGTCGCCGTCGATCACCTTTGCTCTTCTAACCACGGTGCGAGCCGCCAAACTCCGAATCCGCCGTTTAGGGCCGCCCGTTGCTGGTAGCCCGGCAGTAAGCGGGCGACCTAAACCCAACGGAGGAGGCAAGTCGTGGACGCCAAGGTGCGTGACCTGATGACGCCCGGCCCCATCGGGGTGGATTACCAGCAGACGATCACAGAAGCAGCCCGGATCATGCGGGACTGGGGAGTCGGTGCTGTCCTCGTGCTAGCGGACCAGGCCCTGTACGGCCTGGTCACCGACCGCGATCTTGTGGTCAGGGCGGTAGCCGAGGCGACGGGGCCAGACGCGCCCGTGGGCCCGCTGAGCAGTAGGAACCTGGTCAGCGTGGACGCCTGTGCCGACGCGGCCGAAGCGCTGCGCCTGATGCGGGAGCATTCCGTCCGCAGGCTGCCCGTGATCGATGACGGCGAGGTCGCCGGGGTGGTGTCGCTGGGCGATCTGGTCCCGGAGCATGACCCGGCTTCCGTTCTGGCGGAGATCAGCGCGGCCAGGCCGGTTTCCTGACGCGCGCCAGGCGCCGGGGTGTCCGGATCTGCGTCAGGGGGCTATGTTTGCAGCTGGGAGGCATCGAGTGACAGTAGCGGACCCGGACTCCGTCGAGGCCAGGCTCCGGGACATCCAGTCGATCACGGATACGGCGTTGTCCGGCCTTGATGCCAATAGGTTGCTCGCCGAGCTACTCGAACGCACCAGGGACATCCTGCGCGCCGATACTGCCGCGGCGCTGCTGCTGGATTTCTCCTCTGGCCAGCTGATCGCGACCGCGGCGGCCGGGCTGGAGGAGGAGGTAGTTCAGGGCGTGCGCATCCCGGTGGGCCGGGGGTTCGCCGGCCGGATCGCCGCCGAGCACCGCCCCGTGGTCCTGGATCGCGTCGATCACACCAGCGTGCTCAACCCGATCCTGTGGGAGAAGGGCATCCAGTCGATGATGGGCGTGCCGATGGTGGCGGGGGGCAGGGTGATCGGCGTCCTGCATGTCGGCTCGCTGACGCCACGCCAGTTCACCGCCGAGGACGTCGAGCTGCTGCAGCTAGCCGCCGATCGGGCCGCCGCGGCCGTCCAGTCCATGACCGCCCAGGCCGATCGTGTCGCAGTGGCTGCGCTCCAGCGCAGCCTGGCTCCTTCTGCGCTGCCGGTCGTCGCCGGGGCGGAGATGGCCGCCCGCTATGTTCCGGGTACCGGAGCGGTAGGTGGTGACTGGTACGACGTTTTCACCCTCCCTTCGGGGGAGCTGGGCCTGGTGATCGGCGACGTGGCCGGGTCTGGCCTGGCCGCCGCGGTGATCATGGGGCGGATGCGCAGCGCGCTGCGTGCCTACGCGCTCGAAACGCGGGATCCGGCTGAGGTCCTGGCCAGGCTCGACCGCAAGATGCAGCACTTCGAGCCCGACGCTCTGGCCACTGTCCTGTACGCGGTGCTCGAGCCCGGTCTTGGCCTGATGCGCATCTGTCTGGCCGGGCATTTTCCTCCGGTCGTCGCTCTTCCTGGACGGCCGGCCGAGCTAGCCCGCGTCGCGGGGGGCATGATGATCGGTGTTATCCCCGGAGCGGAGCGACCGGTAACCACGCTGCGGGTATCACCGGGTACGCTGATGTGCTTCTATACCGACGGCCTCGTCGAACGTTACGGCGAGCCGATTGATGACGGGCTAGCCCGGCTCCGCCAGGTGGTGACCGCAGAATCCCCGGATGCTGCCTGTTCCGCGGTGATGCAAGCGCTGGTCGGCCGTGAATCGGCCCGAGACGACATAGCCTTGCTGGTGGTCCGGCGCCTGGCCGTGCCCGGTCCGCAGGCCGGCCTGGTAACCCTGGGGGAGGTGGGCGCATATGCCTGACGCCAGGTTTCCTGTCCAAGAGGTCAGCGGCGTGCCGGTGGTGATCGCGCCAGAGGAGATCGACATCACCAACGCCGTCGGGCTGCGGACGGCTCTGCTCGAATCTGCCGCGCGGGGCCACGGGACGCTCGTGGTCGACATGACCCGGACCACGTTCTGCGATACCGCCGGGCTTCATGCCCTGGTGGCCGCCCACAAGCGGACGCTGGCCGACGGCGGCCAGCTGCTGCTGGTCCTGGCCGGCCAGGCCGTCCCGCGCGTCTTCGCGATCACCGGCCTTGACCGGGTGATCCCGCACTTCGCCAGCCGCGAAGAGGCTCTCGCGCACGCGCTCGACGGGCCGTTGCCGAGCACCTGACCACCTGGTTGCCCTAGGAAGGCACGCTGGCCTCTCGGGCCGTCACCGTAGCGTGGTGCACCTGGCCCAGGTCATCAGCGGCCCGCGCAGATCACCAGCGCGCTCAGCGCCGGCCGCCAGCGAGTGCGATGTGCCCTACCAGCGCCACCAGGCGGTGCTGCGGCGCCGCGAGCGGTATCGCCCGTACCCGCGGGTGGTAAACGCGCTGACCAGCAGGGCTGCCGCGACCAGCGCGACGATGAACGTGATCACAGTATGCCCGGCGCCGATGATGGCGGTGGTGATCAGACCGCCGACGATGGCGGCCACGATGCCGATCAGAATCGTCAGGATCAGGCCAATGTGCTGACGGCCCGGCACCAGCAGCCGCGCCAGGGCGCCGATCACCAGTCCGATCAGGAGCCAGGCGATGATGACGGAAAATGTGAGGGTCATGACCTCTCCTTGTCAGGCCCCTGGGTTCTCAGGGTCTTAACGGGCTACCGGCGCCGGTCGCTTCGGACCGGCCTTGCTGGCGATGCTCATTGCTCGTAGACGTCCTCGATGATCTCGGTCTCGCCGGGCCGCGGTCCCGCGGGATCGGCGGACAGGTCCCGGGTCGCGGCCACGTGGACGCCTGCCTCCCGGCTGCCGAGCGCGCCGGGGGCCGGCAGGCCAGCCTGCACGCGGGTGTTCGCCGGGTTGCGGCTGACGTAGGCGGGGTACGTGACGACCTCCTCTACCCGGTTCCCCGGCCGCCAGCGAGCCTGGCGGACGAACAGGCGCCGGCCCACCCACCCGTAGCCGCGCCGCGGGACCGCCAGCCCGAGCACGCCGATGATCATGATCACGTATCCCGCGGTGTGCAGGTTGAAGACGGAGGTATTCGTCGTCACCGCGAAGGCGAAGATCGCCCCGATTCCGATGAGTACCAGTCCCATACCGGTCTTCATGACAATCCTTCCGTGGGGGTAACCCCCAGGCTCATCGGGCCATCGTGGTGGGCTCGAGGGTGGGGGAGTCTTCGGCCTGGTCGAGCAGCCTGGATCTCAGGTGGGCCAGGGCCCGGGCCATGAGCCTGGAGACGTGCATCTGCGAGATGCCGAGCCGATCGCCGATCTCGGTCTGGGTCAGGTTGCCGTAAAAGCGCATCACGAGGATGCGCTGCTCGCGTTCGGGCAATTCCTCCCAGTGGGCGTTGACGGCCTGCATGTCGACCGCGTGCGCGACGCCGGGGTCTTCGTCGCCGAGCAGGTCCGCCAGGAGGGCCGGGTCATCCCGGTCGAACACCGGGGCGTCCAGCGAGTACGTACTGAAAACCAGGTCCGCCGCCCTGGCCTCGCGCATGTCGTCGCCGCTGACTCCGAGCCGGTCGGCCAGTTCTCCCTCGGCGGGCGTCCGGCCGAGCTGGTGGGTCAGTTCCTCGCTTGCCTTGCGCAGGTCCAGCAGCAGTTCCTGGGCGGACCGCCGGACGTGGATCTGCCACCGCTTGTCGCGGAAGTGCCGCTTGATCTCGCCGTATACGCAGGGCTGGGCGTAGGCGGCCAGGCTCTCCCCGACCTCGGGGTTGTAGTTGTTGATCGCCTTGAGCAAACCGACGTACCCGACCTGCATGAGGTCCTCGACGGGCTCGGGGCTTCCCCGGTACTGCCGGACGCAGGAGCGGACCAGTTTGGTGTAGCGGTCGACGAGTATCTCGCAGGCCGCGGCGCGTAGCTCGCTGCCTCTGGGCTGCGAGCGGACCTCAGCCAGCAGCGCGTCGTCAGGTAGCGCCTGCCACTCCGTGCGCAGCCCGGGACGCAGGACGGGCGCGACCGGGTCGGTAGTGTCTCGCACCGGCTGCTGGGTGGTTCCCATCGTCACGGCGTTCTCCTCGGAACCCTAGGAAATTACGGACGAGTAGGGTGTGCCCGGCCCGTGCCGGATAAACGTACAGCGCTGTGATGCTCGTCACATACGAGCACCTCCCCCGGCCTCGTCCCGCCCGTGCCGTGGATTTTGCTCTGCGGAGGTGTACGGCGGTGAATGCAGGGAAGGCGATTGCCGCCGCTAGCACGGAAGCCCACCGCTCAACAGCCTTGTGAGGACACGAGATGACCGCGACTCGGAGCGCCGCCGACTGGCGATCGGCCGCCGCTTGCCTCGGAGCAGACCCCGACCTTTTCTTCCCCGTCTCCACGACCGGCCCGGCAGAAAAGCAGATCGCGCGGGCCAAGATGATCTGCACGAAATGCCCGGTGCGACTGGAGTGCCTGGAGTTCGCGCTGGCCCACGATCAGTTTTACGGCATCTGGGGTGGAGCAACTCCCGAGGACCGGCAGCGGGCCCGGCGGCGTAAGCAGCGGGCCGCCGCCGCGGCCCAGCGAGCGGTCGCGGTCTAGCCGAGGACCGAAGAACCCGTTACCCGCGGGTCAGCCAGCGCTCCATGCAGTTCAGGAGTTCGTTGGTGTCGACCGGCTTGGTCACGTAGTCGCTGGCTCCGGCCGCGATGCTCTTCTCCCGGTCACCGGGCATGGCGCGGGCCGTCACCGCGATGATGGGCAAGGTGGCGAAGGCGGGCATCTGCCGGATCTCGTTCATGGTCGTGTAGCCGTCCATCTCCGGCATCATCACGTCCATCAGGATGAGGTCGGTATCGGGCGCGGTGAGCAGGGCCTCGATACCCTTGCGCCCGTCGGCGGCCTGAGTCACCGTCATGCCATGGAGCTCGAGGGTGCTCGTGATCGCGAAAACGTTGCGCGCGTCGTCATCGATCATCAGGACCCGCCGGCCGTGCAGCACCTCGTGCCCTTCGGCTTCGGCCAGGACGCGCGTCGCGGTCTCGGTCGGTTCGCTGATCAGCGCCGGCACGTGCTCGGGCTGGGCGGCGGACAGGTGCAGCGTGATGCGCTCGCGCAGATCGTCAAGGGACGGCAGCAGCTCAAGCGGCTGAGAGCCGAAGCGCAGCCGCGCGATCCGGGCCTGGGCGCTATCGAGTTTGTCGCTGGTGTGGGCGAGCACCGGGAGCTCCCGCAGCACCGGCTCCTCTTGCAGCCGGTCCAGGAAGGCAAACGCCGAGGCGTCCTGGAGACCAAGATCCAGGACGACGCACTGGTGCGGGTACGTGAGCAGGGCCTCGATGCCCTGCTCCGGGCTGACCGCGGTGCCCACGTGGACAGGCCCTTGGATGCCGGCCAGATCCGAGACCGCGCTATGCGCGAGCAGGGTCAGCAGGCCGCCGCGCGTGCCCTCGAGCACCAGCACGCGCCGCACGCCCGGCGGCTCGTCACGGGGCGAGTCCGGCTGCGGTGCCTCGGAGGGCCCAACGTGACCGTGGCCGTTCTGCCTGGCGCCGATGCCGTCGCCGGGGGAGGGGATCTCGCCCGCGGCGCCGGGCAATTCGCACGGCAGGTACAGCGTGAAGGTGCTGCCCTGGCCGAGTTCGCTTTCCGCGGTGATCTCGCCGCCCAGCAGGGCGCCTACCTCGCGGGCGATAGAAAGCCCGAGTCCGGTGCCACCGTACCTGCGGCTGAGCGTCCCGTCACCCTGCTGGAACGCACCGAAGATGGTGGTGAGGTTCTCCGGCGCGATGCCGATGCCGGTGTCGACCACGGAGAACGCCAGCACGTCACCGCGGCCGGATGCGCGCCGGCTGGTTCTCCTGGCCAGGCCGACGCGTAGCAGGACGTGGCCGTTCTCGGTGAACTTGACCGCGTTCGACAGCAGGTTGCCGAGTACCTGGCGCAGTCGCTGCCGGTCGGTGAGCAGCTTCGCCGGCGCGTCGGCGTCCGCCTCGACGGCGAATTCGAGCCCCTTCTCGGCGGTCAGCGGCTGGAATGTGGCCTGGATGTCCTCGAGCAGCGCGCTGAGCGCGAACGGTTCGGCGTGGATGTCCATCCGCCCCGCCTCGACCTTGGACAAGTCGAGGATGTCGTTGATGAGCTGCAGCAGGTCCGAACCTGCCGAGTGGATGACGTTTGCGTACTCGACCTGCTTGCCGGTGAGGTTGCGGCCCGGGTTCTGGGCCAGGAGGCGGGCCAGGATGAGCAGGCTGTTCAGCGGGGTCCGCAGCTCGTGCGACATGTTGGCCAGGAACTGCGACTTGTACTTGGACGCCAGCGCGAGCTGCCGGGCACGCTCCTCGATCTCCTGCCTGGCCTGCTCGATCTCGGCGTTCTTCGTCTCGATGTCCTGGTTCTGGGCGGCCAGCAGTGCCGCCTTGTCTTCCAGCTCGGCGTTGGACCGCTGCAATTCCACCTGCTGGGCCTGCAGCTCTTCCGATCGCGCCTGCAGCTCGGACGCGAGCCGCTGCGACTCCTCGAGCAGGGCGTCGGTGCGCGCGTTCGCGATGATCGTGTTGAAGTTGACCCCGAGGGTCTCGGTGAGCTGCTCGAGGAAGTCGGTCTGCACCTGGCTGAACGAGGCGAACGAGGCGAGCTCGATGACGCCGATCACCTGGTCCTCGAACAGGATGGGCAGCACCGCCAGGTTCGTCGGCGGTGCCTCGCCCAGCCCAGAGGAAATCGTGACGTAGCCCTCGGGCAGGTTCTCCACGACGATCGACCGCTTGCTCCGCGCGGCCTGACCGATGAGGGACTGGCCGAGCCGGTACTGGATGGGCTCCGCCTTGCCGGAGCACAGCCCGTACCCGGCGATGAGGCGGAGCCTGGTGTCGTCGTCTTCGGTCGGCTCGGACAGGAAGAACGTACCGTGCTGCGCGGCAACCAGCGGCGCGAGCTCGTCCATGATCAGCTCGGCGACGATGGCGAGGTCACGGTGGCCCTGCATCATGCCCGCGATGCGGGCCAGGTTGGTCTTCAGCCAGTCCTGCTGCTGGTTGGCCTGGATGGTCTCGCGCAGCGACTGGACCATCGCGTTGATGTTGTCCTTGAGCTCGGCGACCTCGCCCTGGGCTTCCACGGAGATCGACCGGGTCAGGTCGCCCGCGGCCACCGCGCTGGTCACCTCGGCGATGGCGCGGACCTGCCTGGTCAGGTTCCCGGCCAGCTCGTTCACGTTCTCCGTCAGCCGCTTCCAGGTGCCAGATACGCCCTCGACCTCGGCCTGGCCGCCCAGCCGCCCCTGGCTGCCGACCTCGCGCGCGACCCGGGTGACCTCCGCGGCGAACGAGGAGAGCTGGTCGACCATGGTGTTGATGGTGGTCTTGAGCTCCAGGATCTCGCCGCGCGCGTCGACGTCGATCTTCTTCGACAGGTCGCCCTGGGCGACGGCCGTGGTGACCTGGGCGATGTTGCGGACCTGGCTGGTCAGGTTGTTCGCCATGGAGTTGACGTTGTCGGTCAGGTCCTTCCAGGTGCCTGACACGCCCTTGACGTCGGCCTGGCCGCCGAGGCGCCCCTCGGTGCCGACCTCGCGGGCCACCCTGGTCACCTCGTCGGCGAAGGCGGACAGCGTGCCGACCATCCGGTTGATGGTCTGGGTGAGCGCCTCGACCTCGCCCATCGCCTCGACCGTGATCTGCTGGCTCAGGTCACCGCGTTCCACCGCGGTCGCGACCTGGGCGATGGAGCGCACCTGGGCGGTCAGGTTGGACGCCATCACGTTGACGTTGTCGGTCAGGTCCTTCCAGGTGCCGGACACGCCGCGGACGACGGCCTGGCCGCCGAGGTTGCCCAGCGTGCCGACCTCGCGGGCCACCCTGGTCACCTCGTCTGCGAACGCGGAGAGCTGGTCGACCATCGTGTTGATGGTCTCCTTCAGCTCCAGGATCTCGCCGCGCGCGTCCACGCGGATCTTCTGGCTCAGATCGCCCTTGGCCACCGCCGTGGTGACCTCGGCGATGGAGCGCACCTGGTCGGTCAGGTTGGCCGCCATGACGTTGACCGACTCGGTCAGGGCCTTCCACGTGCCGGAGACGCCCTTGACGTCGGCCTGGCCGCCGAGGCGCCCCTCGGTGCCGACCTCGCGCGCCACCCTGGTCACCTCGTCGGCGAAGGAGGACAGCTGGTCGACCATGGTGTTCAGCGTGGACTTCAGCTCGAGGATCTCGCCGCGCGCGTCGACGTCGATCTTCTGGCTCAGGTCACCCTTGGCTACCGCGGTCGCGACCTGGGCGATATTGCGCACCTGCCCGGTCAGGTTGCCCGCCATGGCGTTGACCGACTCGGTCAGGTCCTTCCAGGTACCCGATACGCCAGGGACATAGGCCTGGCCGCCCAGCTTGCCTTCGGTGCCGACCTCGCGCGCCACCCTGGTGACCTCGGAGGTGAACAGGTCAAGCTGGTCTGCCATCCCGTTGAAGACCGTGGCGATCTCGTCCATCAGCGGGTCGCCCGTCTTGGGCAGGCGGGTGCTGAAGTCACCGCCTCGTACCGCCGTCAGCCCGGCGAGCAGCTGCTCTAGCCCGGACTTGTCTAGCCGCGGGCCCGACTGGACCGTATCTGTCACCAAGCGCTCCCATCAGCCTCAGCCGACGCAGCGCGACGTGCGTCCGGCGTCGTCCGTGCGATCTCTACCGATGGTAGACCGTATGTAATTATCATGGGCGCAATGGACTTCAGCAGCGACGCCAACGCACGAAAAGCCTGGCCACGGCATCCGCACGGCTCGTAGCACAGACGGACTTTACGGGGCCATACGCCATTTAGTGAACCTTTTCTGTTTTCTTGGGCATAGCGTCATTTCCTGGGGGAAGCGGATGACTGTGACGGACAGCGACGATGTCTCGCGTCTGGGCGCGGTCATCGACCGCCAGCGGCGCGAGCTCGACCGCATCCGCGCCGCGGCCGCGGCGCAGTCCGTGGTCTCGATGGCCCGCGGCGCGCTGATGGAGCGCCTCGGCCTGTCCTCGGCCGAGGCCGCGAGCCAGCTCGCCGAGCTGTCGTCCGCCACCG
This sequence comes from Streptosporangiaceae bacterium, assembly GCA_035505275.1. Taxonomy (GTDB): domain Bacteria; phylum Actinomycetota; class Actinomycetes; order Streptosporangiales; family Streptosporangiaceae; genus Palsa-504. Next base: position 11,912 of record DATJQX010000101.1, on the reverse strand, counting down.
GGATACCGCTGGCCGAGATGGCCGCCGCGGTCCTTTCGCCCGATGCCGGCGTTGCCGTCGCAGAAGCCAAAGACGCGGGTCGCCCGCAGGCCGCCGGCGGTGACGGTGCGCCCGGTGACGGTGCGCCCGGTGACGGCGCACTCGGTGACGGCGCACTCGGTGACGGTGCGCCCGGTGACGGGGCGCCCGGTGACGACGGGGCGCCCGCTGACGTACTCGATGGCCCGGGAGCGCCGGGTCCGGGCGATGGCGGGCCGGGTCGGCTGCCGCTGATCGTCGAGGCCGCGGCCGAACTGGCGGCCGACGGAGCCGAACTGGCCGGCACCCTGGCCGCGCAGGTGCTGGGGCCGCTGGGCGCGGACGCGGTGGCGCTGTGGGTACTCGAGGCGGACGGCGCGCTCACGCTGCTCGGCGGCGCGGGCCTGTCCACCGCAGGGGCGAGCCGCTGGCGGTACATCCCGCTGCAGCTGGACTGCCCCGCTCAGCGCGTCGCGCGCGGTGCGCCCGATCTGTGGTGGAACGCCGGCCGTCCGGCCCGGGATAGCGCCCCGGTGGTCGGTCAGCCGGGCGGCGCCCGGGCGGTCCTCGCGCTGCGGGAGCGGAACGGCGAACTGCTCGGCGTCATGGAGGCGATGTGGCCCGAGCCGCTCGCGACGTTCGGCACCGAGGTCCGCCAGCAGCTGTCCGCGCTGGCCGCGGGATGCGCGCGAGTGGTCGGCGCCCGTCTCGCGCACGGCAATCTAGCCGCCGCCCAGCCGAAGGCGGCCGTTTTCGCCCTGCTCGACGACCTGGCCGATTCGGTGCTGGCGGTCCGGGCGATCAGGGACGACAGCGGGCGGGTGACAGACTTCAGCATCGAGCACGTCAGCCCCGGCTTCCGTGACCCCTCGGGGCAGACCGGGACGGACCTGACCAAGCTGACCCTGCTGGAGGCTTACCCGGCCAGCGTGGCCGGGGACGGTCTGTTCGCCGTGGCCATGCGGGTCCTGGCCAGCGGGGATGCCCTGCACCTTCCCGCGCCGTGCGGCGAGTTGCCGGCCGGCCGGCTGACCGGAAGCGAGGATGAGCCTGGCCTGGCCGGCTCGCCGGCCAGCATGCGCGCGACCAGGTTCTTCGACGGCGTGATCTTCACCTGGCAGCGCGAAGGTTCGCAGGGTCGGCCGGCACTGGCCGCGCTCCTCGATGACGCACAGCGGCTCGGCCGTCTCGGCGGCTGGGAGGAGAACCTGCTCACCGGGACCGTGCGCTGGACCGACTCGGCCTTCGACCTGTTCGGCCTGGTGCCGCGCCCGGGCGCGGAGATCCCGCTGGCGGACCTGCACAGCTACGTGATCGCCGCCGACAAGCCGGTGGTGCAGCGCCTCCGCCAGTGGCTGGCGGAGCAGCGGCAGGCCGGGACGGCCACGTTCCGCGTCGTCCACCCCGATGACGGCAGCATCCGCCAGATCCGCGTCTTCGCCGAACCAGTCGTCGACGCGGCCGGCACGGTAGTGGCCCTGCGCGGCGCTTTCCAGGACGTTTCCGCGCACTACCACACGCAGGTCGCCCTGGCTGCCACCCGTGACCAGCTCGCGGACACGGAGCAGCGGGTCGCCGAAGAGCACCTGCTCGCGCTGCGGCTGCAGCAGGCGATCATGCCGCCGGACGAGCAGCCGGTCCAGGCGGCCGGCATCGATGTCGCGGTGCGCTACCGGCCGGCCGGCGAGGGCCATCTGGTCGGCGGCGACTGGTATGACACGCTGCTCCTGCCGGGCCGCGACGTGCTAGTGGTGGTCGGCGACGTGGCGGGGCACGGCATCGACGCGCTCACCGGGATGGTCGCGGCCCGCTACTCGCTACGCGGCCTGGCCATCACCGGAGCCGGCCCGGCAGAGCTGCTCCGCATGCTCAATCGCGTGGTGTGCCACCTCACCGCCGGCGTGGTAGGGACCGTAGTCTGCGGGCTGTACAACGCCGACACCCGGGTACTGCGCTGGGCCCGCGCCGGGCACCTGCCGCCCGTCCTGGTCCGCGGCGGGAAACCAGGGTCGGCCTGGCAGCTTCCGATGCCGGGCGGGGTACTGCTCGGCATGGACCCCGACGCCACCTACGAAGAAGCCACCCTGTCCCTGGAACCCGGTGACACCCTGCTGTTGTTCACCGACGGCCTGATCGAGCGGCGCGGAGAGTCCATCGAGGACGTGCTCAATGCGTTCATCGCCACGTTCGGCCGTGACGACCCGCAAACGCCGGCCGGAGGGCCCGGCACCGCGGGTTCGGGTCCGGTCGGCGCCGGGTTGACCGCCGCCGACCAGGCCGATCGGGTGCTGGCCCGCGCGGCCGCCGATACCGCTGACGACGCGTGCCTGGTAGCGGTCCGCATCCTGTGAGGGGCCGGCTACCCTACGGCTACCCACGGCTACCCACGGCCGCGGGCGGCCGGCCCCGTCCAGCGCCGGTTACGCGACCTGGGCGGTGGCCCTGTCGTAGACCGCGAGCGTCTCCCCTGCGATGCGGTCCCATGAGTAGCGGGACTTCGCCCGGTCGGCCGCTGCTACCCCGTAGGCCTCGATGAGCATGGGGTGCGCGAGCAGTTGCCGGATCCGCTGGGCCAGCAGGGCGGGCCGGCCAGCCGGGATCAGGATACCGGTCGTCCCGTCGACCACGGCGTCCATGTGCCCGCCGAGCAGCGGAGCGAGCACCGGCGTCCCGCAGGCCATGGCCTGGAGCGACGTCGTGCCAGACGGCTCGTACTGGCAGGTGCTGACCACGAGGTCGGCGGAGCGCAGCAGGGCCGGCATCGCGCCGTGCTCGGCCCGCCCGGTGAAGATCACGCGGTCGGACAGGCCCAGCGCCCCGGCGAACCGGGCCAGGTGGACGTACTCCCCGTAGCGCGGCAACTGGCGGCGGTCCGGGCCGCCGACCACCATGAGTTCGGCCCCGGGTACCCGGGTCAGCGCTCGCAGCAGCGTCTGGAGCGCCTCGCGCTCCGTCAGGTCGGCCACGGTGAGCAGCCGCGGCCGGCCGTTCCGCTTGGCCACCGGGCCTTCGGGCGTGAACGTGTCGGTGTCGATGCCCCAGGGGACGACCCTGATCGCCGACCGGTGCACGCCCAGGCCCGCCAGGTCGGAAACCTCGGCGGAATGGGTGGCGACCACGGCGGCCGCGCTGCGCCCGATGGCCGGCTCGAGCCTGATCCGGGCCACGGCGGCGCCGTCCGGCTTCACGCGGTCGCGGCGTTCGGTGACGCCGAGCGAACTGAATTCCTGGACGACCGGGATGCCCAGGTCACGCGTGGCGGCCAGCGCGGCCAGTCCGCTCGTCCACCGCAGCGCGTGCACCACATCGGGGCGCTCGGCCTCCCAGCAACTGCGCAGCGGGCCGCTGAAGGCCGGTACTCGCTCCAGCAGGCCGGCGTCGTCCCGCTCGGCGTCGCCGGGGGCGGCCGGGACCGGTCCGGCCGTGATGTGCTCGACCTGCACCCCGTCGTGGAGCCTGGCCCGGTCGGGCAGGTCGGTCCGGTTCTTCTGGGCGTAGATCGTCACCTGATGACCGTGTGTGGCGAGCATCCGGGTGAGCTCGCTGAGTCCGATGTCGTCACTGTCTGGTCCTGACCCCGCGCGTGGGCTCAGCGGCGTTGCGTGCTGAGCTACCAGGGCGATCTTCATCATGGGCCTCCTCGCCGACTTGCCTATGACACGGGTGTCGCCGAGTGAAGCGGGAAAGGAAGATGGTGCCCGACCCGCACGCTCCGCGAAAACACCATGCCGCGGTGAGCGTGCCTGCGTCGTAGGCACCACTACGGGAAAGCATATCCCCGTTCGAGTGGTCCCAAACGCCCGGGATTATGGTTGTCGGCCTTTGCGGCTCAGCGGCCGCACCCGGGCGTCAGCCCACGGCGGCTTCGGCCACGCTCTGGAACACCGGGATCAGCCGGTCGGCCGTGGTGAGATGCAGCATCCTCGCCACCGCGGTCTGCGGGGACACCAGCGCGAGGACCCCGCCCTGCCGGTCCATCACCCTGTTCACCAGGAGCAGCGCGTGCAGCGCCGATGAATCCATGAAGCGCAGGCCGGACAGGTCGATGATCAGCGTGCGAGGCTGCTGGGCTATCTCCGCCTCCAGCAGCCGCCGCAGGTCGTCGGAATTGGTCACGTCTGCCTCGCCGGCGACCTCTACCAGCGTGTAAGGCTCGCCAGCGGACTCCCGGGCCGGCACAGAGACCGTCAGCAGGTCCACGCCCATGTTGTACCACAGGCCGGATCCCGAAGGGATACCCCTCATCTGGCCAGGGGCTACGCGCGCCTGCGGTGGCCGGGTCAGGCGCGGCGCTGCGCGCCGGGCAGTTTCATGTGCAGCCTGATCGTGGTGCCGGTCTCGTCCGAGTGCATGTCAACCTGGTCGCAGACCTCGTAGACGATCCACAGCCCGTGACCGCCCATCGCGTCCGCGGCGGGCCTGCGCCGGCCTGCCATGGGGTCTGTGATAACCCCGTCGTCGTGAATCTGGCACACGATCTCGTTGCTGTCGTACCAGATATTCAGCGATCCGGGAGACTGGGCGTGCCGGACGGTGTTGGCGGCGACCTCGCTGACGGCCAGCACGAGATCGATCGCCCGGGGCTCGGATAGCCCAGCGCGGACGGCGTAGCGGTGCACCACGGCCCGGATTGCCGCCAGATCGGTGGTGTAGCCGTAAGACACGGGACCGGGTGCCGGGGAAGGGGACGAACCGTCGCCCGGCCGGGCGGATGGCCAGCCGGGCGGGGCATGCTGTCCCGCCCGTGCGGTCTTTTCGTCCCGGGCCATCACCGGCAACGATACATCGGCCACGGCGGGGGGCCGCGGGGATACCGCGCGCGTCGCGCCCCGTCACCAATTCGGCCGGTCCATACGGCCGATCCCGCCGCGCAGGTGTATCTGCCGTGTGCGGGGTAGACGGAGTAGCGATTTGAGTTCGCGGCTCTGCGCCGACGCGGGAGCCGCCCGTCCTATGGAGGTAATTATGCGGCTCGGAGGGGTCATTGTACTGATATGGCTGATCATCGGGGCGATAGCGGCCGGGCAGCGCGGTTATTACGGCTCGTCCTCGGCGACCTGCGCCCACGCCGGAACGATCGTGGTCACGGTCCTGGCGGGCCCGCTCAATTACGTCGGCGTGAACCCGAAGATCTCGTGCCATCTGCCCTCCCCGAGTAGCTGAGCCCTGGGCACCGTCATTCCCGGGGCAGAAGTGTCGCAAGCATCCCCAAGTGCAGCGTGGGTGCTCCTTTCCACCGCACGCCGAACCGTTTCCTCGAGACCGGCGTGCCGGCCGGCGGCGCGGTTTCTTTCTACCGAACGAGCGGTGGCGGGTCTCATGAGCCCGCGTTCTCGGTTCGCACGGCCCTGGCGCCTACCCTGGGCCCGCCCCGCCAAACCCCGTCGCGTACGGTCGGTTCGGTCCCGCGGCCGGTGACTATCGTGGAACCGTGGACGAACTGACCGACTCTGCCGCCCTGCTGAACGACCAGGCGGGCTTGCGCAGGCGGCTAGCCGACGACGGATACCTTTTCTTCCGTGGCCTGCTGCCTGCCGACGAGATCCAGGCGGCCGGGCAGGCGGTCCTGGCCACGTTGCAGGCCGGCGGCTGGGTCGATGACCGGGCCATACCCTCGATTCAGCCGCGCGCCGTCAATTCGCTGGATGCGATGGACGACCCGGCGTTCCGCGCCGCCGCGACGAGCGCCGCGTTCAACCGCATCCCCTACTTCCCCGCGCTGCGCGCGGCGGTCCGGCGCGTTCTCGGCCCCGGATCGTTCTCCTATCCGGTGAAGGTGCTGCGCGCCGTCTACCCGGAGCGTCCTGACGCCCGACCGCGCGGCCGCTACGTCCACTACGACTACGGGGTATCCGGCGTCCAGGACATGCTGACCAGCTGGATCCCGCTGATGGGCATCCCGGTCAGGATCGGGGGCCTGGCGGTCCAGCCCGGCGGGCATCTCGGCCCGCCCCGGCGGCCGCGCCCGCTCAGCCCGTCCGAGCCCGGCTGGGCCACTACTGGCTACGAGCCGGGCGATGTGATCATCTTCCACTGCCTCACCCCGCACGCCGCCCTGCCCAACACGGGCTCGGCCCTGCGGATCTCCGGGGACTTCCGCTGGCAGCGGCCCGACCAGCCTGCGCCCGCCGAGCTCATCCTCCTTTCTCGGGGTCCGAACGCGGGCCGGTGGGAGCTGTTCAGCCGGGTGTTCGGGCACGAGCCATGGTGGGAACCGGTTCCCGCCGGGCTGGCCCTCCGGCCCCGGGAGCAGATGATCGGCATCGCGCCGGGACCATCCCGGCTGGTCGCCGTGCACCGGGGCTGGAAGCACTGGCGTCCGCCGCCTGCCGCGGTGCACTGACCCGGACCGGGGACAGAGGTCGTACCGGGTCGCCGGCGACGCCGGGATGCCCAGGCGAGCGGGGTAAGCGTCAGGCTGCGCCGATAGCGGCCAGCAGAACCAGCAAGATGGTGAGCGTCGCGAGCGTGCCGTGCGCCGCGATCACGATCACCGGGCGGCCGGCCCGGCCGGCCGCGCCGCTGGCTCCGGCTGATTCGGGCAGCGAAGCGGCCAGGACGCCCATGCCGAGCCCAGCGATCAGCACGACCATGCCCAGCGCGACCCACGCCAGCACCGACAGATCGGTGGCGACGAAGGCGATCCAGGTTCCGAGCCCGGTCAGGGCCAGCCCGAGATGGCTGAAGGTGAAGACCGTTCCGATATCCGCCGGCCGCCTGCGGCGCGGCCGGCCGCGGCGGCGCGCCAGCCAGCTGAGGAGCCATCCGGCCAGCATGTACGCCCCGGCGGAGGCGGTGAGGACCCACGCCGCCAGCGCGGCCAGGTCAAGCGGCAGGTCCCGTGCTGGCGTGGCGTGCGCGGCGGCCCCCGGGACCGTCGGCGGGGCGGTCGCCGAGGGTGGCGGTATGGCGCGGACCAGGTGGGCCAGGTACGGGCGGGCGAACGAGGCCAGGTGCCGGGCGATGGCCTTCGGCTGCCCCCCGGTCACCTCGCGGATGGCCCTGGCCACGGCCATGTTCACCTGGGCCGGGCTCAGTCCCGCGCACGCAGGCGGCGATGCGGGCAGGACGATGTGCCGCTGCAGAGCCTGCACGGCGAGGTCGTAGCAGGTGTCTTCCGTCGGCTGGTACTGGTAGATGGTCACCGGACCCGCCGAGCACCCAGCCGCGAGCATCGCGGCCAGCAGCGCGCAGGCGGCGCTGGCCCCGACTCTCACCACGTTGATACCGCGCCAGTCTCTCATGGCCGCTCCATCGGCTCGCCATCGCGACTTCTGCTCTGAATGTCACACACCGACTCGTGAGGCGCCATCACACAGTTCGGGTGATTCGCGCGGACCGCCGGCCGGCGCGTGGAAGCAGTCAGGCCACGGCCGCTTACTCGTAGGTGAGCAGCGTGAGCTCTTTGAACCGGAGCACACCGGATTCGTCGCCGTTCTTGTTGAACGCCAGCGCCGTCACCGTGACCTCGCTCGTGCCTTCGGGCAGGGCGCTGAGGGCCTCGGTTATCTCCAGCGTGGCGTTGAACGGGATCAGCGGGTGCGGCGGGCGCCGGTCGAACGCGCTGACCGGCTCGGGGATATCACAGTGGCCGACGTCGCCCCAGCAGTCGCCGTGCGCGAAGACGGTCAGGTAGCCGGCGTACCGCTGCTCGGCCGTGCGCGGCGTCGCGTCGTCCGCGCCGGGGTTGTTGAGGAACACGTGCACGACGAATGACGCGCCGTCGTGCTCGACGCCCTCGAACTCCAGGTCGGCCCGTTTCCAGTCGGTCCGCGACAGGGCCAGCGCCTGCGAGGTCCAGCGCTGCATCATGCGCTCCCTGGAACGGTCGATTGCGTTCCTGCGTACTCGTACCCCAGGCGGGTGACGTCAAGCGTCGCCTGCACGGTCATCGCCGGATCGGTCTGGAGCGACTGGCCGAGGATATCGGCCGGGGGGTTGGCGCCCGGATGCGCCGCCTGCCAGATCCGCCACGCCCGGTCGATGTTGGCGTGGTGAGCGAAGAAAAGCGGGTCATAGGCGGCGAAGTCGAGTTGCCCCATCGTGCCGCCGACCCAGACGTGGACGGTGTCGTGCACGCTCCAGATCCGCTGGCTGAAGTCGGCGTAATTGTCCGCCTTCATGGCGTTCGCCCATTCCTGCTGATAGGGCGGGGCGGGCGTCTGCGGTACCTCACCCGGAGCACGGGAAGTCTCGGTCGGCCAGCCCGATTGGTGTACGGCGTTGAATACGTTGATGGGAGCCTTCGCGAGGATGTTCTCGCCACCGTCCGCCTGCGCGACCGTGTAGGGCTGGGGGATGGTCCCGGCGTTCGCCCAGTCCCACCAGGGCAAGGTCACCCCGGGAACCTGCGACTGCAGCGCCAGTTCCAGCCAGTACAGGTAGGCCCGGTGCCAGGGCAAGAAAAGCGCGTCGTGATGCTGGCACCAGCCCAGCGTCACCCCGTGCCAGCCCGCGAAATACTCGTAGCTCCGCTTATCTTTGAGTGCCATTGATTGCTGTATCGCCCTGCGCAGATCGGTCAGTTCCTGTGCGCTGAGCGCATTGATGTTCTTGCGGATCTTAAGACGCGCCGGCGCGGCATTAGGCGCTGGCGGTGCCGTGACCGTCAATGCGCTGCTCCTTTCGGCAGAGTATTGACCAGGTTACTGCGACCTGGGCGCCTTATCGGACCTGGCGCGAATGCGGCGTTTGCTGGCGCGCCGGCCCGGGCATAATAGAACAAGGCCCCCTCCATGTATGAGATGGAGGGGGCCTTGTCTGGCCGCCCAGGTCACGTCAGCCAGTCGCCTGGCTACCGCGTCGCTGCGGGCCTCCTGCCAGGGCCAGGTACCCGTAGGTAATTCCGGTTTCCCAGTGCCACCTACGTCCCCGGAGTCGCCTCCGGGTGGTTCCCGTTTCCAGCGGGTAGGAGTATTTCTACCCCTGGCCCGGGCGCGGCGCAAGGGGTTACCGCAAAATCCTTGCGGGTTTTTTTATCCACTGCGGTATCCACAGAAAACAGCCGGTTACCCGCAGCCAGCATCGGTTATCCACCGGCTTATTAACAGCTCATCCACAGGTAACCGGATGTCATCGCAAGGCCACCATTTCCCGGGTAGCGGTGCTCCCAGTACGGGGAGAAGCCGGGCCGCGGCCGCAACAGGAGCCGGTAGCCGATATACCCCGGCAAGCGCAACTGTTCGCGGACCGCGGCGCGATCGCCGGCGCCGACCCGCGTCAACGCCACCGCCGCACCGGCCTCACCAGCTCAGCGCGCCGGGCGACCCGCCGTTCTCGGCCACCAGCCGGACGGCCGAGGGCTCGGCGGAGGGCTTGCGGGCCACGCGTTCGGTGACCAGCGCCCTGACCAGGCTGTCGTCGCCCGCCCGCGCGGCGGCGGCGATGAGCGTCAGGTCGATGACGTCGCGCTGCGCGTGGCTCCCGCCGACGGCGTTGGCCCGCGGCCGGATGTCGATCATCAGGTCGATGGCCCGGTCCGGTCGCCCGGCCGCGAAGGCGCCGAACGCCTCGAGCAGGTCCAGGCCCGCGCGCGCGGCGGCCGCCCGGTTGGTGGGCGCGGTCAGGTGCCGGTTGGCCAGGATGACGCGCTCCACCCGCGCGTGATCGCCGGCCAGGCAGAAGGCCATCACCGCGTGCCAGTCGTTGAAGATGTAGACGGGCTCGCCGACCAGGTCGTCGATGTCGGCCGCGAGCTGCGCCGCGCGCTCGGCGACGTCGGCCCCGAACAGCCAGAGCCGCCACAGCAGCGCCGCGGCGTCCACGACGTCCAGCCACTCGGTGGACCTGCGGGCCCGGATGCGCGAGTCGTAAAGCGCCAGCGCCTCGCCGATCTCGCCGAGTTCGAGGTGGAACAGCCCGCGGTGCCACCAGTTGTGGACGGCGAAGTAGCTGCCGGACCAGTCGCCGGCCGAGGCGGTGAGGAAGTCGCCCCCCGCCCGCTGGCTGCCCTCCATCTCGAAGACGTGCGCCAGTGCGTGGACCGCCCACACGTCCCGCCGGTTGTGCTCAAGCGCGGCCCTAGCGCGCGACTCGGCCTGCCGGTAGTCCGCGTTCTCCTCCAGGCCGAACGCGTAGATGCCCTGCACGTACCCCCAGCCCGGCAGGCCGTCCGGCCAGGCGGGCAGCACCCGCGCGGCGACGTCGCGCAGTTCGAGCCGGTTGCCGAGGAAGAAGTACAGGTCCTGGGCGACCTTGAGGGCGAGCAGGTCACGCGGGTGGCACAGCAGCGCCCGCTCGAGCGAGCGGGCAGCGGCCTCCCAGTCGCCCTCGGCCCACGACCTGGCGGCGCGCACGTGGTGTGCCTCACGCTCGCCCATGACCGCCTCGTCCAGCGTCTTCAGGATCCCGGCGGCGGCGGCGACGCCCTCGGGCGTGGTCCCGTACAGCGCGAGGTAGGCACGGTAGATGTGCCCGAGGACCAGCCCGTCATCGGCCGCCACCGCGGCGTCGGCCTCGGCGATGGGGTTGCCCCCGAGGGCGGCCAGGTCCTCGATGCCCTGGTCAAGCAGTACCACCGCCTCGGCGCTGCCCGCCCGGACGGGAACTCCCCAGCGATCGGCGAACGACTTGGCCATCTGGGATCCTCCAGCCTTCCCCAGCGGACCTGATGACGAAAAGCCTACCGTCGCGGCCCTGCGGCGGGCAGGACACGGCGCCGCGGGCGCGGCGGCGCGCCGGGCCCGAACCCTGGCCACCCCTTGCGGCGCTCGCCCGGCGGTGGCCTACGGTGGTGGGGTGCGCGATGTGCCGTGGTGGGGGGTGGTGTCCTCGGTAGCGGCCCCGGTCTTGCTGGTCAGCGGGTGGACGGCGGCCGCCAGCCTGCAGCCGCACTTCAACGCGGTGCGCGATACGGTCAGCTCGCTCGCCGCCCCGGGCGCGACCGACCGGTGGGTGATGACGGCGACGTTCATCGCGGTCGGCATCTGTTACGTCGTCACCGGGCTCGCGCTCCGGCCGGCGCGCACGGCCGGCCGGCTGATCCTGATCGCCGGGGCCGTCGGCGGCATGCTGGTGGCGGTCAACCCGGTGCAACCCGGGGTCGCCTACCCGTGGCCGCACATCGTCTGGGCTTCGGTGGGGTTCGCCGGGCTGACCAGCTGGCCGGCCGGGGCCTGGCGGCGCGGGCCGGGCCACCCGTGGGCCCTGCGGCCCGCCGCGGCCGCGGCGGCCGTCGCGGTCCTGTTTGGCCTGCTCCTGTGGTTCGGCGCCGAGCTGATCCTCGGGGGCGGCCAGGTCGGGCTGGCCGAGCGGGTCACGGGCGTCGCGGAGGCGCTCTGGCCGCTCGCCGTCGTGTCCTCCAGCGCCCGGGCACTGGTGCCGCGTTACGCTGGCTAGCGTGCCGGGACCAGACGCGGGGGCGGCGGGGGGATACCTGGATCGTCCCGACCGCTACAAGTGGGTAGTGCTGACCAACACCACGCTCGGCGTGCTGATGGCCACGATCGATATCTCGATAATGCTGATCGCGCTGCCCGACATCTTCCGCGGCATCGGCATCGACCCCCTGGCCCCCGGCAACAGCTTCTACCTGCTCTGGATGATCCTGAGCTTCATGGTGGTCACCAGCGTCCTGGTGGTGAGCCTGGGCCGGCTGGGCGACATGTACGGCCGCGTCAAGACGTACAACCTCGGCTTCGTGGTGTACACGTTCTTCTCGCTGCTGCTGACCGTCACCTGGATGAGCGGGACGGCCGCGGCGCTGTGGCTGGTCATCATGCGGGTCTTCCAGGGCGTGGGCGCGGCCATGCTGATGGCCAACTCCTCCGCCATCCTCACCGACGCGTTCCCCCCGGACCAGCGCGGCATGGCGATCGGCATCAACCAGGTGTCCGCGATCAGCGGCTCGTTCCTCGGCCTGGTCCTCGGCGGCGTGCTCGCCCCGATCCAGTGGC
>DATJQX010000100.1:0-3847 GCA_035505275.1 Streptosporangiaceae bacterium | reverse complement strand
TCCACGGCCCGTTCGCGGCTCCACCCGAACGCGTGCAGGCCCGTGTCCACGACTAGCCGGACGGCGCGCATCAGGGCGTTGGTCACCGCGCCGAGCTGGCCGCGCTCATCGGTGTACAGCCCGGTTTCCTCGGCGAGCTGCTCGGCGTACAGGCCCCAGCCTTCAGAGAACACGGGCAGGCTGCGCTGGCGCTGCAGCGCGGGCAGGTCGGAGAGCAGCTGGAGCCTGGACAGCTGGAGGTGGTGGCCGGGCACCGTCTCGTGGAAGGCCACGGCGTCGACGTCCCATCCGGTGCCGGCCGTCGGCCGCTTGGTGTTGAACCAGAACGTGCCGGGCCGCCCGCCGTCCAGCCGGGGCGGGGTGTAGTGCGGTGCCGCGCCGCCCAGCGCCACGACGTCCGGCATGGGCGTCACCGCGCACGGCGCGGGGAGCGGGGCCGGGAAAAACTCCGGCGCCTGCGCCTCGGCCCGCCGCACGGCGGCCACCGCCTGGCGGATCGCCTCCTCGGGAGGGATCTTGCCTGACGCCTCCCGGATCGCGGCGAAGACCTCGTCACGCCCGGACAGTCCCAGCCGGGCACCCAGCTCCTCGGCGCGTGCCTCCAGCGCCGCCACGTGGTCGAGCCCGGTCTTGTGCAGGTCGTCGGGCGACAGCGGCAGGGTCGTGTAGACGCGGACGGCCCGCGCGTAATCGGCGTCCCCGTCGGGCAGCCAGTGCAGCCCCGCCTGCCCAGCGGGCCGCGATCGCGGCAGCAGGTCCCTGACCGTGGCCACCCACCTGGCCAGCGCCGGGTTCACCACGTCCGTCACGACCGCCCGGCGGGCCGCCTCCCAGTCCGCCGCCCCGGACCAGTCCTGCGGCGGCGTGGGGACGAGGACGGGGCTGCCGTCGGGGCTGGCCAGGATGCCCTCGGCCCACGTGATGGCCTCTTCGGCGAGCGGGGCGACCGGCAGCCGCCCCCGGCTGTCGCCGGCCCGCAGGCGCTCGGTGACCTGGTCCAGCCAGACACCGCCGCCCTGCACCCGGGTGAGGAAGTTCTCCGCTGACTCCTGATCCGGCAGGACCGTGCGGGCCGCCACCGCGAGGAAAGCGGCCGGACCGCCGTAGTGCATGGCGGTGACGGTGTACTCGTCGGCGGCCAGGTCGACGACCGTGACCTCCTGGGCGGCGGCGCCCCTGGTGCAGTCGAGCGTGACGGCATCGGCGGGGCTGAGCGCGCCGCGGTCGATCGCGTCGGCCTCCGCGAGGAATCCCTCGGCTTCGGCACGCCAGGCCTGCTGGCCCTCCTCGCTGTCGTCAGGAAGCAGGTCGTCGTACCCGGGAATCCCGTACATGGTCGCTGCGAATGGGTGAACGCGCAGCCAGCGCTCGTGGAAACGATCGGCAAGGTCCCGTGGTTCGGTCATGAAACATGAATCGTAGCGCGATACGCCGCCCTCGTTTCAGGCGAGTCCCGCGGGACGCGGTTCACTCGAAAACGGACGGGTCGCCCGCGCCGCGGCGGACGATCTCGGGTTCTGGCTGGGAGAAGTCGATGACCGTCGTCGGCTCGGTCCCGCAGTCCCCGCAATCGATCACCGCGTCCACGGCCTGGCCGAGTTCTTCGGAGATCTCCCAGCCCTGGGTCATCGGCTCGTCCTCGCCGGGCAGCAGCAGCGTGCTGGAGACGATCGGCTCGCCGAGCTCGGCGAGCAGCGCCTGGGTGACCACATGGTCCGGGATCCGCACCCCGACCGTCTTCTTGCCCGGGTGCTGGAGCTTGCGCGGCACCTCCTTGGTCGCCGGGAGGATGAACGTGTACCTGCCGGGGATCGCCGTCTTGATCGCCCGGAACACCCGGTTGGGAAAGTACGTGAACTGGCCAAGCTGGGCGAAGTCCTGGCACACCAGCGTGAGGTGGTGCCGTTCGTCGAGCTGGCGGATCGCCCTGATCCTCGCGATGCCGTCGATGTTGCCGAGCTGGCACCCCAGCGCGTAGCAGGAGTCCGTCGGATAGGCGATCACGCCGCCCGCGCGCACGATCTCGGCGACCTGGGCGATCGCCCGGGGCTGCGGGTTAGCCGGATGAACGTCGAAATACCTGGCCATGCCAGGAGCGTAGGCTCACGACGCTGCCAGGACCAGAGGCGAGTCAGAAGCCCGGGAAGACCGCCTGGAGCTCCGGCAGGGTCACGTTCTCCGTGCGCAGTTCGCCGGAGGTCACGGTCGACTCGTCCACCCGCCCGTAGACCATGCGGAGCAGCGCCTCGGACGTCAGCCGCACGGAGGCGGTAGCCGGCGTTTCCGGAGCACCAGGCTCCATGGTGACGCCGCCGGTGTCGAGCGTGAACGCGCCGTCCGGGTTGACGGCGGTGACCGCGATCACCGTGGGGTCGTCGGCCTTCTTGCCCATCCACTGCATCATCTGCGGCAGCCCGCCGATCAGCAGCTCCACCGCGTCCTGGGAGACCCGCGCGGCCGGATCCACCACGACGGCCACGTCCCAGCTGTGCACCGCGTGCTCGGACAGCCGCATCCGCAGCACCCCGGCCACGTCCATGACCATGCCGCCGAACATGGTCGCCCGGAACGCCTCGAGATGCTCCGGGGTGAATGACTCGACGCGGGATATCAGCGCCTCGTTGGCGGCGACGCTCTGCGCAGCCTGCTCCTCCGGCGGCCGCGCGTTCCAGGTGTCCCAGATCGCCTTCATGTCCTCGGGGCCCGGCGGCTCGCCGCCCAGACCCGCTGTCACGTAGAGCTCGAAGATCTCCGCGCCGCTGCCGAGGTGGGACAGCACGTCGGCGATCGACCATTCTGTCGCGTAGGACTGCTTGCGCAGGTCGTCGGAGTTGAGGGACCCGACGATCTCCGTCAGGCTGTCGTGGGAGGCGCGCAGCGCGCGCAGGAAGGGCGCGGGATCGGTCACGCGGCCGATCTTATGACGAGTAGGCACCGCGAGCGGAAGTCAGGTGGGCAAGATCAGCAACGGCATCTTCTTCACGGGCGGTTCGGTCTTCGACGGCACCGGCTTCCTGGCACCGGGGACTCGCGTCCTCGTCACGGACGGGGCGATCAGCGCCGTCGGGACGGACGTCGAGCCCGGCACGGCTGAGATCGTCGACCTCGGCGGCGGCACGCTGCTGCCGGGCTTCATCGACGCGCACGCGCACCCAGTCTCCGGCGGCCTGCAGCTACTCGGATGCGACCTGACGGACGGCAGTGATTCCGCCGCCTACCTGGAGATCGTCGCCCGCTACGCGGCGGCGAACCCGGGCCTGGAGTGGATCATCGGCGCCGGGTGGAGCCTGACCGCGTTCCCCGGCGGCATCCCCACGAGGCAGGCGCTGGACAGCGTGGTTCCCTCCAGGCCCGTGTTCTTGTACAACCGCGACCATCACGGCGCGTGGGCCAACAGCAAGGCCCTGGAGCTGGCGGGCATCGACCGCCGCACGCCGGATCCGGCCGACGGCAGGATCGAGCGGGACGCCGTCGGCGAGCCCGTCGGCATGCTGCAGGAAGGCGCGATGAAGCTGGTGAGCCGCATGCTGCCGGAGATCACCGGAGACGACATGTACCGGGGGCTGCTCGCCGCCCAGGACTACCTGCTGTCGCTCGGCGTCACCGGCTGGCAGGACGCCATCGTCGGGCCCGGCTACGCCTCCATTGACGACACGACGGACGCATACCTGCGCGCGGCGGCGGCCGGCACGCTGATCGTGGACGTGGTCGGGGCGCAATGGTGGCAGCGGGACCAGGGCCTGGAACAGCTCGAGGGGCTGCTGCACTACCGGCAGCACAACGCGGCCGGGCGGTTCAGGCCGGGCAGCGTGAAGATGATGCTCGACGGCATCGTGGAGAACCACAC
>DATJQX010000099.1:0-68132 GCA_035505275.1 Streptosporangiaceae bacterium | reverse complement strand
GCTCGCGGTGGCCGGGGTGCGCCGGTCATCCCGTCTGACCATGATGAAGACGGTCGGAGCAGGGCTGGCCGTCGTCTGCGCGCTGAACGTCGGTGGCGTGCTGCTGACCGCGTCCAGTACGCCGCGGGTGCTGCGCAGCGTCAAGACGCTTGACGACCTGGTCGGCACCGACCCGCTCCAGGCCACCCCCGGGGCCGTAGCGCGGCCGCTGTCCGGCGTCCAGGCGGTGGTGATCGGCGACTCGACCGCCGCCGCGATCGGGAACCCGCCCGTCGCGAACGCCAGCGCTCTGGACCGGGCCTGCGGGCGCAGCAGCCAGTCCTACGCCGCCGACCTGGCCGCGGTGAACAACTGGAACGTACTAAACCTGGCCTGCAGCGGCGCGACGATCCAGAACGGCCTGCTCGGCGTGCAGGTCCTCGGCGACGGGCAGGTGGCGCCCGCCCAGCTGACCGAGGCCGAGCGCGCCACCCACGCCAAGGTGATCATCGTCAGTGTCGGCGCGGACGACGTCGAATGGTCGATCATGACGCGGCTGTGCGTGGCCAGCGCGGTGTGCAACGACGCGGTGTCCTCCGCGTATTTCACCCAGCTGCTCGGCGCGTTCACCCGCAGCTATTACCAGCTCCTGGCCGACCTGGCCGACCTGCCGGGAAGCCCCGCCGTGCTGGTCAACGAGTACTACTCGCCGTTCGGCCCGGACATCGGCTGCCTGGCCAGGTACGGTCTCACCGCGGCCAAGGAGAGGGTGCTGCTGGCCCGGCTCGGCCAGGTGAACACCGTGCTGGCGCAGGGCGCGCAGGTGTTCGGGTTCGGGGTGGCTGACCCGTCGTTCGCGGGCCACGCGTTGTGCACTCCCGACCCGTACGTCCAGGGCCCGGGCGACCCGGCGCCCCTGCACCCGACGGCGGCCGGCGAACTGGCCATCGCGCTGGCCGACCAGCAGATGCTGCCCGAGGTCGAGGGCCTGGTGCCCGCCCCCGCCGTGTCATCCTCGGCCGGAACCGGCGGCGCCCCGACAGAGACCGCAAGAACGGTCCGGCTCAGCTCAGCGCAGGGATGATCTCCGAACCGTACGCGGCCAGGGTCTCCTCCTCCTGGTCGTGCATCAGGTAGATCGCGAACTGGTCCGCGCCGGCCTCGGCCAGCTCCTGCAGCCGGTCCACGTGCGCGGAGGCCGGCCCGAGCAGGCAGAACCTATCCACGATCCCGTCCGGTACGAAGTCCACGTCCGGGTTGTCGGACCGGCCGTGGTGCGCGTAGTCGTAGCCCTCGCGGCCCGCGATGTAGTCGGTCAGCTCCCGGGGAACGGGCCCGTCCGTGCCGTACCTGGTGACGATGTCCGCCACGTGATTGCCGACCATGCCGCCGAACCACCGCAGTTGCTCCCGCTGGTGCGGCAGGTCGGCCCCGACGTAGGCCGGCGCCGCGACGCACATGGTCACCGAGTCGGGGTCACGCCCGGCCTCCTTCGCCGCCGCGCGCACCGCGCCGATGGTCCAGCGGGCGATGTCGGGGTCGGCGGTCTGCAGGATGAACCCGTCGGCCTGCTCGCCGACCAGCTTCAGCGCCTTCGGCCCGTATGCGGCCATCCAGACCTCGAGCTTGCCGTCCCGTACCCACGGCAGGCTCAGCGGCTTGCCGTGGTGCTCAACCTCGCGCCCCTCGGCCAGCTCCTTGATCACGGTCATCGCCGCCGACAGCGTGGCCAGCGACATGGGCGGCTGGCCGATGACCCGCCGAGCCGAGTCGCCACGGCCGATCCCGCACACGGTCCGGTTGCCGAACATGTCGTTCAGCGTCGCGAACAGCGAGGCGGTCACCGACCAGTCCCTGGTCCCCGGGTTGGTCACCATCGTCCCCACGGTCATGGTGGAGGTCTCGGCCAGGATCGCCGAGTAGATGACGAACGGCTCCTGCCACAGCACGTGCGAGTCCCACGTCCACCCGTGGGAGAAGCCCGCGTCCTCCGCCCGGCACATCATCTCGACCACCCGGCTGGCCGGCGGGTTCGTCTGCAGAACCACCCCGAAATCCATGACCCCTCCTTTTATCCCGAACGAACCGTGGTGCTTGTTACAGCAGATACTGATTCAGTCCACGGGCCAGGAACGTGCCGTGCCCGGCACGGCCCTGGTAGGTACCGTCCTCGATCACCGTGTGGCCGCGGGACAGCGTGGTCACCACGCGCCCGGTGATCTCGAGCCCCTCGTACGCGGAGTAGTCCACGTTCATGTGATGCGTCGCGGCGGATAGCGTCTGCTTCGCGTTCGGGTCGTAGATCACGACGTCCGCGTCAGACCCGGCCGCGATGACGCCCTTGCGCGGGTAAAGCCCGAACATCCTGGCTGGCGCGGTGGACGCCACCTCGACCCAGCGGGGCAGCGTGAGCTGGCCCGCCGCCACCCCGGCGTGCAGCAGGTCCATCCGGTGCTCGACGCCGGGCATGCCGTTCGGAATCTTCGAGAAGTCGCCCCGGCCGAGTTCCTTGCCGTCCTTGAAGCAGAACGGGCAGTGGTCCGTCGATACCACCGACAGGTCGTTGGTCCGCAGCCCGCGCCACAGCGAGTCCTGGTGGTCCTTCGGCCGCAGCGGCGGCGAGCAGACGAACTTGGCGCCCTCGAAGTCCGGCCTGGCCAGGTCGTCCAGGGACAGGAACAGGTACTGCGGGCAGGTCTCGGCGAACACGTTCTGCCCGCCATCCCTGGCCTCAGCCACCGTTTCGAGCGCCTGGCTGGCGGACAGGTGCACGATGTACAGCGGGCAGTCTGCCACCTTGGCCAGCGTGATGGCCCGCGAGGTGGCCTCGCCCTCCAGCTCCGGCGGCCTGGTCAGGCCGTGGTACACCGGGTCTGTCCGGCCCGCGGCGATCGCCTGCGCGACGAGCTGGTCGATGGCGATGCCGTTCTCCGCGTGCATCATCACCGTCGCGCCGGACCGGCTGGCCTGCTGCATGGCGAGCAGGATCTCGCCGTCGGTGGCATAGAACACGCCGGGGTAGGCCATGAACATCTTGAAGCTGTTCACCCCGGCGGCGATGCAGGCGTCCATCTCCTTGAGCGTCGTCTCGTTGACGTCCGAAACGATCATGTGGAAGCCGTAGTCGATCGCGCAGTTCCCGTCCGCCTTGGCGTGCCACTTGTCCAGCGTGGCGAGCAGCGAGGTGCCCTTGGCCTGCACCGCGAAGTCGATGATCGTCGTGGTGCCGCCCCAGGCCGCGGCCCGGGTGCCGGTCTCGAAGGTGTCCACGGAGAACGTGCCGCCGAACGGCATCTCCATGTGCGTATGCACGTCGATCCCGCCGGGCAGCACGTATTTGCCGGTCGCGTCGATAACCCGGCCCGCGGTCACGCTTGCCGCCTGGCCCGGGTTCCGTGCGAGCACCGCGGCGATCTTCTCGCCCTCGATGAGCACGTCGGCGTCCAGCGTGCCGTTGGCGGTCACTACGGTGCCGCCGGAGATCAGGGTGCTCACGGCTCTGCTCTCCCGTTCGCCTCCGCCCGGTGACGGCTCATGGCTGCACCAGCGTCCCGTACTGGTCGGGACGGCGGTCACGGTAGAACTGCCACAGGTTCCTGACCTCGGCTAGCTGGTCCATGTCCAGGTCCCGGACCACGACCTCGTCCTTGTCGTCCGCGGCGGCGTCGCCCATGAGCTGCCCGCGCGGGTCCGCGAAATAGGTCTGCCCGTAGAAGTCGTTGTCGCCGAGTGGCTCGACGCCGACCCGGTTGATCGCGCCGACGAAGTACTCGTTGGCTACCGCGGCGGCGGGCTGCTCGAGCCGCCACAGGTACTGGGACAGGCCCCGGCTGGTGGCCGACGGGTTGAACACGATCCGCGCGCCGGCCAGGCCGAGCGCGCGCCAGCCCTCGGGGAAGTGCCGGTCGTAGCAGATGTACACGCCGATCCGGCCCGCCGCGGTGTCGAAGACCGGGTAGCCCATGTTGCCCGGCCTGAAGTAGAACTTCTCCCAGAACCCCTTCACCTGCGGGATGTGGGTCTTCCGGTACTTGCCCAGGTAGGTGCCGTCCGCGTCGATCACGGCGGCGGTGTTGTAGTAGATGCCAGGGTGCTCTTCCTCGTACATCGGCGCGACGATCACGATGCTGTGGTCCCTGGCCACTTCCTGCAGCCGCCTGGTGGTCGGCCCGTCGGGGATCGCCTCGGTGTAGGAGTAGTAGTCGGCGTCCTGCACCTGGCAGAAGTACGGCCCGTAGAAGAGCTCCTGCAGGCAGACCACCTGCACCCCGGCCGAGGCCGCGGTCTGGATGTGACCTACCGCCGCCTCGATCATCGATTCCTTGTCCCCGGTCCAGCGCTGCTGGATTAGCCCCGCCCGGACGATCTCAGCCATCGGCTCCTGTCCTTCCCTGTTACGCGCGACTCCTCATTTTCCCGCTTGACCAGCCCCGTCGTAAGCCGTTAGCCCCCAAGGAAGACGCGGCCTGCCCGGCCCCTGTTGTATATCCCTACAGGTCCGGCGGAAACGCGTCACGGCTCCCGACGCCGAGTTCACTACTGTTCTCTGTACGAGCAAACGCGACCCCGAGAGCTCCCGGGAGGGACATAGATGAGTGAGCAGCCCGCGGCGAATGCCGCCCCACCGGAGATCATCTACATCATCCGCCACGGCGAGAAGCCGGCCGACCCCGTGCCGCCTGCCCCCGGACAGGCACCGCCCGCTCCGACTGCGCCCTTCGGCGTCGACTTCCAGGGCAACCAGGACCCGCATTCGGTGCTGCCTCGCGGCTGGCAGCGCTCGGGTGCCCTCGCCGTCCTCTTCGATCCCGCCGTCGGCGGGCTCCGGGCCGGCTTGCAGACCCCCGCCACCCTGCTCTCGCCGGATTACGGCAGCCCGGACAAAACGACCGTGCACCGGACGTACCAGACGATCGAGGGCCTGTCCGATCGTCTCGGGGTGCCGATCGTCTCCGCCTTCGCCGAGGGTGACGAGCCCGCGCTGGCGGCCAGCGTGGTGAGCAGCAACTCCGGCATCGTGCTCATCTGCTGGGAGCACGACCACATCCCGGCCCTCGCCACGGCCCTGCCCACGGTGCCCGGCGCCGTCATTCCCCAGCCGTGGCCCGGCGACCGTTTCGATGTCATCTGGACCTTCACGCTGGTCCCGGGATCGAAGCCGACCCAGTACACCTTCAGCCAGATCCCTCAGCAACTGCTGTCCGGCGACATGGACACGGTCATCTCGGCGTGACCCCGCCCCCGGTGCCGCCGGATACGCCAGATGATCGGCCGGTGGCAGATGAGCTGACGCCCGGCGGCGAGCCGGCCTCCCCGGACGGGGCCGAAACCGACTTGCGCGCCGCCGACCGGCTGATCTTCTTCTCCGACGCGGTGGTCGCCATCGCCATCACGCTGCTCGCGCTCGACCTGCCGGTGCCCACCGGGGGCACCGTGCCGGAGTTCTGGAGGTCGGTCCAGCACAACGACGGTCACTACGCCGCGTTCCTGATCAGCTTCGTGGTGATCGCATCGGCGTGGAGTGACCATCATGATCTGTTCAGGTACGTCAGGCGCACCGACTCGCGGCTGCGCGTGCTCGACAGCGTGTGGCTGGCGACGATCATCCTCAACCCGTTCGCGACCAAGCTGCTACTCGTTAGCGGGCAGACCCTCGATACCAGTGCCCTGCGGTTCGGGTTCTACGCGCTGCTGCAGCTCCTCGAGTCGGCCGTGGTGTACGCGATGCTGCGCCACCTGATCTCGCACCGGCTGGCCGACATTCCGCCGCAGGTCGCGAAGAAGATGGCCAGCGATTCCCGTGACCTGATGCTCGGCTTCGCGCTGTCGATTCCGTTCTTCTTCGTCACCAACTTCGCCTGGGTGCTCTGGTTCATCACCCCCCAGCTGGCCGGACGGCTGCGACAGCGCTGGACCAGGAACCGACCGTCCGCCACATAGCTGATGTCTCACGCGACCGGGAACGCCGACGATGAACGGGAGGCGGCGGGCACCAGGCTCGCCGCCGTAACCGAAGGATGTGACCCTCACATGAGCGGCAGCAGGAGCGCGCCGGGCGGGTTCTTCGCGGACGCCGATTTCGACTACGAGGCGCGGATCGTGCTCGGTGCCGCGGCGGGCGGCATCGGCGACGTCGGGCTGGTCCTGGCGGCCCTCGACCGGATCACCGACGGTGACGCACAGAGCTGGTTCGACGCCTGGAGGGGGCTCGGCGCGGACCTGGCCGCCCGCGGCGATGACGCCCTCGGGCGCGGGCATCTGCACACCGCGAGCTGGGCCCTGCTGGCGGCGGCCGAGTATTACGCCAAGGCCCTGGTCTTCGTCGACGGGCTGGCGGACACGTCCGTGCTGCTGCCGACGTTCCGCCAGCACCGCGCCTGCTGGGAGAAGGTCGTCGACGCCTCGCAGGGCCGTTTCGTCCGGGTGCAGGTGCCCTACGAGGGCACCACGCTCCCGGGCTACCTGCTCCGCCCGGACGCCAGCGGAGCGGCCCGGCCGACGCTTGTGGTCACCAACGGGAGCGACGGCTCGCTGCCCGGGCTGCTGGAGTACGGCGCGGCCGAGGCGCTGGCCCGCGGCTGGAACGCGTTCCTGTTCGACGGCCCGGGACAGCAGTCGATGCTGTTCGAGCGCGGGATCCCGTTCCGGCACGACTGGGAGGCGGTGCTGACGCCGGTCATCGACTTCCTGGCCGCCCGGCCCGACGTGGACTCCTCCGCGCTGACCGGGTACGGCATCAGCCAGGGCGGCTACTGGATCGCCAGGGCGGTCGCGTTCGAGCACCGGATGGCCGCGGCGGTCGCCGATCCCGGCGTGGTGGACGTGTCGGCCGGGTGGACCGCCCACCTGCCCCCGGTCCTGCTGGAGATGCTGGACGCCGGCCAGAAGGACGAGTTCAACGCCGTGATGGCCCAGGCGCAGGCCGGCGCCGACCCCAAGGTGGCCAGGACGATGGCCTTCCGGGCCCGGCCTTACGGCCTGACCGACCCGTTCGACCTGTTCACCGAAGTGCGGAGGTACCAGGTTCGTGACGTGGCCGGTCAGATCACCACCCCGCTGCTGATCCTGGACCCGGCCGATGAGCAGTTCTTCCCCGGCCAGCCCCGGCAGCTGTACGACCTGCTGCCGGGTGAGAAGGAGATCATCGAGTTCACCCAGGCGCAGGGCGCGAACTTCCACTGCCAGCCCACCGGGCGCCAGCTGACCCACACGCAGATGCTCGACTGGCTGGCGGACCATCTGCCGGCCCGTCCGAAGTGACGCGGCCTTAGGCTCGAAGAGTGACGGAAGGCGCGGGCAGTCGGCCTCTTCCGTCCGATCGCGGCACGGTCGCGCAGACCGTTCATGACCTGATCCTGAGCGTGGTCCGGCGGCAGACGCCGGCCGGGGTCAGCGTCGTCCTCGAGGGCCCGGCGGGCATCGGCAAGACCTTCCTGGCCCGCCAGGTCGCCGATTCCGTCCCGCCGGGCGAGGCGAAGATCGTCCGCCTGGCGGGCGAGCCGGGCCGGCGCAACGATCCGTTCGCCGGCGCCGCGCCGCTCCTCGGCGACCCGCTCCGGACCGCCGATCCCGGTGACGAGGCGTTCGACCGCGTCGACGAACTATGCGCCGACGGCCCGGCGGTGCTGTGTGCTGACGACGCGCACAACCTCGACGCGGCCACGCTGACGCTGCTCCGCCGGCTGGTGTGGGCCAGCCGGAGTCTGCCGCTGGCCGTGCTGGTCACCACCCGGCCGGATCCGTCCCGTGAGCCGCTGACCATGCTCACCGGGCAGGCGCAGTTCCGCCTGCGGCTGCCGCCGATGGGCCCGATGATGGTCGAACGCCTGGTCTACGATCGCACGGGTCGCTGGCCAGGCCCGCTGCTGCGCCGCGTCCTCGGGCTGGCCGCCGGGAATCCGCTGTTCGTGGCCGAGCTACTGCGCGCGTACGAGAACGCGGGCGCCCTGATCTCGTCGGGACCGGACTCGATCGAGGCCAGGTTCGAACTCGACCTGCGCGGCACCGGCCTGGACCAGGTGATCCGGGCTCACCTCGGGCAGCTGGACCAGCCCGCCCGTGACGTCCTGGCCGCGATGGCGGTCTGGGGGACCGACATCGGCGTCGGCGATCTGGCCCGCGTACTGCCGGGCCCGGGCGATGCCCTGGGCGAGCTGCTCGAGCAGGCCATCGGGTCCGGCCTGATCCGCGGCGACCCGGCCGGTGCGATGGGCTTCACCCACGACCTGTTCCGCGAGGCCGCCTACGGCGGGGTAGCCGAACCTCAGCGCCGCCTCATGCACCGGCGAGTCGCCGAGGTGCTCGCGGGCGCGGGCTACCGGCCGAGCGTCGTCGCGGACCACTTGCTGCGGGCCGCAGGGACCGATGACGACCCGGAGCTGGTGACCGCCCTGCGCGAAGCGGTCGCGGCGACCCGCGCGTCCGCACCGGAGGTCACCGCCGACCTGCTCGCCGACGTGGCCGCGGTCAGCGGCTCGGACGTGCCCGAGCAGTTCCTGCTTGACCAGGCGGACGCGCTGTTCCACCGGGGCCGCGGGCGGGCCGCGGAAACGCTGATCCGCGAGCGGATCACGACCGTCACCGACCCCGCGGTGGCTGCGCAGCTACAGGTGCTCCTCATCCGCTCCCTGGCCAACCGGGCGGACATCACCGCGACCCTGACGGTGATCGACCGGACCACGGCCATCCCAGGCCTTCCCGACGCGTCCCGCCGGCAGCTCGAGGCGACCCGGGCCTTCCTGCTGGCCCAGGCGGGGCAGCCCCCGCCCGCCGCCGAGCTCGACGCGATGATGGCCCGCTACGTCGCCGCGGGCGACCACGACGCCCAGGCCAACCTCCTGTCCACCTTCGCCTGCGCCGCGTTCCTGTCCGGCCGTCCGGACCGGGCGCTGGAACTGGTGACGGCCCGGGACGAGTTCGTCCCCGATCCTGGCCGCCTGCGGTCCCGCGCGTCGGTGCTGTCCATGCCGGCCGTGTTCGAGCTGGCCGCGTCCGGGCCCGCGGCCGCGCAGGCGGCCCTTGACCGGGCCCGGCGGCTGAGCGCCGAACGGCACGCCGAGTGGCTCGATCCGTTCCTCGGGTTCGCGGCCGGCGGTATCGCCTTCGCGGCCGGTGACTGGGACGGCGCGGTGGCGGAGCTGGACGCGGCCCTGGAACGGGCCGAGGAGACCAACACCGGATGGATCTCGCTGCCGGTCGGCATCCGGTCCTACATCGACGCGCACCGCGGCAGCAGCGGCCCCGCCCGCGCTCGGCTGGAATCGCTCCGGCACCGCGGTCTCCCGCTGCTCTTCGGACATGACCGCCCCGGCTGGGCCGAGCTGGCCGTGCTGGAGGCCGAGGGGGCGGCGCGCGAGGCGGGTACGCTGGCCAGGACGCTATGGTCCGCGGTCAGGAGCCACCCCAGCCGCTGGGCCGACGAGCTGGCCCCCGACGTGACCCGGGTCGCCCTGACCGGGATGGATCGCCGCCTGGCCGGCCAGATCGGCGAGGACGTGCCAGCGTTCTGCCGTCCTGACGTGTCCGGCCTGGTCCACGGCATGCTCGCCGCCGATGCGGACGCCATCGAAATAGCGGCCGCGGAACTCGCGCACGCCGGCCGCCTGACGGCCGAGGCGTTCGCCCGCGAGGAACTCGCGTGCGCCGCGGCCGCGGCCGGCGACCGGGACCGCGCGGCAGCGGCGCTGGACGCCGCCCTGGCCGGTTACCAGCGCATGGGCGCCGTCCCTGACCGGGACCGAGCCCTGGGGCGGCTGCGGGCGCTGGGCATCCGCCGGGGCCCGCGCGAGGCTCATCGCGACGCCGACTTCGGCTGGGCCAGCCTGACCGCGACCGAGAACCGGATCGCCGCCCTGGTCCGCGACGGGCTGACCAACCGGGAGATCGGCACCCGGATGTTCATCTCACCCCGGACGGTGCAGACCCACGTCTCGCACATCCTGCAGAAGACCGGCCTGCGCTCCAGGGTCGAGATCGCCCGCGCCGCCCCCACCTAGATCCGCCGGCTGGCTGATGTCTCCCGGGTCAGCTATTCCTAGGTTCAAAGCATGAAATCGCTGATGCTTATCCTCTCGTTCCTGCCCCTGATCGCCTTCTCCGTCCTCGCCCGCCTGCTGCCGCACGGTGACGTCGGCGCCTCCGGGCTGACGGCGGCGGTGATCGCCGCCATCGCCCTGCTGGCGGTCCGCCCCGTCTGGCCGCCCAAGGTCCTCAACGCCTGCTCGTTCGTGCTGTTCACCGTGCTGGCCGTCGTCGGCTTCACCGGAAGCTCCGGTTCGGACCGGTGGCTGGCCACCTGGGCCGCGGCCGGCGTCGGCCTGGTCATGGGGCTGGTCATCCTCGCCCTGGTCCCGGTCATGCCCTTCACCGAGCAGTTCGCCCGGCAGAGTACGCCGCGGGCCTACTGGGCCTCGCCGACGTTCAAGCAGATCAACCGCGTCCTCAGCCTGGCCTGGGGGGCCGCCCTCATCGGGGTCGGCGTATCCCGGCTCGCGGCCGTCGCCATCAACGGGCACACCACCCGCCGCCTGCCCGACCTGCTGCTCGGCCTGGCCGTGCCGGCCCTGATCACCCTCTACATGCTCAGGTTCTCCAAGAGCTACCCGGATCGCGTCGCCCACCGCCAGGACGCGCCAAGCGAGCACGCTCCCAGCCTCAGCTGACGCCCTGCTCAGGGTCTGCCGCCCGCCACAAGGGGCTTAATCTTCCCCAGCGGGCGGCGACACGTACGGCAGGACGAGAGCCGCGGCCGCGATGAGGGCGCCGGCTGCCACCAGCCGCAGTAGCGCCGACCCGGCGCCCGGGCCGGACGCAGGCAGCATCCCGGCCCCCGCGCCGAGCGCGAGCAGGACCACGCCGACGGCCAGCACGCGCACCTGCGGCCGTAGCACCCGGGGCGAGGCGTCCGACTCGGCCAGGTGCACGGCGAGCAGGTAGGCGACCAGTGCGCCGCCGAGGAGCGCCGTGTGCCAGGGCCTGGCCGGGTGCTGCACCTCCAGCCACACGATGGCGAGCAGTGCGCCCTCCTCCCACGGCGCCGCGCGGAGAGCAGTAAGGAACCTTACGACGATGTGCTCCGGCGCAGTCAGCAGGAAGGTGTCCTGCGGCACCGGAATCCCGGCCAGCGCGAGCCGCAGCGCGCCCGCGGCCACGCCGCAGATCGCGAGGAACAGCGCGAATCCCGCCGGGCCCCTGTGCGCGGGCGGCTCGGCGGCCCACGCCACGCAGCCCGCGCCGAGCAGGCAGGCGGCGACGCGGACGGCGACCGCGGTCGCATTGACCCGGCCGACGGTGAAGGGGCGCACGGCGCGGATCACCGGCGCGGACGCGACAGCAGCGGGCGGCGGTTATAGCCGGCCAGCGGGAGGTCCAGGGACTGGACTCCGTCCCAGTGGACGACGGGGATGCCGAGCTCACGCAGCGAGAACCGGATCGCCTCCTGCTCCATCCGCCAGATCCGCCTGGCCATCCGGTCCACGGTGGCCCGGCGGCCCGGCGGCGCGGCGTTGAGTACGTCGATGACCAGCATGGTGAAGCCGCGCTCGCGCATGTCTCGCAGCGTCTCGACGAACCGCTGGTCAAGCAGCGGGCTGAACACCACCACCAGCGCGCCTGGCGGCAGTGCGGCCCGCGGGAGCCTGAGCAAGCTCGCGCCGCGGTCCCAGCCCGCGCTGCTGGCCAGCATCGAGTCGATGATCCGGTATACCTGGCGTCGGCCCAGCCCGGGCACCAGCCACCTGACCTCGCCCCACTGGTAGGTGATCACGCCCACCCGGTCCCTGGCGTCCAGGTAGGCGCGGGCCGCGGCGGCTGCGCCGCGCAACGCGAGATCGAGGGCCGATGACCCCGGCTCGCCCACGTCCGACGTGGCGTCCGCCAGCAGCACGACGTCTTGCGAGCGCTCGGCGGCGAAGATGTTCACCTGCAGCCGCCCGCGCCGGGTGCTGGCCGGCCAGTTGATGCTGCGCTGCCTGTCGCCCGGCACGTACTCACGCACGCCGGTGAACTCGATGCCGTCGCCCGAAGTCCGGGCCGGATGCTCCCCGAGCCGGTTCGGCAGCCGGCTGAGCACCACCCGCGTCTGCTGCTCCGCCGGAGCGGGGTAGCAGTGGAGCGCGGGCAGGGTCACCGTCAGGCGCCCTTCGGCCAGCCGCCAGCGGTCCCGCAGCACCACGTCCACGGTGCCGGCCTGCCGCTGCCCCCAGCGTTGCGGTGTGACGGTGAAGCGGGCTTCCGGCCCGTCGGCCACGGTGGGGCCGGCTGACTCGATGAGGTCGCCCGGGTGCAGCGTCCACCGGACGCTGCACCCGTCGTTCCCGTCGGCGGCCACGTCGATGGCCACGAACTCACCCTCGAAGGCCCGCCGGGCACTGAGCTGGACCCGCACCCCGATCCGCGGCGGCCGCCGCTGCACGCGCCCGGCCCCGAGCAGCAGGAACGCCGGGGCTGCCACCCCGGCGAACTCCGGTCGCCGGGCGGCGGTGGCGATGAGCACTCCGGCCAGGCCGAGCGTGAGCAGCCGGCGGGCGTGACGTGAGGACCTCCAGCGCAGCTCGAGCTCGGCGTCCGGTCCGGGCCCCTGCTGGCCGTCCGGGATTACGGGAGACATCAGCCGGTGACGGCGGAGACCTGGTCGCCGCCGGCGAGCCGGGCGGTCCCGGGGTTCGGGTCTGTCTTCGGTGTGGGTACGGCAGAGAGCAGCTTGGCTACCACGTCGTCGGCGGAGACCTGGCGGACCCATAGCTCGGGCCGCAGCGTCACCCGGTGCGCCAGGGCCGGCACCGCCACCTGCTTGATGTCATCCGGGACCAGGTAATCCCGCTGGTGCAACAGCGCCTGCGCCCGGGCCAGCTGCACCAGCGCCAGCCCACCCCGCGGACTCGCACCCACCTGGACCTGCGCATCCCGCCGCGTCGCCGTCACGATCGCCACCACGTAGTCCAGTAGATCCGGGGTGATCTCCACCTGCTCCAGTGACGCCCGCATCGCCAGCACACCGGCCGGGCCGGTCACCGGGCTCAGCTCCACGTACTCGCTGGCGCGGGCCACCCGCCGCTGCAGCATGGCGGTCTCGTCGGCGGCGGTCAGGTAACCCAGCCGCAGCCGCATCACGAACCGGTCCAGCTGGGCCTCGGGCAGCTCATAGGTGCCCTCGTACTCGATCGGGTTATCGGTGGCCAGCACGATGAACGGCTGCGGCAGCGGCCGGGTCTGCCCGTCCACGCTCACCTGCCCTTCGCCCATCGCCTCCAGCAGCGCGGCCTGGGTCTTGGGCGGCGTCCGGTTGATCTCGTCGGCCAGCAGCAGCTGGGTGAACACCGGCCCGGGCCGGAACACCATCTCCGCCGACCGCTGGTCATACAGCGAGGCCCCGACCACATCGGAAGGCAGCAGGTCCGGCGTGAACTGGATCCGCGCGAAATCCAGCCCCAGCACCCGCGCAAACGACCGCGCGATCAGCGTCTTACCTAGTCCCGGCAGATCCTCCAGCAGCACATGACCCCCCGCCAGAATCCCCGCCAGCACCAACTCCAGCGCCCGGCGTCGGCCAACCACCGCACGCTCAAGCTCATCCAAGATGGCCGCGCACTGCCGCGCGGTTTCTTCTGGACCCATCAGAGCTTCTCCAGTCGGTCGATCAGGCGGCTCAGGGTCCGCCGTGGGATGCCGTGTCGCTCGGGCGCCCCGCGCGGCGAGGTCTCCGGCCTGGTGCCGGGGCCGATCCACCGCCACAGGTCGGCGTCGCGCCGGTTCCGGCAGAGCAGCCGCTGCGCCGCGGCCGGATCCTGGTAGAGGTTAATGCCGTGGCGTTCGGCCAAGCGGGCGGCCAGCAGGTGCTCAAACACCGGCCGCAGTTCGCTGTCGTAGAACCCCCCGCTGGTCGACGCGGTCCGCACCACGAAACGGCGGTGGGAGTAGCCGGTGAGCGTGCGGGCCGACGGCTTGTCCCTGGCCTTCCTCGCCTCGTCCGGGGTCAGCTTCGGCAGCATGGCCCGCAGCACGAGCATCGCGATGGCCACCGTGGCGATCGTCACCGCGGACAGGCCCGCCCACCCGGCCATGGCGTAACCGGCCAGGGCCGTGGCGCCGACCAGCACGGCCGCGATGACCAGTTCCGGCGTTGTCCCGCGCCACGAGCTGACCATGCCACCGTCCTGGCGCGCGGCCACCGTCAGCTTGTCACCGGGGGCGGTCATGGGCCCGTCCCGCCCTGGCCCGTCCCGCCCTGGCCCGTCCCGCCCTGGCCCGCCCCGGTCTCTGCCGCCGCGGTCCCGGTCCCGGTCTGGGCCAGTGCGGCGGCCAGCTCGTCCAGCGCCTGCTCGGCCGCGTCGCGCTGCCGCCTGCCGAGCGGATGGCTGGAGAACCTGGCCTCGTAGAACAGCGCGGTCAGCCGGGCCGCGGCGGTGCCGCGCACCACGCCGCTGCTGGTCGCGCGGGCCAGCAGCTCGTCTGGCGTGTCAGCGATGCCCCGGGCCGTGCCCCGTTCGGCCAGGCTGTTCTCCATCGCCAGGTAGCACGCGATGATGGCGGCCCTGGCGTCGTCGATGGCCTGGAGCGCCGACCGGCCCGATGCCACCGCCTCCCGCAGGTCCTCCGAGTCCTCCACGATGAAGCCTGCCGCCGAGGGGCCCCCCGGCGCGCGGAACCGCCTGGCCACCACGATGGCCATCACCACCCCGGCCAGGAGCGCGACGACGAGCAGGGTGTACAGGAGGGCAGCCACCGGGATGTGGACGGTGGAGGAGCGGCTCGGGCCCGTCGACCGCAGGCGGAACGTCGGCGCGGCCCCGGGCTGCCCTGGAACCCGCGGCCTCCTGGCCGTCTCCGTGAACAGGTGCAGGTGCAGGCCGACGAGGACGGTCACCGCGACGGCGGTCATCTCGGTGCTGAGCACGAGCATCAGCACGACTCGGAGCTTGACCGCCGCCGCGTTGACTGCGGCCGGCCTCGCCCTCGTCTCTCTCTCGCTGGCGGAACGGCGCCGCAGCGTGATCACCAGCAGGGTGCCGAGTACGACCTCAAGCACGATTCCGATGGCCACGCCGTAATGGTGCAGCGGCCCGTTCCACCGTGGCCGGCCCGCCGCGCCGCGCAGCCCGGCCAGTCCCAGGAGGATGAGCAGCGTCAGCAGCGGCAGCCACGCGAGCCATGGCCGGGCGGCGGCCCGGCCGGTTCCGCCGGGCCCGGCTTCCGGGGTCCCCGAGCGGCTCATGGTGGTCATGGTCTCGTGCTACCCGGGCTACCGGGCTTTGGCCGCCGCCTTCAGCGACTGCTTATACGAGCGGACCTGAGCCAGCGAGCTGGCGTCGGTGATGTCGGCGACGGACATGTGCGAGCCATCGGCCCCGAACGTCCCCGCCGCCTCCCGCCATCCCGTGGGCTGTACCCCGAGCTGCTTGCCGAGCAGGGCCACGAAGATCTTCGCCTTCTGCGCGCCGAACCCCGGCAGCGCCTCCACCCGCTTCAGCAGCTCCGTGCCGGTTCCCGCGGACCGCCAGAGCTGCGCGGCGTCGCCGTCGTACTGGTCGACGATGATCCGCGCCAGGTCCTGCACGCGGGCCGCCATGGCCTTCGGGTAGCGGTGCAAGGCGGGTCGTTCGGAGAAAATACGGGCGAGCGCCTCCGGGTCGAAATCCGCCAGTTCAGCGGCGGAGGGCTCGTGCCCGAGCCGGCGGACCAGGTCGAGCGGCGCGCTGAAGGCGCGCTCGAGCGGTACCTGCTGGTCCAGCAGCATCCCGGTCAGCAGGGCGAGCGGGCTCCGGCTCAGCAGCTCGTTGGCCTCGGGCTCCACCGGCATGCAGATCGTCACGGCACCTCCCAGGGTCACGGTCACGCGTGAGGACGCGTATGGCCGCAGCGTACCCGGCGTCGCCCCGGAGCCAGATCTCCAGGAGCGCTATAAGCTAGAAGAAGCCGGGAGCCGGGGGCACCCGGCCCAGGATGGATGAACGGAGTCAGCATGTCGCCGCACATGAAGTGGGGTATTGCAGGGGTCGTCATAGGCCTGATCCTGCTGGGGTTCGTCCCCTGGTGGCTGGCATTCGCGCTCATCGTCGTCGCCATCGCCGTCCCGGCCACCGCCTGGCTGATGCTCGACGAATCGCAGCGGCGCCGGTACCGCGAGATCCGCCGCCGGCGGCGAGGGCAGCTCGGCTAGCACCGCCTCTTCCGCCGGGAATGCCGGCGTCCCGGCGGGAATTGCTGCTATCAGCAAATTCCGAGGGAAGGAAGCCCCGATGGCCGTCCGCCGCCTGAACCACGCCGTGCTGTACGTGCACGGTCTCGAGCGCACCGTCCGCTTTTACACGCAGACCCTGGGCTTCGAGGTCCGCATGGAGATCCCGGGGCGGGCCGCGTTCCTCGGCGCTCCTGACTCGGCCAACGATCACGACCTCGGCCTGTTCGAAATCGGCACAGGGCACGCGCCAGACCACCCGCAGGTCGGGCTCTACCACCTGGCCTGGGAGGTCGGCACCCTGCGGGATCTGGTCGAGACCCGGGCCAGGCTCGTCGAAGCCGGGGCGCTGGTGGGGGAGAGCGACCACCGCGTTTCGAAGTCGCTGTACGCCAAGGACCCGAGCGGCATCGAGTTCGAGGTCATGTGGCGCGTGCCCGCAGAAGACTGGGCCGCGGAGTCCGCCGACGGCGGCACGACCCTTCCGCTCGACTGGGACGCCACGCTCGCCCGCTGGGACCGCGACCAGGTCACCGGCGCCGCCGCCGGCTCCCCGACCTGACCCCGGCCGGACTCAGCCCGCTCGCGGCCCACCCGCGTCGGCGAGCCCCCCAGCCAGCCCTCAGCGCCCTTCGGCCACCCGCGTGATGTAGGTAACCCCGACAAAGGCCCGGAACATCGCCAGCGGATCGTGCCCGCGGATGCTCACCGTCCGCACGCCGGTCCGCTCCACCCCGCGGACCCAGCTCGCCACCTCGGCCATGTCCGCCGTCTGGACATGCACCTCCAGGGTGGCCGGCAGCGTGATGGCCGGCAGCGCGAGCACGGCAAGATCGTCCTCGTCCTCTTCCGGATCCTCGTCTGAATCCTCCGTCACCCGAGGCGCCACCCGGGGCACCGCGGGCGCCGCGGCGATCTCCCAGACCTCCGACTCCTTGACGGCCGCCCGCCCCACCGCGCGCCGCGCCCCGTCCGCGATCAGCTCGCGCGCGATCTCCGGGTGCAGGTTCGACGCGCCGAACCGGCTGAACGACTCCTTGACCACCACGCGTTCGGCGTCCGCCATGAACGGGTCGGCCTCGTCGATCGTCTGCTGGTCCCCGGTGATCAGCCCGACGGGCGCCTGGCAGGCCAGCGCGACGAGCGCGTTGATGCCGCTCTCCCCGACCCGGACTCCGTTCAGCTCGACGTGCGAGACCACCGAGGGATTGTAGGTGTGCGACAGCACCGAGCTCTCGCCCGAGATCGACCCGTGGTACCCGACCATGAACACCAGGTCCGCAGTGGCGTCGAGCCCCTGCATCATGTACAGCGGCTTGTGCCGGCCGGACACGTAGCTCGCCTGCCCGTGCAGCTCGGAGGGGTCGAGGTTGTTCATCGTCCCGTGCGAGTCGTTGCACACGACCTCGGTCGCCCCGGCCTCGAGCGCCCCGTCGATCGCCGCGTTGACCTCGCCGAGC
The DNA here is from genome assembly GCA_035505275.1 of Streptosporangiaceae bacterium. GTDB lineage: Bacteria > Actinomycetota > Actinomycetes > Streptosporangiales > Streptosporangiaceae > Palsa-504. The sequence goes on along the minus strand of DATJQX010000099.1, from coordinate 50,519 downwards.
AGCAGCCGCCGCCCCTCCTCGTACGCCTGCCCGGGTCCCCGGCACTGCGACCAGTCGACGATCCCGGCCACGCCCTCCATGTCAAACGAGATGAAGACCTTCACGGAACACCATTATTTCCTCCCGGCCCCGGTGACGCAGGCGCCTCCGCGACGCCCGCTCTCGCCGCAACGCGCACCGTGTCAGAGCTGGCCCGGGAACAGCAACGCCAGCTCCGCCGGGTAGCCGGCGATCAGCCGCAGCTCGTCGTCGGTCAGCGGCCTCCCGGTCGCCGACGCGCAGAGCTGGACCAGCGAGAACACCAGGTCCTCCTCGCCGCCGGAAACCGAGACCCCCAGCCCTTCCATGACGTGCCTGAACCCGGCTTTGCCTCCGTACTCGCCGGTCAGCACCACCCGTCCCTCCCGGGCGTACCAGTCAGACGGGAACGGCCCGAGCACCGAGTCGTCGTACAGCTCGTAGTTGCCGCGGTCCTTCAGCGCCCCGTCGGCGTGGATTCCCGACTCGTGCGCGAACGCGTTGCGCCCGACCCCCGGCCAGGCGGGCGGCAGCGGCTGGCCGAACGCGTACGCCGCCCACATCCCGAACCGCCGCGCCCACGACAGGTCCAGCCGATCGCCGATAGACGCCACGTCACTCACCCCGAACCCGTACGAGAACGCCAGGACGCACGACAGCAGGTCCGCGTTCCCGGCCCGCTCGCCGATCCCGTTGACGCAGGTGTTCACCCACGCGTCCTGCCCGGCGTCCAGGTCGCCGAGCGCGCCAGACACCGAGTTCGCCACGGCCATGCCCAGGTCGTTGTGGCAGTGCGTCTCGACGGGCAGGCCCACCGCCGACGCGAGCTTGGCGAACCGCTCCCTGATCCGCCCGGGGGAGTCGCCCCCGATCGTGTCGCAGTAGCGCACGCGCGACGCGCCGGCCTCCCGCGCCGCGAGCGCGAACTCCAGCAGGTACCCGTCGTCGGTCCGCGACCCGTCCTCCGCGTTGACCCCGATCGTCTCCGCACCCGCCGCCCGCGCCACCGCCACCGAGGCGGTCATCTCCTCGATGATCGCGCTCCGGTCCAGCCGGCCGCGGAACTTGTGCGCGATCATCTGGTCCGAGGTGGAAATCGAGACGTTGTAGTGCCGCAGCCCGCGCCCGCTGGGCCCCACGACCGCGACCGCGGCCTCGACGTCGGCGGGCACCGCCCGGCACCAACCGGACAGCCGCAGGTCCCCGAACGCCCCCGCGTCCGCCAGGGCCAGGCTGGCCCGAACGTACGGCACCTCGTGGAACAAGAACGGGAACCCGATCTCGGACTGCGCGACGCCCAGGCGCCCGAGGTAGAAGTTGACCATGACCTTGCCGAACTTCGACAGCCCCGTGCGCGCGGTCTGCACGCCATCCCGGTTCGTCACGTCAAGAAAGTGGATCGATGGCATAAATCAAGATTGATAAGTTGATCATCTTCAGTCAATATTGATTAAAATCAATTATCCCGAACGACAGTGACGGGCCCTCATGACAGAGTTCCTGACCGCCGCCGAAGCGGCGCAGCGCCTGGGCGTCAAGCCCGCGACGCTGTACGCCTACGTCAGCCGCGGCGTGCTCAGCCGGGCCCAGGCTGCGGATGGCCGCGGCAGCCGGTTCGACGCCGGCGAGATCGAGCGACTGGCCCGGCGCGGCCGGCCCCGGCGCCCGGCCGGGGCCGCGGACATCACGGTCGAGTCGGCGATCACCGAGATCGCCGGCGACCGCCTCCGCTATCGCGGCCTGGACGTAATGAAACTCGCGGTCAGCCGCACCTTCGAGGACGTGGCCGAGCTGCTCTGGACCGGTGAGTTCCCGCCCGCCTCCGCTCCCCGGCCGTCCTGGCGGGCGACCCCCGCCGCGCTGACCGCGGGCCGGGCCGCGCAGTCCGCGCTGCCGGCCGGGACGCTGCCGCTCGAGCGCCTCCAGGTGATCGTCCCGGCCATGGCGGCGACGGATCCGCTGCGGCTCCAGCTTGACCCGCCGGCCGTGCTCGCGGCCGCGCGGAGCATCGTCGCGGGCATGGTGGACTGCCTGCCCCCCGTGCCCGGCGCCCGGCTGGGCACCGACCCGGACGAGCCGGTGGCCGAACGGTTGTGGCCCCGGCTGTGCGCCCGGCGGCCCGGTCCCGCCCTGCTGCGCGCGCTCTCGGCGGCGCTCGTGCTGCTGGCCGACCACGAGCTCGCCGCCTCCACGCTGGCCGCGCGGGTGGCCGCGTCGGTGCGGGCGGATCCGTATGCGGTGGTCGGGACCGGCCTGGGCGCGATGAGCGGAACGCTGCACGGCGGAGCGTCGCTGGCCGCCGAGGCGCTGCTGGGCGCCGCCGCCGACGCCCGCGACGTTCCCCGGGTCGTGGGCGAGTTGCTCCGCCGGGGGGAGCGGGTGCCCGGGTTCGGGCACGCGGTGTACCGGAGCGGCGATCCGCGCGGCATCGTGCTCCTGGACCTGGTGCGCCGCGCCGCGCCGAAGTCAGGGCAGCTCGCCGTGGCCGAGGCCGTGCTCGCCGAGGTGAGGCGGAAAGCCCTGCCCGAGCCGAACATCGACCTGGCGCTCGCGACCTTCGCCCGCGTGGCGGGCATGGTCAGGGGCTCGGGGGAGGCGATATTCGCCGTGGCGCGGACGGCCGGCTGGATCGCCCACGCCCTGGAGGCCTACGCCGGACCCGGGCCGCTGCGTCTCCGCGCCGTCTACACGGGCCGCGCCGCGGCCGTCGGCCCCTGACCCGTCAGTCGCCCGTGGCGCCGTCGGTGCGCTCGCGGAGCAGGTCCGCGTGGCCGAGGTGGCGGGCGTACTCCTCGATCATGTGCAGGTAGATCATCCGCAGCGACATGGTCTGGCCGCGGTGCACGAACGTGTCGTCGAGGGAGGCGTTGGCCACCGCCGTGTCGGCCAGCTTGATCTCCTCGGTCAGGCGCGCGTAGTCGGCCGCGGCCCGGGCCGGGTCGAGGCGGTCGAAGTCGGCGTCGACCTCATCCCCGAAGGGGCTGGCGACCGGCTCGCCCGCGAACCGCTGGCGGAACCAGGCGCGCTCCACCTTGGTCATATGGCGCACCAGCCCGAGCAGGGTCAGGCTCGAGGGCGGCACCGCATGCTCGGCCATCTGCTCGCCGGTCAGCCCGGCGCACTTGTGCAGCAGCGTCGCGCGCTGCCAGTCGAGGAACGCCTGCAGCATCGGGCGCTCGGGGCCGGTCAGCGGACCTTCCGGCCGCTCCACGTCTGGGGCTTTCCACGTCACGGCGACCATCTTCCCACGCCGCGCCTTCTTCCTCGGCCAGGCCGCGGGCGACCCGCCGCGCCCGTGACCAGCAGGAGATCTGTCAATATTGAGCCGATGCTGCTCAATTAAGTTTAGTCATTGACAAAATTATTTTGCCTCGCCCCTTCACCCGCACCGGGCCGCGTCTTCGGCTGCCGATAAGACTAAAACTTGAGTCGATCAGACGCAAGTTTCTTTAGTATCAAATATTGCCGGCCTGGTGGCGGCGGTGTCATGCTCCGGTGCGTGAGGCGTGAGTGGCTGCCGGGCAAGGCAGGCGTGCTGCGAGAACCCAACTTCCGCAGGTTCTACGCCGGTTACGTGACCTCCCTGCTCGGCTCCTCGATGTCGACCGTGGCGATCGCCTGGGCGGTCCTGGACAGCGGGGCCGGAGCGACGGGCCTGGGGTTCGTGTTCACCGCCGGCGTGGTGTCCCAGGTGGTGATGCTGCCCCTCGCCGGGGCGGTCGCCGACCGGCTCGGGCGGCGCCGGGTGATGCTGACCGCGGACGTGCTCCGCGGCGCCGCGCAGGCCTGCCTCGCGGTCGCGCTGTTCACGGGTCGGCCGGCGCTCTGGCTGTTCATCCTGCTCGCCTGGCTCGAGGGGACCGGAGAGGCGTTCTTCTCGCCGGCCCTGAACGCGCTGACCGTCGAGATCTCTCCTCCGGATCAGCTCGTCAACGCGAACGCGCTATACGGTCTGGCCAGCTCGGCGGCCAGGATCGCGGGCCCCGCGCTGGGCGGCGTCCTCGTCGCCGTGGCCGGGCCCGCCGTCGTGGTGGCCGCGGACGCTGCTTCGTTCGCCGCGAGCGTGCTCGCGCTCAGCCTGCTCCGCATGCCCGTGGCCACCGTGGCGGCTGGCGCCGCCCGCCGCGCGCACCGGAGCCTGCTCGGCGACATGTCGCAGGGCTGGGCCGAATTCCGGTCTCGCACCTGGCTGTGGGTGATCAGCGCGCAGTTCGCCTTCTTCAACCTGATCACCTGGGCGCCCTGGATGCTGCTGGGGCCGGTCGTGGGCCGGGAGCGCCTCGGCGGCGCCGCCGTCTGGGGCGCGATCATGGCGGTCCAGGGAGCCGGCGCGATCGTGGCCGGGCTGGGTTCGCTGGGCCGTAAGCCGAGGCGGCCGCTGGCCATCGCCACCATCGGCACGTTCTGCTACGCGCTGCCCGACATCCCGATGGCCCTGCACGCGACGGCCCCGTGGGTGGCCGCGGCCGCCTTCGCCTGCGGCGCGGGAGCGTCGCTGTCCAACACCTTCTTCGGCACGGCCATGCAGCAGCAGGTTCCGCCCGGCATGCTCGCTCGGGTCAGCTCGCTCACGACGTTCCCCGCCTACGGCATCGGCGTAATCGGCTACGCGATCGACGGCCCGCTGGCATCGGCGCTCGGAACCCCGGTCGTCTTCGGGGTCGGGGCCGTGTACGGGCTGCTGAGCAGCGCGGCCGTCCTGGCTCTTCCGGCTATCCGGTCCGTCCGCTGGCTTGAGGCGCCCGGGTCAGCGTTTCCTCGCTGCGGCGCGGAGGGCGGCGAAGGCGGCCAGCCGGGCGGCCACCGCGATCACGACCGCGACCGGGAGTACCTGGGCGATGTCGACCGCGGGGGTGAGGGCGACGAGGCCGAACGCCACCACGACCCCGCCCACGGCCAGGGTCAGCGCCGCCGCGACCCGGCGGGCGCGCAGGGTCCTGCGGACCAGCAGCCGCGCCTCGCGGGGCAGCCGTAGCATCATCCAGGCGAACGAGCCGGCGGCGAGCGCGGCGAGCACGCCGAGGCCGATCGCGAACGGCAGCCGGTCCAGGCTGGTGACCGCCGGGACCCAGATCAGGATGAGCGCGATCAGCGTGAACACGTAGACCGCCCGGGACACCGCGCGCAGGATCACCACGTCGATGTTCCTGGTGTAGATGTGCTCGTCCGGCGTGGCGCGCGCCGCGCTGATGAAGTGCCTGATCGCGCCCGCGGTGTCGTGCCGCCTGAGCCTGATCCGCCCCAGCTCGTTCATCGCGCCGCTGTGCCCGGGATCGAGGGCGAGCGCGCGTTCCTGGTGCTCCCGGGCGTCGGCCAGCTCCCCGCGCACCAGGCTCACCTTGCCCGAGAGGAAGTGGACGTCAGGCTCGTTCGGGGCCAGGACCCGGGCGCGCGCCGCCGCCTCGGCGGCGGTGTCAAGCCGGTGCGCGGCCAGGGCGGCCTGGGCGACGCAGACGTGCGTCTGCCAGTAGCTCGGAGCGAGCCTGCAAGCCTGGTGCGCCGCGCGCAGTGCGTCCGGGTAGCTGCCCAGGTGGACCAGGGCGTTGCTCGCCAGGCGGTGCGGCCACTCGTCGGCGGGGTCGAGGGCCACGGCCCGCCTGGCCGCCTCGGCCGCCTCCGCGTAGCGCTCCGCGCCCAGGTGCGCCCGGGCCAGCAGGCACCAGGCGCGGCTGCTGTCCGGCTCCGCCGCCACGATCCGGGTCAGCAGCTCGCCTGCCTCGTCGAACCGCCGGACGTCGAGCATCGCGGACGCGCGCGCCAGCTCGTGGCCTACCTCGATCACGGCGGGCTCACAGCAGGCGGCGCTTGCGCAGGTAGGCGGCCAGGTCGTCGTAGGTACCGCCCTCGTTAGCGAACAGCGCCACGTTGCGGGCCACGTCGAACCACGCGCCGAGCGACGGCTTGACCTCGGCGATGGCGGCCTCGAGGTCCTGCGTGCCGATCAGCCGCGGTTCGCCGCGGCGGACCGAATCCAGCAGGGCCCGTTCGGCGGCCGTCTCGCAGATGTGGGCGATGTCGGCGCCGGAGTACCCGTCGGTCAGGCTGGCCAGCTTGGCCAGGTCGATCCCGGCGACCGGGCGGTCCTTGAGGTGGTAACGGAACACCCCCTCGCGGGCCGCCGCGTCCGGCGGCAGCACCAGCAGCGTCCGGTCGAAACGCCCCGGCCTGCGCAGCGCGCTGTCCACGTCCCACGGGTGGTTGGTGGCGGCCAGCAGGAACACGCCCTCGTTGTGCCCGGCGATGTCGTCAAGCTCGAGCAGCAGCTGGTTGACCGCGCTGCGCAGCGGCGTGTGCCGCAGCTGCGAGCGCTTCTGCCCGATCGCGTCCACCTCGTCGAGGAACAGCACGCACGGCGCGTTCCGCCTGGCGATCTCGAACAGCTCGTGGATGTTCCGCTCGCTCTGCCCGACGAACATGTCGATGATGTCCGCGAACGAGACCGCGATGAACCTGGCGCCGAGCTCGCCCGCCACCGCGCGGGCGATGAACGTCTTGCCGCAGCCGGGCGGCCCGTACAGCAGGAGCCCGCCGCGGAGCGACTTGCCGTACAGCCGGCGCAGCTCCGGGTTGCGCATCGGGGCCAGGAACGCCGCCTCGAGGCGATGCTTCACCTCGGTCATCCCGGCCACGTCCGCGAGCGTCAGTCCGGCGTGCTCGGCGTCGTACGCGTCCGCCCCCTCGATGCCCGCCGAGGCCGATTCCGTCGCCTGTTCGCCGATGAACATGGCGGGCAGCACGTCGCGCAGCTCATCCTCCGCCTGCGACCAGTCATACTGCGGCGCGGCCCCGCGCCCGGGACCCGCTGCGGGCGCCGGCGCGGCTCCGGGCCCGGGACCCGCTGCGGACGGCGGCGCGGCTCCGTGCCCGGGCTCCGACCCTTGAGACCCTTGGACCCCTTGAGCCCCTTGGGCCTCCCGCGGCACCGCGTCGCGCAGCAAGCCCAGCGCCTCCGCGTTGCCCGGGTCGCGCTGCAGGACCGCGCCGAGCTGCCTGATCGCCTCGTCCCGCTGGCCCGCCCCGAGCAGCAGCACCGCCAGGTGCAGCCGGAGCGGCACGTCGTCGGGCATCGCGTCGACCGCCTTGCGCAGGCTGTCCAGCACGGTGGGTTCGGGTTGCATGCATCCGTCCGTGGCGATCGGGGGTTGGGCGTGGCCTGTTCTAGCTCGCTACCAGGGTAGTGCGGGTCCCGGACACCCGCCCCGGACCGGTCAGGCCCACAGCTCGGTCACGCTGACCCTGAGGCTGGCCAGCAGGCGCCGCAGCACGGGCAGCGAAACGCCCAGCACGTTGCCGTGATCGCCGTCGATCCCCTCGACGAACCAGCCGCCGCGCCCGTCCAGCGTGAATGCCCCCGCCACCGCGAGGGGCTCGCCCGAGGCGACGTAGGCGGCGATCTCCTCCTCCGACGGCGTGCCGAACCGCACCCGGGTGGCCGCCACCGCCGACGCCCGTCGGCCGCTAGCGGCGTCGATCACGCAGTGCCCGGTGACGAGCGTGCCGGTCCGCCCGGACATCTCCCGCCAGCGGTCGGCCGCCTCGCCGGCCGAGGCCGGCTTGCCCAGGGCGCGACCGTCCAGGTCGAGCAGCGAATCGCAGCCGATCACCAGCCCGGCGCCCAGCCCGGCCGCGACCGCCGCGGCCTTGGCCTGGGCCAGCATCCCGGCCAGCTCGGCGGGCGTACCGGCGGTAAACGCGCTCTCGTCGACCCCGCTGACGATGACCTCAGGCTCGAGCCCGGCCGCGCGCAGCACCGCGAGCCGGGCCGGAGATCCGGACGCGAGCACAACCCTAGTCACGCGATCCGACCCTACCGGCCCCGTTCCGCCCTCGTTCCCGGCCCGGCGCACCCAGCCCACACCACCCGTCCCATCAATCCCACTCGTGAAAGCTCCTGCGGCTTTTCGTGGAGGATCCGTGCTCGACGGAAGAAAAGGCGTCGAATACAGCGCCTAAAATTCCGCCAAGCACCGATCTTCCAAGATCCTTTAAGCCAGGGGCGCACCACAGCGCACTGGCGCACCACAGCGCACTGGCGCACCACGAGCACCACAGGTGGTACCGTACGGACCGACCGGCGGCCGGTAGGGTACGGGCGTGATGGACACGACCACCCTGGGCCGGGGCGGGCCCGTAGTGTCCCGGGTCGGCCTGGGCCTGATGAGCATGTCGGGCATCTACGGCCGGGCCGACGACGCCGAGAGCATCGCCACGATCCACGCCGCGCTCGACGCCGGGATCACCCTGCTCGATACCGGCGACTTCTACGGCATGGGCCACAACGAGCTGCTGCTCCGCGACGCGATCCGCGGCAGGCCCAGGGACCGCGTGTTCATCCAGGTGAAGTTCGGCGGCCAGCGGGACCCGTCCGGCGCGTTCATCGGCCACGACGTCAGCCCGACCGCGGTGAAGAACTCGCTGGCCTACACGCTGACCCGGCTCGGCACCGACCACGTCGACCTGTACCAGCCCGCCCGACTCGACCCGCGGGTGCCGATCGAGGACACGGTCGGGGCGATCGCCGAGATGGTGCAGGCGGGCTACGTCCGCTACATCGGCCTGTCGGAGATGGGGGCGGACACCATCCGCCGGGCCCGCGCGGTGCACCCGATCGCCGCGCTCCAGATCGAGTACTCGCTGATGAGCCGCGGCATCGAAGCGCAGATCCTGCCGACCGTGCGAGAGCTCGGCATCGGCGTGACCGCGTACGGGATCTTGTCCCGCGGCCTGCTGAGCAGCGCGACCGCGCGGCTGGCCCTGAATGACCCGCGCCGCCGCTTCCCCAGGTTCCGTGACGAGAATCACGCGAGGAACCTGGAGCTGCTCGCGGCGCTGGAGGCCATCGCAGCAAGCAAGGGGCACGGCGTAACCGCCGCGCAGCTGGCGATTGCCTGGGTGGCCTCCCGCGGCGAGGACATCATCCCGCTGATCGGGACCAAGCGCCGGGATCGGCTGGCCGAGGCGCTCAAGGCGCTCGACCTGAAGCTGACCGCGGACGACCTAGCCGCGATCGAGGCCGCCGTACCGCCCGCTGCGGTCGCCGGGGACAGGTACGAGGCCACCCAGATGGCCGCCCTGGACAGCGAGCGCTAACCGCCCCGGTAGTCACCCGCCAGCTCGCGCAACCGCGCGTGGGTGCCGTCCATCGGTCCGGCTGCGCCCAGGTAGCGCTTGGCCATCTTGGCGATCGAGGTGTAGTTGGTGTCGCAGACGTTGGCCAGCGGCGACTCCACCGCCTGGGTGACCAGCTGGTAGGCGTCGAGCGGGTCGAGCCCGCACAGCTCGGCGACCCACGTCACCATGTCGTGCTGGGCGATGCGGAACGCGTCCTCGAGCGGCCGCGCCGAGCCGGCCGACATGATGTGCGTGTCCGACTCCAGCCGCGGCCACGGGCACGGCACGCCCTTGATCAGGTCGACCACCAGGACCGTGTTCATCGCGCACTCGACGGCGACCCCGCAGGTCTCGCCCTCGCCCTGCCGGGCGTGCCCGTCGCCGAGGGAGAGCAGCGCCCCGGGCACGTTGACCCCGAGGTAACAGGTGACCCCGGCGCGCATCTCGGGCGTGTCCATGTTCCCGCCGAACGCGTCGGGCACCAGCGCGCTGCGGACCTCGAGGTTCGCCGGTGCCACACCGACCGTTCCGTGCATGGGCTGCATCGGCAGGTCAACCTCGAACGAGCTGCGCCGCGCGGAGAAGCGGCAGGTCCGTGCGGCCGCGTCCAGCCGCCACAGCCACACCACCTCGGGCAGCGGATCGTGCAGCATGGCGGTGAGGTGGGTGGCGGTAAGCGCGCCGAACAGCGGCACCGTGGTCGACGCCGCCCAGGACCGGGCCGGCTCGATCGACACGAAGTGCACGGCGACCGTATCTCCCGGTGAAGCGCCCTCGATGTAGAAGGGCCCCGTCTGCGGGTTGAGGAAGGGAAACTCGCACACCTGCGAGACCAGGTCGTCCTCGCTGCGCACCCGGCCGGCGAAGCAGTCCTCGGTGTACACCTCGAGCAGCGCGGGCGGCCGGATCCGCCGGGCTGGAGCCGCGCCGCCGAACGTCCACGCGTACTCGTCTGGCTCGGGCCGGAACTTGATCACCTCAAGGTCGCCCACGTCGCCACCTCCGCCTCGGCGCCCGTATGGCGTCATGATCGCATGGACATTTCCCCGCGCCCAGGGCGCCACCTGGGGCTGGCCGGAAGATTTACCGGAACGTAGCCCTGGTACCAGGCGTCAGCCCAGGCCGTTGCGGCTCAGCACGGACGGGTCGGGCTCGCCCCGCGGCAGGGACACGTCGCCGGTCACGTCCGCGGCCAGCCGAACCCTGTCCCCGTCGACCAGCCGGACCTCCGCGCCCGGCAGCACCCGGTCGTCGTTCACGTAGGTGCCGTTGGTCGAGTCCTCGTCCCTGATCGAGGCGTGCCCCCAGTCATCGACCTGGACCGTGGCGTGCCGCCTTGAGACGTTGTCGTACCGGGCGAACGCCGCGGCGACGAGCGACTCGGCGGGGTCGCGGCCGAGCAGCACGGACGTCCCCGCCGGGATGTCCACGTTGCCGGTGGGGAAGGTGATCCTCATCACGACGGTCGAGATGCGCCGGTTACCCTGCGGCAGCCGCTCGCCGCACACCGAGCAGATCACGTCCGCCGCGTCGGGCGCCGCCGTGCCGCAGCGCGGACAGGTGACCGCCTCGGTGGCCCTGATGAAGTGCTGCGAAACGGTCGGCGTCAGCACGTCCTCGTCAGCAGCGCTGGAGTACGGCAGGTTAGCTCCGCACCGGAAGCAGATCAGATCCTCCGGCTGGACCTTCACGCCGCAGTCTGGGCAGCTCAGGCCGTCCATGTCATCGCTCTCGTGTGTAGGTACCTGGCCTAGCCCAGACTACCGCCGCTGGTGCGGAGTTTGCAGCGGCCTGTGCGAAGGTGTCCTTATGATCAGTTTCCAGCTCGCGCCGGAGCAGCAAGACCTGCGAGACTCCGTTGCCCAGTTCGCCCGCGAGGTCGTGGCGCCGGTCATCGCCGGCTACTACGAGGCCGGCGAGTTCCCCTACGACATCGTGGCCAGGATGGGCAAGCTAGGCCTGTTCGGGCTGCCGTTCCCCGAAGAGTACGGCGGCATGGGCGGCGATTACTTCGCGCTCTGCCTGGCCCTGGAGGAACTGGCCCGGGTGGATTCCTCGGTCGCGATCACCCTGGAGGCCGCGGTATCGCTCGGCGCGATGCCGATCTACCGGTACGGCACGGACGAGCAGCGGCGCAGGTGGCTACCCGCGCTGTGCGCGGGGGAGCGGCTGGCCGCCTTCGGCCTGACCGAACCGGGCGGCGGCTCCGATATCCCCGGCGCCATGCGCACCACCGCCAGGCTCGAGCCGGGTAACGGGGCGGCGCAGTGGGTGGTGGACGGCAGCAAGGTGTTCATCACCAACGCCGGGACCTCGATCACTTCCCTGGTCACGGTGCTCGCCATCACCGGCAGGGACGAGGCGGGCCGCAAGGAGATCTCCTCGGTCATCGTCCCGGCCGGCACCGAGGGATTCGTCCCTGGCCCGGAGTACTCCAAGGTCGGGTGGTGCGCCTCCGACACCAGGGAACTGTCCTTCTCCGGGTGCCGGGTCCCCGAACAGAACCTGCTGGGCGAGCGCGGACGGGGTTATGCCCAGTTCCTGCAGACGCTGGACGAAGGCCGGGTCGCGATCGCCGCGCTGGCCACCGGCCTCGCCCAGGGGTGCGTCGACGAGTGCGTCAGGTACGCGGGGCAGCGGGAGGCGTTCGGCCGCCGCCTGCAGGGACACCAGGCGATCCAGTTCGCCATCGCCGACATGGATGCCCGGGCGCACACGGCGCGGCTGACCTGGTATGACGCGGCCGCGCGGCTGGTCGCGGGCGGTTCGATCAAAAAGGAGGCGGCGATCGCGAAGCTGACGGCCTCGAACGCGGCCATGGACAACGCGCGGGCCGCCACCCAGGTGTTCGGCGGATACGGCTTCATGAACGAATCACCGGTCGGCCGCTTCTACCGCGACGCAAAGGTACTGGAGATAGGCGAGGGCACGTCAGAGGTTCAGCGCATGCTAATAGCACGAGAGCTAGGCCTTTCCGGCCAGCCCTCTTTAGGGCGCGGCGCGCCGGAACGTAATCCGGTGCGGGACCAGGGGCGTAGTAATTAGCGGCAATTTGCATCACTATGAGCGGACTATCTGACCGGGTTCTCCCGGCGGACCCTGGTCCCGGGCCTGATCCCGACTTGACCGAAGGGAGGCGGCCAGGCCAGCACCAGGCGTTACCATCTTGTCACCAACTAGTTAGCTGGCGCCCTCGGACGCGCCCTGGACAGACTGCGGCGGCGACGTGCTTCGTGCAAGATCTTGCCCGTTTACTGGCGAATGCACCGTGGCGCCCACCCAGAAGATGATTATATGTCCTTACCCGTTTTGTAACCCGAGAGTGTGGCCTCGGCTGCCCTGGGCGACCCGAGCAGCGGCAATCGGCTGCGAAGGAAAGAGGCGTGCGGATGCTGTGTAGCTTGAGCGGTCGCAGCCCGGCAGACGTCCAGGTCAGCTTTGCCAATGCGAGGTGCGAGCGTAGTGCGTAGACGATCGGGGACGAATCTCGGCGATGCCGCTGGATCCGTCAACGGAGGTCAGGCCGACGGGGGGGGTTCAGGACTTCTAGCAGGAAGTAACGCCGCGGGCGACGGCGCGCTGGTCACCGGCGGCACCGCCAGCGTGCCCCAGGTGGTGCCAGCCCAGGTCACGGCCGACCGGACGGGCGCGGTGGTCGCACCGGCGTCCCCGGCCGCCCAGGCCCCAGGGCCGGCGGGCGCGCCCCGCACGTCCCGTACCGGCCCTTCCCGAGTACGGCAGCCAGCTCAGGCCCGGTCCAGGTTCGCGCTGGCGAACTGGCGCGTCCGCTGGCGCCTGGCGGCCATGATCGCCGTCCCGACCGCGATCGCGGCAATCCTCGGCGGCCTCACGATCTACTCAGACATCCAGGCCACCAGCGCGAGTGGCCGCGTCCAGCACCTCGCCCAGCTCAACGCCGCGGTCGTCCAGCTCACCCAGGCCCTGGAGGACGAGCGCGACCTTTCCGCCGGCTACGCGGCGAACCGGGGGCCGGCGGGCGCGGCCGTCCTGACGCAGCTGAAAGCCGCGCAGACGGTCACCGACAACGACCTCGTGCCCGTGGAGAACGACGCGAGCGGCGTCACGGACGGGGCCGGGTACCAGCCGAACACCGTCGGGAACCTCAACTCGCTGATCGACGCCCTCAAGGACCTTCCGTACGTCCGCCAGGACGTGACGGGCACGGCCTTCCCCGCGGCCGAGGTGATCCGCGTCTACACGAGCAACATCATCTCGGCCGCGAACGCGTTCAGCGCGGAGTCCGGCGCCGGTGCCAACGACGCCGAAATCCAGGGCGACATCACCACGCTCGGCGCGCTGCTCCGGGTCGAGAACGACACGTCGGTGCAGCGGGCGATCCTGTTCGCCGCGCTGAGTTCGCCAAGCCGGTCGCTCGACGCGGCGACCCTGGCCGACCTGAACCAGGCCTATGAGCAGGAAGTCGCGGACCAGGCCGACTTCAGCGCGTCCACGAACGAGGCCGAGCAGGAGAGCTACACCAACACGGTCAGCGGTCCTCAGGTGGACCAGGCTGCCTCGGAAGAGACCCTCGCGGAGTCCACGCCGCTCGCCCAGCGCATCGGCCTCACCGCGCCGGCGTGGTACGCCAACATGAAGTTCACCATCGGCAAGACCCGCGATGTAGCCGACCAGCTCGTGTCGGACATCAGCGCCCGGGCCCGGTCGCTCAACTCGCAGGCCACCAGGAACCTGCTGATCATCAGCCTGGTGACCGTCCTGCTCCTGCTCCTGGTGCTGCTGGTTTCGACGATCGTCGCGCGCTCGCTCATCCGCCCGCTGCGCAAGCTCCGCGCTGACGCGCTCGACGTGGCCGGCCACCGGCTGCCCGAGATGGTGCGCAGGCTCAGCCACAGCGAGGGCACGGACGAGGGCGTCGACATCGAGCCGATCGGCGTCACCTCCACCGATGAGATCGGTGAAGTCGCGCGGGCCTTCGACCAGGTCCACCGCGAGGCGGTCCGGCTGGCGGCCGACGAAGCCATGCTGCGCGGCAACCTGAACGCCATGTTCATCAACCTGTCCCGGCGCAGCCAGTCGCTGATCGAGCGGCAGCTGTCGCTGATCGACTCCCTTGAGCAGAGCGAGCAGGACTCGGGCCGGCTGAGCAGCCTGTTCCGCCTGGACCACCTGGCCACCCGCATGCGCCGCAACTCAGAGAACCTGCTGGTCCTTGCGGGCCACGAGGTGACGAGGCGGTGGAGCCAGCCGGTCCCGCTCGTCGACGTGCTCCGCGCGGCGATCTCCGAGATCGAGCAGTACGAGCGCGTGGTCCTCAACGTCCAGCCCGGGATCGTGGTCGTCGGCCAGGCCGTCAACGACGTGGTGCACCTGGTCGCGGAGATCGTCGAGAACGCGACCACGTTCTCACCGGAAGACACCCAGGTGTACGTCTCCGGCCAGCCGTTGAGCAGCGGCGGCGTGCTCCTCGACATCACCGACAACGGCGTGGGGATCTCCGATCAGGAGATGTCGCACGCCAACTGGCGCCTGGACAACCCGCCCGTGGTCGACGTCGCCGTATCCCGGCGGATGGGCCTGTTCGTGGTCGGCCGGCTGGCGGCCAGGCACGGGGTCCGGGTCCGGCTGCGGCACGCCCAGGCCGGCGGCCTGACGGCGCTGATCTGGCTGCCCGACACGGTGGCCGCCCCCGAGGTTGCGCCGCCGCTCGGCAGGCTGCGCCGCTTCGAGGCCGAGGACTTCGGGCCGGCGCCCTCCCTGTCCGCGCCCACCCAGGCCCCGTCCGGCACGGCCACGCAGGCCGCGAGGATTCCCAGGTTCTCTCCGACCTCGTCGCCATCGACGCCCGCGCCTCCGTCCTTCAGCCCGGCGGCAGCCGGGGGCGCGGCAGGTTCCGGCGGCGTCGCGGACATCCCGGCGGCGGCGAGCCGCGGCTGGGACGACGTCAGGGAAGAACCGCCCCTGGTGCGGCCCGCCCCCAACGGCTCGGCCAGCCCCGCCGCGCCCGCCAGCGCCGCCGCGCCCGCCAATGCTGCCGCGCCCGCCAGCGCCGTCACGCCCGCCAACGGCTCCGCGCCCGGCGACGGCTCCGCGCCCGGCAACGGCACAGACGCGGCGAGCCAGCGGCCGCCGGCGCCCGTAACCGCGAGCACCCCCACAGGACCGAGCAGGCTGCCCGCGTTCGGCGGCCCGGGGCCCCATGCACCGCCGCTCGCGCAATCCCCGATCGGCGGGCAGAACGTCCGCGGCGGCGACGGCCCGAGCGCGTCCGATGCGACGCCCCCCGCGGCCGTGCCGAACGGCAGCAGCCAGGCGGCCGACGGCGGGGATCCCGATCCCAGCAAGATCACCGTCCCGCCGACCGCGGTCCAGGATCAGCGGCTGCCGATCTTCGACTCGCTGGAGTCTGACTGGTTCCGCCGCAGCGGGAAGACCCTCAGCTCGACCCGGGTACAGTCAACGCAGCAGGCCGCGCCGTCATCGTGGACGTCGCCGGCCGACGAGGGGTGGCGCGCGGCACAGGCGCTCACCGAACCGGCGGCGGGCGAGACGACACAGGCCGGGCTACCCAGGCGGGTGCCGAGGGCCAACCTCGTGCCAGGCTCCATCGGCAGCGGCGGCCCGGAGGCGGAAGCCGAGGGGCCCGCCAGGTCGCCGGACGCGGCCCGCAACCGCATGGCCAGCTTCCAGCGAGGCGTGCGCGAGGGCCGCGCCGCCGCACCCCAGACCGAGGAGCCGCAGGACTGATGAACTTCCCAGGCCCAGGCACACCGACACGAGGAGGTACCTGTATGGACGGGCGACGAGAGGAGTGCGGGTGAGCACGCCAGGACGCCCAGCGCAGGACCTCAACTGGCTGATCACGAACTTCGTGGAGCGGGTCCCTGACGTGGCGCACGCGGTCGTGGTGTCCTCGGATGGCCTGCCGCTGGCCTTCAGCGCTGGTTTCCCGCAAGAACGGGCCGATCAGCTCGCGGCAGTGACGTCCGGGCTGACCAGCCTGACGCAGGGTGCGTCGCGCGTCTTCGAGGGCGGCGCGGTCGTGCAGACGGTAGTAGAGATGCAGCGGGGTGTGCTGGTGATCATGGCGATAAGCAACGGCTCAAGCCTGGCCGTCCTCGCCGCGTCCACCTGCGATCTCGGCCTGGTGGCCTACGAGATGACCCTGCTGGTTGAGCGGGCCGGACGGGTACTTACCCCGGCCACCCGCGGCGTCATGCAAGCAGCCATCCCTGGCGATGGACGACGGTGACCGGAGGTTTCTGTGGCGGGCCAAGGGCGAGGTGATGACCGGTCACCCTTCGCGGGCTTGCCTGGTTCCTGGCAGGGTGCAGGGGCCCGGGCCGGCCTGTGGGATGAGGGGCCGGGGCCGGCGCGATCCGGTTTCGGCTTCATGACCGAGGAGGACGGTGCGACTAAGCTCGTCCGGCCGTATACGGTTACCGGGGGGCGCACGCAGCCCAGGTACCAACTCGCCATCGAGGCGCTGGTGACCGCGACCGTCCTGGAACCTCGTGACTTGTCCGTTCTCGCGCCTGAGTGCCAGGCAATCTTGCAGTTCTGCCGTGACTGGAGGTCGGTGGCGGAAGTGTCGGCCGTGCTGCGGCTCCCGCTCGGCGTGGCCAGGATTCTCATCGCGGATATGGGCGCGGACGGGCTCGTCCGCATCCACCAGCGCGATGATTCGGAGGGCCGTCCGGACCTCCATCTGCTTGAAAGGGTGCTCAGTGGACTCCGTAAGATCTAGCGTCGCTCAGCCGAGGTCCGACGCGCCTGCGGCCATGACGTCGGTGAAGATCGTCGTGGCCGGCGGATTCGGTGTCGGCAAGACTACGTTCGTCGGGTCGGTGTCGGAGATCACGCCGCTGACGACCGAAGCGGTGATGACGGTCGCCAGCACCGACGTGGACGACCTGTCCCACGTCCCCGACAAGTCCACGACCACGGTGGCGATGGACTTCGGCCGGATCACCCTGGACAAGGACCTGGTGCTGTACATGTTCGGCACCCCGGGTCAGCACCGGTTCTGGTTCATGTGGGATGACCTGATCCAGGGCGCGATCGGCGCCGTCGTCCTCGTCGACACCCGCAGGCTCGCCGATTCCTTCCCCGCGGTGGACTACTTCGAGGCGTCGGGCCTGCCCTTCGTGATCGGCATCAACGGGTTCCACGGGCAGTTCCCGCACCGGTCGCGCGACGTGGCCGAGGCCCTGGCCATCTCCCCGGACATCCCGGTAATCCCGTGCGACGCCCGGAACAGGGAATCAACCAAGGCGACCCTGGTCACGCTGGTCGAGCACGCCATGTCAATGCAGACCGCCGGAAGATACTGATACGTAGCTGCTGGATCTACCCTTACCCATTCTCCCGAACGATCCGTGGTGTCCCTCCCGGGATAGCGTTACCGCTCCGGGGTGTGCCCTACCCGAGCGTGCGCAGGAAGTCGGCCGAGCGTCCGACGATCGCACCCACGTCGCTCGCGCCGTGCCACATATGCGTGGCGCCCGGCACGAGCACCAGCTCGACGGGCGCCCCGGCCGCGCGGAGCGCCTCGGCCAGCCGGATGCTCTGCGCCGGCGGCACCAGGTCGTCCGCCGCCCCGTGCATCAGCAGGACCGGCGGCGCGGCGGCGCTGGCGTGGGCCACCGGGCTGGCCTGCCGAGCCAGGTCGGGCGCCGACTGGGCCGGGGCGCCGAGGAGCTGCGCCTCACGGGAATCCGGCCCGGCGTCCGGCGCGCCGCCCGCGGCCGCGACGTCGGACGGCAGGCCGAGCAGGTCGGTAACCGGGAACCAGGCGACCGCGCCCCGCATCGTGGTTCCGGTCAGCGCGGCCAGGAGCACGAGGTGACCGCCGGCCGAGTCGCCCCAGCCGAACACGCGGTCAGCGTCAAGCCCGTACGCGGCGGCGTGGTCCCGCACCCAGGCGAACGCGGCGCGGATGTCTTCCAGCGGCGCCGGGAAGCGCGCCTCTGCGCTGAGCCGGTAGTCGGCCGCCGCCACCGCGAATCCCTGCGCGGCCAGGGACTCGTAGAAGTCCTGGCCCAGCCCCGGCAGCGGCTCGCGGCGCGACCCCCGCCGCCACCCGCCGCCGTGGACGTGCACGATGACCGGGCGCGGCGCGTCACCCCCGGGCCCATCGGGCAGGTAGAGGTCCAGTTCCAGCGGCCGGTAGCCGGGTACCTCGGCGTACCGGACGTCCGGCACCCGCCGTACGGACGGCCTCACGCGGCGGTCAGCTCGCCGGAGAGCTTGCGGAACTCCCCGTTCTGCATGATCGCGAGCAGGTTCCCCGCGTGCTGGAGCACGCTGACGTCCACGGCAGGCTCGCCGCGCACCACCAGCACGTCGGCCAGGTACCCCGGCGTAAGCAGCCCGACCGGCAGGTCCATCAGCTGCCCGCCGTAGTGCGTGGCCGCGCGCAGCGCCTCGGCCGGCGAGTAGCCGAACAGCGCGACGAACAGCTCCAGGTCCCGGGCGTTCCGCCCGATCGGGTTGTTCGGGAAGCCGTAGTCGCCGCCTGGCAGCACCCGCAGCCCGCGCTTGCGCAGCTCGGGATACAGCTCGGTCATCGCGCGCAGCGCCTTCACCGACCCCATCGTCTCCGCCATCGCCGTGTCGATGCCGTACTCGGCGCCCTCGTACACGTTGGCCCACATGATGCCGACCGCGGGGGACAGGAAGATCTCGTCCTTGTGCTCCTCGAGCAGGTCGATGGCCTCGGCGTCGGCGTAGGTGCAGTGGTAGACCGACCGGAACCCGTTGCGCACCGCCAGCTTGATCGACTCGGGCGCCTGGGCGTGGCAGTTCAGCCAGACGCCGGACTCGCGCGCCTGCTCGCCCGCGGCCTGCGCCTCGGCCGGGCTGTACTGCGTGATCATCGACCCGCCCGCGACGAAGACGTCGTCGTTGCTCATCAGCAGCTTGACGCTGTCGAAGCCGGTCGCCGCCTGCTCGGCGATGAACTCGCGCACCGCGTCCGGGCCCACCCTCTTCGGCCGCGGCCCGTCCGGCCCCATCTGGACCGGGTTGTTGTCCCGCTCGAACGACGCGGCCCGCATCCGCGGACCCGGCGCCTCGCCCGCGGCGATCCGGTCGCGCAGCCGCACCTCGGTCGGGACCGGGGTGAGCGAGCCGGCCGAGTAGGCGCTGGTGAACCCGGCTTCGAGCAGGATCCTGGCGTTGCGCTCGGCCAGCGCGAGATGCTCCTCCGGCGTCGGCATCTGGCGGAAGAAGCTGACGTCGAGCGGCGGGTTGAACGACGGGTCGATGTGCCCGACCGCGGACGGGAACGTCAGGTGCGCGTGGGACTCGACCAGGCCGGGCATGACCGTCGCCCCGGCGCAGTCGATCACGCGGTCCCCGGGCTCGGCCTGCGTGCCGCCGCCGGGCCGCACGCTCTCGATCCGGTCGCCACGGACCACGACGTCGGCCGGTACTGGCGGAGCGCCGGTGCCGTCGAAGACCTGCCCGCCGGTGAACAGGATGCGGTTCTCGCTCATCACTTTCTCCTCATAAGATCGGCCCCGTGACGACGAGCCATGCCGGGGACGTTGACGTGCTGGTCATCGGGTGCGGCCCGGCCGGCGCCAGCGCGGCCATCGCCGCGCACGACGCGGGCGCCCGCGTCCTGGTCGCGGAAAAACAGGCCAGGGGAGGCGGCAACGCCCTGGTCGCCGGAGGCTTCCTCTGGGACGTCCGCGGCGACGAGGCGGTCCGGCACGTAGAGACGCTCTTTTTCGGCAAGACCGACCGGGCCGTGGCGGAGGCCTACGTCCGCGGGCTCAACGACCTGCGACCCTGGATCGCCGGCCTCGGCGGCGAGGCGGTCAGCGTCGACCCGCCACCGGGCTCGTTCCCCGCGGTCCTGCCCTCCTGGCCGCACGTGCCGGGCGCCGGCGGCGTGCAGTACTGGGTGGTCGGCGGCCAGCCCGCGCTGCGCCGGGGCGAGGCCCTGTGGGACCTGCTGGCCCAGGGCCTGGACGCCCGCGGGATCGCCGTGCGCTACGGGCACGCCGCGACCCGCCTGGAGGTGTCCGCGGAGGGCCGGGTCGTCGGCGCCGGGCTGATCAGCGAGCGGGGCAGCGAACTGGTCAACGCGACGCACGGCGTCGTCCTCGCCTGCGGCGGCTTCGAGGCCGACGACTACTTCAAGGACGCCTTCCTGTCCCTCCCGCGCCTGTACCGGGTGGGGCACGCCGGGAACACCGGTGACGCGATCCGGATGACGATGGCGGTCGGCGCGGCGCTGTGGCACATGCCGGAGTTCTTCGGCTGGTTCGCCTTCAAGGCGCCCGGGCACGCCGCGGCGTTCGCGATCGACTTCCACGGCCCGGGGTTCGTCCTGGTCAACGCGGCCGGCCAGCGGTTCGGCGACGAGACGGGCTACGAGGTGCACGAGCGGCTGCGCGCCCTGGTGAACGTCAAGCCGGCCCTGCGCTACTATCCCGCCCTGCCGGCCTACGGCGTCTGCGACGGCCGGACGCTCCGCGCCGGCCCGCTCAACGGCGTGGTGGGTACCCCGAACGATTACCGCTGGAGCGCCGACAACTCCGCTGAGCTGCGCGAGGGCTGGATCACCCGCGCCGCAAGCCCGGCGGAGCTCGCCGCGCGCCTGAGCCTGGACCCGTCCATCCTGACGCAGACGCTGACCGGCTTCAACGCGGCCGCCGAGGCGGGACGCGACGCCGAATTCGGTCGGCGCCCGGAGTACCTGGCCCCTCTCGACCTGGCCGACCTGTACGCGATCGAGCTGTGGCCCGCCGTGGCCACGACGTCCGGCGGCCCCCGGCGCGACGCCCGGTCCCGGGTGGTCCGCCCGGACGGCACCGCGGTGGCGGGCCTGTACGCGGCGGGCGGAGCCGGCACGGTCTGGGGCCCCTTCACGCACTCCGGCGGCGGCCTCACCGACGCCCTGGTCTTCGGCCGCCTGGCCGGCCAGCAGGCCGCCCGGTCCCGCGATGGCGGACAGCAGGACGCCGCGGTCCGGCCCTAGCAGCGCCCTCACCCCGCCCTTCCGGCCCTTTACGATGCCCTTCCGGCCCGCCCTGGCTCTCATCCTGCCCCTCCGGCCCGCCCTGGCCGGTGCAGGAGTTCGAGGAGGTTGCCCTCGGGGTCGGCGACGAACGCCATCCGCACGCGCGCCTCGGGCGACGGGCTAGGCGGCATGACCGGCCGCGCCCCGCGTGCGACGGCGCGGTCGTAGGCCGCGTCCAGGTCAGGCACGTCGAACGCCATGTGCCCGTACCCCTCTCGCAGCGCGGCGTCACCCGGCGTGGCGGGCTTGCGGTCCGCCGCGGAACCCGCCCGGTGCAGCAGCTCGACCCGGTAGCCGTGCACCGGGTGGATGAGCATCTCGATGTCCAGGTCGAGCGGCCCGACCCGCAGCGTCCGCTCGGGAACGAGCCCGAACACGTCGCAGTACCACGCGGCGGCCCAGGCCAGGTCGGCGACGGCCAGCCCGACGTGATCCAAGCGAGCTGCCTCAGCCATGGACGTTCAGCCGTTCCGGGTCGCGGGTCAGGTACGAGGCGAAGCGCCCGGACGGGTCGCGCTCGGCCCGGACCGCGCCGAGACGCTGGTACGCCTGGTCCGAGAGGAACCGGTCCTGCCGCCGGGTGAAGTCGGTGTCGCCCAGGTAGACGCCCGCGCCGTGGGCGGCCAGCGCGGCCGTCCGGTCGTGGACCCAGCCGGTGTACCTGGCGTCGTCCGCCGGGTCGGTGTAGATCACGTAGGTGGCCAGGTACACCTGCGCTTCCACCGAGAACGCCATGTCCGGCCGGTCCTGCTGTGGCGCCCACCCGTACCAGATCGAGAACGAGTGCTCGGTGTCCAGCTCGCCCCACATGGCCTGCAGCCGCGGGGCCAGGACGGCCGCCGGCGCGTCGCTCCAGGTGCAGTCGACGGCGTACCGGTGGCCCTCGGGGTTCTGCGCCGCCTGGGCCAGGTTCTCCTCGACCACGCTCGTCCGGCCCCGGACGTGGCCGAGCTCATGGCCGGCCAGCGGGCCGTCCTGGAGGGGCGCGAGCAGGGCGAACGCGCCGGCGTCGGAGTCGGCCATCACCGTCGTGTGCAGGAGGAGGACCGTCCCGCCCGGGCGTGCCGTCCCTTCGCGCAGCGGGATGTCAGGCAGCCGGGTGGCGGCCACTACCGGCTCGACGCGCCGGTCCAGCCCGGGCAGCACGTCGTGCAGCCAGGTGAGCAACTCAACGGTGTCGTCCAGGCGGAACGCCCAGGTGTCGTGCCACATCGCCGGCGGGGCCTGGTACGTCTGCAGGTAGAACCGGGTCACCACCCCGGGGAACCCGGGCCCGGCGCCGCGCGCCGCCCACAGCAGGTCTTGGTTCTGCTCGGCGTCCGCGCGGACACACCTGCCGTCGGCCGTCACGACGTCCAGGCCCACCACGCTCTGGCAGGCCCACCCGCGGGCCCGCCCGTTCCAGCCCTGCCCGCCCTGCAGCAGGTAGCCGCCCAGGCCGACGGACCCGCAGTGGCCGGCCGGGAATTCCCGGCCCCGCCCGGCCAGGAACGGCGCGAGCTCCAGGCCGCCCTGCACCGCCGGGCGCACCGACACCACCCCGGTGGCGGGGGAGTAATCGATGTCACGCAGGGTCCCCAGGTCGATCAGCAGGGCGTCGTCACGCAGGCTCCACGCCGCCCAGGAGTGCCCGCCGGAGCGCACGCTGACCGCCCAGCCGCGCTCGGTGGCCAGCCGGACGCCCTCGATCACGTCGTCGTCGTCCGCCGCGAGCAGTACCGCCGCGGGGAACCGGTCCGGCCGGCGCGCGTTGAAGACGCGGCCGGTGCGGGCCTGCTCGTACCCCGGCTCACCGCGGTGGAGCAGCCGCCCGGTGAACCGCCCGTCTGTCCCGGCCACCGCGCGGCGCGCCGTCATCCGGGCACCGCCCCGCCGCTGTCGACCAGCATGTCCGCCTTGCTCAGGAGGCACGACTCGTCCTGCAGACGCCCGGTCATCCGACCACCGCCGCGCCGCCGTCGACCGGGATGTTGGCCCCGCTCACGTGGGACGACTCGTCGGAGGCCAGGAACAGGATGGCGCGCGCGACATCTTCGGGCTGGCCCCACCGGCCCAGCGGCGCGCGGGCGGCGATGCTCGCGGCCGGGCCCGCCGGGTCGGCCAGCAGGGGCGCCGTGTGCGGCGTCTCGGTCATCGCCGGGCTGACCGCGTTGACCCGGATGCCGTGCGGGCCTCCCTCGACTACCAGCTGGTACGTCAGCGCGAGGACGCCGCCCTTGGCGGCGCCGTGCGCGTTCTGCGGCATGAAGAACGCGCCGCGGGATGCGGTGATGGACGCGACGTTGACGATCGACCCGCCTCCGCCTGCGACCAGGTGCGGCCAGGCCGCGCGGGTGACGAGGAAGACGATGTCGAGCTCGTGGCGGATGGTGAACGACCAGTCGGCAAAGGAGAGCTCGTCAATGGGGCCGAACCGGATCGCCGACGCGTTGTTGACCAGGATGTCCACCCCGCCAGCCAGGCTCACGGCGTCGTCCACCCACCGCCGGGCGCCCTCCTCGGTGGCCAGGTCGACCGGCGCGAGGGCGTCCATCCGCCCGCCGGCCGCCCAGGCGAGATCGGCGGTCTGGCGCGAGGTCTCGGGATTCAGGTCGCATCCCACCACGTGGGCGCCCTCCCGCGCGCACAGCAGCGCCGTGGCCCGCCCGATCCCGCCGCCGGTGCCTGAGATCAGCGCCCGCTTGCCGTCCAGCCGGCCCACCCGCCGCACCTCCCAGGTGTCCCGCAGCCCCGCTCTTTCGTATTCACTCTATGGAAGTTACTATCTCACAGTGAGAGTATGTAGGCAAGCCCTGCGCACCAGAGGAGGCTAGATGTCGGCGAGTGGCACGGGCGGGCGGGTGCTCGGGCTGGGCTGCGGCCAGCCCGGCGGCAGCGCCGAGATCTTGCTGAAGGCGGCCCTGCGGGCGGCGGAGGGCGAGGGCGCCCGGGTCGAGCTTGTCCAGCTCACCGAGCTCCGCCTGCCGAGCGGCGCCGCCGAGGCCGCCGAGCCGGACGACGCGTGGTGGCTGTGGGACCGGCTCGTCGAGTGCGACGGGCTCATCGTGAGCACCCCGATCATGAGCCGGACGGTCGCGGCCCGGCTCAAGCTGCTCGTCGACCGGATGCTCGGGCCGAACGCCGACGCCGCCATCATCGAGGGACTGCTGGCGGTGCGCAGGCAGGGGCAGGAGCCTGCCGTCCCGTTCCGCGTGGACGAGCGGGTGCTGAGGCCGCGGGTGGCAGGCTTCATCGCGGTCGGCGGCGCCCTGACGTCGCAGTGGCAGGCGCTGGCCCTGCCGATGATGCACGCGACCACGTTCTCGATGCACATCGCGGTCGTCGACCAGGTCCAGTTCTCCGGGGCCGGCACGCCGCGCTCGGTGGTGCTGGACCAGGCGGCGATCGGCCGGGCGGAGGTACTCGGGCACCACGTGGCCAGCCAGCTCGGGGTGCCGTTCGACCAGGCCTCCTACCTGGGGGCGCCGGGATTGTGCCCGATGTGCCACCTCGACGTCATCGTCCTGCGCGGCGCGGAGGTGGAGTGCGCCACCTGCGGCGCGCGCGGACACCTGGCGCCGGGACCCCAGCTGACCTGGACCGACCTATCGACCTCGGTCATCTCCATGGAAGAGAAGCGCGCCCACGCCGCCGAGATCCAGCAGACGGCCGAGCGGCAAGCCCCGCTGCGCGCCGAGATCGAGGAGCGCGCGCGGGCCTTCGATACCTATGACAGAACGGTACGGCCGGAGCCCGCCCGTCCCGCAGGCTGACCAGGGGTCACGCCACCGGCGCGGAACCGGTCCAGCGGTATCGTCCCGGGCTCACCGGGCGCGGCGCCTCACCGGGCAGGAACACGGTCGCCGTGGTACCGCCCGGGACGAGCACATCAAGCTCCATCGACGCGCCGGCCAGGCGCCAGGACACCTCGATGGGCCCGTACGGGCTGACGTGGCGGGTGGTCGCCCAGGTGATGCCGCCACCGGGCTGCGGCCTGACCTCGAAGCTGCGGTACCCGGGCTCGGTGGGGCGCAGTCCGGCGACGTACCGGTGCAGGAAGGTGGCGACCGCGCCCTTGCTGTAGTGGTTGAGCGAGCCGTGCGGGGCACCGCGGTCGTCGACGCCTTCCCACTCCTCCCACATGGTCGTCGCGCCCCGGTCCACCATCGCCAGCCAGGACGGCGGCGTGTCCTGCCGCAGGAGCTCGTACGCGGTGCTCAGGTAGCCGCAATCGGCCAGGACGGGCAGCAGGCAGCCCGTAGACAGGAAGCCGGTGGCCAGGTGACCCCCCGCGCGGCCGATCAGCTCGACCAGGCGTTCAGCGACGGCGGCCCGGAACACCTCAGGCACCAGGCCGAACGCCAGCGCCCGCACGTGGCTGGCCTGGGTCGCCACGGCGAGGGTCCCGTCGGGGCGGATGAATTCTGCCTGCCAGGCCGCACGCGCGCCGTCGGCGATGACCTGGTAACGGCACCGCTGCTCCTCCGGCAGGCCCAGCACCTCGGCGATCCGCGCCACGGTTGCCGCCGAGCGGTGCAGGTAGGCCGTGGCCGTCTCGGACTTGTCGGTCCCGGCGAAAGCTGGGAAGTCGGTGATCACCGCACCCGGCTCCAGCCACTCGCCCCAGTGGAAGCCGGTGTCCCACAGGTACCGCTCGAGGTCGGCGGGCTGCGGCCGCGCCGCGGCCCGGTCCGGGTGCCGACCCCCCGCGGCCGCGGCCGCCGCGAACCGGACCCAGGCCGTCATCGGATCCCACATCTCGCGCAGCAGCGACGCGTCACCGTACGCCTGGTAAAGATCCCAGGGCACCGATACCACGGCGTCGCCCCACCCCGCTGAGCCGTGCAGCCCGCCGAGCGGCCCGTCGAAGCCCTCCGCGGGCGGGCATGGCGACATGTTGGCCACGCACCCGTCGGCGCGCTGGTCAAGCGCCACGTCACCCAGCCACTTGCGGGTGAAGGCCAGGACGTCATACAGGTAGGCGGCCGTCGGCGCGAAGACCTGCCAGTCACCCGTCCAGCCCGCGCGTTCGCGCTGCGGGCAGTCGGTCGGGATGTCGCAGACATTCGACCGCAGCGACCACACCACCGCCTCGTGCAGCCGGTTGACCCGCTCGTCACTGCAGCCGAACCACCCCAGCCTGCGCAGGTCGCAGTGCACGACCACCCCGGTGATGTCGCCGGGCCTGAGCGGCCCAGGGTGACCTTCGACGCGGACGTACCTGAACCCGTGCGTGGTGAACCGCGGCTCGAAGACGCCGCCGTCACCCGCCGAGACTACCCCGTCGACCTGGCCAAGCGGCAGTGGCTCCGGGACGACGGGCAGGTCGACGTCGAGGTGCGCGGTGGTCAGGTCCCCCTCGCCGTCGAGCCACTCACCGTGCGACAGCGTGAGCATGGTCCCTGCGGGCCCGGGGTGCGAGAGCCTGACCCACCCGCTGAAGTTCTGCCCGAAGTCGGCTACGAAGGCGGTCCCGCCGCGCACCAGCCGAACGGCGACCGGGCGGATCTCCTGGATCCGCCGCACCGGGGGTGCCACCGACCGGACGACGGCGACGGCGCCGTCCCGTGGGACGGCGGGCCGCCACGACGGGTCCCCGGCCGACGCGTCGTGCACGCTCGGCTCGAGCCGCCGGTGGTCCTCTCGCTGGCCGGCGATGAGGTCGGCCGCGACGATGTGCGAGGGCGCGGTGCGCCAGCCCGGGTCGCTGGCCGCCACGACCTGCCAGCCCCGCCCGGTTCGCACCTCGAGCTGCGCGCGCAGGGCTACGTCCCGCCCGTACTGGTCGACGGACCGCGGCAGTCCGACCCGGCCGCGGTACCAGCCGTCGGCCAGCAGGACCGCGAGCACGCGGCGTCCCGGCGCCAGCAGCGGCGTGACGTCGTAGGCCTGGTACTGGACCCGCGCCAGGTACTGGGTGTAACCCGGCGCGAGCTCGATGTCGCCGACCCGCCCCCCGTCGATGAACGCCTCGTACAGCCCGAGGGCCGTGACGTACAGCCGGGCCTGGCTGAAGGGTGGAACGTCGAAGGTCGTCCGCAGCCAGTACGCCGGCCGGGGCCTGTCAACACCCTGAGACCCGTCGCCCCCTTGTGACCTGTCAGCCTCTTGAGACCCGTTAACCCCGAGGAACCCGCCAGCTCCGTCGGGCCCTTCGGCCGCCGTCTGCGGACGCCATTCCTCCGCGACGCCGATCCACTGGGCCTGCCAGTCCGCCTCCTCGAGCAGCCCGGCCTCGAGCCTGACCGGATCGCTCCACTCGCTCTCGCCCAGATCGGTCCACACCTTGACCTGCGCCGCGGCGCAGCGGCGGGACCGGTCGAAGACCGGCAGCCGGACGAAGGACTGGGCCGGGCTGTCTACCCGGCCGCTGTCGAACCCGTCATCGGTGCGCAGCCGGTAGGCGTGCTGCTCGCGGGCCCTTTCCGGCAGCCACCAGCACAGGGCCGGCTGGTTGCCGCGGCCCAGGGCGTCCCCGCCGGTGACCTCGGCCCACGCGTTGGCCGGTCTGAGCATCGTTCCCCCGACGTAGTAGCGTGCGGTCCATGGCGCGCGTGGCGGCGGTGACCGGCGGGGCCGGTGCCATCGGCGCCGCGGTCGCCGCGGGCCTGCGCGCGGCCGGATACGAGGTTGCGATCCTGGACCGGGATGGCGATCCCCGGGTGGACCTCGCCGAGCGCGGCGAGGTCCAGGCCGCCGCGGCCGCACTGCTCGGCCGGCACGGGCGTTGCGACGTGCTCGTGCACGCCGCGGCCGCGTTCGACCGGGCGTCCCTGGCCGAGCTTGACCCGCAGACCTGGCACCGGGTCCAGGCGGTGAACGTCGAGTCGGCGCTGTGGCTGGCCCAGGCGGTTGTCCCCGGCATGGCCGGGCGCGGCTTCGGGCGGATCGTATTCGTCGTCTCGGACACGATCTGGGATCCGCCCGCCGCCGACTTGCTGGCGTACGTCGCCAGCAAGGCCGCCCTGGTCGGGATCGCCCGCACGCTGGCGCGCTCGCTGGGGCGCGACGGCATCACGGTCAACTGCGTCGCCCCCGGGCTCACCCCCACCCCGGCCGCCGTGGCCGGCACCGCGCCGGAGGCGTTCGCCGCGGTCCGGGCGCGGCAGGCGATCGGCCGTGACCTGGTGCCTGGCGATGTCGCCGCGGCGGTCGGCTTCCTGGTCTCGGACTCGGCCGGCGCGATCACCGGCCAGACGCTTTGCGCAGACGGGGGTCTGGTTCTGCGGTGAGCCCGGCGCCCTCGCCGCCGGGTCCCGAGCTATCCGGTGCGGATGCCGGGGCCCGGGCCCTGACCCGCTTGCTGTACTCCCCGGCGGCGCGGTCCCTGAGCTTGGCCAGCGCGACGGCCGGGCCCTTGCCGGTCGCGGTGCTGGTGATGCCGTCCGGGTTCTGGACCGCGGTCAGCACGAGCGCGACGCCGGCCACGATGGCCTGGTACTTGCCGACGTTGAGGTGGATGTTGAGGAACGTCACGAACAGCCCGGCGGCGGAGAACATGATGCCGGCCGCGGCCGCCCCGGCGATGCGCCCGACGCCGGCCACGAACACGATCGCCAGCAGGCCGATCGAGGTGAACGCCGCGAAGCTGTCGGCGGTCAGTTCGCCCTGCATGTAACCGGTCAGCGCGCCGCCGATGCCGGCGATGAACGCGGCCAGCCCGAACGCCATCAGCTTGCCCTGCGCGACGTTGATCCCGACCGAGCCGGCGGCGCGCTCGTTGGAGCGGATGGCCAGCAGCATGCGCCCGGCCGGACCCCGCCGCAGCCGGGCGACGAGCAGCCCGAGCAGGATCACGATAAGGAGCACCAGCGCGCCGAAGATCAGCGTGGGATAGGACTTGCCCTGGGTGATCCCGAGGTTCAGCCCCGGCAGGCGCGGGGGAGGGATGGGCAGGCCTGCGGTACCGCCAGTGAAGGACAGGCTGGTGAAGATCATGGCGTCCATCGCCGCGGCGAAGCCGAGCGTCACCACGGCCAGGTTGACGCCGCGCAGCCGCAGGGCCGGCAAGCCGATGATCAGCCCCACGGGCACCGCGCACAGGCCCGCCAGGATCAGCGACCACGGGAAGCCGATGCCCCATCCGCTGGAGATGTGCCCCAGCGTGAAGCCGCCGATCCCGGCCAGTGACATCTGGGCCAGCGACACCTGGCCGACGTATCCGGTCAGGACCACGACCGACAGGGCGATGCACGTGACGGTCAGCGAGGAGATGAACGCGAACCGCAGGACGCTGCTGAGTACCGCCATGAGCAGCACGCCGGCCACGAAGCAGATGGCCGCGGTAAGCAACGGCCGGTGCGGACGGCCGATCGAGGGGTTGCGCTCGGCGGTGTCCCCGCCGCGGGCGAGCACGGTGCGCGAGCGCAGCGCCATCACCACGATGATCACGATGAACGGGAGCGCGTCCGACAGGCCCAGCTGGGGCAGCCAGGTCCAGACCGTGATGAGCTTGTCGATCTCGGACTGGGCGCAGCCGAGCAGCAGGCCGGCCAGCGCGGTGATCCAGAACGACTGGAACCGGCCGATCAGCGCGGCCGCCAGGGCCGGCACGACGAACAGGGTGTACGAGGTCGGGTCGAGGCTGGCGACCGGGGCGATCAGGATGCCGGCCGCGCCCGCCAGGACGGTGGCGATCACCCAGTTCTGCCCCGCGACGTGGTTGGCCGAGATCCCGGTCAGCGCGGCCCCCCGGTCGTTCTCGGCGCCGGCCCGGGTGGCCAGGCCGAACCGGGAAAAGCGGTAGGTGAGCGCGAGCGCGACCGAGATGACGATCACCACGCCGGTGAAGAACAGGCGGTCCTCCGGGAACGTGATCCCGGAGATCGACAGCGGGGAACTGGGGAAGATCGGGTTGGTGGCCACGGACTCGGTGCTGTAGTTGAGCACCGCGATCGCCTGCAGGCCGAGCATCACGCCGACCGACGCGCAGACGCGGGTGAGCGGCGAGGCGCCCCGCAGCGGCCGGTAGATGAGGACGTACAGCACCAGCCCGAGGACCGCCGCGTACGCCAGCGAGATGACGATCGCGAGCCCCGTGTTGAGCCCGGCCCCGCCGTTCAGCGAGATCTGGTGCGGAATCAGGACCACGGGCAGCTCGAGTTCGCCGAAGCTGCGGAGGTTGACGAAGACGTAGGCGATGAACATCGCCACGGCGCCGTGCGCGAAGTCGACCACGCCGGCGCTGCGGTACTTCAGGACGAGTCCCTGGCCGAGGATGGCGTAGGTGGCACCCGACCCGAGGCCGAGGATCAGGAAGAGGATGTAGCTGGACATGCTGTCTCGTTTACGTCTCGTCAGTTATGCGCGGGATGGCGGCCGGGTCCGCGCTGCGACGGACCCGGCCGCGATGATCAGCCGGTGAGGCCCGGGAAGTAGCCCTTCGAGGTCACCCAGTCGGTCGGATCGGGCTGGGTGAGCACGCCGTTCTGGATCTGGTTCATGAGGTAGTAGTCGTTGCAGATGGCGGCCGCGCCCTTGAGGGCCTGCCCGTTGCACGTATACGGGTGCGACAGGAAGTTCTGGTGGGTGCCCGTCTTGAACGCGGCCAGGATGGTGGCGGTCGTCAGCGGGCCCGAGATCGTGCTCAGTACCTGCTGGACGTTCATCACGGTGGCGAAGCCGGCCGTGGAGATCGAGTCGATCAGCGTGCCCGGCGCGGCCCACTTCTTCATCGCCGCCTGGAACAGCAGCGCCTGCTGGCTGCTCCCGCTCTGCAGCATGAACGGCGAGGCGATGTACATGCCGTTTGCCCCGCCCGCGGCGGCGGCGATCACCGGCGGTGCGCCGCACGGGTCGATGCCCATCAGCTTGCCGGTGAAGCCTACGGACTTCAGCGCCTTCAGCACGTTGCCGCAGCCGTTCGGGACGTCGACGTAGGCCAGCTGGGCACCGCTGCTCACGACCAGGGCGGCCTGCGGGCTCGGGTCCGGCGACGTCGGCGACAGCGGGATGTCATGGATCGTCGTTATCCCGGCGGCCTTGAACACCGGTGTGATCTGCGGCAGGATCGACTCGCCCTGGGCGTTGCTGAAGTAGATCAGGGCGACGCTCTTGATGCCCAGCGTCTTGCCCGCGTACACAGCGGCCGCCGCGTTGTCGCCGACGCTGACCGACCAGAACTGGATGGAGTTCGGTGCGGTCTCCGGAACCGGGGTGAACGGGATGCCGCCCAGGTAGGCGAGGTCGGCGTGCTCGTAGATCGGGATCGAGGCGGGCGCGCCGACGTCGGCCGCGCCGAGGATGGCGAGCGGATGCGCGGCCACCAGCTGGTTGGCGCACCGCGCCGCCGTGGCCGGCGTGCCGTCGCCGGTGCACTCGTCGATCACGATCGGGTGCCCGTTGATGCCGTCGAGGTAGTTGTTGACGTAGTCGACGGCGGCGATCGCGCCCTGGCGCGCCTCGGGGAAGGTGACCGCGCCGGTCTCGTCGTTGATCATCCCGAAGACGTACGGGGAACCGGTCGCCTTCTTCGGGGTGCCGAACACCGAACTGCTGGCCGCGGCCGTCGTGCTGCTCGACGCCGGAGCGCTCGAGCCGGCCGAGCTGGCCGAGCTGGTCGAGCTGCTCGAACTGCAGGCCGCCGCGGTCAGCGCGAGCACGGCGGCTGCCGTCACGCTGAGCCATCTATGTGATTTCATATGTGCTTCCTTCGGCGATGGTGTGTATCTGTCGGTGAGCGTGAGCCAGAGGCGGCCTGCTCAGGCGGCCGTCTCCCCGAGGTAACTGGCGGCAAGTAGCTCGCGCCGTCCGCGGAGCTCGGCGGCGGGGCCCTCGAGCCTGATCCGGCCGTGGGTCAGGACGTAAGCGCGATCGGAGATCTCCAGGGCCAGCGCGACGTGCTGCTCCACGAACAGCACGCTGCTGCCCAGCTCGTCGGCGGCCCGGCGCAGGATCGGGAGTAGCCGCTCGACGATCACCGGGGCCAGCCCGAGGCTCATCTCGTCGACCAGCAGCAGCCGCGGCCGGGTCACCAGCGCCCGCCCGACCGCCAGCATCTGCTGCTCACCGCCGGACAGCAGGCCGGCCTTGCGTCCCAGGCACTTGCGCAGTTCCGGGAGCATCTCCAGCAGCTCCTGCTCACGGCTGGCGACCCCGCGGCCGCCGGCCAGCCGCAGGTGCTCGTGCACGGTGAGCCCGGGAAACAGGGCGCGGCCCTCGGGTACCAGCGCGAGACCCCGGCGGGCGAGGACGTGGGCCGGCTTGCCGCCGATGTTCTCGCCGGACAGTTCCACCGTGCCCGCGATCGGGCGGTTGAGCCCGGCGATGGTCTCCAGCGTGGTGGTCTTCCCGGCCCCGTTCGGGCCGAGCAGCGCCACGACCTCCCCTGGCCGGACCTCAAGGCTGAGCTCGCGGACCACCGGGATCCCGCGGTAACCCGCGTTCAGGTCCCGCACCACGAGGGCGTGGCCGGGCGGGCTGGTGCTAGGCGGCTCCGGCATGATGCCCTCCCAGGTACGCCTCGATCACCAGCGGATCGTCGCGGATCTCCGCGGGGGTCCCGGCCGCGATCTGCCGTCCGAAGTCCAGGACCATGAGGCGATCGCACACGCTCAGGACCAGCCCCATGTCGTGGTCGATGAGCAGGACCGTCACGCCGTGCTCTTCCGGCAGGGTCCGCAGCCGGCGTCCGAGCTCGAGGCTCTCGTCGGTGTCCAGGCCCGCCGCGGGCTCGTCCATGAGCACGAGGCGGGGCTGGCGGGCGAGCGCCCGGCCGATGCCCACCAGCTTGCGCTTGCCCAGGGAGATCTCGGCCGGGTAGCGGTCGACGGCATCCTCAAGGCCGCAAACCGAGATGGCCCAGTCGACGCTGGTGCGGTCCGGCGGGCGGTGCGGCAGGAACAGGTCGGCCAGCGCCGAGGCGACGGTCACGTGCTCGCTGGCCACGAGCAGGTTCTCGTCGACCGTGAGGTCGTCGAACAGCTCGACCGACTGGAAGGTCCTGGCCATGCCGAGGCGCGCGCGCCGGTAGGGGCGCAGGCCGCCGATGTCGCGGCCCCCGAACACGATCCGCCCGGCGGCAGGCCTGGTGTAACCGGTCAGGGCGTCGACCATCGAGGTCTTGCCGGCGCCGTTGGGCCCGATCAGCCCGTGAACGGTGCCCTCGGTGATCTGCAGGTCGACGTCGGAGACGGCCACGACCCCGCCGTAGGTGACGCGCAGCCCGGCGACGTCCAGCAGGGGCGGCCGTGTGGTCGGTGCGGCCATCGCCCTCCCTACTTTCACATCATGAAAGTGATTTTCACTTACGCTACGGGATGGAAAAGCGGTTGTCCACCCTTACGCGGTCACGAATTAGCGACACCCCCGGGGCGGACCGGCGCGGTGCTTGGCTAGGCCGGCCAGGACTTCTCAAGGCCCTTGACCAGGGCCACCATGCAGTCGTGCAGCGGGGTAGGAACGCCAGCCCGCCGCCCCTCGACGGCGATGCCGCCGTTGAGCACGTCGATCTCGGTCGCCCGGCGGGAGAGCACGTCCTGGAGCATGCTCGGCTTGTGGTCGTAGGCCTCGGCGACGGCCTCGTCCACCGCGTCGCCCGGCGGTCGCTCCAGGACGATCCCGGCTCGCTCGCAGACCGCCACTCCCTCCGCGACCAGCGCGTCGACCAGCGCGCGCAGCCCGGCGTCGGTGCAGACGCGGCCCACCGAGAGCCCGGTCAGCGCGGCGGGCGGGCTCGTCGCGGAGTTGAAAATGACTTTTGTCCACTGCGGTCCGCGGGCGTCCGCCAGCGCGTGGGTGCGCAGCCCGCCCGCGGTGAGCAGCCCAGCCAGCTCCTCGACCTCGCGCATCGGGGCCGGCCGGGGCTCGAACGGCCCGAACCACGAGTCGCCCGGGGCGTCGTACCGCACGACACCCGGCGCCACGACCGCGCCGGCCGTGACGATGCTCCCGCGGATGACGCGCGGCACGAACTCGGCGATGACCTCCTCGTTCCCGAGTCCG
This sequence comes from Streptosporangiaceae bacterium, assembly GCA_035505275.1. GTDB lineage: Bacteria > Actinomycetota > Actinomycetes > Streptosporangiales > Streptosporangiaceae > Palsa-504. The sequence continues at coordinate 16,456 of DATJQX010000099.1, read as the reverse complement.
TTCTGCAGGCTGACGACGGCGGCATCGGCCAGCGCCGCCCGCACACCCGCGACGGCGGGACGCGTGTCCAGTGACTTGGTGGCGACCAGCCCGAAGTGGCACGCGGGCAGCTCGCCGCCCTCGGTCCTCGCGTGGACCTTCGCGGTGAAGTCCGCCCGACCGGTGACCCGTAGCCCGCGCGACTCCATCGCCGCCACGTGCTCGGCCCACGGGTCGACGGCCCACACCTCGACGCCAGGGACGCGAGCCAGGTGCGCGGCGTACAGGCTCCCGATCGCGCCGCAGCCGATGACGGCGATGCGGACGGGACCGCCTCGCCCGCCGGTCATGCCCTGGCCGCCGGTCATGCCCTGGCCGCCGGTCATGCCCTGGCCAGGGCGGTTCGCGCGATGTCCGCGCAGATGGCGGGCTCGCCGCCGCCGACGCCCAGGCCGGCCACCACCCATCCGTCGTCGCGCACCGGCAGGCCACCGGGCGCGCTCAGCACGGGCGGTACCACCAGCGCCCCCACGCCGGGCCCGTACCGCGAGCCGAGTTCACCGCTGTCGCAGTCGAACAGGGCCGCGGCGCCCGCCACGGCCTGCGCGACGGCCACCCCGCCGGCCGGAGCGCCGTCCATCAGGTCCTGCTGGATCGGGTCTCCGCCGCGGTCCACGACGGCGACCGCCACCCGGAGCCCACGGCGTGCCGCTGCGTCAAGGGCGGCGTCGCAGAGCGCCCTGGCCCAGTCGAGCTGGGCCTGGCGGCTGGCCGGGGGCGCGTGAGCCAGGCCGAGGCTGTCGGCCGGCTCGACCACCAGGTCGCCGAAGCGCTGTTCCCAGCGCTTCTGGTCGTCCCCGTGCTGCCCGGTGTACGCGATCCCGAGCGCGTAGGCGATCAGCAGGTCCTCGGGGTTGGCCGGCCTGCCGTCCGCGCTCAGCGCGCGCGGGTCGACGTCGGCCGGGAAGAACGGGCTCACCGTCGCACCGGAGGCGGCGATGCCGGCCACGACCGCTCCGTCCGCGGTGACCGGCAGCCCGCCCGCGCCGGGGAAAATCGCCTCGGGGGACGCCTGGGCGAACCCGGCGGCGACCGGCGGGGCGATCGTCGTCATCCGGTGCAGGTGTTCGGCGCTCGGGATCTGCTGCGTCGCGGAGATCCAGGCCTTGGACCGGGCCCGCGCCATCCCGCCCGGCCCCCCGGCGTCCATCCGGGACGCCGTGATCAGCGCCCCGCTCGCCCCGACCACGGCGACCGCCCCGCGCAGCCCGAGCTGCTCGCCCTTGTCCACGGCCCGCCGCACCAGCGCGCGGGCCTCGCCCAGGCCGAGGTCGCGCGGGTGCGTCCCGGCCTGCCCCGCCTGTCCGGCCTGCCCCGCCTGTCCGGCCTGCCCCGCCCGGGCGCCGTCGCGCCCCTCCGGCTCGCTCATGCGCCGACCATGTTGTAGCCGCCGTCGGCGACCATGTACCCGCCGGTCATGTGCGAGGCGTCGTCGGTCGCCAGGAACAGGGCCGTGCCCGCGAGCTCGGCGGGTCCGGGGATCCGCCCCATCGGAGTGAGCGACCGCAGCTGGTCACCCCGGCCGGACTGCCAGTCCCGGCGGCCCAGGGTCGCCTCGGTCTCGATGAATCCCGGGGCGAAGACGTTGACGCGGACGGTCGGCGCGAACGCGTGCGCGTACGACTTGGTCACGCCCAGGATCCCGTACTTCGCCGCGGCGTACTGCGGCGCCCGTGCGCTGCCCCGGACGATGACGGTCGATCCGATATTCACGATGCTGCCGTGCCCCGCCTCCAGCATGCGCGCGCCGAACTCGTGGACGCAGAGCATCGTGCCCTTGATGTCGACGGCGAGGACGTGGTCGATGGACTCCTCGGTGATGTCGCGCCACGACATCTGCTCGCGGGCGACGTCACCGACGTTGTTCACCAGGACGTCGACGCCGCCCAGCCGCTCGAAGGCGGCGTCGGCCATGGCCTTGATCTGGTCCCACTCGACGATGTCGGCCTGGAGCAGCACGGGGGTGCTGCCCTCCGCCGCGACCCGGTCGGCCGTCCGCTTGGCCCCGTCCGCGGAGCTGCGGTAGTGGACGCCGACGGCGCGGGCTCCCTCCTGGGCGGCGCGTACCGCGATCTCGGCGCCGAATCCGGTGCCGGCGCCGGTTACGACCACCGAACGACCAAGCAGGCGGCGCGGTACGGGAACGGGAGCTGCGGGCACGGGCGTGTCCTTCCTGCTTAGGCGGCTGATACGGCGGTCAGACCAGGACGCGGCCGCCGTCGACGTACAGGACCTGGCCGGTGATGAAGCGGGCGCGGTCCGACGCGAGGAACGTGACCGCGTCGGCCACCTCCTCGGGCCGGCCGAGCCGCTCCGCCGGGACGAGCGATTCCAGGCTCTCCCGGTTGTTGTCCTGGTCGAGGTAGGCCTTGGTCAGGTCGGTCTCAATGTAGCCGGGCGCGACGGCATTGACCGTGACGCCGTGCCTGGCCCACTCGCGCGCCATGACCCTGAGCATCTGGTTCATCCCGCCCTTGGTCGCGGCGTACGGCGCATGGTTCGGGTGGGCGAGCAGCCCGGAGACCGACGACACGAAGACCATCCGGCCGTACCGCTGCTCGACCATCAGCCGCCCGACGGCCTGGCCGAGCCAGAACGCCGACGACAGGTTCAGGCTGAGGGTCTCCTGCCACTCGTCATCGCCCAGGCGCAGCACCGGCTTGCGCACGTTACGCCCGACCGCGTGCAGGAAGACCTGCGGCGTTCCCACCAGCTCGACTGCCTCGCGGACGGCCGCCCGGCAGGCCTGCGCCGTCCGCAGGTCGGCGACGAGCGGTTTGACCTCCCGCCCGGATTCCTTCGCCGCCCGCACGACCGCGTCCAGGTTCTCGGTGCTCACGTCGACGAGCGCGACGCGCGCGCCTTGGGCGGCCAGGCTCAGCGCGCTGGCTCCGCCGAGCCCGCCGGCTCCGAAGACCAGGGTCGGCCGTCGGTCCAGCGTGAGCCAGTCCTGCATGGGGTATCCTTCAGATCAGAATTCTCGTATTATGAAAGTCGCTTTCTGAATACCGTAGCCGACCCGCTGCGCGGCTGTCCAGGGTCCGTCACCGTAGGCTGAGGGCGGATCCACCACCGAGGAGGAAGGCCGTCCATGCCCCGCCGCACCGCCAGCTCCTCATCCGCGGCGCTCCGCCCCGCTCCCGCGGCGGCGGACTCCCCGGAGCGCCCGGAGTACCGCGTGGAGGCCCTCGCCAAGGGCCTGCGAATCCTGTCGCTGTTCGACGAGCAGCGGCCGACCTGGCGGGTCAGCGACCTCGCCACCGCCGCGGGCCTGCCGATGCCGACCGTCTACCGCGTGGTCATGACGCTTTCCTCCGAGGGCTACCTCGACCACCTGCCCAACGGCGACTACCGGCCGGGCGTGCGCACGCTGACCCTCGGCACCGCCGCCCTGCGCAGCCTCGACCTCGTCGCGATCGCGGCGCCGAAGCTCACCGAGCTGGGCGAGCGCACGGGGGAGACGGTGAACCTGGCCGTGCTCCGCGGCGACCGTGTCCTGTACCTGATCCGCCTGCGCAATTCCGACCTGGTGACCGCGAACATCCAGGTGGGCTCCACGCTCCCCGCCGTGCACACCTCGATCGGCAAGCTGCTGCTCGCCCACCTCGACGAGGCCGACCTGGCGGAACGGATCACGGACGCCTCCTTCTCGGCCAACCGCGGGCCCAACGCGAAGCTCTCGCTGGCCGAGCTGCGCGAGGAACTGCGCACGATACGGGACCAGGGCTGGGCGATGCAGGACGAGGAGCTGGCCTACGGGCTCCGGTCGGTCGCCGCGCCGATCACCAGCCCGGACGACCGCGTGATCGCGGGCGTCAACCTGGCCGTCCAGGCCAGGGACTGGTCGACGCAGCGGATCATCCGCGAGCTGCGGCCCGCCGTGCTGGCCACCACCGCGGATATCTCCGCCCTGCTGTCCGACACCAACTCCGGCCCGCTGTGACCTCCGGCGCGCGCATCCCCAAGCTCGAGCCGTCGGCACTGGACGAGGAGCAGCGTGCGCTTTACGACGCGATCGCCGGCGGACGCCGGGCCCAGGGCGCGCAGCTGTTCCGGCTGGCCGACTCGCACGGACGCCTCGAGGGCCCGTTCAACGCCTTCCTGCTCCAGCCGCGCCTCGGGTCGGCGCTTCAGGCGCTCGGTTCCTCCGTGCGCTACGACACCGGGCTCAGCGACCGGTGCCGCGAGATAGCGATCCTCGTCGTCGCGGCCCACTGGCGGTCCGACTTCGAGTGGTACGCCCACGAGGCGGTCGGCCGTTCGGTCGGGCTCGGCGACGCCGAACTGGCCGCCGTACGCGACGGCCGCCACGCCGCCCTGGCCGGGCGCGAGGCCGTGGTCGCGCGCACGGCGGCCGCGCTCCTATCCCGGGGCGACCTCGGCGACGCCGAATACCGCGAGGCGGTCGAGCATGTCGGCACGGCCGGGCTGTTCGAGCTGCTCACCCTGGTCGGCTACTACGCCACGCTGGCGCTCCAGCTCCGCGTGTTCCGCGTTCCCGCGCCAGAGGACCCGGCCACGGATGGCGCCGCCCCGCCCGGCACCGCCCCGCCCGGCACCGCCGCGCGCCCCTGACCCCGCCTTGACACCGCGCCCTTCGGCGGGCCAGTATAAGACGAAAGCTACTTTCGTAGAATGAGAGCCACTGATGAAGCTGGTCACCTTCGACGCCGGTCGGGTCGGTCGCCTCGAGGGTGACGTCGTGGTCGAGCTCGACTGCGCCTCGACGCGCGAATGGTTCGAGCGGGACGGCCAGGTAGCTGAGACGGGGGAGCGGCTGCCGCTGGCCGACGTCCGGCTGCGGGCGCCGATCGTGCCGAAGAAGTTCTTCCACACGGCCGGCAACTTCGCCGACCACCACGAGGAACTGCAGGCGGTCGACTGGTCCCACCCGGTGCACAAGGGGATCGTGTTCTTCCAGAACGTCGACGCGATCATCGGCCCGGACGACGCCATCGTGTACCCCGAGGGGCTGACCAAGGAACTCGACTACGAGCTCGAGCTCGCGATCGTCATCGGCCGCAGCGGCAAGTTCTTCGGCCCCGAACAGGCCGAGGACTACATCGCCGGGTACACGGTCTTCAACGACATCACGGCCCGCGACATCCAGCGCCGGGAGATGCAGTCCGGCGTGTTCTCCTTCTCCAAGGCAATCGACACCTTCTGCCCGATCGGCCCGTGGATCGTCACCAGGGACGAGGTGCCGGACGCCCAGGCGCTGGCCATGGAGCTGCGGGTCAACGGCCAGGTCAGGCAGCGCGGCAACACCGCGCAGATGCTGATCGCCATCCCGCACCTGGTCGCCTACCACTCGGCGCAGGGCTACTCGGCCGGGGACATCCTCACCACCGGGACGATCTCGGGCGTCGCGGCGGTCCAGCCCAACCCGTTCGAGTTCTACCTCCAGCCGGGTGACAGCATCGAGGCCGAGATCGAGGGCGTGGGCGTGCTCCGCAACCACGTCGTGCCGTGGAGCGCCGTCTACAGCACCCCGCCCTACTCGACCGACCTGTACTCCTCGACCGGCTGACCCGGGAATGACCACCAGAGCGCCACTGCACGTCCTGATCGCCGGAGGCGGCCTGTCCGGCCTGGCCCTGGCCCAGGGGCTGATCAAGGACGGGCACACCTGCGAGGTCTTCGAGCGCGACGCCGACGACAGCCGCAAGATCGGCTACTACCTCCACATGAACGCCGACGGCGGCGAGGCCCTCCGCCGCTGCCTGCCTGCCGACCTGTTCGAGCTGTACGCGCAGACCTCCCGCCGGACGTACCGCCGGCGCGAGTCGATCGTGCTGGACGACCAGCTCAACGAGCTGAGCTCCCAGCCGCACCTGGGGCCGCCCAACGAGGGCGAGCGCCCGCACACCGGCGTCCACCGGCGGACGCTGCGCTCGATCCTCCGGGCCCGGCTGGGCGGGTCGTTCCACCCGGGCCGGGCCGTCACCGGGTACGCCGAGACCCCGGACGGCGTGTCGGTGACCCTGGCCGACGGCACCACCGCCCAGGGCGACGTCCTGGTCGGCGCCGACGGCATCCGTTCCGCCGTGCGCGGGCAGCGCCTGCCCGCCGCCACGGTCATCGACGCCGGCGTCCGCGGCCTCGGCGTCTTCGGCCGCACGCCGCTGACCCCGCAACTGGCCGCACAGCTGCCTGCGCACCTGTTCGAGGGCGTGATCATCGCCGCGGACCGGCAGGGCTCGCGGCTGCTGATCGCCGTCTACCGGCCGCGGCAGCGCCAGGAAGACGCGGCCGCCGCGATCGCGCCCGACGTGACGCTCGAGCCGGTCGGCGATTACGTCATGATCAGCTGCAGCGTGCCGCCCGGGACGGTGATCCCGCCCGCGGCCGACTGGACGCCCGCGACCCCGGCCATGCTCCGCGACGCGATGCTCGCCGCCATCGAAGGCTGGCACCCCGCCGCGCGGGCCCTCGTCGCCGGCGTCGACCTGGACTCCGTCTTCGTGATCCCGTTCGGCTTCCTCTCACCGGCCCCGCCGTGGGAGCCGTCGCGGGTGACCCTGGTCGGCGACGCCGCCCACGCGATGCTCCCGACCCTCGGCCTGGGCGCGAACCTCGCGCTGCGCGACGCCGCGCGCCTGCTTGACCAGCTGTCCGCCGCGGCCCGCGGCGAGGTCGGCCTCGTCGCGGCCATCGGGGCCTACGAGCTTGCGATGCGCGACTACGTCTACCCGTTCATGCGGATGACCATGGAACACGACCGGCAGTTCGGCGGCGGCGGGCTGCAGGGCCGCGAGCAGGCCGACGACGTGCAGGCCGGCTGAGGGCCGGGGTGCACGGCCTGCATCACGTCGGCTACTGGGTCGACGACCTGGACTCCGCGATGGCGCGGTGGGGTGCCGAGCTCGGCGTCGGCCCGTTCCACGTCATCGAGCACGTCACGTTCGAGGAGTTCGTGCTGGCCGCAGGTGGCCAGCACGGCGACGACGTGGTGTTCGACCACGCAGCCGCCTTCGCCGCCTGGGGGCCGGTCGTCGTGGAACTCGGCCAGGTGCACGCGATCGACGAACGCCTGGCGGCCGCGTACCGGGTGGCCCCCGGGGCGATCAGCCACGTCTCGTGGGTGGTGCCCGACGTGGCGGCCGAAAGCGCGCGCCTGGAGCGGCTCGGCTGCCGGCTGATCAATACGGCCCGGTCCGGCCCGATCTCGGTCGCCTGGCACGACGGCGGGCCGCTGTTCCCGCATCCGGTCGAGGTCCATCAGCACAACGAGGTCATCGCCGGGATGCACGCCCGCCTGGTCGCGCTCCGCACGTCCCAAGCAGGCGCACCACAGATCGTTCGGCAAAAATAAGATGGCGTCCACGATCATTCCCGGCTTCGCCGGCTCGGTGATCGGCCCGGGCCAGGATGGCTACGACGCCGCTCGCCAGGTATGGAACGCCATGCACGACCGCCGGCCGGCGCTGATCGCCCGGCCGGCCTCGGCGCGGGACGTGGCCGCCGCCATCCGCCACGCGCGGGCCGAGGGCCTGCTCATCGCCGTGCGGGCCGGCGGCCACTCGATGCCGGGACACAGCGTCTGTGACGGCGGTCTCGTGATCGACCTGCGCGCGCTCAGTCAGGTCCGGGTCGACCCGCGCGCGCGGCGGGCCTGGGTCGGCGGCGGCACGCTCCTCGGCGAGGTCGACCGCGCGACCCAGGAGCACGGCCTGGTGCTTCCGGCGGGCGTGGTCTCGCACACCGGTGCCGCCGGGCTGACCCTCGGCGGCGGCGTCGGCCGGCTGATGCGCCGCTCCGGCCTGACCATCGACAGCCTGCTCTCGGCGGAGGTCGTCACGGCCGGTGGGGCTATCCTGCGCGCCTCGGCCGATCAGCACTCCGATCTGTTCTGGGCCCTGCGCGGTGGCGGCGGCAACTTCGGCGTCGTCACCGAGTTCGAGTTCGCGCTGCATGAGCTGTCGGAGCTGGTGATCCTGGCGACGTTCCACCCGCTCGAGCAGGCGCGTCGGGTGATCGAGCACGGCCGGAGCGAGATGGCCGACCCGGCGACCCCCGACGAGCTGCTGTGGACGAGCTTCCTGCGGCGGGCCAGCGACATGCCGTGGATGCCGCCGGAGCTCGTCGGCCGGCACGGCATCATGTCGCTCATCGAATGGTCCGGCGACGCCGCCCACGGCCGGGCCGTGCTGGCCAGGATCAGGGACGAGCTGCAGCCGCCGGTCAGTGACCTGTCGGTCGTGCCCTTCCTGTTCATGCAGACGATCACCGACGACCTGTTCCGCCATGGCCTGCGCACCTATATCAAGGCGGGCTTCGCCGGCGACCTGCCCGACGGGCTGATCGACGCGCTGCTCGAGCGAGCGGCTCAGCTCCGGTCGCCGATCTCACAGGTGGAGCTGCTGGCGCTGGGCGGCGCGATCGCCCGGGTGGACCCCGGCGCGACGGCGTTCGGCTTCCGCAAGGCCCGCTGGCTGATCAACATCCCCGCCACCTGGCGTGACGCCGCCGACGACGAGCACGAGATCGCCTGGGCGCGCGCGACCTACGCCGCCGTCAAGCCGTTCCTTAGCGAGGGCACGTACGTCAACTTCATGGGCGACGACGAGGACCTGGGCGCGGCCGGCGCCTACGGGCGCACGATCGGGCGCCTGCAGCGGATCAAGGCGGTCTACGACCCGGACAACATCTTCCGGCTCAACCAGAACATCCCGCCGGTCAGCGCCGCCGCGCAGGTCCAGCGCCAGCTGTGGGGCACCGACCCGCGGGCCTGGGCGGACCTGGCCGAGGCCCACAACCAGCCGCTGTTCGAGGCGGTGCTCGACGCCGCGGGCGCCGGCCCGGGCACCCGCCTGCTCGACGTGGGCTGCGGCTCCGGGCTCACGCTCGAGCTCGCCGCCCGGCGCGGCGCGGTGCCCAGCGGCCTGGACATCAGCCCGGGCCTGCTGGGGATCGCCCGCGAGCGGCTGCCGGGTGCCGACCTGCGCGACGGCGACATGGAGTCCCTGCCGTTCGGTGACGCCGCGTTCGACGCGGTGGTCGGCGTCAACGCGTTCCAGTTCGCCGGCGACCCGTGGCGGGCGCTGCGCGAGGCGGCCCGCGTCACCCGGCCCGGCGGGCGCGTGGTGGCCAGCCTGTTCGCGGCGCCCGAGCGATCCCAGGGCACGGTCGTGCACGAGGCCATGAGCGCCCTGGTCCCGCCCGAGCAGGCCGGCGACCACGCCCCGTACGCCCTGTCGGCGCCGGGCAACCTGGAGGCGGCCCTGGCCGGCGCCGGCCTGCGGGTGATGGCCGACGGCGAGGTCGTGTGCTGGTGGCGCTACGCCAACCTGGACGACGCCGTCCGCGCCCTGCTGTGCTCCGCGGGCGGCGCCCGGGCCGTCCAGGCGGCAGGTGAGCAGGCGGTCCGCGACGTCCTGCAGCGCGCCCTGGCGCCGTTCCAGGACCCGCAGGCCGGGACCGTCAGCTTGCGCAACACGTTCCGGTGGGTGTCGGCAGGCCGGTGACCGGGACCCGGGATTGACACGCGCGGTCGGCGGTCGATCAGAATGAGCTGTGTTCGAGCAGACCAGCCGGGACCGGATCGTCGTCCAGTTCACCGGGGCGGAGGCTGGTGCTGAGCCGCTGACCTGGGGCCAGAAGGCGATCTTGGGGGACATGCAGGACAGCGGCGACCAGTTCAGCATGGGCGGACGGATCGAACTGCCCAGGGACTGCACCGTCGACGACGCGGCGGCCCTGCTGAGCGGCCTGATGGGCCGGCACGCCGCCCTGCGGATGCGCCTGGGAAGCGACAGCGCGGGCCGGCCGTGCCAGGCGGTAGCCGGGTCCGGGCAGGTCGGCCTGGACATCCTCACGATCCCCGACGACGCCGACGCCGCGCGGTTCGCAGCCGAGCTCATGGATGCCTGGCCCGCCGAACGGTTCGACTTCCGTCGCGACTGGCCGCTCCGGATGGCGGTGATCCGTCAGCGCGGCGCCTGCCTGTACCTGGTCTGGGTCCTGTCCCACCTGGCCGCCGACGGCGGGGCACACGTGCTGCTCGGCGACCTGATCGAGGACGAGGCGGCCGGCCGCGCACCCGGTGAGGACCGGCGGCCGCACGTTCTTGACGTGGCCCGGAGCGAGCAGACGCCTAAACTCCGGCAGCTCAGCGCCCGTGCGATGCAGTACTGGGAAGCTCAGCTGCGGCACATCCCGGCGCAGACCTTCGGCGAGCCTGCTCATGAGCAGAGCCCGGGCGGGCCGCGGTACGCGCAAGCCCGGTTCAGCTCGCCAGCGGCGCACCTGGCCGTGCGGGCCATCGCCAGGCGCACCGGGACCGACGCTTCCCGGGTGACGCTCGCGGTCATCGCGACGGCCATCGGACGTGCGACCGGGGTGGCGCCGCTGACGATCAAGGTCACGGTGAACAACCGGTTCAGGCCCGGCCTGGCCGACGTCATCGCCCCGGTCGCGCAGAACTCCGTGGTCACCATCGACGCCACCGGCACCTCGGTCGATGAGGTGGTCGCGCGGGCTCGCGGCGCCATGATGACCGCCGGCATGCGCGCCTACTACGACCCGGATGACCTCAGGGAGGTCACCGCGAAGCTGGACGCCGAACGCGGTTACCCGGCCAGGGTTACCTGCCGGGTCAACGACCAGCGCGCGATGACCATGGGCGCGGGCGCGGAGGCCGACCTCGGCGAGGTGGCTCCGGAGCAGGTCAGGCGGAAGCTGGCCGAGACTACGCTGACGTGGCTCGGCCCCAGGGACCACATGCACGAGCAGCTCAACATCCTGGTCGAGCCCCGGCCCGGCGTCGTGTCGCTGCACCTGATGTGGGACCGGTGGTCCCTCACCACCGGGCAGGTCGAGGCGATAGCGCGGGAGGTCGAGGCGGTCGCCGTCGAGGCGGCCTCCGACCCCGCCGCGCCGACCAGGGTTCCTGGCAGGCCGAACGCTACGCGGTGACCTCGACGTAGACCGACTCGAGCCTGCGCAGCACCGTGTCCAGGGCCGCAACGTCCGCCCGGGCTCCCGTTTGGTAATCACAGGCCTGGACCGGCGACGTGAATCCGGCGCAGGCCAGGACGTAGCGTAGTTCGTCCAGGTCGTAGAGCCACCGGTGGCCGTACAGGTAGAAGATCTGGTTCATCATGAACGCCGGGCGTTCCGGCATGGGCGGTCCGACCCGCATGATGCCCAGGCGCCTGCGTTGCTTGGCGTAGAAGCCGTCGCCGGTAACCAGGCCCCGCGCGTACTTGCTCAGGTCGGGAGTGGTTATCCGGAGCAGGCCGCCCGGGGTCAGTATGCGCCGCACCTCGGTGAGCCACCGGATGCCGGCGGGTAGCGGCACGTGCTCAATGAGGTGTTCGGCGTAGGCCCACTCCACGCAGCCGTCCCCGAAGGGCAGTTTCTCCGTTATGTCCAGCTGGGTGAAGTAACTGGCGCCGTCCGCCCGGTACAGGCGGCCCGGCTCGGTGGTCATGCCCGGGGTGTGCAGCCCGACCAGGTCGGTCCCGAGGGCCGCGGGGTGCCTGGTCTTGAAGGCGGCGAATTCGATGCCCGTCAGGCCGAGTTCGAGGAAGTCCTGCCTCGTGACCGGCAGCGGACGGGCAACCGCTTCGAGCGTCTGGCAGCGAGCCAGGCCCCCGTTGAACTTCTCCAGCGTGACGGCGAGCGCGTCGGGGTCTTCCCAGTCCCAGTCCGGGAACGAGGGATCCATCGTCATCTGGCCGGCCTCTCGCTAGCGCGGCCGGGTATCGAAGGCCGCCAGACAGAGATAGCACAGGGCGGGATCGTAGTCGGCGGCCACCACCAGGTCCGGGCGGCGCGCGTCGACGGTGAGCTCGTCGATGAGCCCCCACCAGACCTCGGTGGACGGCTGACCGGGCGGCATCACCCGTACCCGCCCGGCGGCGGGGGCGGTCCAGACCGCGGCGAGCGCGGCGCTGAGCACCAGTCCCACCTCGCGGTGGCCGGCCGCCAGCTCGGTGAGGTCGGCGGCCGCGAGGCCGGCGGCGCCGTCGGGCGGGACGCCCGGATGCTGACGCACGCCGGCCAGCCGGGCCTGCGGCGTCGGCCCGTCACCGTGAAGCCCGTCACCGTATAGCAGTGCGACGCCCCGGTGCTGCGACGGCACGGGTACCGGGCAGTCGTACGGGAGAGCCGCCTGCTCGGTGACGATCAGCAGCGCGCGCCTGATCCCGGCCGACGAAGCGTACTCGCGCGCAATCCGCATGCCGGTGAACGCCGCCGCCGAGCCCTGGTCGCAGATGGCGAACGCCATCGGCGCGCCCGGAGTCACGTGACTGAGATACGCGGCCGTTTGCCGGCCGGGCCGCAGGTCATGGCTGGAGAACGCCAGGACAAGCAGGTCGACGGGCTCATCTGCGGGCGCGACCGCCCCGATCAGCGCCTCGGCCATCTCGCCGTACGAATGGCCAAGTGCCGGTGACGGCGGCTCGCCGAACAGGGCCGCCGGCACCTCGCGATCGTAGGGCCTGGCCATATCCGCCAGGTATTCGGCGATCCGGGCGCGATTCTGAGCATCGGCGAGGAACTCGGCGGGCCCGGTGAAGGTGCGGCGCACGGAACGTATCAGGTAGAGGTCACGGCGAACGGGCGGTCTAGCGGGCGGGCGCGCGACAAGCACGGCCGCTAACCGGGCCGGGAATGACCGGCGACGAAGGTCGCCATGTCCCCGACCGTTTTCAGCTGGTCTGGGTCCATCAGCTCGACGTCGACGAGAATCTCGAGCTGGTCTTCCAGCTCGAGCATCAGCTCGAGCCCCATCGTGGAGCTGAGATCAAGCTCCTCCATCAGGCGCATGTCCTCGGTCACCGGCTCTGACCGGTCCAGCAGCCGGGCCAGCACCGCGGTCATCGTGTCGACCACCCGCTGCCGGAACTCGGGGTCCAGGCCGGCTTCCTGCGCCGTCATGTCGCGCCTCCTGTCTTTGCTCGGTCAGTGCTCGAACACCATCGCCGCGAACGTCGCCCCGCCGCCGGCGCCGACCGCGGCGGCGAGGTAGCGGTCGCCCGGCTGCAGCAGGCCGCGCTCGCGCGCGGTCTGGTAGTTGAGGAACACGTCCGCGCAGAAGACGTGGCCGCTGGTGGGGATATTATCCAGCACCACGCGGTCGACCGGGATTTCGAGCAGCCGGCACATCCGCTGCCAGGTCACCAGGTTGACGTTGTGCGGCAGCACGACGCGGATGTCGTCGAAGGTCAGGCCCGCCTCGTCCAGGGCCTGCCGCATCACCTCAGCCAGGCAGGGCCGGTATTCGCGCTGCATCTGCGCGTCGTTCTCGCCCGTCGCGCTGTCGAACTCGCCCCGCACGTTGGACGCGTACGCGAGCAGCCGGTCGCGAGCACCGAACGCGCTGACCAGGCACGCGGACGCGCCCTCGCCGAAGACGGTCGTGTCCGTGAACATCTGGGCCTCGCGGGTGAACGCCTTCTCGCCGGACAACACGAGCGCCAGCGGCCCCGACCCCGGGTCGTCCGGCCCCGGCCCCGGGTCGTCCGGCCCGTCGGCGGCGGCGGTGTCGCCCGCGAGCAGCCGGCCGGCGATGTCGATCGCGAGCAAGCCGCTGGCGCACGACTGGTGCGTGACGGTGAACGCGAGGGCGTGGTCAAGGCCGAGCGTGTGGCAGACCTCGTGCAGGGGGTTAACCGGGTACGGCGCGACCACGGGCATGGCCCGCGCGTACAGCACGTACCGGACGCGGTGCTCCTGGCCGCGGAGCGCATCAAGCCCGGCGGCGGCCTTCATCAGCAGGTCGTACAGCGACGCCTCCGGGTCGCGGCTGACTTCCCTGAGCCCGTGAAACCGGCGGAACAGTTTGACCTGCGTGTCGGTCAGGCCGAGCGGGCCGGCCAGGCTCTCGATGGGTATCCGCAGCGGCGGCATGTACACCGACACGGCCTCCAGCGCGGTCATAGTGCCACCGCATCAAGATGCGCCGGGAATGTCAATGTGTGCCACGATGACGGCGTGGCCCGGTTCCTGTTCGTCGTCGTCCCGCTCGTGGCTCGTGTCTGGCCCGCCGTGGCCATCGGCGACGCGCTGGCCGCCGCGGGGCACGACGTGGCGTGGTGCGGGCCAGAAGGCGACCTGCGCCCGCTTGTCGGACCGGGCGCGACGGTCTACCCGACCGGCAAGCGCTCCTTCCGCCGACCCGCCCGCATGGGCATGGCCGCGGTGCGCGAGCTGTGGGATGACTACGTGATGCCGCTCAACCGCTTCATCCAGCGGCCGGTCGAGCGCGCCGTCGCCGAGTACCAGCCCGATGTCGTCGTCACCGACCAGTACGCGCTGGCCGGCGCCCTGGCGGCGTACGCCCGCGGCGTGCCGTGGGCCACCCTGGCTTCCGGCGTGCTCGAGCTCACCCCGCCCGCCGAACCCGGCCTGCAGGAGTGGATCGGCGCCAGGCTGGCGCGGCTGTTCCAGATCGCCGGCCTGCCCGCTGACGACCGTCTCGACCTGCGCTTCTCGCCCTACCTGCTGATCGCGACGACCACGCAGGGGCTGACCGGCATATCGCCGGTGCCGGAACACTGGGCGCTGGTCGGGGCCGCGCTCGGCACGCGCCGCACCGACCCCGGCTTCGCCTGGGACTGGTGGGATCCTGGTCGTCGGCATGTGCTGGCCACCGCCGGCACCGTGTCCGCGCACCTGATGGACGAGCATCTGGTGCGCGGTTTCTTCGCGCGGATGATGGCGGCGCTTGAGCCGATGGCCAGCCGGGTGCACGTGGTGCTCAACGCCCCGGCCGACTCGGTGCCCGATCCGCCGCCGCACGTCCTGGTCGCCCCGCGGGTCCCGATGCTCGAGCTCATGCCGCGCCTCGACGCGGTGATCTGCCAGGCCGGGCAGAGCACGGTCAACGAGGCGCTCGCCAACGCCGTTCCGCTGGTCGTCGCTCCGATACGTCTTGCCGAGCCGCTCACGGCCGAGCAGGTGACGCGAGCCGGGGCGGGCGTGACGGTCTCCTTCGAGGAGGCGACCCCGGCGCAGTTCGCCGCCGCCGTGACGGCCGTACTCGACGAGCCCAGCTACCGCGCGCACGCGCGCCGGATGAGCGAGGAGTACGCGGCGGCCGGGGGCACCGGGGCCGCGGCCGCGCGCCTGGCTGCGCTCGCTGCCCGGGGCTAGCGCCGAAGGCCGCCTAGGCCGGCCGGCCCGCCTGGGTTAGCATCGGTTCGTGGCAGCGGTGTTCGCGGCGCAGGACGTGCAGAACCTGAGGATGTTCCGCGCGACGGCCAGGGCAGCGGGCGGCACCCTCGATCCCGTCATGCCGATACGAGTCGGCGGCGACGGCCCCCTCCTCTTCTGCGCGCATCCGATGGTGGGGCTGAGCTGGGCCTACCTGGCCATGCTCCCGCACGTCGACGTCACGTACCCGCTCTATGGCCTGCAGGCTCGTGGCTTGCGGCGACCCGAGCCGCTGCCCGCCAGCATGGCGGAGATGGCGCGGGACTACGCCGACCAGATGCGCATGACGCAGCCACACGGTCCCTACCACCTGCTCGGCTGGTCACTGGGCGGGAACATCGCCTTCGCGATCGCGGAGGAACTCGAGCGCCGCGACGAACAGGTCGGGTTGCTCGTCATGCTGGACGCCAGGCTGACCGACCTCGACAAGGCCGAGAGCAACGAACCCTGGATGATCTTCAACCTCATCCTCGCGCAGTTCGGGTACGTGCCCGCGCTGACCGCCGACGATCCGGACCCCAGGGCCCGGATGCTCGAACTGGTACGCCAGCGACCCGGTTCGGGGCTTGACGAGTGGCCGGACCAGCGCGTGCGCGCGCTCCAGCGCGTGATCTTGAACAACGTCGCCGTGGCGCGCGGCTACCAGCCCGGTCGCGTGCACTGCCCCATGCTGTTCTTCTCCGCCAGCCGCAATCCGCCGACGCTGGAAGCGAAGCTGGATGACTGGCGCCCGTTCATCGACGGCCCGATCGAGGCGGTCGAGCTGGATTGCGACCATCGATACATGATGCTGTCCGAGCCGGTGGCACGGCTCGGGCCAGCGCTCTCGGAACGGCTGGCGCGCGCGGCCGCGGCGCGCCCATCGCCCATTGTCTAACCAACCGGGCTCATCTAGCCTTACACCGTGACATCGGGTCCGGGCCCTGGATTGCAGCCGTCCCTGGCTGCGGGCGCATCCGGCCCCCTCCCCGCCTCAGGGGACCCGATACTTCAGGTCAGCGGGCTGCGCAAGTCATACAAGACCCGGCACCGCCGCAAGGTCACCAGCGTCGAGGCGGTCCGCGGCGTGGACTTCGCCGTGCAGCGTGCCGAGATCTTCGGCTTCCTCGGCCCCAACGGAGCCGGGAAGTCGACCACCTTGCGGATGCTGGCCACGCTGCTTCGCCCGGACGGCGGGGACGCCACGATCGCCGGGGCGGACCTGCGGCGCGATCCCGGGCAGGTGCGCAAGCGCATCGGGTTCGTGGCGCAA
>DATJQX010000098.1:0-52314 GCA_035505275.1 Streptosporangiaceae bacterium | reverse complement strand
CTGCGGGAAATTCACCTTGACCAGGTCGGCGCCCAGCTCGCTGGCGGTCCGCGCGGCGTAGTCCACCGCGTAGAAGCAGTCCCGGCCGCCCTTGGCGTCGATCGCGGCGCCGCGCGGGTAGGACCACACGATCAGCGGCATCCCGAACCGCTCGGCGTCCTCGCGGACGCGCAGGTACTGCGCGAAGTCGTGCTCCTGGGCCGGGGTGCCGACGTAGAGGGTGTAGCCGACGGCATCAGCGCCGAGGCGGACCGCTTCCTCCACCGTCGCGTTCACCGGCGAGAGCGGGTCGATCGAGGACGGGATGTCGGTCTTGCCGTTGAGCTTGAGCACCAGCGGGATCTCGCCGGCGTACTCCCAGTAGAACTTCCTGGCCAGGCCGACCTGGATGGCGATGCCGTTGAAGCCGCCCTCAAGCGCGAGCCTGATGATGTGCCTGGGGTCGCCGGCCTCGGGGTTGCCGAAGAAGTCCCGCGGGCCGTGCTCCAGCCCGTGGTCGTACGGCAGGAATATCGCGGTGCCGTTCCGGAGCCCGTGCTCATGAAGAATCCGGTACAGCCGGGCCTTTTTGCCTGCGGAAAGACCAATCTGATCCAAGGAAGGCCTGCTAGTCATCGTTAACCTCCACCGTGCGTGCTTTCATCCCTGTCACGCTTCGCCGCCCGGCCCGCGGCGGGCAGGTCACAAGGTCCCGAACTGATCCGCAAACGTCCCGACCTGCCGAGCAAGATCTGGCCAGGACCTTGGGCCTGCCGCTCTCGGGAGGTAGGTCTCTGCCGTCCCGGCCCGCCCAGGGCGAGCATGAAGCGCTGCTCGACAAGCCATCAGGAGGCCGATCATGCAAGCGCAAGCCGGAGACGAGCTGACGGTCAAGGCTGTCCACCAGGGCGACGAGGATCGCCACGGCACGATCATCAAGGTCGACGGGGCCGACGGCGCGCCGCCCTACGTGGTCCGCTGGCGGGACGACGGCCACGAGAGCATCTTCTTCCCCGCGTCCGGCACCGAGATCCAGCACCACGCGGCCGGGTCAGCCGACTAGGGACGGCCTGCCCGTGACGAGTACCCAGGCCACGCAGAAGAAGCAGGCCGCAAACGACGCCGCCCCTGACCGGCCCGCGCATGACCGGGCGCCGTCCGATCCGCTCAAGCCGCTTGAGGAGTTGCTCCGGGACCTGCGCGCTGCGCCAGAGGGCCTGTCGAGCCGGGAGGCGGCGCGGCGGCTGGAGGTGTCGGGCCCGAACGAATTGGTCCGCAGGGGCGGACGGCGCTGGCCCGGTGAGCTGGCTCGCCAGTTCACTCACCCGCTGGCGCTGCTGCTGGCCGCGGCCGCGCTGCTGGCCTGGACCAGCGGCACGCCTAACCTGGCCATTGCCATCGCGGCGGTGATCGTGCTCAACGCCAGCTTCTCGTTCGCCCAGGAACTCCAGGCTGAGCGGGCCGTCGAGGCGCTGGCCGCGTTCTTGCCGGAACGAGCCCGGGTGCTGCGCGACGGCTCCCGGCAGGAGATCGAGGCCCGGCTGCTGGTTCCCGGTGATGTCCTGCTGATCGAGGAGGGGGAACTGATCTGCGCGGACGCGCGGCTGCTTACCGGCACGCTGGAGGTGGACATGTCCACCCTTACCGGGGAGTCGGTCCCGGTGATCCGGTCGGCCGTGGCCGTGGACGGCCACGTACCGTTGCTGCAGGCCAGGGAGCTGGTGTTCAGCGGGAGCGAATGTACAGGCGGCGAGGCGCAGGCGGTGGTCACCGCCACCGGCATGGGTACCGAACTGGGCCGCATCGCCGCGCTGAGCCAGCGCGTGGGACGGGACGAGAGCCCGCTCGAGCACCAGGTCAAGCGGGTAGCCTGGCTGATCGCCCTGGTCGCGGTCGGGGCAGGCGTGGCGTTCTTGCCGATCGGCCTGGCCGCCGGGCTGACCCTGGCCGCGGCGGTGAGCTTCGCCATCGGGCTGCTCGTCGCCAACGTCCCGGAAGGGCTGCTGCCCACGATCACGCTCGCGCTGGCGGTCGGCGTACGGGAAATGGCCCGCCGGGGTGCCCTGGTCAAGCGGCTGTCCGCGGTCGAGACCCTCGGCTCTACCTCGGTTATCTGCACCGATAAGACCGGCACGCTGACCCAGAACAAAATGCATGTCACCAGGACCTGGACGCCGGACGGCGAGACGGACCTGGAGACGGGAGATCACGCCGGGCCCGTCGCGGCCGACGCGGTGCTGCTCGCCCGCGTCGCGTTCACGTGCAACACCGCTGACCCGAGCGGTACGGGCGATCCGACCGAGCTCGCCCTGATCCAGCTCGCGGGCGTGTTCGGACTCGATGGGTCAGCGGACCGGCGCGAGGCCGCACGCCGCGCGCTGTTCCGCTTCGATCCGCGGATCAAGCTCATGACCACCGTTGACGAGCAGGACGGAGGTCTGGTGGTCAACACCAAGGGCGCCACCGAGGAGGTCCTGGCCCGGACCACCATGATCCGCCACGGCTCGCAGGAGCTTCCTATCACCGCCGCAGCCCGCGCCGCCGTCACCGACGTCATGAACGGCTACGCGGGGCAGGGTCTGCGCGTACTCGCCATCGCCCGCCGCACGCTGCCGCCGGGAAGCCCTGTTCCTGACCAACGCGAGGATGCCGAGCGGGACCTGTGCCTGGTCGGGCTGGTGGCCATGCTCGACCCGCCGAGGCCCGAAGTCCCGGCCGCGATCCAGCGCGTGCACAACGCCGGGATCCGCGTCCACGTGGTCACCGGCGACAACGGGCTGACCGCCGCGGCGATCGCCCGCCGCACCGGCATCGGCACGGGACCGGGCGGGATGCGGGTGGTCAGCGCGGCCGAGCTGGACGCGATGACCGAACACGATCTCGACGAGATGCTCGCGTCCGGAGCCGAGGTGGTGTTCGCGCGCAGCTCACCCGAGGCCAAGCTGCGCATCGCCGACGCGCTGCGCGCCGAGGGCCAGGTCGTCGCGATGACCGGTGACGGGGTCAACGACGCGCCCGCCCTGCGCCGGGCCGATATCGGCGTGGCCATGGGCCGTTCGGGCACCGACGTGGCCCGCGAGGCGGCCACCATGGTGCTCACCGACGACAACTTCGCCACGATCGTCGCCGCTGTCGAGGCGGGGCGGCGCGTCTATGACAACGTCCGCAAGTTCATCTGCTACATCTTCACCCACGCCGTCCCGGAGGTGCTGCCCTTCCTGATCTTCGCGCTGGCCGGCGGGGCGGTGCCGCTGCCGCTGACCGTGATGGAGATCCTCGCCATCGACCTGGGCACCGACACGCTGCCCGCGCTGGCGCTCAGCCGCGAGCCCGCCGAGCCCGGGCTGATGGACCGGCCGCCGCGGTCATCCAAGCAGGGCGTGATCAGCCGCGGGATGCTGGCCCGGGCCTGGGGGTTCCTCGGCCTCATCTCGGCCACCTTGGTCATGGCCGGGTTCTTCCTCACCCTGCGGCATGCTGGCTGGCAGCCAGGCGCCAGCACCGGGCCCGGAACTCCGCTGAACCACGCCTACCGCCAGGCCACGACGGTTGCCTGGCTGGGCATAGTCGCCTGCCAGGTCGGGACCGCGTTCGCGGTGCGCACCGATCACGCCTCGCTCCGCCAGGTCGGCGTGTTCTCCAACAAGCTGCTGCTGGCCGGGATCGCCGTCGCGCTGGCGTTCGCCGCCGCGCTGGTCTACCTCCCCGCGCTGCACGCCTTCTTCGGCACCGCGGCCCTCTCCCCCGGCCAGCTCGCCACCGTCGCTCCTTACCCGCTCATCGTGTGGGGCGCTGACGAGATCCGCCGCGTACTGGTCCGCCGCCGTGCCGCCAACCCGGCCCGGCGCTCCCCAACAGACCAGTTACCGCGGCGCGGCCGCAGGAGCACGCCAGGCAAACCTGGTCGAGTCCGGGTCCGGCTTGATGTCGAGGCCGAACCCGGCCCTGGCGGCCTGGTCCCGAAGAGCGGGAAACTCCGATGCGGCCGCGTTGCCGGTAGCCTCCGTCAGCGGCGTGGCCTCGATCATGACGATCCAGGAGTCGCGGCTGGCGGTAATCTCCATGCGAGTAGGGGCGAAGTGCTGCCGGATGAAGGTCAGGGCGTCGTGCAGCAGTTCAAGCAGCCCAGCCCGGTCGCCCGGCCGAAGCGCGCCGTCGACCGGCCCGCTGAAGCTCAGTTCGGGAGCCAGGTTCAGATCCTCGCACAGGCGCAGGATCTCCGCCTGCAGCCCGCGGCCCTCCGTACGGTGCTGCAGACCATAGACCGTGTCCCTGAGTATCACCACGGTATGATCCAGGTCATCGATGGTCTTCCTGATCCGGTGCCGCATGTCCTGGTCGGTGGTCCGCATGGCGGCGCTCTCCAGGGTCAGCCCCGCGGCGAAGATCTGTTGGATGACCTTATCCTGCAGGTCACCGGCGATGCGGTCCCTGTCTTCGGCGATGCTGGCCGCGCGCAGGCGCGCCTGCAGCCGGTCGGCCCGCTCTTGGGCGCGGCGGATGCGGTCCCTCAGCCCGTGCGTCGACACGGAGATCACCGCGCCCAGCGCCGACCACAAGACCACCCGCCGGGCAATGACCGCATCCGGGGCGACAGCAGGCGTCAGCGAAATGATCACCTCGACGACCACGATCGCGGCCACGATGCACGCCGATTCCCACGGCCGCTGGAACAGCGCGGTCCAGATCAGCGGAACGAGGATGACGATGCCCGCCCCGGAGGTCGCGCTCGTAGCCAGGATCAGCGCCAGGACTGACCCGGCGTAGGCCAGCGGGACCAATACCGGCACCCACAGCGGCAGCCGCGCCCACGGCAGCAGGAACGCTGCCCCCACGGCTACCAGCAGCACCGCGCTGCAGACCGCCGGCCAGGTCGACGTCGGTCCTGGCGGCAGCGCCAGGCTCGCCTCAGCAAGCACCGCGATCGCGGCGAAGGGCCCCACCCGAGTCAGCAGGCCGGCCCCCCGGAACGGATAACCGCCCTGGCGGCCAGCAGCAGGCGGCGGATCTGCGGCCAGCTCGGGGTCTGCTGGGGAGATCAATCTGGGTTCCTCCGGCGACAGGTCCCGCTAGCGGGACCAGGACCGGTGCGCCGCCAGGGCTCGACGACACCGTTCCCTACCGTTAGGAGCAGGACGGTGAGAACCTAATGGTCTATTTTCCAGCCATGGTAACCAAGGGCATTTGCCCTGCCTAGACGCGGGAGGGCGGTTATCCGCGGGCTTCGTGTGCCTGCTGGTAGGCCGGCCAGTCGAGCTCACGGGGGCGCCGGGCGTACCGGTCGGCGGGGGGCATCCGGCCGACGGCGACGGTACCGATGATGGTGGCGGCCAGGCAGGCGACGGCGCCGAGGCCGAGGCCGTACCGCGGGCCGAGGCCGTCGGCGACCAGCCCGACGATCGGCCCGCCGATCGGCGTGCTGCCGCTGAACGTCACCGACCACAGGGCCATGACCCGCCCTCGGAACTGGGGGTCGGCGGTGAGCTGTAGCGTCGTATTGCCGGTGGCCATGAAGGCCGTGCTGAAGAAGCCCACGACGGCCACCGCGGCCAGTTCGCCCGGCAGCGAGGGGACCAGCGCGGCGGCGAGGATGGCGGCGCCGAAGCCGGCTGCGGCCACGGTGAACGGCAGCAGCCCGGTTCGGGCCAGGCCGGCCACGACGAGCCCGCCGGCCACCGCGCCGGCACCCATGGCGGCCGTCAGGAACCCGTAGGTACTGGCGCCGCCGTGCAGGCTTATCCGGGCCAGTAGCGGCAAGGCGACCTGGAATTCATACGCCAGAGTCCCGACCAGCGCCATCATCAGCAACGGCACCAGCAGGCCCGGCGTGCCGCGGACGTACTGCAGGCCCTGCCGCAGCTGGCCCCGTCCCCGTCCCGCGGGAGGTGCCGGGTGCAGCGCGTCCGCGCGTATCCGGGCCAGCGCAACCAGGACCGCGGCGAAACTGGCGGCGTTGGCCAGGAAGCACGCGCCGACTCCGACCGTGGCGATAAGGACTCCGGCAACCGCCGGGCCGACCGCTCGTGAGGCGTTGGTCAGCACGCTGTTGAGGCTGACCGCGTTCTGCATCCGGTCCCGGCCCACCATCTCGGGAACGAAGGTCTGGCGCCCTGGCTGATCTACCGAGCTGACTGTGCCCAGGGCGACTGCGAGGACGAAGACCATCCACAGCCGGACCACGTGGGTGACCGTCAGCAGCCCGAGCGCCAGCGCCAGCAAGCCCAGGGCGGACTGGGTGCCCAGTAGCAGCCGGCGTTTGTCCACGCGGTCGGCGAGCAGCCCACCGTACGGCCCGAGCAGCAGGACCGGCAGGAACTGCGCGGCGGCCACCAGGCCCAGCAGCGCGCCCGATCCGGTCAGCTGCAGTACCAGCCAGGACTGCGCCACCGCCTGCATCCATGTGCCGACCAAGCTGACCGCCTGCCCTGCCATGTACAGCCGGAAGTTCGGCACCGCCAGCGCGGCGAACACCCGGACCGATCGCGCGGCCGGCCCGTGCTCCGGCCCGCGCCGAACACGCAGCACATGATCATCTCCGGTCGGAGAAGGCGTCATTCGCTTCCGCTGCCTGGCTGCACGGTCTGCACCGAGAGGATCTGCACCGAGGTGTTCGAGCAGGCCATGGCGGTCATCCGGATGTTCAGGGCGCTGGTCTGGCCGGGCGGGAAGATCCTGAGCTGGTACGCGGCGACGGGGTCGCACGTAGACGGCGGGTAATTCTGGGCGTCGGTGATCCTCAGCTCGGCGTGCACGGTACTGCCGGGCGTCAAGGTGACCAGCATGCGCGGGTAGGTGGGGTCTTCGGTCGCGGCCGCGCCGATCTGGGCGCCGGAGGCGGCGAGGAAGGAGACGCCCGGATACCCGTACAGCGAGCAGGTCGTACTGGAGGCGTTGGTGAACTCGATCGGGTAGTAACTGCTGCCTGCCGCTCCGTTGCCGGGGCCGAGGGACATGGTCAGCGCCGAGGTCGGGCAACCCGCCGAACCTGCAGGCGGGGCCGGGCTGGTGGCCGGGGTGGCCGGGGTGGCCGGTGCCGTCACCGTTACCGTCACGGTCGCGGTCGGCTGAGCCGGCGGGCTGGGCGAGGAACCGCACCCGGCGAGGAGGCCAGCTGCGACGTAGACAGCGGCCAAGACGGTTGCCTTCCCGGCCGAGGCGGAGGATGCCTTCATGATCTGCTCCTTCTCAGGCAGGACAGGTTTGGCATCTGCACGCGGGACCGCGCGGCGCAAGCCTGCGCTAGGCATGATGGCCGCCGGTCGGGCTGATCAGCAGGGCCTTATTTCCCCGATAGGTGAGGCCAAAGGCCCCGGCGGGCCCGGAATGGTCGCGGACGTACCGGATTGTCCGGCCTGATCCGGGCGGTGCGCGCCTGGCTGGTGACGATCTGCCCCCGAAAGCAGGGACCTTCGCCTCTCTGCGCCCCAGCGGGCTAAACCGACGCTGGATCCGTAGAAAACTGTCCGCTCGCGCCGGACGTGAGCGAGCCTGATGGGAGCGCTGCCATGAGAACCCTGATCGTTGCCCTGGTGATCGCCGCGGTAGTGATCATCATCCTGCTCTCGCTCGCGGTGCGGATCGTCTGGCAGTACGAGCAGGGGGTGGTGTTCCGGCTCGGTCGGCTGCGCGGGTCACGAGCCCCGGGTCTGCGGCTGATCATCCCGTTCGTCGACGTCATGCGCAAGGTGTCGCTGCGGATCGTCACGATGCCGATCCAGTCCCAGGGCATCATCACCCGCGACAACGTCAGCGTCGATGTTTCCGCGGTCGCTTACTACAAGGTGGTCGACGCGGTCAAGTCGGTGCTGGCCATCGAGAACGTCCGCGCGGCCATCGACCAGATCGCCCAGACCACGCTGCGCAAGGTCGTCGGCCAGCACACCCTGGACCAGACCCTGGCCGAGACCGACACGATCAACCTGGACATCCGCAAGATCCTCGACATCACCACCGCCGAGTGGGGCGTCGAGGTCACCCTGGTCGAGCTCAAGGACATCCAGCTGCCCGACAGCATGAAGCGGGCCATGGCCCGCCAGGCCGAGGCCGAGCGGGAGAAGCGCGCCAAGATCATCAACGCCGAGGGAGAGTCGATGGCCGCCGCCGCGCTCGGCGAGGCCTCGGACACGATGATGGCCCACCCGCTGGCCCTGCAGCTGCGCAACCTGCAGAGCCTGGTCGAGATCGGCGTCGACAAGAACACCACCGTGGTGTTCCCGGCCCCGCTGATGAGCACCATCGAGGAGCTCGTCGCGTTCCTCACCCGCGAGAACCACGCCTCTCGCGGCGTGGATGGGTATGCCGCACCGGGTGTCAGGCAGGCCAATGGCGCGGCCGAGCTGGCCGTGACGAGGAGCGGGCCTGCGGGCATCACCACGGCCGAACCCGGCCAGAGCTGACCTTCTTCCCGCCTGGTCGAGACGAACGGCCCTGCTGGTTTCCCGTGCCGCGAATCAGACTCGTGTATGGGAGGCAGCGAGCGAAGAGAGGCTTATGATGAGCGCCGTCGTTAAGGACGTAATGTCAACCCACCCGGTTGCTGTGAGCAAGGATGCGTCGTTCAAGGAACTGGCCGCCAGGCTGTTCGAGCTCGGGGTGAGCGGGTTTCCCGTCGTGGATGGCGACGGGAAGGTCATCGGCGTGGTCTCCGAGGCCGACATGATGGCCAAGGAGGCCTGGGCGGGCGGTCATCACGGCTGGCAGGGCAGGATCGCCGCTGCCGTGCACCGCACCGAGCGGCGCAAGGCGAGCGGGGTGACCGCGGGCGACCTGATGACCAGCCCGGCCGTGACCGTCACCGCGGACGATACGGTCGAGCACGCCGCATCGCTGATGTACAGCCGCAAGCTCAAGCGGCTTCCCGTGGTCGACGCGGCCGGAAGGCTGGTCGGGATCATCAGCCGGGTCGACGTGCTGGCCGTCTTCGACCGCCTGGATGAGGAGATCCGCGCCGAGATCATGAGCCAGGTGGTCCCGCGCCTGTCGGAACCGAGTTATTACTCGGTGATCGTCAAGGACGGCGTCGTGACCGTGGAGGGCTCGCCGGAAACCGTCTCGATCGGCCACGAGGTTCTCGCCCGGATCGGTCACGTCCAAGGCGTGGTAGCGGTGCGCGATCACCTCGTCTACCCGGTTCCCCTGGCCGTCGTCCCGGGGCCGTACATCACGCGTGACGGATCCGGGTGGGATTAGGGCGGCGCCAGCCGCCCGGCCCGGTCGGCGTCGTTCACCGGCTGGTGCGCTAGCCCTCCCCCGCGGCGGTCGCCGCGGTGGTGGAGTGGGCCGGTTCACCGTGGGTGCCGACCCAGGGCACGATCAGGACCGGACGGGTGGCGGTGTGCAGTAGCCTGCTGGCCACGCTGCCGAGCGGGATGCGGGGCAGGTCGGTCCGGCTGTGCGAACCAAGCACCACGAGCCGCGCGTCATGGTCCTGCGCGGTGTGCAGGATGGCCGCCGCGATGTGCCCGAGCCGGGCCTCGCGGATCTCGCCCTCTGCGCTGACCCCGGCCGCCTTCAGGTCGGCCACTACCTTCGCCACCGTGGCCTCGCCCTGGCCCTCGCCGCAGTCCACCTGGATCCGGCCGAACCGGCCGGTGGCGAACTCGTGGACGTGCACCACGATGACATGGTCTCCGCTATCCCGGGCCAGGTCGCGCGTCATCTCCGCGGCGGCGGCCACGTGCCGGACCGGATCGTGGGACGTCGTGTCCACGGCCAGCACGATGTTCTTGCTCATTGATCCTCCAGGTTGCTGATCACGTCGGGACGGGTCACCGGACGATCAGGACCGGCCGGTCGCTGAGGTGAATGACCTTGTGCGCGGTGCTGCCGAGCAGCAGCCCGACCAGATCACCATGCCCGCGCGAGCCCATCACGATGACGTCCGCGCCGATCTCCTCGGCGTCGCCGACGATCTCGCGTGCGGCGAACCCGAAAATGGTGTTCCTGACCTCCCCGTGCGCCTTCACGCCGGCCTGGGTGAATAGGTCCACGGCGGCCGCCACCTTGGCCTTCGCGTCCGCCGTCGTCTCGTCGATGGCCAGCACGCCGGTCTTGGCCCCCGTCTCACGTTCCCTCAGGTGCAGCACCCAGACCTCGCCCTTGGACAACACGGCCAGATCCCTGGCCGCCGCCACCGCGCGATCGGAGTGCTCCGAATGGTCCACCGCGACCAGGATCTTGTCGTACATGAGCCCTGTCCCTTCAAGGCGAGCGACTAAATGGGAAACTATATGGCCTTTCCCTCACGGTCTTTTTACTCCCGCATCAGGCGGAACGCCAGAGGGTGGATCACAGTCAGGACCTTGGTCCCTAGAGGTGCTGTTATAGGTGCCTTTCGGGCTGATGATCAAGGACCAGCGTCCCTTACGGCGCCGATCGCCTCCCGCGCACGCTCGTGGCGTAACGAGCCGATCGGGTCACCAGCGTGCCTCTGGTCGGCATTCGGGAGGAGGATTCGATGTCAGCACTTGTCGGCCCCCGGACTGGCGGCGGGCAAGATCATGAGCCTGCGCCCACCCGCGCGGAGCAGAAGGCCCGCGCGCTGGGCCTCACGTCGGCGACCGGCCTGGTCGTCGGCAGCATCGTCGGAACCGGGGTCTTCGCCATGCCGGCCGTGCTGGCCGGTGCGGGCACCAGTTCCATCGCCGTCCTGGCCGCGATCGCGGTCGGGGCGATGCTGCTGGCCGTGCTGTTCGGCCAGCTGACGCGGCGGGTCCCGAACTCGGACGGCGGGCTGTACGCCTACGCCCGGCACGAGTTCGGCGACTTCGCTGGCTACCTGACCGGTTGGTGCTACTGGATCCAGGCCTGGGCCGGGAACGCGGCCATCGTGGCGGCCTGGGTCTTCTACGTCGACGCCCTGTTCGGCATCAGCCCGTCGGGCTACGGCAACTGGGGCATCGCCCTGGGCGGCCTGTGGATCCCGGCGGTGATCAACCTCGTCGGGGTCAAGCAGATGGCCTGGTTCCAGAACCTGACCGTGGTGCTGAAGTTCCTGCCGCTGCTGTTCGTCGGCGTGGTCGGCTGGTTCTTCGTCTCCAGGGGGAACTTCGGGGCCTTCAACGCCTCTGGCGGCAGCCTGTACGGCGCGATCGGCATCGCGGCCGGCGTGGCGCTGTTCTCCTTCATCGGCGTCGAGGTCGCGGCCATCACCGCCAAGCGGGTCCGCAACCCGCGGGTCAACGTGGGCCGCGCCTCGCTGCTCGGCACCGCCGCCTGCGCCATCCTGTACATGGCCGTGTCGGCCGCGGTCATGGGACTGGTCCCGCACCACACGCTGGTCACAAGCACGGACCCGTTCGTGCCCGCGTTCCAGGCGATCTTCACCCACGGCACCTGGGCCGGCAAGCTGGTGGCCGCGCTGGCCGTCGCCTCCGGCATCGGCGCCCTGAACGGCTGGACGCTGGTCACCACCGAGGTGTCCCGCGCCGCGGCCCAGGACGGCCTGTTCCCGAAGGCGTTCGCCTGGAGCGACCGCAAGGACACCGCCTGGTTCGGCGTCGTGATGGCGGCCGTGCTGCCCTCCCTGCTGATGCTGTGGAGCTACACGACCAAGACCGGGCTGACCGTGTTCACCGACCTGGTGGACCTGACCGTGGTCACCGTGGCCATCCCTTACCTGTTCTCGGCCTGCGCACAGCTGGCCTACCTGGTCTCCAAGCGGCGCCGGGTGCAGGGATGGCAGCTAGGCAGGGACCTGACCATCGCCGGGGCCGGGGTGCTGTTCTCGATGTGGGTCACCTTCGCGGCCGGTTACCAGTCGGTGTACCAGGCGCTGATCCTGGTGCTCGCCGGAGTCATCCTGTACGCCTTCCTCAAGGCCCGCCGGGAGGATTCGGGCCAGGTCCCCGTTCCGCAGGACAATCCCGAGCCGGAGCCCTCGCCGTCCGTTGACCCGCAGGCCTGACAAGGAGATTGGTGAGATGAACTTCAACGTCCAGTCAGAGGTCGGCCAGCTCCGCCAGGTCATCGTGCACCGGCCGGGCCTCGAGCTGACCCGGCTGACGCCGCGGAACGTCGGCGAGCTGCTCTTCGACGACGTGCTGTGGGCGAAGAAGGCCAAGGAGGAGCACGACGCGTTCGCCGAGGCCCTCCGCGACAAGGGCGTGCGGGTTCACTACTTCGGGCAGCTCCTGGGCGAGACCCTCGAGCTGCCCGAAGGCCGGGCCTTCGTGCTGGACCGCCTGTGCACGCCGGAAATACTCGGTCCCAATCTCATCCAGCCGCTGCGCAGGCTCTTCGACAACCTGGACGGCCCGGCGCTGGCCGAGTTCCTGGTCGGCGGGGTGCTCAAGGCCGACCTGCATCCGACGGGCGCGCACAGCCTCAAGTGGGACATGCTCCGGGCGGACGACTTCGTGCTGCCCCCGCTGCCCAACCACCTGTTCCAGCGGGACAACTCCTGCTGGATCTACCGGGGCGTCTCGGTCAACCCGATGGCCAAGCAGGCCCGCCAGCGCGAGACGCTGCACAGCCGGGCCATCTACCGCTTCCACCCGATGTTCGCGGGCGCGGATTTCGCCCGGTACTACGGCGACGACGACGCCAGCCACCTGCCCGCCTCCATCGAGGGCGGCGACGTCCACGTGCTCGGCCACGGCGCCGTCATGATCGGCATGGGCGAGCGGTCCACCCCGATGGCCGTCGAGCTGCTGGCCGCGGCCCTGTTCCGGGCCGGCCAGGCCAGTACGGTGATCGCCGTCGAACTGCCCGCCACGCGCGCCATGATGCACCTGGACACGGTCATGACGATGATCGACCGCGACACCTTCGTCCAGTACCCCTATCTGGAACGGCAGCTCAGGTCCTGGACGCTCACCCCGAACGGCGACGACCGCACGGTGTCGCTGACCCGCAATCCCGACTTGCGGGAGACGGTCGCCGGTGTGCTCGGGGTGGATAAGGTCATCGTGCTGAGGACCGATGAGGATATCCGGGCCGCCGAACGGGAGCAGTGGGACGACGGGGTCAACTACCTCGCCGTGGCGCCCGGCGTCATCATGGGCTACGAGCGCAACGTCGCCACCAACACGATGCTGCGCAAGCACGGCATCGAGGTCGTCACCATCGCCGGCAGCGAGCTCGGCCGGGGCCGCGGCGGACCCCGCTGCATGACGTGCCCGATCGAAAGGGACCCGGCATGAACCCGCACGGGCGCAGTCTGCTCATGGAGATCGACCTGACCGCGAGGGAGTTCCGGTACCTGATCGACCTCGGCGCGCGGCTGCGGCTCGAGGTCAGGAGGGGACGGTGACGACCGGGCCGTGCGCGTGGCTGAGGACGGCGTGCATGACCGAGGCGGGCCCGTGGTGCGCGGACCGCCGGCCGAGGACCACCAGGTCGGCACGGGCCGACAGGCCCGCAAGCGCCCGGCCGGGGTGGCCGTGGACCAGCTCCTGGCTGGCCTGGACGTCGGGGTACTTGGCGCGCCATTCGTCCAGCAGCTGCTCGAGGCGCTTGGCTGTTTCGGTTTCCTCGACGTAGCCAGTGGGTCCGGAGGGGACCGGCCCGGCTCGCGAGATGCCGGATTCCGGCAGGTGCCAGGAGTGGATGGCGATGAGGCTGGCCTTGCGCAGCGCGGCCTCCTCGAAAGCGAAGGTCATGGAGGCCCTGTTCTCCAGGTCGCCGACACCGATGCCGACCTGGCTGTGCGCGGCCCCGGTCTCGTCGCGGACCACCACGACCGGGCACGCGGCATGGGTGGCCACATACCGGCTGACCGATCCGAGGACCATCGCCGCGAACGCGCCGTTGCCGCGGGAGCCTACGACCAGCATCAGTGCGCCCGAGCCGGCCTCGGTGACCGCCTCGGCAGGCGATCCGTCCAGGTGGTCGGCGTCGATGAGCAGTTCCGGGGCCGTCTTGGAGGCCCGCTCGGCCGCGGCGGCCAGGGCCTGGTCCCGGTGCCTGCGGACGGCGTCGGTCACGGTCTGGTAGTCCGACATGGCGTGGCTGCCGATGATCCGCGGCAGCAGCGCCGCGGCCGAGATGATCCGCAGCGGGGCGCCGCGCAGCGCGGCTTCCCTGGCGGCCCAGTCGACCGCCCGCAGTGATTCCTCAGAACCGTCCGTAGCGGCCACGATGGGCTTGCCTGACATGCTGGCCTCCTTGTCATTGTGAGCCACGGACATCATGGTCGGCAGCCGGCCATAGCGGCTAGGGCCGAACGTCCCTGACCCGCGCCGGACGTGTCACGCTGCGGCGAGCGAGGCGGCGCCGATCCAGGCCGCGACGTCGGGGCTGGTTCCGGGCACGGCCTGGACCGTGGCGTGCGCGGCCGCGAGCGCGGCGCGCGAAGCGCGGTAGTGATGACCGCACAGCAGCAGGTCGGTCTCGTGCGGCCGGGCCCGGGTCGCCGGCATGATCGCCCGCACCGTGGCCCTGGCCGAGCAGCAGCAGGCCAGGCCGGCCCCGGCTTCGCGGGCCGGGATGGCGTCATCGAGCGGCCGGTAAGCCGGGTGGGCGTCTTTTCTTGCCGAAGGAGGCTGGAATCTCGCGTTCATGCCGTCAGCTTCGGCCGGCGCCTGCCGGGCCGGGAAGAGACCAAGCTCACGTCCGGAGATGCCAAAGGTCCCTCACCTTCGGCCCTGGCCGTGACCCGCGGCGCGGCGGTTTCCTCGAACTATCCGGATCACTGGTCGCCGCGCAAGGAGCGTGGCCGCAGGTTGGAGGACCCGATGGTGGCCGCCGTAGACATGAACGGCTCGCAGCACGCCGTGCCCGAGCCGCCGGATGGCCTCTGGTACGGGGTGAAGCGCCGCCTGCTCGGCCCGCCGCTGGTAACCGAGCAGCTGACGAATCAGCGCCTGTCCAAGCCGCTCGCGCTCGGCGTGCTGTCCTGCGACGGGCTCTCGTCGGCCGCGTACGGCACCGAGGAGATCCTCTACGCGCTGCTCCCGTTTTTCGGCCTGGCGGCCTTCGCGCTGGTGCTGCCGCTGACCCTGCTGGTCCTGTTCGGCGTGATGCTGGTCGTGCTGTCCTACCGCGAGGTGGTGTCGGTGTACACCCGGGCGGGCGGCTCGTACGTGGTGGCCAGGGAGAACTTCGGCCCGCGCGTGGCGCAGGTCGCCGCGGTCGCGCTCTTGATCGACTACGTGGTCACGGTGGCGGTGCAGACCGCCGCGGGCAGCGCGGCCATCGTTTCTGCGTTCCCGGCGCTGTCCCGTATCCCGGTCATCGGCCCCAAGATCCTGCTGGTCATCTCGGTGCTGGCCATCCTGCTGATGTGCCTGGGGAACCTGCGCGGCATCCGCGAGGCAGGCCGCATCTTCGCGCTGCCGACCTACCTGTTCGCCTGCTCGGTGGTCGCGATGATCGTCGTCGGCGTGGTCCGGGAACTAACCGGGGGCCTGCAGCACGTGCATACCGGGCCCGGCACGGTCAGCATCGGATCGCACACCGGGCTGCTCGCCATCGGCGCCCTCTACATCGTGGCGAAGGCCTTCGCCAACGGCGGCTCGTCGCTGACCGGGATCGAGGCCGTCTCCAACGCGGTCAGCGCGCTGCGCCCGCCGGAAGGCCGCAACGCACGGCAGATCCTGGCCATGCAGGGCTCGATCGTCGCGTTCCTGATCGCGGGGATCTCCTGGCTGGCGCACGTCACGCACGCCACCCCCTACACCGCCGGGTTCCCGACCGTGCTGGCCCAGGAAGCCGGGCAGGTGTTCGGGCACACCCCGGCCGGGCAGGTCATGTTCTACTTCCTCCAGGTCGCGACGGCGGCGATCTTGTTCACCGGCGGCAACACCAGCTTCACCGGCTTCCCGTTCCTGGCCAGCTTCGTGGCCGAGGACTCCTTCCTGCCCCGGTGGCTGACCCGGCGTGGCCACCGGCTGGTGTTCTCCAACGGGATCGTCCTGCTCACCGCCCTGTCGGTGACGCTCATGGCGGTGGCGGGCGCGACCGTCGACGCCCTGATCCCGTTCTACGCCATCGGCGTGTTCACCGGCTTCGCCATGGCGGGCTTCGGCATGGCCCGATACCACCGCCGGACGAGAGAGCCCGGCTGGCGGCGCCGGCTGGCGATCAACACCGCGGGCGGGATCTACACCGCGCTGGTCGTGGTCCTGTTCGCCGTGGTGAAGTTCACCGAGGGCGCGTGGCTCATCGTCATCCTGTTCCCGTCCCTGGTCTACCTGCTCATCCGGCTCAACCGGGAATACCGGCACGAGGCCGCCATCCTGGACAACCCGAACGGAGGCGAGCTGCCGGCGAACCCGCCGAACTACACCCGCCGCTGCGTCCTGGTCCTGGTGGACAGCTACGACCTGGCCACCGCCGCCGCGCTCAGGTACGCGAAGAGCCTGCGGCCATCGACGCTGCGGGCGGTGCACTTCAGTGTGGACAGCACCCGGGCTGACACGCTCAGGCGGCAGTGGCTGGAGGCGGGCACCGGGATCGCGCTGGAGCTCGCGGACTGCCCCGACCGGCGGCTGGTCCACGCCGCGGCGCGGCTCGCCGCGGCGGAGGCGGCCGCGCCCGGCACGCACGTGACCGTCGTGCTGCCGCGCCGCAGCTACCCGGTGCTGGCCAGCCGGCTGCTGCACGACCACACCGCGGACCGGATCGCCCGCGTGGTCAGCCGCGTTCCGTCCGCGGCGGCCACCATCATCCCGTTCGACGTGCGGCACAAGGTCGAGACCCTGCGGGCGAATCGGGCCAGGACCGACGGCCTCGCTGACTACCAGCGGCCGGAGCCGCCGCCGGATACCGACCCGATCGGGTCACTGCGGCGGCCCGGCCGGGCCACCGTGCAGGGCCGCCTGCGGACGGAGCAGGTCCGGCCCGTGGCCGGCAACAACGTGCTGGCCTGCGAGGTAGCCGACTCGACCGGTGAGCTGACCGCCGTGTTCTACGGCCGCACGCAGATCGCGGGCGTCGAACCAGGGCGCCGGGTCCGCCTGCGCGGCACGGTCGGCATCGGCGGCGATGGTCATCCCGCGATGATCAACCCGGCCTGCGAGCTGCTGCGATAACGCGGGAGTTCCGCGGGGACGCGGCCCGGGCGCGTCGGCCGCAGATCGGCGGTCCGTTCGGGAAGGGACTAAGGTCCCTGGGCAGCCACCCGGTCGGCCCTGCCGCGCAGAGCCGTGCGGGCCTAGCGTCGGAACCGGAAGATACGGCAAGAGCTCTGGCAGAGGAGAACTGACATGCCTGGGATCATCGTCGGCGTAGACGGTTCCGGTCATTCACGGCGCGCCCTGGCGTGGGCCGCGAACGAAGCGGCCATCCGCCACCTGCCGCTCACGGTGCTCACCGTGCACCCGGCCATCGTGGGCTACTTCGGCAGCATGGTCACGGGCGAGCAGGACCTGAAACTCACCGAGCAGGCTCAGGCGGCGGTGCAGGCGGAGACCGACAAGGTGCTGGCCGAGCTGGACGGACCGCGCCCGGAGGCGGTCACGGTCACCGCCGTGCACGGCTTCCAGGTGGAGGAACTTGTCAACGCGAGCAAGGAGGCCGACATGATCGTGCTGGGCTCCCGCGGCGTGGGCGGGTTCGGCCGGCTGATGCTGGGCTCGACCGCGGACCAGGTCGCCCGGCACGCGCACTGCCCGGTGCTGATCGTCCCGCCGGAGGACCGGACCTGAGTCATCGGAAGGCATCCCATAGCCGCTGGTAGGCGCCGCCGGACCGGACGAGTTCGGCGTGCGTGCCGCGTTCGGCCACCCGTCCGTGATCAAGGACCACGATCTCGTCCACCTGGTCCAGGCCGTCCAGGTCGTGCGTGATCAGCAGGGTCGTCCGGCCGGCCGTCGCGGCCAGCAGGTCCGCGGTCAGCGCGCGGCGGTTGCCCGGATCGAGGTGGGCGGCCGGCTCGTCCAGGACGAGCACGGCCGGGTCGGCCAGCAGCGCCCGGGCCAGGGCGAGCCGCTGCCGCTGCCCACCGGACAGGGCGGCGCCGTGCGTGCCCACCGGGGTGTCCCAGCCGAGCGGCTGGGCCGTGATCCAGTCCAGCAGCCGGGCCCGGCCGGCGGCGGCAGCGAGCTCGGCCTGGCTGGCCTGCGGCCGGGCCAGGCGCAGGTTGTCCCCGATCGTCGTGTCGAAGATGTGCGGGTCCTGGGCGCAGCCGCTGATCACCGCGCGGACGTCGTCAGGGTCATAGCCGGCCAGGTCGCGTCCGTTCAGCAGCGCGGTACCCGAGCTGAGGTCGGCGAACCGGAACAGGACCGCGGCCACCGTGGACTTCCCCGCGCCGGTGGCCCCGACGAGCGCGACCCGCCGTCCTGGCGTGAGGTCAAGATCAATATCCCGAACGGCCGGTGGCGCGTCGGCTGAGTACCGGACCGTGCCGCCCCGGATGGAGACCGTCACCGGCCGGGACGGCGGCGCAAACGGATGGTCCGGGTAGCGGACCGGGTCCGGCGCGTCCAGCACGCCCGCGATCCTCCCGGCCGCCGCTCGGGCCGCTCCGAGCTGGAGCGCGGCCGCGGGCAGGGCGGTGACCGCCTCGAAGGCGGCCAGCGCGGTCAGCGTGAGCACGGCCAGCGGCACCCGGCCCAGGGATCCTGACCCGGTGACCGCCACGCCGAGGATCAGCACGCCCCACAGGGTCAGGCCGCCCGCGGCGGCGCCGAGGCCGGTGCCGAGGCCGGACGCTGACGCCGACCGCCGGGCGAGCCTGGTCAGTTCGGCGTCCGCGGATCGGGTCCGGGCCTGAGCCGCGTCCACCGCGCCGAACGCGTGCAGTTCGGCGGCGCCGCCCAGCAGGTCGGCGACGGCGGCACCGAGTTCGCCGCGGGCGGGGGCGGCGAGCCGGGCGGCCCGGCGGGCCGACGCGGCGGTGACCAGGGGCACGATGATCCCGGCGGCGAGCAGGCCGGCCGCCAGCACGCCCGCGGCCGGGGCCAGGATGAGCAGGACCGCGGCGGTCGCGCCGGCCCCGACCAGCGCCGCGGTGAGCGGCGGGGCGATGCCCCGGATGAACAGGTCCTGGGTCGCGTCGACGTCGCTGATCAGCCTGGTAAGCATGTCACCGGACCGGAACGCGGCCAGGCCCGCGGGGGCGAGGCGCTCCAGTCGCCGGTAGATCGCCACCCGCACGTCGGCCAGGACGCGGAACGCGACGTCGTGCGAGAACAGGCGCTCCAGGTAACGCAGCAGGCCGCGGCCGATGGACAGCGCGCGGACCATGACCACCGCGACGGAGATGGCCACGATGTTCGGGTGCTGCGAGGCGCGGGCCAGGAGGAAGCCGGAGACGGCGAGCAGCGCCACGCCGCAGCCGCAGCCGGCGGCGCCGGCCAGCACGGCCAGCAGAAGCTGGCTGCGCATGGGCCGGGCGAGGCGGAGCAGCCGCAGCAGCGGGCCTGCTGTCGCGCTCGCGGCCGGCGCTGCCGCGCTCGCGGCCCGGAGCGGGGTGATCGCGGTCACGATGGCACCGCAAGCAGGGCGGGCGCGGGCCGGGCCGGCATCAGGGCCACCGGCTGCGTGAGCTTGCCCTGGTCGAGGGTGAGCACCCGGCCGGGGCCGCGGCCGGCGCTCAGCGAGTGGCTGACCTGGATCACGGTGCGGCCGGCCCGCAGGGTCCCGAGCGCGGCCTCCAGCCGGGCCGCGCTGACCGCGTCCAGGTGGGCGGTGGGCTCGTCAAGCAGGAGCAGCGGGGCGTCGCGCAGGAAGGCGCGGGCCAGCGCGATCTGCTGGCGCTGCCCGGAGGACAGCCGCAGCCCGCGGTCACCGACCATCGTGGCGTAGCCCTGGGGCAGGTCGTCGATGAACTCCCCGGCTCCGGCCGCGCGGGCCGCCTTCCTGATGGCCGTGAGGCTGGCTGACGGCTGGCCGAGCGCGATGTTGTCGGCCACCGATGCGGCGAACAGGTACGGGTGCTGCGGGACCCAGGCGATCTGGCGGCGCCAGTCCTCGAGCGGGACCGACGCCAGGTCGGCGCCGCCTACCTCGATGCGTCCGCTGGTCGGCTGGGCGAACCGCAGCAGCAGCGCGAGCAGCGAGCTCTTGCCTGCCCCGCTGGGCCCGGCCAGCGTGATGTGGTCTCCCGGGCGGATGCTCAGGCTCACGGCGGACAGCGCATCGCGGTGACGTTCCGGATAGGTCAGCGTGACCCCGCTCAGCCGGATGGTGTCCGTGCGCAGGTCCACCGGGCGGCGGGATCCCGGGTGGGGTTCGCCTGCCGCCGGCGCCGGGGTGTCGAGGATCCCGAAGACGTCCCTGGCCGCGGCGGCGCCTTCGGTGCTGGCGTGGAACTGGGCGCCGACCGCGCGCAGCGGCAGGTAGGCCTCGGGCGTGAGCAGCAGGACGAGCAGCGCGGTCTGGTAGCTCATGTGCCCGGCCAGCAGGCGCAGCCCGACCTCGACGGCGACCAGCGCGGTGGCCAGCGCGGCCGCCAGTTCAAGCACGAAGCCGGACAGGAACGCGACGCGCAGCGAGGACATGGTGGCGGCCCGGTACTCCTGCGTGACCTTGCCGATCACCTCGGCCTGCGGCTTGCCCCGGCCGAACAGCTTCAGCGTGGGCAGGCCCTCGACCACGTCGAGGAAGTGGCCGCCGAGGCGGGCCAGCAGCCGCCACTGGCGCTGGGTGGTCGCCCTGGTGTGCAGGCCGACCAGGACGGCGAAGACCGGGATCACCGGCAGGGTGAGCCCGATGACCAGGCCGGAGATCCAGTCGGCCACGCCGACGCGGACCAGTACCGCGAACGGCACGAGGCACGCCAGCACGAGCTGGGGCAGGTAGCGGGCGAAGTAGGCGTCCAGCCCGTCCAGGCCCCGGGTGGCCAGCGTGGTGACCTCACCGGACATCTGGGGTCGGTGCCGGGCCGCGGGTCCCAGGCGCAGCACGTGGTCGGTGAGCCGCCGGCGCAGCTGGGACTTCACCGCGGCCGCGGCGCGCAGCGCGGCGGTCTCCCCGCCGTAGCTGGCCGCGGCGCGGGCCAGCAGGACGGCGAGGAGCGCGCCGAGCGAGCCGGCCAGCACGGCGATGCCGGTTCCGGTCGCCGCGCCGGCCAGGATGCGGGCCAGCAGGCTGGCCTGGACGAGGATCAGGGCGGTGACGGCCAGGCCGAGCCCGACCGTGACCGCGAGGTAGCCGCGGGCCGCGGCGCAGTAGCGGAGCAGCCGCGGATCGAGCGGCTTCACGACCGCCCGCCGACGGGCTCGGTGGCCTCAGGTCCGGTAACCGGCGGCGGGGTGTGGCCCGTCGGCACGATGTCCGAGCTGGTGAGCCGCTTGCGGAACACCCAGTAGGTCCAGCCCTGGTAGGCCAGCACGACCGGGGTAAAGATGATCGCGACCCAGCTCATCACGACGAGCGTGTAGTGCGCCGACGAGGCGTTGTTGACGGTCAGGCTGAACGCGGCGGAGGTGCTCGACGGGAAGACGTTCGGCCATAGGTCGCCGAACAGGGTGGCGACGGCGAGCACGAGGGTGAGCGCGGTGCCGGCGAACGCCCAGCCCTCGCGGCCGCGGATCGCGGCGGCCGCGCCGCCGATCAGCGCGACGGCGGCCACGGCAGCGGTGACGTCGGTGGCCGGCTTGCCGTGGCTGAACTGGGTGACGGCCAGGAAGATCGCGGCGAGCGGGACGGCGGCCAGCGCGACCGCGACGGCTGCGTGCCGGGCCCGCTGCCGGAGCTCGCCGGTGGTCCGCAGGCCGAGGAAGATCGCGCCGTGCAGCGTGAACAGGCCGAGCGTGACCAGGCCGCCGAGCAGGCCGTACCAGTTGAGCAGGGTCAGCAGGTTGCCGGTGTAGACGTGCTGCGCGTTGAGCGGGACACCGCGGACGATGTTGGCGAATGCCACTCCCCACAGCAGCGCGGGCAGCGCCGACCCGGCGAAGATGGCCCGGTCCCAGCTCGCCCGCCAGCGGGGGTTGTCCACCTTGCTGCGGAACTCGAAGCAGACGCCGCGCACGATCAGCGCGACCAGGATGAGCAGCAGGGCCAGGTAGAAGCCGCTGAACATGGACGCGTACCAGAGCGGGAAGGCGGCGAACGTCGCGCCCCCGGCGGTCAGCAGCCAGACCTCGTTACCGTCCCAGAC
Source organism: Streptosporangiaceae bacterium (assembly GCA_035505275.1). GTDB lineage: Bacteria > Actinomycetota > Actinomycetes > Streptosporangiales > Streptosporangiaceae > Palsa-504. The sequence continues at coordinate 30,344 of DATJQX010000098.1, read as the reverse complement.
CGGGCCGATCGTGTTGACCAGGACCCGGCGCTCGGTGTCGTCCCGGCCGAGGAACGGCAGCAGGATGCCGACGCCGAAGTCGAATCCCTCGAGCACGAAGTACCCGGACCAGAGGACGGCGATCAGGATGAACCAGAAGGTCGCGAGGTTCATGACAGTTCCTTACGTCAGTACTGGAAGACGGGTAGCGGCTCTTCGGTGGCGGGCCGTTCGGCCTCCTCCGGGGCGCCCTCCTTGACGTACCTGACCGTCAGCCAGCCCGCGATCGCGGCGAGCCCGGCATACAGGAGGGTGTACACGGTCAGCGAGATGATCACCGAGGAGGCGGTCACGCCCGGCGAGACGCTCTGGGCCGTGGTCAGCAGGCCGAACACCGTCCACGGCTGGCGGCCCATCTCGGTGAAGATCCAGCCCGTCGTGGTGGCCAGGTAAGGCAGGACCAGGCCCCACAGCGCGACCCGGTAGAACCAGCGGCTGCGCGGGATCCGGCGGCGGCGCGTCAGCCACAGCCCGATCGCGGCCAGCAGCGCGGCCAGCATGCCGAAGCCGACCATGAGGCGGAACGACCAGTAGGTCACCGGGATGATCGGCTTGTACTGCCCAGGGCCGTACTTCTTGGCGTAGGCCCGCTCGACGTTGTCGATGCCCTGGACCGTGCCGTGCGGGTTCAGGGTGGCGATCAGCGAGAGCAGGTCGGGCACGCGGATGCTCCACAGCTCCTTGCTGCCGTTCAGCGAGCCGATGGTGAACAGCGAGAACGACGCCGCGTCCGAGGTGTTGTAGAGCGCCTCGGCGGCCGCCATCTTCATCGGCTGCTGGGAGTCCATCAGCCGGGCCTGGATGTCGCCGGTGACCGCGGTCACGATCCCGGCGGCGAGCGTCAGCGCCAGGCCGACCCGCATGGCCCGGCGGAACACCTCCAGCTGGTTGTGGCGGGCCACGTGCCAGGCGCTGACCGCGACCAGCACCACGCCGGTGACCACGAGCGAGGCGAAGAACACGTGCGGCCAGGCGCCCAGCGCGGTGGAGTTGGTCAGCAGCGCCCAGATGCTGGTCAGCACCACCTTGTGGGTACCGGGCAGGACCTTGTAGCCGACCGGGTGCTGCATCCAGGAGTTGGCGGCCAGGATGAAGTAGGCCGACATGCTGGTGCCGATGGCGGCCAGCCAGATCGTGGCCAGGTGCACCCGGGGCGAGAGCCGGTTCCAGCCGAAGATCCACAGGCCGATGAAGGTCGACTCCATGAAGAAGGCCAGCAGCGCCTCCATGGCCAGCGGGGCGCCGAACACGTTGCCGACGAACTCCGAGTAAGCCGACCAGTTCATGCCGAACTGGAATTCCTGCACGATCCCGGTGACCACGCCGACCGCGAAGTTGATCAGGAAGATCTTCCCGAAGAACTTCGTCATCCTCAGGTAGACCGGGTCCTTCTTGATCATCCAGGCGGTCTGCATGCAGGCGACCACCAGCGACAGGCCGATCGTCAGCGGGACGAAGATGAAGTGGTAAACGGTGGTGATACCGAATTGCCACCGGGATAGGTCGAGCACGCTCATCGGCTTCCCCTGGGTCGTCGTCGCAGGCTTCACTTCCGCGAGGTCGCGGCCTTACCTAGCTGACCAGCTCGTCGGGACTGCAGCCCAGGGCCGGGTGGCCCCCTGGAGCCGGGACTAAAGTCCCCGAGGGCGGCCAGTGGACTGGCCGCCAGATGGACGCTGCGCCGGTTGTGACCGCGGCCCCGGGCCCAAGGTCCTCCCGGCCCGGGCTGAACGCCCGTAGCCGGCCACGGGCCTGAGGTCGAGGGTGGAAGCCGATGGCCTGCCAGCAGGAATGGCCCGCCGCCAGCACCGGACACAGGAGGGGCCATGAGCTTCAACCTCGCTGTCATCCTGACCGAAACCGCGAAGTCTTCGCCCGAGCATCCGGTGGCGGTGTTCGACGGCGGCCGGCTGACATACGGCGAGCTTGACCGGGCGTCCGATCGGGTCGCGGCAGCGCTGGCGGCCGCCGGGATCGAGCCCGGTGACCGGGTCGCGCTGCAACTGCCGAACATGCCGCAGTTCCTGATCTCCTACTTCGGGATCCTCAAGGCAGGCGGCGTCGTCGTACCGCTCAACGTCCTGCTCCGGGCGCCTGAGGTGGCCTTCCACCTCGGCGACAGCGGGGCGCGCGCCCTGATCACCTGGGAGGGGGTGCTGGGCGAAGCGGCCAAGGGCGCCGAGGCCGCCGGAGTCGGCACCGTATACGTGGTCGGCCACGCCGGCGGCTCGCCGGGTGCGCTGCCGTTCGAGCGGCTGCTGGACGGGGAGGCCCCGCCCTGTGAGATGGTCACCCGGCAGCCGGCTGATACGGCCGTCATCGTCTACACCTCAGGGACGACCGGGCGGCCGAAGGGCGCCGAGCTCACCCACCTGCAGCTGTACATGAACGCCGACATCCCGGGCCGCCTGTTCGACGTCCGGTCCGACGACATCGTGATCACGGTCCTGCCGCTGTTCCACGTGTTCGGCCTGTCCAGCATCCTGGACGTCTGCGTGCGGTTCGGCTGCACGATGTCGCTGGTCCCCCGGTTCACGCCCGCCGCGGTGCTGACCGCGATCGGGCGGGACCGGGTCACCATCTTCGAGGGTGTGCCCACCATGTTCGCCGACCTGCTGTCCTACCCGGACCTGTACGCCTACGACCTGTCCTGCCTGCGGATCGCCATCTCGGGCGGTGCGTCCATCCCCGCGCCCGTGCTGGACGCGTTCGAGGAGCGGTTCGGCGTGGTGATCCTGGAAGGTTACGGCCTGACCGAGACGGCGTCGACGACAACGTTCAACGTCAGCGTGGACGAGCGCCGCGTGTACAGCGTCGGCAAGCCGATCTGGGGGACGCAGACGCAGGTGTGGGACTCCGCCGGCCGGCCGCTGCCCCCCGGCCCGGAGAACGTGGGCGAGGTCGTCACCCGCGGCATGCACGTGATGAAGGGGTATTGGCACAATCCAGGGGCGACCGCTGAGGCCTTCACCGGCGACTGGCTGCACACCGGCGACCTGGGCTATTTCGACAAGGACGGGTTCTTGTTCATCGTCAGCCGCAAGAAGGAGCTCATCATCCGCGGCGGGTACAACGTCTACCCGAGCGAGATCGAGAACGTGCTGCACGCGCACCCGGCGATCGCCGAGGCCGCCGTGGTCGGGATCCCCGACGAGCGGCTCGGCGAGGAGGTCATGGCGGTGGTCATCTTGCGGCCGTCGATGGACCTGCCCGAGCGCGAGCTCGCCGCGTACTGCCGGGAGCGGATGGCCGCCTACAAGTGCCCCCGGGTCTTCCAGTTTCGCTCCGAGCTGCCGAAGAACACCCTCGGCAAGGTCCTGAAGGACGAGCTGGCCCGCCGCTCCGGAGCGCGGCCATGACCGGATCGCCGCGGGCGCTGGACCGGATGAGCACCCTCGACGCGGAATTCTTCTACGCCGAGCACGACAACGTGCCCATGCACATCGGGTCAGTCGCGGTCCTCGACGGGCCGGCCCCCGCGCGCCAGGAGCTCATGCGGCTGTTCGAGGCGAAGCTGCCACGGGTACCCAGGTACCGCCAGGTGGTCCGCACCACGCCGTTCCAGGTCCTTCGCCCGGTGTGGGCCGACGATGCGGAGTTCAGCATCAGGCACCACGTCCGGCAGGCCGCCGTGCCCGCCCCGGGCGGACCCGAGCAGCTCCGCGCCGTCGCCGCGAGGCTCTTCGCCCGCCGGCTGGACCGGAGCCGGCCGCTGTGGGAGGAATGGCTCCTGGACGGGCTGGAAGGCGGGCGCTGGGCCATCGTGTCCAAGATCCACCACTGCATGGCGGACGGCATCAGCGGCAACGACCTGATGGCGCTGGTCTTCGACAGCGACCCGGAGCAGCGCCTGCCGGAGCCGACCGCCTGGCTCCCGGCGCCGCGGCCCGCGCTCGCCCGGCTGGCGGCCGACGACGTGCGCGAGGCCGTCGTCAGGCCGCTGCGCCAGCTGGCCTCGGCACCGGGCCTGATCCGGCAGGCTAAGCCGGATGACATCGCGGACTACGGCCGCGGGCTGAACGCCAGCGCCCGACGGCTGGCCGAACCGTCCGCGGGCTTCCTCAACGGCCCGATCGGGCCGCGGCGCCGGTGGACCTGGACCACGGCGAGCCTGGCCGAGCTCAAGCAGATCCGCGCGGCCCGCGGCGGCACGATCAACGACGTGGTGCTCGCCGCGATCACGACCGCCTTCCGCGACCTGCTGGCCGGGCGCCGGGAACTGACGGAAGGGCTCGTGGTGCGCAGCCTGGTCCCGGTATCGGTCCGCGGCCCTGACGAGGCTGGCGCGATCACCAACCGCGTGTCGGCGGTGCTGGCCAACCTGCCGGCCGGCGAGCCGGATCCGCTCCGCCGGCTCGGCCTGATCCGCGCCGAGATGGACAGTCTCAAGCGCACCCACCAGGCCGTCGGCGCCGAGATCCTCACCGGGATGCTGGGCTTGGCCGCCCCCATGTGGCTCGCGCTCGGCACCCAGGCCGCCTTCCGGATCCGCCAGCCGCTGGTCCAGACCGTGACCACCAACGTCCCGGGCCCGCGCAGCCCGCTGTACGTACTGGGCCGCCGGCTGACCGCGCTCTACCCGTATGTCCCGATCGGCAATGCGGTGCGGATCTCGGTCGCGATCTTGTCCTACGTCGACACCGTCGCCTTCGGTGTCACCGCCGACTACGACTCCTCAGCCGACCTGGACGTCTTCGTCGACGGGATCCGGCGCGGCCTTGCCGAGCTGGCCTGCTAGGGACCCTGGTCCCTATCGATCAGGTCGTCCGCCGCCAGGCGGGCCGTGGGGCGGGCGGTCCGGCTGACACCGAGGGCCAGCAGCATCTGCGGGGCGCCCGGCAGCGCCAGGCGGTCTGCGATCAGGGCCCGGGTCGGGGCGTCCTCGAGCGGCTGGGTGTTCAGGCCGGCGAACACCCACCGGCTGGCGGCGCGCAGCAGCAGCCGGTACAGGGCCTGGCCGGCGCGCAGCCAGTCCCCCGGGCTATCACCGGTGGTGAACAGCACGGCGGTCACCGCGGGAGCGGGGCCGCCGGCCGGCAGCAGGCCGATGCCGCGGCCGAGGTCGAAATCACGCTGCGGCAGCCGGTCCGGCTCGCGGCCCGGCGTGGCCCGGAAGGCATGCGCGGGCACACCGTCGCGGTCCGTGCTGGCGACGTCGCGGCTCCACCACCACGCCTCGGCCCGCGATCGCGGGTCGCGATCCTGCCTCCGGCCGGAATCGGCGACCAGCGCCATCAGCTCCTCGCGGCCGGGTCCGGGAGCGATCTCGGTCAGCGTCGCGCCCTCGGCCCGGGCATCGTCTCGCAACTGCGTGAACAGTCCGGGCGGCAGCGGGGAGGCCTCGAACGGACCGCGGTGGGTGTGCCGGTGCGGCACCGCGACGAGCATCTTCCGCTCCTCGGCCGTCATGGGTGCCGCTGGGCCCAGCCGGACGCGCGCGAGCGGCCGCGGTACGGGATGCGCGGGCAGCAGCTCGACCTCGGGGAGGTACCCGAGCGAGCGGACGGCAAGCCGCAGCCCGTACAGCGCCGCGCCGCAGCTGATGAGCATCTCCCGGCCGCCGGCATCGATGGTCAGCTGTCGGCTGGCGTCGGCGTGCAACTCGACGGCATCGCCGCTGAGCGTGAAGCGCCACGGCTGGGTGTTGTGCAACGACGGCGCGCGGCCCGCCACACCGGCCAGATAGCCGACCTGGCCAGCCAGGATGAGCGCCGCGTCGGCATCGGTGCGGTTTGCCTCTGTCACGTTCCTCACCGCCGCGGTCGGGTCTGGGCTGGGCGGAAGACCACATGCTAGGCCGGTCCGCCGTCAGGCACACCGGCCGATCGGCCTGGCACCCGCGGGCCGTTAGGCCCGGGGTGGGCGGGACCAACGGCCCCCGGCCGCCTCCGGCCGCGCGGCGTGACCATTCGCGATGGTTTCCGGGACTTTGTGCCTTACATCGCGCCGCGCAGCCGGCCGACAATGCCGCATACCCGCCCTGCCGCCAGCGGGGCGGTACCCAGCTTCCCGAGGTTGAACATGGTCACACACGCGCAGTCGCCGAGGCTGCCCCGCCCGCGCCCCGCCCCGGACGCCCGGAAGGCCCGCGAGGACCTGCTGGGGCAGGGGACAGCTCCTGCGGGCGTCAGGGCGATGGTCGCCGATTCGTGGCTGAGGTCGGCGGCGGCGGGCGTGAACGCGGACAACGGCACTCCCCCCATCGCGCTGGCGGCTGACCTGCTCGCTGACTACCGGGCCGCGCACCCGCTAGCCGGGATCTTCCCGCTGCTGTACGACGTGGTCGGCCGCGCCGCCGAGGACTGCGACAGCGTACTGGCCGTCGCGGACGAGCGGGGTCGGCTGCTGTGGGTTCGCGGCCACCCGGCCGTCCTGCGCCGCGCCGAATCCATCCAGTTCGTCGAGGGCGCGCAGTGGGACGAGCGGCACGCCGGCACCAACGCGCCCGGGACGGCGCTGTGCCTGGACGCCCCGGTGACGATCAGGTCGGCGGAGCACTTCGTCCGCCCGGTGCAGCGGTGGAGCTGCGCCGCCGCGCCGGTGCACGAGCTGGGCTCGGGCGCGATCCTCGGCGTTGTCGACGTCACCGGCGGCCCGGCCGTCGACTCACCACAGACCCTCGCGATGGTCAGGGCGGCCGCGCGGATGGCCGAATCCGAGCTGGCCCGGCGGTCCGTGGTCGCCGCGACGCGGTACCCGGACCCGGAACAGGCCGTGCCGCCCGGACGTCACCATCCGATACCGGAGGTCAGGCTCGCGGGCCTGGGCCGGCCGGAATGCGCCGTATCGATCGGGCCGCGCACCCTCCGGCTGAGCCCGCGGCACAGCGAGATCATGATCATCCTGGCCGAATGCCCAGCCGGGCTGACCGGCGACGAGCTGGCGTACCTGCTCTATCCCGATGACCTGATCTCCAGCACCTTGCGCGCGGAGCTTGTCCGGCTGCGCGCGCTGGTCGGCGGGCAGGTGCTCGCCTCCCGCCCGTACCGGCTCATCTGCGAGGTCACATCGGACTGGGCCGCGGTTTCTGCGCGGCTGGCGGCCGGTGACCTGGCTGAGGCCCTTCGGCTGTACCGCGGTCCGCTGCTGCCGCGCAGCGAGGCGCCTGGCGTGGCGGAGCTGCGCGAGAACCTCGACCGCGCGCTGCGGGCCGCCGTCCTCGCCTCGGGCCAGCCCGAATTCCTGGTCGGCTGGGCCAGGTCCCGCTGGGGCACGGACGACCTGGAGGTGTGGCAGCGGCTGTGCGCCGTGCTTCCGGCTAGTTCGCCGCTGCGGCCGTTCGCCGCGGCAACGGCGGCGAAGCTCGACGCCGAACTGGCCTGCTGAACGCATTCACGGCAACGTACTTGCAACGTTGCCGTGCCTAGCGTGACCCCAAGTCAGTCCGATTCAGCGAAGGGGTCACGATGACACTGTACGCAGCCCCCGGCCAGCCGGGCAGCCTCGTTTCTGTGCAGGACCGGTACGGGAACTACATCGGCGGGGAGTTCGTGCCGCCGAGCAAGGGCCAGTACTTCGAGAACGTCTCGCCGGTCACCGGCCAGCCGTTCGCCGAGGTAGCCCGGTCCACCACCGAGGACGTCGAGCTGGCGCTCGACGCCGCGCACGGCGCCAAGCGCGCCTGGGGCCGCACCAGCCCCACCGAGCGGGCGAACATCCTGAACAAGGTCGCCGACCGGCTCGAGGCGAGCCTCGAGATGCTGGCGGTCGCCGAGACCTGGGACAACGGCAAACCGGTGCGGGAGACGCTGGCCGCCGACCTGCCGCTGGCCGTCGACCACTTCCGTTACTTCGCCGGGGCGATCCGGGCTCAGGAGGGCAGCATCTCCGAGATCGACGCCGACACCATCGCCTACCACTTCCACGAGCCGCTCGGCGTGGTGGGCCAGATCATCCCATGGAACTTCCCGATCCTCATGGCCACCTGGAAGCTGGCGCCCGCGCTGGCCGCAGGCAACTGCGTCGTCCTCAAACCGGCCGAGCAGACGCCGTGGTCCATCCTCAAGGTCATCGAGCTGGTCGCCGACCTGCTGCCGCCGGGCGTGCTGAACGTCGTGAACGGCTTCGGCGTGGAGGCCGGCAAGCCGCTGGCGTCGAGCTCCCGGGTCGCCAAGGTGGCGTTCACCGGCGAGACCACCACCGGCCGCCTGATCATGCAGTACGCCAGCCAGAACCTGATCCCGGTCACGCTGGAACTGGGCGGCAAGAGCCCGAACATCTTCTTCTCCGACGTCGCCGCGGCGCATGACGAGTTCTACGACAAGGCGCTTGAGGGCTTCACCATGTTCGCGCTGAACCAGGGCGAGGTCTGCACCTGCCCGTCCCGCGCGCTCATCCAGCAGGACATCTACGAGGCGTTCCTGGCCGACGCCGTGGCCAGGACCCAGGCCGTCAAGCAGGGCAACCCGCTGGACACGGCGACCATGATCGGCGCACAGGCCTCCAACGACCAGCTGGAGAAGATCCTGTCCTATATCGACATCGGCAAGGCCGAGGGCGCCAAGGTCCTGACCGGCGGTGAGCGCGCCCGCCTGGGCGGCGAGCTGGCCGGCGGCTACTACATGACCCCGACCATCTTCGCGGGCGACAACTCCATGCGCATCTTCCAGGAGGAGATCTTCGGCCCGGTGGTGTCGGTGGCCAGCTTCGCCGACGAGGCCGACGCCCTCAAGCTCGCCAACGACACCCTGTACGGGCTCGGCGCGGGCGTCTGGACCAGGGACGGGGCCCTCGCCTACCGGGCCGGCCGGGAGATCCAGGCGGGCCGGGTGTGGACGAACTGCTACCACGCCTACCCGGCGCACGCGGCGTTCGGCGGGTACAAGCAGTCAGGGGTCGGCCGCGAAACCCACCTGATGATGCTCGAGCACTACCAGCAGACCAAGAACCTGCTGGTCAGCTACTCCCCGAAGGCCCTCGGCTTCTTCTAGGCCGGGACGCCATGACCAAGGATGAACCACGCCGGGTCGACCTGACCGCCGCCGCAGCCGGCCTGCTGCGGCGGCTGGCCGCCCAGCACGGCCCGCTGATGTTCCATCAGTCGGGCGGCTGCTGCGACGGGTCGTCGCCGATGTGCTACCCCGACGGCGAGCTCCAGACCGGCGAGGCCGACATCCTGCTCGGCGAGCTGCCGGTACCCGGGCTGGACCGGCCGGTCCCGTTCTGGATGTCCCGCGCACAGTACCAGTACTGGAAGCACACCCACCTGACCGTCGACGTGGTGCCCGGCCGGGGCGGTGGCTTTTCGCTCGAGGCCCCGCAAGGCGTCCGGTTCCTGATCAGGTCCCGCCTGCTCACCGAGGAGGAACTGGGCCACTTCCGGCTGGTGACCTGATCGCGGCCCGCCCCAGTGGGCTAACAGAAAACTCCCTGAGGAGCAGAGATGTCAGATTCAACGTCTTCGCTTGGCGACCGCCTCGAAGGGCTGCTCGAGGTGGCGGAGTTCCCGCCGCCGGCCGAGTTCGCCGGCCGGGCGCAGGTGCGGGACCAGGCCGTCTACCAGCAGGCCGCGGCCGATCCGGAGGCCTGGTGGGCGGCGCAGGCGCGGGAGCGGCTGCACTGGGACACGCCTTTCGCCGCGGTACTCGACGACACCGACGCGCCGTTCTACACCTGGTTCGCCGACGGGACCATCAACGCGTCCTACAACTGCCTGGACCGTCACGTGCTGGCCGGGCGCGGCGACCGGGTCGCCTTCTACTGGCGCGGCGAGGAGGGCGAGGAACGCGTGCTGACCTACGCCTGGTTGCTCGATCAGGTGCAGCGGCTGGCCAGCGCGCTCAAGGCGCGCGGGATCGCCAAGGGCGACGTCGTCGGCATCTACCTGCCGATGATCCCCGAGGTCGTCGTGGCCATGCTCGCCTGCGCTCGCATCGGCGCGCCGCACACCGTCGTGTTCGGCGGCTTCGCGCCCACCGCGGTGCGCGAGCGGCTCGAGGTCTCCCGCGCCAAGGCGCTGATCGTCGCCGACGGCGCCCGGCGCAAGGGCACGTTCATCCCGGTCAAGGAGCGAGTGGACGAGGTGATTTCCGACCTGCCCGACCTGGCGACGGTGGTGGTGGTCCGGTCCGCCGGCGCCTCGTGCGCGATGCGCCCCGGGCGGGATGCGTGGTTCGACGACCTGATCGGCGCGGCCGACCCGGTCTGCCCGGCCGAGCCGATGGCGGCCGAGCACCCGCTGTTCCTGCTCTACTCCTCCGGCTCGACCGCCAAGCCCAAGGGCATCCTGCACACCACCGGCGGCTACCTCACGGGGGTGACCACCACCATGGCGATGGTCTTCGACCTGGACGCCGACCGAGACGTCTTCTGGTGCACGGCCGACGTGGGCTGGATCACCGGGCATTCGTACATCGTGTACGGGCCGCTGGCCAACGGCTGCACGTCGGTGATGTTCGAAGGCGCCCCCGACTACCCGGACAAGGACATCTGGTGGGAGATCGCCGAACGGTACGGCGTGACGATCTTCTACACCGCGCCGACCGCCATCCGTGCCTGCATGAAGTGGGGAGAGGAATACCCGGCCAGGCACGACCTGTCGTCGCTGCGGCTGCTCGGCACGGTCGGCGAGCCGATCAACCCCAAGGCGTGGCTGTGGTATCACGCGGTCATCGGCGGCGAGCGCTGCCCGATCGTGGACACGTGGTGGCAAACCGAGACCGGCGCCATCATGATCTCCACGTTGCCCGGCGCCATCCCGGCCAAGCCCGGGTCGGCCGGACTCCCGCTGCCCGGCGTGTCGGCCGCCCTGGTGGACGAGTCAGGCGGCGAGATCAGCCACGGCAGCGGCCTTCTCGTGCTGACCAGGCCGTGGCCGAGCATGCTCAGGACCCTGTACGACGACCCGGACCGTTACGTCCAGACGTACTTCGGCCGGTTCGGCCCCGGCACCTATTTCGCGGGCGACGGCGCACGGCGCGACGAGGACGGCTATTTCTGGATCACCGGGCGCGTGGACGACGTCATCAACGTATCCGGTCACCGGCTGTCCACCGCGGAGATCGAATCGGCCTTGGTCTCGCACCCCTGGGTGGCAGAGGCCGCGGTCATCGCGGCGGCCGACGACCTGACCGGCCAGGCGGTCGTGGCCTACGTCACCCTGAGCTCCGGTGTCGTGCCCGAGGCGGACCTCGAGGCGAGACTGCGCGAGCACGTCGGGCAGAAGATCGGCAAGCTGGCCCGGCCCGGCCGGATCGTCTGGGCCGACGACCTGCCCAAGACCAGGTCCGGGAAGATCATGCGCAGGCTCCTGCGTGACATCGCAGAAGACCGCGAGCCAGGCGACGTGACCACCCTGCGTGACCCAGCGGTGCTGGCCCAGCTCCAGCACAACGCCCGCGCCGTCACCAGCGTCCGCAGCGACGTGGCTACGGACGGCGCGGACAGGAAGGAGGGAGCGCGATGACGACCACAACCCAGGAGAACCCGCCCGGCACGAAGGGCAGGCTGGACGGCCGGGTAGCCCTGGTCACCGGCGGCACCCGCGGCATCGGGGCCGCCATCAGCCACTACCTGGCCCGGGATGGCGCGCACGTCGCCGCCGGGTACTGGCGGCAGCATGAGGCGGCGGAGAAGTTCACCGCCGACATGAACGCCGGGTATCCGGGCACGATCACCGTCCACCACGGGAACATCGGCGAACCGGGCGACTGCCGGCGCGTGGTAGGCGAGGTCATCGAGCAGCACGGACGCCTGGACATCCTGGTCAACAACGCCGGGATCACCATCGACAGGACCGTGGCCAAGATGGGTGACGAGGACTGGCTGCGGGTGATCTCGATCAACCTGTCCGGCGCCTTCTTCGTGGCCCAGGCGGCGCTTGAGCACATGCTCGTGCGCGGCACCGGCCGGATCATCAACGTCTCCTCGGTGATCGGGGAGACCGGCAACATCGGGCAGGCGAACTACGCGGCGTCCAAGTCGGGGCTGTTCGGCCTGACCAAGTCGCTGGCCAGGGAGGCCGTGTTCATGCTGAACCGGTCGCAGCGCCCGGCCGGGGACGGCCCCGGGCTGACGGTCAACGGCGTGACCCCCGGATACATCGCCACCGACATGCTGGCCACCATTCCGGACAAGGTGATGGAGCGGCTGCGCAGCCAGATACCGGTCGGCCGGCTCGGCAGGCCGGAGGAAATAGCACGGGTGGTCGCGTTCCTGGCGGCCGACGAGTCGTCGTACATCACCGGGCAGATCTGGGCCGTCAACGGCGGCCTGGACATGTGAGATGAGGAGATCATGGAAGAGGTGTTCGTCCTGTCCGCCGTCAGGACCCCGATCGGCAAGTACGGCGGGGGCCTGGCCTCCGTACCGCCCGCTGACCTGGCCGCGAAGGTCGTCTCCGAGGCGGTCAGGCGGTCCGGCACGGAACCCGGCCAGGTCGGCCACGTCGTGTTCGGCCACGTGATCCACACCGAGATCAGGGACATGTACCTGGCCCGGGTGGCCGCCCTGAACGGCGGCCTGGACAGCGGGACGCCCGCGCTCACCCTCAACCGGCTGTGCGGCAGCGGGCTGCAGGCCATCGTGTCGGCGTCGCAGTCGATCATGCTGGGCGATTACGAGGTGGCGGTGGCCGGCGGAACCGAGTCGATGAGCCGTGCCCCGTACTGGCTGCCCGGCATGCGCTGGGGCCAGCGGATGAACGACGCGGTCGCGATCGACCCGATGGTCGGCGCGCTCACCGACCCGTTCGACGCCTGCCACATGGGCGTGACGGCGGAGAACGTCGCCGCCGACTTCGGCGTGTCCCGGGCCGACCAGGACGCGCTGGCCGCCGAGAGCCACCGCCGGGCCGCGGCCGCGGCCGCGGCCGGATACTTCACCGAGCAGATCCTGCCCGTCGAGGTACCGGGCAAGAGGGGCACCACGCTCGTCGACAGCGACGAGCACGTCCGGCCCGGCGTCAGCCTGGACGACCTGGCCAGGCTCCGGCCCGCCTTCGCCAGCGACGGCACGGTGACCGCGGGCAACGCTTCCGGCCTCAACGACGCGGCCGCGGCCCTGGTGCTCGCGTCGGAGTCCTTCGTGACCAGCAGCGGCCTGACCCCGCTCGGCAGGCTGGCTGGGTACGCGCACGCCGGGGTCGAGCCGCGGATCATGGGCATGGGCCCGGTGCCCGCCATCCGCGCAGTGCTGGACCGCACCGGCATCAAGGCCGACCAGATCGACGTGTTCGAGGTGAACGAGGCCTTCGCCGCCCAGGCACTGGCCGTCGCCAGGGAACTGGACCTGCCGGCCGAGCGGACCAACCCGAACGGCAGCGGGATCTCCCTGGGCCACCCCGTCGGCGCCACCGGAGCCATCCTGGCGGTCAAATCCCTGTACGAGCTCAAGCGAACCGGCGGCCGGTACGCCCTCGCCACCATGTGCATCGGCGGCGGGCAGGGCATCGCGGCGATCTTCGAGCGGGTCTGATGGGTTCGGCGGAAGGTTCCTGGCCCGGGTCGGCCCGGCTGGCCCGGGTGGGAAACCACCGCCCGTTCGGCATGAATGATCTTGGTCTCCCCGGGTGATCGCGACCACTGACGCCAGTTATCCTTACGGTGCATTTGCTGCTGAACAGATCGGCTGGTGGAGCAAGCGTGGATCGCCCGGAACTGCTGCCGCACCTGCAGCTGGACGAGCTGCTCGCCGAGTTGCAGGCACGGCTGCAGGCGGTCCTGGCTACCAGGGACCGGATGCGCGGCCTGCTTGAGGCGGTGGTCGCGATCGGCTCGGGCCTTGACCTGGAGTCGACGCTGCGGCGGATCGTCGAGACCGCGGTCGGGCTGGTGGACGCGTCCTACGGGGCGCTGGGCGTGATCGGCGACAGTGAACGGCTGGCCGAGTTCATCCCCGTCGGCCTGAGCCAGGAGGAGATCGGGCGCATCCACCACTGGCCCGAGGGGCGCGGCCTGCTCGGCCTGCTGATCGACGACCCCCACCCGTTGCGCCTAGCCAACATAGCCGACCACGCTGAATCGTCGGGTTTCCCTGACGGGCACCCGCCGATGCGCAGCTTCCTCGGCGTCCCGGTGCGGGTCCGCGACGAGGTGTTCGGCAACCTGTACCTGACCAACAAGCACGGCGGCGGGGAGTTCACCGAAGACGACGAGGCCGTGCTTGTCGCGCTGGGCGCCGCGGCCGGCGTGGCGGTGGAGAACGCGCGGCTGTACGAGGCGGCCCGCCGTGCGCAGCGCTGGATCCAGGCCAGTGCCGAGGTCACCACGCGGCTGCTGTCCGGCTCCGAGCCCGCCGAGGTGCTGGCCGGCCTCACCCGGCAGGCGATGGACCTGTCCGGGGCCGACCTGGCCGTCCTCGCCCTGCCCGACGAGGAGGGGCGCCGGCTGACGATCACCCACGCCGAGGGCGACGGCGCCGACGCCGCGCGCGGCCTGGTCCTTCCGGCCGGCGAGTCCCTGTCGGGACAGGTCCTGGCCTCCGGCGAGCCCCTGACCTCCGCCGACTTCGCCGCCGACGAGCGCGCCGCCGCGTCCGCGCGCGCCGCGATGAGCCAGATCGGGCCCGCGATCGTGTTCCCGCTCGGCGCACCCGGCAATGTCCGCGGCGTGCTCACCGTCGGGCGCCGCCACGATGCGGCACCGTTTCCGCAGGCCCTGACGGACATGGTCGCCGCCTTCGCCGCCCAGGCCGGCGTCGCGCTCGAGCTGGCCGCCAGCCGGGCCGAGGCCGAGCGGCTCTCGCTGTACGAGGACCGGGACCGGATCGCGCGTGACCTGCACGACCACGTGATCCAGCGGCTCTATGCCACCGGCATGTCGCTGGAGGGGACCATGCCGATGATCACCAGGCCGGAGGTGGCCAGCCGGATCACCAACGCGGTAGACGCGATGGACGAGACCATCAAGGAGATCCGGGGGGCCATCTTCGCGCTGCAGGCCAGGGGCGCTGCCGCCGGGCGGGACCTGCGCGGGGAGATCGTCGACCTGGTGGAGGAGATGACGCCGTTGCTCGGGTTCGGCCCGTCGCTGCGGCTCGGGGCGGGCCTGGGCGGCGAGATCAGGCCGGAGGTGGCCGAGCAAGCGCTCGCGGCGCTGCGCGAGGCCCTGTCCAACGCGGCCAGGCACGCGAACGCCACCCGGGTCGACGTGATGGTGGACGTCGATGCGGACCGGATGCTGGCCGTCCAGGTCACCGACAACGGGACCGGGATCCCGGCCGACGGCAGGCGCAGCGGGCTGCGGAACCTGGCCATCCGTGCCGAGAAGCTCGGCGGCGAGCTCCAGGCCGGCCCGGCCGATCCAGCCGCGGACCCGCCCGGGACCAGGCTGGAATGGCGCGTACCCCGCGGCTGATCGTCACGATGGCCGAACGCGGCGGAGGGTAGGCCCGGGAATTGTCGCTGGCCCGGGTGTACGCGGCGGTCGCGCCTTCCATCCGGGCCAGTCCGGTGGCCAACAGGAGCCAGGCTGCTCCTCGTGCCATGGATCCAGGTTCTCTGATCGCGGCGGGGAAGCGACAGGGCTGTACGTCAGCGATGCAGGGGACCTTGGTCTCCGGATTACGCCCTAGCGCCGGCGACCTCCGCCAGCCGCTCCCGCGGAGCTAGGCGCACTGCTGCTCTCGCGGGGTCGGGTGAAGGTGTTCTGAGCTGAGCGCGGTCAGCCGCAGGCCGTTGAGAATCCCCGGCGAGATCCGCATGAAATAACCCCGTTTCACGGGCGCCCACGAGCTGAGGCCTATCTGCTCCAGCCGGCCGACCTCGTCCGGGTCGGTGACCTCGTGCGCATGGCCGACTGCGGTGACGCTCCACCCGGTGCGCAGGTCGGGGTCCACGCTGTCAACCTCGAACGCGACCACGGCCCCGCGGGTCGCGGCGGCCAGCTGGCCGTGGCGGTCCGTCGTGATGATGATGTCGCCGCCGTCGAGCGCGAAGCTGACCAGGTCCACCGCGGGCAGCGCCTGCCGGGTATAGATGACCCGCCCCACGGGCACCGATGCCATGAGGCGGAAGCATTCTGCCTTGGTCAGTGTCTTCGGGGCGAGGCCGTCGGAGTCCATATCCAGGAGAATGCCAGGGGCGCGGGCGCCGGGCCTAGGGAACAACGTCCCTACTCGCCGGGACTCCTGGGGTCGTGCTGGTCGTCGAATACCCGGACCGCGTACGCGGCGGCCTGGGTGCGGCGCTCCATGCCCAGCTTGGCGAACAGGGCCGACACGTAGTTCTTCACCGTCTTCTCGGCCAGGAACATCTGCTCGCCGATCTGCCGGTTGGTCAGCCCCTCCCCGATCAGCTCCAGGATCTTTCGCTCCTGGGCGGACAGGCCGGCCAGGGGATCACGTCGCGTCGACTGATCCCGCAGCCGGGCCATCAGCTGGCTGGCCGCGCGCGGGTCCAGCATGGACTGGCCCGAGGCCACGGTCCGGACCGCGCCGACCAGGTCGGTACCGCGGATCTGCTTGAGCACGTAGCCCGCCGCCCCGGCCATGATCGCGTCGAACAGCGCCTCGTCGTCGCCGAACGAGGTGAGCATCAGGCAGGCGACCTCGGGCATCCGGGACCGGATCTCCCGGCATACCGACACCCCGTCCCCGTCCGGCAGACGCACGTCCAGTACCGCCACGTCCGGCTTGAGCGCCGGGATGCGGGCCAGCGCCGAGGATACGGTTCCCGCCTCGCCGACCACCTTGATGTCGGGCTCGGCCTCGAGCAGGTCGCGGACGCCGCGGCGGACCACCTCGTGATCGTCGAGGAGGAACACCGCGATCGGCTGCCTGGCCTCGTCGCTTGACGCTGGACCGCTCACCTTTGACTCCCGGCGCTAGCAGTGGGCGGCCCCGACCGGGGCCGCGTGTTACGTCAACTCTAGGCACTGCGACCAGGCGAGTTTAAGGACCAAGGTCCCTGGCGGCAGTAAACGATGCGCGCCGCATCGCTCGGATAGGCCGTCAGGGACCGAATTCGGGACCTTCGGCCTTGCCTGACGCACCGTCAGTTATGTGGAATGCAGGAATGTTCGTCGAGGATCAAGTGCTGCTCCACGTCCCGTTCGCGGCCGCCCGCGAGCGGCTGGCCCAGCTGGCCGAGAGCGGTGTGCTGGTCATCGCATCGCAAGACGCATACCGCGACGAGGGGGCCAGCATCGTCCGCGTCGGTGTCGGCGGCCTGTCCAAGCTGGTCCGGGTGCAAGTCCGCGAGCTGGCCCACACCGACACGTCGGCTGGGTTCGCGATCCGCTGGGAGGCTACGGGACCGCACGGCCGGCTGTTCCCGGTGCTCGACGCCGATATCAGGCTGGCTCCCGCTGGGGGGCGCGCCACCTTGCTGACGATCGTCGGCTCGTACCGGCCGCCTCTCGGCG
Source organism: Streptosporangiaceae bacterium (assembly GCA_035505275.1). Classification (GTDB taxonomy): domain Bacteria; phylum Actinomycetota; class Actinomycetes; order Streptosporangiales; family Streptosporangiaceae; genus Palsa-504. Next base: position 13,005 of record DATJQX010000098.1, on the reverse strand, counting down.
CAGTCGGCGAGGCGCTCGACCGGGCGATCTTGCACCGCGTGGCCACCGCCACGATCCGCAGTTTCCTGGCCCAGGTGCAAGCCCAGATCGGTGGTCACCCGGGTGCCGCGGACGCCGCCGCTCCCAACGGGGCCGGGTCGCCGCAGCACCCGTGACGTTGGCCCGCCTCAGGCGCCGCTACCCGTCACCAGAAGTGAAGGCATAATCGCGGATCTCCTGGATCACGTCGTCCAGCTGGTCCAGCGTCTCGCCGAGGCGCTGCCGGGCCACCTCGCCCGGCAGGCCCGCGGCGGCCTGCAGGCTCAGGCCGACCTCGAACAAGTGCCGGACGACGCGGTCGAGCAGGCCCTTGGCCAGCGGCGGCGGCTCAGCGACCACGCCCCGGGCCAGGTCCGCTAGGTCACCTCGCCTGCGACCTACGGTGGCGTCCCGGATCACGGCCAGAACGTAGTTCTCCGTAGCGGTCGGGACCGGGCTCAGGCTGATCTCGACGGGGAACGTGGTCCCGTCCTTCCGCAGGGCGGCCAGCCGGGCCCGGTCGGCCATCGGCCGGGCTCGCGGTGCCTGCTGGTAGCCGGCGCGGTAGCCGTGGTGTGCGGCCCGCACCTCGGACGGGACAAGCTCGTCGATCGGCAGGCCGGCCAGTTCCTCCCGCTGGTAGCCCAGCATCTCGGCGCAACGCCGGTTGACCAGCGCGATCTTACCGTCTTCGCCGGTCAGGGCGAGGCCGTCGCCCAGGGCATCGAGCACTTGCCAGAGCACGGCCGGGGTGATGACCCGGGCCCCGGGCACGGCGGTGACGCCGCTGGCGGTACCGCTCTGCGGCCCGGCAGCGGCTCCAGGTGGCGCATGGAGGCCGCCTCCGGGCACGTTCTCGGCGACGGCCGCCTCCAACATGGGATAGATGGAGACCAGCCGGTCCAGTCCTTCGATGGTGAGCACGCGCCTGACGACGGGAGCGGTGACCACCAGCCTGAGCTGCGTGCCGCTAGCCGCGGCTCGCTGGCAGGCCCTCGCGATGGCGTCCACCCCGGCGTGGTCGAGGGACACCGTGCCGGTCATGTCGGCGATCAGGATGCTGGCGCCGCGGTTGATCACGGAGAGCAGCCGATCGCGGAGCTGGCCGGCGTTGGAGACATCGACCTGCCCGGGGAAGGCGACGATCGCCTGCCGCCCCGCCCAGGTCACAGGGAACAGGTCGTCAGGCACGGCGGCCGCGCGGCGCGCCCGGACCTGCCCAGTGCAGCCAGGTTCTAGAACTCACAGGAAGCAGGCTAGACCGGTATGCGGTTGATGCCGGGCGGCGGGTCGGGGCATGGACTCCGGGAGCCGCCGACCGCGGCTATCTGACGAATATTTTTTTCATGGCGCGGCCCAGGGCGGGGTGGCTGGCGGTGACGGTGACCGGGCCCGGGGAGGCGGGGAGCGAGCGGAGCCAGACGGCGCCCGCGCCGCCGGCGGCGGAGAAGTCGAGCGGGTTGTCGCCGACGAGGACGGCCGGTCCTTCGACGTCGAGGGTGACCTGGCCGGTGACGTAGGGGCGGGGCGCGCCGTAGCGGTCCAGCGCGCGGAACATCAGGCGGGTGGCGTCCACCCCGTCGGCGTTGATCTCGTCGTCGTCGGCGCCCAGGAACAGCACGTCGCCGGACGGGTCCGACGAGAACGAGCGGGAGGCGACCATGGTGTCGCCCAGGTAGCCGTCGATGCGCAACTCGGGCCGGGACGAGCCGTCGACCGCGCTGAAGTCGGCGAACGAGGGCGGGTAGGGCAGGTTCGGGTAGCCGGCGGTGTCGGGGGTGAGGGTCGCGAAGGGCCGGCCGCCGACGTAGACCTCGAGGCGGTCCAGGTTGGCGCAGATCATGGCGTTCGGCAGGCTGGTGACCGGGGAGACCGGTCCGAAGTCCCAGTAGAACGCGGGCGCGATGACCGGTTTGACCCGCGGGTCGGCCTGCGCCTGGTAGATGGCGGCGCCGGGCTTGGGGATGCGGAACAGGTCGACCACGCCGGTGTACTTCACCCCCCGGTACTGGTTGCCGCTGCCGGAGGGGTAGTCGATCCCGGTCCAGGCGAGCAGGCCGCAGTAGCGGTCGTCGGAGGCGGCCAGGTCGTGCACCCGCGCGTGTGCCGTGGCCTGCCCCTGCTGGACGGCCTGAGGGTCGGTGCGGCGGTAGTAGCGGGCCGGGCCGGACAGCGTGCCGACGGCCTCGCTGACCAGGTACGGCCGGCCCGCCGCGGTCACCGGCGGGTGGAGCGTCGGCTCCTTGGTGCCCGTCGCGTCCTTGACGCTCGAGTAGTCGTCCTCGCCGAAGACGTCCTGCTCGAAATCGAGGGTGTCCCACATGCCCGGCATCGCGCCCGCCGTCTGGCGTGAGTCGTCCAGGGCGTGGGCGAGTTCGTTCGTGCTGGTGTAGAAGGGAACGTTGTTCGGCGTCTCGTTGAGGCGGGCGCCCCAGACGATGATCGACGGGTGGTTCCGGTCCCTGACGATCATCTGCCCGATGTCGCGGTAGGCGAGCGCGAGCCAGTCGTCGTCCCCGAGGTAGCCCCACCCGGGGGCCTCCTCCCACGCCATCAGGCCGACCTCGTCGCAGGCGTCGTAGAAGTCCTCCGACTGCGGGTAGTGCGCGCAGCGGACCATGGTGCAGTTCAGCTCGTGCCGGATGATCCTCGCGTCCCTGGCCTGCACGCGGGCGGGCATCGCGCCGCCGGCGAACGGGTAGAACTGGTGCCGGTTGACCCCGAGCAGCTTGAGGCGCCGCCCGTTGAGGAAGAACCCGTCGCGGGTGAACACGGCCTCGCGGAAACCGGTCCGGACCCGGTAACGGTGCAGCGGGCGGCCGTCCAGCAGCAGCGTCGTGACCACGTGGTACAGCCTGGGGCGGTCGGTGTCCCACAGCGTGACGTCGCCGAGCCCGGCCAGCGTCGCGGTAACCGTCACCTGACCCGGCTCGGTGATGGCCAGGGGCAGCAGGCTGGACGCGATCGGGCGGGCGTCGTCGAGCAGTTCGACGGCGATCTGGGCGGTTCCCTGCGGTACCTGGGCCGCGTCCACCGTGGCCTGCACGACGACCTGCCTGGCGGCGGGGTCCAGGACGTTGACCGGCTTGGCGAACACGTCGGCCAGGAAGACCTGCGGCACGGCCCGCAGCCTGACCTCGCGGTAGATGCCCCCTGGCTGCCAGTAGTCCACCGACGTACTCGGCTCGGGCGCGGGCCGGTCCGGGGGCACGTTGAGGTTGAAGGTGGAGTCCAGCGTCACCGCCAGCACGTTCGCGCCCGGGTGCAGCGCCGCGGTGAGCTCGGGCCTGAACGGGAGGTAGCCACCGAGGTGTTCGGCGACGTCGGCACCGTTCAGCGTGACCGTGGCGCCGGTCATCGCGGCGTCGAAGTCGAGGAACACGCGTTGGCTATCGAGGCCGGCCGGCGCGTCGAAATGCTTGCGGTACGCCCATACCCGCTCCCAGGCTGACGGGTCCCAGTCCCGCCAGGACAGGGAGGCCACGGTGTGCGGCAGCGTCACGGGCGCGAAGGCGCTGTCGTCGAACCCGGGCTGGCTGCTGCCGGGCGACGCGGCGCCGAAGAGCCAGCCGGTGTTGAACGGGAAGGTTCTGGCCGCGGGTCCCCTGAGGTCACTCATGGCACTCACGGTAGATCAGGCCCAGCGGCGGAAGCCGCCTTCGGTGTTGATGACCTGGCCGGTGATCCAGGCCGCCTCGTCGGTGACCAGCCAGGCGATCAGGCGGGCGGGGTCGTCGGGGTCACCCCAGCGTTTCGCGGGGGACTGGCGGCGGACGGCCTCGTGGACCTCGGGCGGCGCGTAGCCGGTGTCGACCGGGCCCGGGTTGACCGTGTTCAGGGTGATGCCCCGGTCGGCCACATGGTCGGCGAGGGTCCTGGTGATCGAGGCGAGCGCGCCCTTGCTCGCGGCGTAGGCGACCTCGCCGCCCATCGGCCCGAGATCCTGCCCGGAGGTCATGAAGATGATCCGCCCGCCGGGGCGGCCGTCGTGCTGGGCGGCGAACGCCTGGGCCAGCAGGATCGCGGAGCGGGCGTTGACGGCCCAGTGCGCGTCGAGCATGGCCGCGTCCAGGGTGCCGAGCGGGCCATCGCCGCCGCTGCGGGCGTGGTTGCAGACCAGGACGTCCAGGGAACCGAACGCTTCGGTGGCCGCCCCGATGAGCTGAGCGGGCGCCTCGGGGAGGGCCAAGTCGCAGTGCAGGTCGCGAACGCGGGCGCCGTCGGCGGCCAGGGCGGCGGTCACGCCGGCCAGCACGGCCGCCGGTCCCCCGGGGTCGGCGCCCCAGGGCTGGTCGCGGTCGTGCGGGGCGTAGTGATGCAGGAACAGGCTGGCGCCGAGCGCGGCCAGCCTGCGGGCCACGGCGTAGCCGATGCCCGCGCGGCGGCTGACCCCGGTCACGACGGCCACGCGGCCGCGCAACGGGAGCGGGTCCCGGCGCAGCTGATCCGGGCTGAGCTCGGCCTGATTCATGCTTTCCACGATGACGCCGGCCGGGGCGCTCCTCAACCCAATTGCGTACTGGACGGGCATGCCCGTCTCCAGGCCTGGGTAAGAGTCACCATTAAGACATCTATGTCAGTTTATGCGCCGGTAGCCGGAGGTTACATGGGCGACCGGGAGAATCCTGGACCGGACGCGGGTGAGGGCTTCAGGCTCAACGGCACCCGGGTCGCAGGCGGGCTGTCAGCGCGCGAGGCGGAGGTCATGTCGCTCATCGCGGACGGGCAGACCAACGGCGAGATTGCCGCGCGCCTGTTCCTGGCGGAGAAGACCGTGAAGAACCACGTCAGGCGGATCTACTCCAAGCTCGGCGTCGGCTCGCGGCCCGCCGCGATCGCCTACTGGCGCGACGCCAGGGGCCATGCTCACCCGTGACCCGGCCCGCGGCTCACGCGGCGGCCGGAGTCCATCTCCAGCGGGCGTTCAGGTTATCCTCAGCGTGGCGCGCGACAATACACAGCATGGACACGCTGACCGATGCGCGCCAGCGACCGGATGCCAGGCTCCTCGTCGTCGAAGACGAGCCGAACATCCTTGAGTTGCTGTCCGCCAGCCTGCGCTACGCGGGTTTCGACGTCGTCACGGCGGCCGCCGGAACCGAGGCGGTGCAAGCTGCTCAGCGCCACCGTCCGGACCTCATCGTGCTCGACGTGATGCTGCCGGACATGGACGGGTTCGACGTGATCAGGCGCCTTCGCGGGGGCGGCGCCCGGATTCCGGTCGTCTTCCTGACCGCTCGCGACGCCACCGAGGACAAGATCCGCGGCCTCACCCTCGGTGGCGACGACTACGTCACCAAGCCGTTCAGCCTGGAGGAGGTCATCGCGCGGATCCGGGCGGTCCTTCGCCGGACCAGGGGCGAGGGCGTCGAGCCGACGCCCAGGCTCACGTTCGCCGACCTCGAACTTGACGAGGAAAGCCACGAGGTGTGGCGCGGCGGGGAGCAGATCCAGCTCTCCCCCACCGAGTTCAAGCTGCTGCGGTACTTCATGAGCAACGCCAACCGGGTGCTTTCGAAGATGCAGATCCTCGACCACGTCTGGGACTACGACTTCCGCGGCGACACCGGGATCGTGGAATCGTACGTGTCGGTCCTGCGCCGTAAGGTGGACACGAAGGAACCCCGGCTGATCCACACCCTGCGCGGCGTGGGATACGTGCTGCGGCTTCCGTCGTAGGAAGGTCACCGGCGATGTCAGCGCACGAAAGGGAAAGCAGCGGCGCCGGCCACTGGGCGGCGGGGCGGTGGCGAGCGGCCAGCCAGCTATCGAAGCGGACCTCCCTGCGGGCCAAGCTCATCGCATCGCTGCTCGCGCTCGTCATCATCGCGCTCGTGGTCATCAGCGTCGTGGGCGTCACGTTCATGCGGACGTACCTGATCGGCCAGGCGGACTCCTCGCTGAAGAACGGCCGTCTGCAGATCGAGGCACAGCAGGCCGTAGCCGACTCGCTCAACGGCGACCCGTGCGGCCAGGCCGTACTCGGCCTGGCCGGCCAGGGGTACGCGGTCTGGTGGATCCCCGCTAGCGGCACGATCCAGCAGGTCGTCCAGCCGGAGCCGGCGCCCGCCGGGTACATGACATCGTGTCAGGTCACCGGCTACGGCCCGGCCACCTCGTCGGTCAAGGCGGTCGAGCCCACCCTGGTGGCCACTAACGGGTGGACCACCACCCTGCCCGGGCAGCTGTCCGGCGACCGGTGGCGGGTGACGAGCTCCACCATTTCGCTTACCAACGGCACCAGCAGCATCACTGGCACCATGGTCGTCGGGATGGACGTGAGCACCGTCTACACCACGATCCAGCAGCTCACCGGGGTGGATATCGTCGTCAGCATCGTGATCCTGTCCGTCCTGGCGCTGGCCGGGTTCGCGGTGGTGCAGACCAACCTGCGACCGCTGGTGGACATCGAGGAGACCGCGGGCGAGATCGCGGCCGGGCACCTGAACCTGCGGGTCCCGGAACGGGACCCGCAGACCGAGATCGGCCGCCTCGGCCGGTCCCTGAACATCATGCTGAGCCAGATCGAGGCCGCGTTCCACGCGCAGGAGGAGTCCGAGCAGGCGGCGCTCCAGTCAGAGGAACGCATGCGCCGGTTCATCGCGGACGCGAGCCACGAGCTGCGCACGCCGCTGACCGCCATCCGGGGCTTCGCCGAGTACTACCGGCAGCGCGGCGGCCTGGTCCGGGACAACGGCAACGGCAACGGGGAAGCGGCCCGCGATCAAGACCGGCTCACGCCCGATGACCTGGAGCGGATCATGGGGCGGGTCGAGAAGGAAGCCGCCCGGATGGGCCTGCTCGTCGAGGACCTGCTGATGCTGGCCCGGCTCGACCAGCAGCGGCCGCTGGCCAGGCAGCCGGTCGACCTGCTCACGCTGGCCGCCGACGCGGTGGGCGACGCCCGGCTGCTCGCGCCGTCCCGGGATATCGACTTGTCGGTCCAGCCGGGCGCCGCGTTCCTGGTCATCGGCGACGAGCCGAAGCTCCGGCAGGTCATCGGGAACCTGATGAGCAACGCGCTGACGCACACGCCGGACGGGACCCCGATCCGGGTGTCGATCAGCTCCGGGGTCGTCGACCCGCGGGTCAGCGACCCGACGCCGGCGGTGATCCTCGAGGTGATCGACCACGGACCCGGCATGACCCCGGAGCAGGCCAGCCGGGTGTTCGAGCGGTTCTACCGCGCCGACCAGGCCAGGACGCGCGGCGGCACCGGGCTGGGCCTGGCGATCGTCGACGCGCTGGTGAGCGCCCAGGGCGGCGTTGCCTCGGTGAGCACGGCCGAAGGGCAGGGCGCGACGTTCCGGATCGCGCTGCCGCTCGCCCCCGAGGCCCTCGGCACCCAGTACTCGGACGAGGAGCCGGACGCGGCGGACGCGGCGGACGTGGCCCAGCCGGAACTGGCAGAGAGCCAGGCCGAACAGCCGCACCTGGCCTGACGGGGCGCGGGCTCAGGCCGTCAGCACTCAGATCGCCAGCGCGGCGCGCGCGGCGGAACGGACGCTGTCCCGGTACGAGGCACCGAACAGGCACGCGTGGACCAGCAGCGGGTGGAGCTGGTGGAGCGGGATCCGCGACCGCCACCCGGCCGCCAGGGGCACCGTGTCGAGGTATCCGGCCATGATCCGGTCCAGGCTGGGCGCGCCGAACAGGGCCAGCATCGCCAGGTCGGTCTCGCGGTGCCCGCCGTGCGCCGCCGGGTCGATGAGCCAGCCCCGCCCGGCGGACCACAGCACGTTCCCGGCCCAGCAGTCGCCGTGGATCCGGCTCGGCGGCTCGGCCGGGCCGGCCAGCGAGCCGATCCGGTCGGCGACCGCCTCCACCAGCCGAGCGTCCTGCGACCTTAGCGCGCCCGCGTCCACGGCCAGGCGCAGGTACGGCAGCAGCCTGCGGCTGGCGTACCACTCGGGCCAGCTGTCCTGCTCGGCGTTGTCCAGGGGCAGGCTGGCGATGAAGCCGCGCCAGGGGGCGCCGAAGTGGCCGGCCCCGGCCGCGTGCAGCCTGGCGAGGTCCGCCCCGAACCCGAACGCGGCGTCCGGCGTCGGCACACCGGGCGGGACCATCGAGATGACCAGCGCGGACGGGCCGACGGCGAGGACTTCGGGGACCGGGACGGCGGCCGCCTCGGCCAGCCAGCGCAGGCCGTTCGCCTCGGCGGCGAACGCCGCCGCTGCGTCGTCTTCGCTGGCCGCGCTGGCCGTGGCAGCCTCGACGGGGAGGGCTGCCTTGGCGAACGCCCGCCGCCCGCCGGACAGCGTGATCATGAGGTGCTGGTAGCCATGCTGCGAGCCGACGACCCGCGCGTCCCGGACGGCCAGGCCGGTCAGCCGTCCGATCCAGCTGGCGGCGGGAGCGCCCTTGCTCACCCCGCGGCTTCTGGGCTTTTCGGGTCGAGGCCGTCCGGAGCGGCGGGCTCGAGCAGCTCGGTCAGCCGGGCCGCGATGACCGGCGCGGCGGCGGTGAGCAGGTCCAGCGCGTGGTCGTACTCGCCGGCGTTCCCCCCGTACGGATCCGGGACCTCGCCGCCGTGAGCGCTCAGCCCGCCGGCCTGGCCGAACAGCTGGATCCTCGCGTCGTCGGCCCGGCCGGCCATCCGCCGCAGCGTCGCGAGGTTGCCCGCGTCCATGGCCAGGAACAGGTCGCGTTCGGCGAGCCAGGAGGGCTTGAGCTGCCGGCCGCGATGCGCCGAGCCGTCGTAACCGCGGCGGGCCAGCGCCTGGCGGGCCATCGCGTTCATCGGCTGGCCGACGTGCCAGTCGCCCGTGCCCGCGCTGTCTACCACGACCGCCCCGCCGAGTCCGGCGCCGGCCAGGTAGCCGCGCAGCACAGTCTCGCCCATCGGGGAACGGCAGTAGTTCCCGAGGCACACCAGGCAGACCCGGTAGGGCCTACCGGGTTCGCGGGGCGGCGGCAGCGGGGGGTGCGCGGGAGCCATGACACCAGGATGCCGCAGCACGGTTAGTCGGTGGCCGCCCGGGTGCGGCCGGCCAGGACCGGTTCGGTTGCCGCCCGCACTCGGACGCGATCAGGGCCGAACCGACGATCGAGCCAGCGGGCGACGCGCCGGCCGACCTCTTGCATGGGCCGTTCCACGCACAGGTAGGTCAGGGAGCACACCGCGATGAGGACGGCCAGGAACAGCGCGTCCATGAGCAGCTGCGGCCAGAACGAATACTGGTGCGCGGTCCAGGGCAGGCGACGGCAGACGTCGATGAGCGCCGGGTGCAGCAGGTACACCGAGTAGCTGATCAGCCCCAGCCACGTCAGCGCCCTCGGCCACCTCACGCGGCGGAGCGCCAGCCCGGCCCCGAACGTCAGGCCGGCCAGCAGGAACGACGTGATCCAGCAGCGCTCCCAGATGAGCTCGGCGCCTGGCGACATGCCCCAGGCGTGGCTGTGCCACAGACCGGACGCGATGGCGAGGCCCAGGACCGTGACCGAGACGGCGATGGCATTCCGCCACCGGTACTGCCCCTGCTGGGCTCGGTAGAGCATCGTCCCGGTGAACATGAGCGCCAGGATCGACAGCGCCTCCCACGGCGGGAGCCAGGTGCCGTTGAAGGCGAGCAAGGCCAGCCCGACCAGCGCCGCCAGGACCGCGCCGAGCAGGCGCGGCACGCCGCGCAGGGCGACCGCGAGAGCCAGCCCGGCGAGGACGACCAGGTCGGCGGCGAGCGCGATGACACGCGGGCTGGACAGGTTGCTGGTGAACAACGCCTGCGGCAGCACGCCGCCGAGCACGACGGCGGCGACGGCGAGGGCCAGCGCGTACCTGCTGCTGCGCCGGTGGATGCCCGCCATGAACAGGGCCGTGAGCAGCAGGTAGAAGATCATCTCATAGGAAAGCGACCACACTACGTTGGGCAGGTTCTTCCCGGCGAGCACGTTCGACATCATCAGCAGCTGGGAAAGGATGGACGTCTCGGGATCCGCGCCCTCGCCGCGCAGCGACCCGACCTGGAACAGGTACAGGGCCAGCGCCATCCCGACGGCGAGCAGGTAGAGCGGGTAGAGCCGGAATATGCGGCTGACCCAGAATGTCCGCACGCTGCCCTTGCGTTCCAGCGACGCGGGCACGATGTACCCGCTGATCAGGAAGAAGACGAAGACGCCGTAATCGCCGGGATTGACCCACTGGTAGACGGGTGTCTTTACGCCCTGGGGCAGGAAATAGCCGAAGTGGTTGAAGACCACGCACAGCGCCGCCAGGCCGCGGAGCACATCCAGCCACGCCAGGCGGCTTCCCGGCTTGTCGGGAAGTTCGGCTGCGGGCGCGGATTCTGGCGCGTCACGGCTGGTCATGTCCCGCACACAATCCCGGCGCTCATCCTGTCAGGGCTACCACAGGGCGTTCGGGATATTGGTTTTCTCATTCTTTTCTTCCGAACATCCCAGCTGCCGCGGCCCTTCGGCTACTCCACGGCCGCCCGGGCGCGGCCGGCCAGGACGCGTTCCGGGCCGGCCGGCCCGCGGTCGCGGGCACGGTCGGGGCCGAAGTGGCCGTCGAGCCAGCGAGCCACCCGGCGGCCGGCATTCTGCATGGGCTGCTCGACGCCGAGGTAGGTCAGCGAGCTGACCGCGATCAAGACCGCGAGGAACGCCGCGGCGAGGATCATCTGCAGCCAGAACGGGTGATCCCGGGGGACCCAGGGCAGGTGGTCGTAGACCTCGATCAGCAGCGGGTGCAGCAGGTACACCGAGTAGCTGATCAGGCCGAGCCACGTCAGCGCCCGGGGCCAGCGGACGTTCCTGAGCGCCAGCCCGGCGGCGAACGTCAGCCCGGCCAGCAGCAGCGAGATGGCCCAGCGGCGCTCAAAGATCAGCTCGGAGTACGCGGACATGCCCCACGCGTGGCTGTGCCACTCCCCCGCCGCGATGGCCAGCCCCAGGACGGCAACCGAGACTGCGATGGCGCGGGGCCACGGGTATTGTCCCTGCTCGGCCCGGTACAGCACGGTCCCGGTGAACATCAGCGCGAGGATCGCCAGGGCCTCCCACGGGTAGATCCAGCCTCCGTTGAAGGCGAGCAGCGCGACCGCCACCACCGCGGCGAGGGCGGCGCCCAGGACGCGCGGCTTGCCGCGCATGACGACCGCCGCGGCCAGGCCGGCGAGCACGGCCAGGTCCGCGGCCAGGGCGATCAGGCGGGGACTTGACAGGCTGTGCGAGAAGTAGGCCTGCGGGAGCAGGCCGCCGAGGGCCACGGCGGCGGCCGCGAACGCGAGGGCGTACCAGCTGCTGCGCCGGTGGATCCGGGCCGTGAACAGGGCCACCAGGACCAGGTAGAAGATCATCTCGTAGGACAGGGACCAGACGACGTTCGGCAGGTTCGGGCCGGCCAGCACGTTGGACATCATGAGCAACTGGGAGAGCACGGAGGTCTCCGGGTCCGAGCCGGCGCCGCGCAGCCCCCCGAGGTGCACCAGCCACAGCCCCACCGCCAGCCCCACGGCCAGCAGGTACAGCGGGTAGAGCCGGAACAGGCGGCTGACCCAGAACGTCCGCACGCTGCCCTTGCGCTCCAGCGACGCGGGCACGATGAACCCGCTGATCAGGAAGAAGACGAAGACGCCGTAGTCGCCGGGGTCGAACCACCCGTAGACGACCCACCGCGCGGGCTGGAGCACGTAGTAGCTGAGGTGGTCGAAGACCACGCACAGCGCGGCCAGGCCGCGGAGCACGTCCAGCCAGGCCAGCCGGTTGGCCGACCCCTCTTCCTTCGCACCCGGCGACGCCTGAGCCGGTCTGGCCACGGGCGGGGACTCGTCCCCGTGACGGCTAGAGACGTCCGTGTAACCGCTGTATCCGCTGCTCATGATCTCCTTAGGCCGGCGCCCGGGGCGTCCCGGTCTTACGCGCCGCCGTCGCCACGCTGCCGCGCGGGCGAAGCCCGCCTGAGACGAGCTACCACAGGGCGTTCAGAATATGAGGGTTTGGCGGTGAAAATCGCGACCGGTACCAGCAGCCCGGGCCCGGTCTGGGATTGGCCATGCCCGCCGGTTGCTGCTACGATCACAGCGTTTCCGGACGCGCCGCTAGCTCAACTGGCAGAGCAGCGGACTCTTAATCCGCGGGTTCGGGGTTCGAGTCCCTGGCGGCGCACCCGTTCTGACCTGGGGTTCCACCCCAGGTCTTTCTTTTGTCAGCGTGCTGGTATGGGCAGAGGTCGGCCGTGGTATGGCCACGTGCCCACCCGCTGACTGAACCATCATGTGGGCGTTGCGGCGCTTGGCCGGCGCCGTGCCGCTCAGCCTCGCCTGGTTAATGTCCGGGCCGGTGTGCCGCGGACGGCTGACCTGCCGTCCCGGGTGGGCGTAGCTGTCGGATCCCCTGCGTCCTCCGCCACGGTCGGGCGGCTCGGGCTGGCGAGGCCGACAGGTGCCGGGACGAGGCACCCCGCCGCGATGATCAGCGTGGCGATGTCCTCGGCGGCCTTGCGGGCGACCTCGGGAAGTACCGAGGTGTAGGTGTCGGCGGTGAGCACGATGCTTGAGCGGCCAAGCATGTCCTGAACGACTTTCAAATCGGCCCCGGCGGCCAGTGCGAGGGTGGCCGCGCCGTGCCGCAGGTCGTGCAGCCGAACCGGCGGTAGCCCGGCCTCGGCAGAACCCGCAACGCGATCAGCAGCGGCAGATCCGGGTCAAGGATCCGCGCGTCGGTGAGCAGCCCGGACAGCCGCCTCGGCACCTCCTCGAGTTCCAGAAGCTCGCTGGACTGACGCCACTGCTCGTCGGAAAACACATCAGGATCGGGCAGCGCCGCCAGCTCCGGCTCGGGCACCTCGTCCAACAGATACCCCTTGTCCTGCGGCGGTGTCAGGAGTTGCTCCACCAGGCGCACGAGGCGAGGCAGCCTAGGCGGCATCAGCCCCGACACGGCGCGGAAGAAGGCAACCACCGGGGCCGTCGCCTGCGCTACGGGCAACCCGAGGGTGGGGATCAGGAGGTGCCCGAAGAGGTCGATGACCGCCCGCTGCGCGTGGCC
>DATJQX010000097.1:0-76686 GCA_035505275.1 Streptosporangiaceae bacterium | reverse complement strand
CGATGTCCATGGTCACCGGGCCGCGGCTGCGGTCGAAGTAGGCCAGCTGCAGGGCCATCTGCCTGCCGCCAGGCGCGGTGATGATCCACTCGGCCAGCCCCTCGCCCATCCCGGGGAAGAGGTCGGCCAGCCCGGCGGTCTTGTCGATACGCTCGGCCTCGAAGCCGGCATCGCGCAGCGCGGACTCCACCGCGTCGCCGGCGGCTTCCACGCCGTGCTCGCGGTCGGTGAACAGGTCCACGTCTTCGGTGAGCCTGCTGATGACGCCGTACTGGATCAGGGCGTTGCCGCCCCCCAGGGCGAAACCGTGCCGGGCGGCGGCGCGCAGGGCAATCGCCGTGACCTCGCGGTGCAGCTCGTCCAGCGGCATCAGGCGGCCGACGCCCTGGTGGCGCGCAGCACCGGGTGGTGCTCCTCCCAGGCTTGCCGCACGCCCTTGGGCAGGTGCAGGTCCGGCCAGACAACGGTCAGAGTGTCGCGATCCAGGTGGCTGGTCAGATCCTCCGGCCGGGCCGCTTCCCCGAGCACGGTCTGGTACATCGACCGCAGCACGTACGGGTCGTCCAGGTCGAACACGCGGCCAGGGGGACTCCAGTACAGCCACAGCGGCAGTGTGACCGTGCCGTGAGCGGGGCCGCGCAGGTCCGCCAGGTCGGTGACCACGATCACCCGGCGCCCCGGGCGGGCCTGGTACTGCGTCCGCACCGCGGTAGCCGGGGCTGCAGGGCGATCCAGGTGCCGGTAGATCGTGGCGCGGGTGACCCCGAACATGGCGGCGATCTGCGCGACGGTGCGGGCCCGCTTGCCGTCCGGGCCGCGTTCGTCGTAGAGCTGGCGCGCGAGCGCGGCCTGGTCGGCGGAGAGCTTGCGCGGCCGCCCGCCAACGCAGCCGCGGGCCCGAGCCGCGGCCAGGCCCTCGTGGGTGCCCTCGACGATGAGCTCGCGCTGGAACTCATCGATCGCGCCCATGATGTGGAATGCCAGCCGCCCGGACGGGGTGGTGGTGTCGATCCCCTGCTTGAGCACGACCAGGTCGATGCCGCGCGCCTGCAGGCCGGCAGCCAGGTCGATCAGGTCCCGCAGCGACCGCATGGCCCGCGACAGCCGGGTGATCACGAACGTGTCGCCCGGGCGCAGCCGCCCGAGCGCTTTGTCCAGCTCGGGCCGCCTGGCCAGCTTCCCGGACGCCTTGTCGATGAAGACCTCGTCGCACTCGGCGGCTTCCAGCGCGTCACGCTGGGAGTCGGGGTTCTGGTCACGGGTGGAAACGCGGCCGTAGCCGATGCGGTAGCCCACCCAAGTACTGTATCAAAAACGGCGGCAGGCAACAGCACGATACACTGTTTTCGTACACGGGTTTTGCAACGCGTTTGACCAAGCGGCCCGGCGAAAGCCGACCTGTGTCCCGAAAACGATCGTTTACGAGACGCGGCGAGGGTATCCCTGGCGCCTCCTGCCTTGCACGTACTTTGCCCCTGGCCGTAGCTTCGGGAGTCCTAGGCCGCGTATGGCGGGAGGGTCAACGCGCGCTCCACGACCAGCCGCGGATCCGGAGCCAATTCGTAGCCCAGGCCGAGCTCGAAGCGGCCGCAGAGCACCCCCTCGGCGAGCGCGTCGAGGTCGACTTCATGGATGTCCAGTCGCAGCTGCGGGTAACGCTCGGCGCAGGTGGCGATCAGGTCGGGCAGCACGTACGGGGCGAGCACCCCGAAGCAGCCGATCGACAGCGCCCCGGCCAGCCCGTAGCCGAGCCCGTGGGCCTCACTGCTGAGCTCCCCGGCCTGGGCCAGCAGCCTCCGGCTGGCGGTCAGCAGTTGCTCGCCGGCCGCGGTCAAAGTGACCCCGCGGGCGTGATGGCGCAGCAGCAGCTGCACGTCCAGGGCACGCTCGAGGTCGGCGAGCGCGGTCGACATCGCCGACTGGGACAGGTGCACCTGCTCCGCCGCGCCGGTGATGCTGCCGGACTCGGCGACCGCGACGAAATACTCCAGCTGGCGCAGCGTGTAGTCGGCCACCACCGCCCCCGGTTAGCGGCTCGTCCGGTAGGCGAGGTAGCCGCGCTGGGTCGCGATGTGGTCGGCCACGTACCTGGCGTCGTGCCAGACCCCCCAGATGAAGCTCGATCCGCGGCGGGACAGCCAGGGCAGGCCCAGGAAGTAGACGCCGGGCTCGGACGACACGCCGCGGCGGTGCTTCGGCTTGCCGTTCTCGTCGAACGCACTGACACGCAGCCAGCTGTAGTCGACGGTGAAGCCCGTCGCCCAGATGACCGAGGTGACTCCGGCGGCCGCGAGGCCGAGTTCGAGGAGCGGGTCGGCCACGCAGGCCGGGTCGGGACCCAGAATTCTCGCCGCCGGTTCCTCGGGGAGATCAAGGCCGTTCCGCGCGATGTAGGCGTCGGCCTGGTCGAGCAGCGCCAGGTAGCTGGCGTCGCCGTGGGCGATGTTGTCGCCGACGTCCGGCGCGAAGCGCATGGTGCCGTGGTCGAAGGATGTGGTCCGGCCGACGAGGGTGATGCCGCGGGCGGCCAGGGCGCGGAAGTCGACGGTGCTGCCGCCGTGCACGCCGCTGACCGCGATGGTGACATGCTCGGCGCCCTGGGGGGGAGTCTCAAGGTCCCACAGGCCTAGGACGCCGAGCCACCAGCAGTAGTCGCGCTCGCGGTACCTTCGCGGGGGCCGGTCATGCGGTCCGACGGAGAGGAAGACCCGCCGCCCCGACTGCGCGAGCTCGTCGGCGATCTGCACTCCTGACGACCCGGCTCCGACGACGAGGACGGCGCCGCCGGGCAGCTGCTTCGGATTGCGGTAGGCGCTGGAGTGGATCTGGAGCACTCCGGCGTCGCCGGGAACGATCGGCGGGATGACGGGCCGCTGGAACGGCCCGGTCGCCGCGACCACGAAGCGTGCGTCAATGGATCCGTCCGACGTCTCCACGTGGAAGCCGGCCCGGTCCGGGTTCCGCTGCACCGATGTCACCTCGACACCGCACCGGATCGGGGCGGCGATCTTCTCTGCGTATGCGACGAAGTAGTCCGCGACCTGCTCCCTCGAGGCGAAGGCATCGGGATCGAGGTCGGGGAACTCCAAACCGGGAAAGCGGTCGTGCCAGGCGGGCCCGTTCGCGACCAGGGAGTCCCACCGCTCTGAGCGCCATCGCTCGGCGATGCGGCGGCGCTCGGCAACGAGGTGCGGCACGCCGCAGTTGCTCAGATGCTCACTCATCGCCAGCCCGGCCTGGCCCGCGCCGACCACGAGGACCTCGACTTCTTGGCTCGACATCCCGACCTCCTTGGTGTGCCGTTGAGCGCACGCCTTCGCCCGGTCACATCCTTCCCGGGCAGGAATACGCGTGTCCAACAGATGTTTGTGAGCTTCTAGTTCTGTTTTACCGATGCAGCAAGGAGGCGGCCGCGGACGCCGTCGCGGATTGCGGTGTCGATGACGACGGCCGCCAGGGCGATGGCGCCGTCCAGGACGGCCCGGTCGGCGGCCGGTCCGGCACAGTGTGCGGCGAACTCGGGCTGGTGGTTGACCGCGGGGAGCGAGTCGATGCCGAGGTAGGGGTGGATCGCGGGCAGGCGGAGGGAGACGTTGCCCATGTCGGTGGAGGCGCGGTTCATTCCCGCGCCGGCGCCTGGGTCGGTGAAGGGCCGGCCGAGTTCGCGAGCGTTGGCCACGAACAGGTCGAGCAGCTGCTCGTCGTTGCGGAATTCCGAGTAACGCGGGCTTTCCGGCTCGATCGCCAGCTCGCAGCCGGTGGCCAGCGCGCCGGCTTCGAAGCAGGCGCGGACGCGGGGTCCGATCCGGTCGAGTTCGGCCAGTGAGCTGGCGCGAACGTACCAGCGGCCCTCGGCACGGTCGGGGATGGCGTTGGGTGCGAGTCCGGCGTGGGTGACGATGCCGTGCACCCGCACCGAGCCAGGCAGCTGCTGGCGGAGCAGCCCGATCGCGACCTGGGCGATCGTGAACGCGTCGGCGGCGTTGACGCCCAGTTCGGGGTAGGCGGACGCATGCGCGGTCTTGCCGCGGTAGCTGATGTGCTGATGGTCGACGGCGAGCGGCTCGGCCCGGGCGGCATCGGCGGGGCCGGGGTGGATCATCATCGCGGCGTGCAGCCCGTCGAAGGCGCCGCGGTCGAGCATGACGATCTTCCCGCCGCCGCCCTCCTCGGCTGGTGTGCCGAGTACGGTGACGGTGAGCCCGAGTTGGTCGGCCACGCCGGCCAGGCCGGTGGCGGCGCCGATGGCGGCGGCAGCGATGATGTTGTGGCCGCAGGCGTGGCCGAGCCCGGGCAGCGCGTCGTATTCGGCGCAGATCCCGATGTTCAGGTCGCCGGTGCCGATGCTGGCGGTGAACGCGGTGGGCAGCTGGCAGGCGCCGCGGGTGACCGCGTAGCCGAGCCTTTCCAGCGCTTCGGTGAGCCAGCCAGCGGCCTGGTGTTCCTGCCACGCGGTCTCGGGGTGGGCGTGGATGGTGTGACTGAGCTCTAGCACCTGGTCGGCGGCGGCCGCGATCCGGGACCGGGCCTGGTCTTTGGCGGTCACCGGTCCCCCGGCACGCCGTAGGCCGGCGCGCTGGCCGGGTGCAGGCCGCGGGTGATGTAGTCCTGGCGTTGCGGCTCCCATAGTGCCCAGAGCCGGCCCAGTTCCCCGATCGGGTCGTCGTGCCAGTCGACGCGCAGGTCGGTCTCCGCCCAGCCCGCGGTGGGGTGGGTGACGGCCAGCCCGGCGGAGTGCACCGGGCCCGCCTCACCGCCGGCGGATAGTGCTGCGGTCAGGGCGTGCAGCAGCCGGGCGGCGAGAGCCTCGGCCGGGTCGTTTTCGAACGCGGCGAGCATGGCGTCGATGACGTCGCTGGAGGCGAGCAGGTTGCCTGCTGCGACGGCGCCGTCGCCGAGGACGAGATGGTGCGTGCCCAACGTGCGCCGGCCGGAGTGCCCGGCGACCCGACCGGCGCTGTCGACGACGGTGAGTTGCCGGTAGTCAGCGGTGGAATCGGCGGCGACGACGGCAGCCATCGCCTGGCCGGCGCTGTTTCCGGCCGCGAGCCGATCGAGTAGCCGCTCGCCGAGGCGGGGGTCGGTGATGTTCTGCGACGCCGACGCGCCGACGCCAGGGCGCAGGTGGGCACAGCGGGCGGCCACGGCCGGGCTGGAGGAGCTGATGGCAATACCGAACGCGCCGGTGCCGGGGCAGCGGGCGGTAAGCGAGAACGTCATCTCGCGGCCGAACGGACGGCGATGGCGTCGATCTCGACCAGCCACTCCGGGCGGGCCAGCGCCGAGACGACCAGCCCGGTGGAGACCGGGTACACGCCCTTGAGCCAGCGGCCCATCACCCGGTACACCGGCTCGCGGTAGCGGGGGTCGACGAGGTAGACGGTGACCTTGACGATGTCCTGCAATGACGAGCCGGCCTCGCCGAGCAGCAGGTCGATGTTGGCCATGGCCTGCTCGGCCTGCGCGGTGACGTCGCCGATGCCGACGCTTTCCGATGTATCGAGGTTCTGCCCGATCTGCCCGCGCAGGTAGATGGTGTCACCGGCGATGACGGCCTGGCACAGGTCGTTGTCCAGGTTCTGCTCGGGGTAGGTGTCGCGGGTATTGAACGGGCGGATACGGGTGTGCGTGCTCACGCTGTTTCTCCGGTGATCGTGGTAAATGGTCCGGCCGACAGTTAAAGGCGCACCTGGTACCGGATCGTGCTCGTACCATCTTCGTCGGTAAAGGTGCTGGCCAGGTGGAAGCCAGCCCTTTGCGAAACGGTGGAGCCATGGTCACACTCTAAAGGCGTGGCCAGAAGTCTTCGTTCAGGACCAGGGACCGGTCATACCCGTTCGGGTGGTGCGGCCGCGGCCGGGCCGGCGCGCGCCTGTCCGCCTTGTCGACGGCCCTGAGCTCACGCACGTGGTCGATGCTCATCTGGACGGCCGGCCAGTCGAGTACGCGGTAGCCGCCCACGGTGCGCTGCCAGAGGCCGGCGGTGCACAGCTCGGCGGCGAGCATCGCCGGGTCCGCGCCGGGGCTGCGGAGATCCTGGCCGGTCAGGCTGGCGAGGTACTCGCCGGGAACGAACCCGGGGTGATCCTGGGCGGCCGAGCTGGCCATGGCCTTGACGTGCAGCTGGTAGGCCGCGATCGTCAGCACGTGGTCCCGGCGGTCGAAGGCGTCGGCGGCTCGCAGGATCTTCACCAAGGCGCGGCCCGGGTCATCCCGGTGGCCCGCGCCGTTAGTGCTGCTCACGGGCGCCCGGGCACCCGGGGCTTCACCACGTGCGCCGGGATGCGGAAGGACCGGCCGACCCGGACCGCCTGCAGGTCGCCGGCTCGCACGAGGCGGTACACGGTTTGTTTCGACACCCGCAAGATCGTCGCCGTCTCGAAAACGGTCAGGAACCTGGTGCTGGCCGGGGATGGAACGTTGCCGTTCACGGTGCCCTCCTTGGGTCTGGCGGGGACCGGGCGCGAGGTGCACGGCCTTAGCCGTGCGGGTGCTGCGTTCGGCCGTTCCCGGGGGAAGCCGAACCGCTCCGAGCAGCCCGGTGTCAGTTGCGCGACAAATATTGCTGCAAGTTGCAGCGAGAGACATCGGTCAGCTGACGGATTTCGCACACGCGACGGCCGACAGACCGGAGAAGGCGATGCGCTTACAGGAACTGGCCAGGCAAGTTGTCCGCGTCGCCGTTCCAGACGACCGCGACGACCTCGGCTGGGTCGATGACGGCCCAGCCGGTCTCCCGCTCGAGGCGGACCATGCCGTCCGGCCGGACCTCCACGCCGGTCAGCTTCTTGTGCTCGGCTACGGCGAACCCGATGTGACCCACCCTGCTGACCACCATGGAAAGCGATCCGGACTTACCGATGAGGGGCTTGATGAGGTCGTGCACCGTCTCGCCGGTCATTCGCCATCACCTTTCTTCGGACGGAAGATCCCGAGGGGCTGGACTACGAGGCGGACGACCGTGCCGGATTCGTCCAGCTCGAATTCGGCGGTGACGCCGGGCTGACCCTTCACCGTGAACCGCAGGCCCCGTCCCGGCTCCAGTTCGAAGGGCGGGGCGCCAGGCGCCGTCGCGGTCAGCACGTGGTCGTCGCGCTGGGCGACCACGATCTCGATCGGGCCCATGGCGTAGGTGCCGCGCAGCCGGCGGAGAACCTCAGGGTCCTGCGCCCGGGTGTCCGGTCGCCGGTCGAATCGCAGCGGTCCAACTGATATCTCGAACGGGACCGTCAGCGCGGTGATGTCGCCGTCGGGGTCCGAGAGGAACATGAGCGGGAAAACGTACGACTGGTCGCTGAGCTCGTGCCACTCCAGGTCGAACGTCTCGTAGTGGCGGTGCGTGAGGCTGATGTCCATCGTGCCCAGCCGAGGCCGGAGGGTGTCCCCTTCGACGGTGATGGTCAGCGTGCCGTAGCCGGGGTGCTCGTACTGCCCGGCGTAGGCGTCCAGGGGTCTGGGCACCGGAGCGTCGGCGACGACGCGGCGCGCCCGGCGGACCTCACGGACCCCGGCCGTGATCGCGTCGTAGCGGGGCTTGAAGATCGAGAACCAGTCGAAGGGCTCCAGGCCGAGCAGGTCGTCGAGCACCTGGTACGCGACGACCGGGGCCATCGCGCTGGATGAGGTATTGGTCAGTACGACCACGCCGATGCCGTGGTCGGGCAGCAGCATGGCCTCGGTCTGAAACCCGTCTATGCCGCCCCCGTGCTCGAGTAGCCGGTGGTCGCGGTACCGGCCGATCAGCCAGCCCAGTCCGTAGGCGTGCCGAGTGGAGGCGGGAAAGGTCTGGTCATCCGGCAGCACGATGTAGGGCGCGTGCTGGCTTGCCACCGTGTCCGCCGACATGATGGTTTTCCCGTCCAGGTGTCCGCCGCTCAGCTGCGCCAGCAGCCACCGGGCCATGTCGCCGGCGCATGAGTTGATCGCCCCGGCCGGCGCCAGGGCCGTTACCGGGCGCTGCGGGACGGGCCCGACGACGCCGCGCCGGCGCTCGTAGGCGGTGGCGTGGTCTGGGTCGGCGTCCATGTCGTCGACCGACAGGTTCGACCGGTCCATCCCGAGCGGGGTCAGCAGCCTGGTTCGCACGTAGTCTTCCCAGGACACGCCGACGAGCGCCTCCACCGCGTGCCCCGCCACCATGTAGCCGAGGTTGCAGTACTGGAACGCCTGGCGCAGGTCCTTGCTGAGCGGCAGGAAGCGCAGCCTGCGCACCATCTCGGCGCGGGAGAGGTCCGGGTGACCGATCCAGGCCAGGTCATGGCGGGGCAGGCCAGACCGGTGCGACAGGAAGTCGACGACGCTCACCCGGTCACTCACCACGGGGTCGTTCAGCCGGAGGTCGGGAACGTAGTCACGCAGCGGACGCTCCCAGTCCAGGAGGCCGTCGTCGACGAGGGCGCCGACCGTGGCCGCGGTGAAGGCCTTCGTGACCGACCCGATGGCAAACAGCGTGTCCGAGGTGACCGGAAGCTCGGTCTCCAGATCGCGCCGACCCCACCCGGAGGCCAGGACGACCTTCCCGTCCCGGACGGCGGCGATAGCGCATCCCGGGACCTCCCAGGCCGCGAGTTGCTCGGCGACGAACCGGTCAATGCTCTCCATGCCTCCACGTTACGTGCCGGGGATCGACGCCGAATCTCACACCCCGGCGGACTGACGATGGCGGGACGACCGGCCACCCCGCTCACTACGATGAGGCGCGACGGACGCGACTGAAGGGTGAGCCATGCGGTGGAATTCGTTCCAGACCGACGCCCGATCCGGCACCACGGCGGAAGTGATCACTTATCCCGGGGGTAACGGTGACGAGATCCATGCCTACGTCGCCACGCCAACCGGAGACGGGCCGGCGCCGGGGATCGTGGTGGTACATCACCTGCCGGGGTGGGATGAGTTCTACCGGGAGTTCTCCGAGCGGCTCGCGCGCCACGGGTTCACCGTGATCTGCCCCGATCTGTTCTGCCGTTTCGGCCACGGCACCCCGGACGACGTAGCGGCCAAGGTCCGCTCGGAGGGCGGCGTTCACGACGACAGCGTGGTAGCTGACTGCGCGGCCGCCATGGCCTGGCTGAAGGCCCTGCCCACGAGCAACGGCAAGGCCGGCATCATCGGCTCCTGCTCGGGCGGCCGGCACGCGCTGCTGGTTGCCTCCCGGGTGAGCGGCTTCGACGGGGTCGCGGACCTGTGGGGAGGCGGCGTGATCGCGGCCCCGGATCAGCTGTCGGAGGCCCGCCCGGTCGCGCCGATCGACTACACGGCCGATCTGGAGGCGCCACTGCTCGGCATATTCGGCAACGACGACGGCCATCCCACCCCCGAGCAGGTGGACCAGCACGAGGCGGCGCTGGTGCGGTACGGCAAGGACTTTGAGTTCTACCGGTATGACGGGGCCGGCCACGGCTTCTTCTACTACCACACGCCGATGTACCGGCCCGAAGCGGCGATGGACGGCTGGGAGAAGGTCTTCGCCTTCTTCAGCCGCCGCCTGTCGAGCTGAACGCGGCAGGTCTTAGGGTTCTCCCATGCCGCGACCCGACCGGAGCAACGCCCTCGATCACGTAGTCGTGATCATGTTCGAGAACCGCTCGTTCGACAACCTGCTCGGCCGCCTGTACGAGCCGGGCGAGGTGCCGTTCTTCGAGGGCGTCACCGGCCGGGAGCTCAGCAACCCGGTCCCGGAATGGGCGGTGGACGCCGGGACGAGCCCGAGGCTCGTGCAATACGGGGTCGCGGCGGACATGAACACGCCCTCCCCCGACCCCGGCGAGGAATACCAGCACGTCAACACCCAGCTGTTCGGACTCATCAACCCTCCGGGCAACCGCGGCGTGCTGGCCGAACATATGGCCTCCCCGTACAACGCGCCCGCCGATCCCGGTCAGCGGCCCACCATGGACGGGTTCATCACCGATTACGTCAGCGCGTTCACGGCGGAGGAGGGCAGGCCGCCGGTCTTCGGGGAATACGCGCAGATCATGACCGGCTACTCCCCCGCGCAGCTACCGGTCACCTCGGCGCTGGCCCGAGGCTTCGGGACCTTCGATCACTGGTTCTGCGAGGTGCCGTCGCAGACCTTCCCCAACCGGTCGTTCTTCCACGCGGCGAGCTCGTCCGGCTTCGTGGTCAACATGTCGCCCGCCGACTCGTTCCCGGTGCACAACACCGCGGAGACGATCTTCGAGCGACTGGAAGCACAGGGCCTGACCTGGCGCGTCTACTGCGACCCGCCGAGCCACCTGTCGATCACCGGGATCATCCACGCGCCCAGGCTCCTCCACCGGTTCGCGACGAACTTCTTCACCACCGACCGCTTCCTGGCCGACGCGGCCAGCGGGGAACTGCCCACGTACTCGTTCATCGAGCCCAACCTGCTGTACGGGCACAACGACATGCACCCGGCCTTCGACGCGGTGTTCCCCGGCGTCGACCTCGACCCGCCGTCCTCGCTGCTCGGCGGCGAGGCGCTGCTCGCGAAGATCTACGACGCGATCCGCTTGTCCTCCTCGCCCGACGGGTCGAACGCCTACAACACGCTGCTCATGGTCAACTTCGACGAGCACGGCGGTACCTACGACCACGTCCCGCCGCCAGGAGCCGTCCCCCCGGACCCCTCGGGGGCCGCCGGCCAGCTAGGCTTCGCGTTCGACCGTTCGGGCCTGCGCGTGCCCGCCATCGCCATCTCGGCGTGGCTACCCGAGCGGACGGTCATCCACGAGGAGTACCGGCACACCTCGGTGATCCGGACGCTGCGGGAACGGTGGCCGCTCGGCGCGCCGCTGACCGCCAGGGACCGCGCGGCCAGGGACCTCACCCCCGTCCTGACCCTCGACCGCCCGCGGGACCCGGAGACCTGGCCGCAGGTCACGCCGCGGCCGGTACCACCTTTCGATCCGGCCCGCGTATCGCTCGAGGCTCGCCTGAAGGGCCTGTCCAAGGCGGCCTGCTTCCCCGCCCTGGCGCTCGCGAAAAGGCTCGGCCTGCCGGCCCCAGACATTGACCAGGACGAGGCCATCTGCCGCGCCGACGCCTTCGCCCTCCTCAGCGACGTCTTCGGGGAAATGTTCCCCCACCTGCGCGGCCTCTAGCCGCGAGAGGCAGGCTGGTCGGCCCTCAGCTGGGCGAACGCCGCCTTATCCCAGCCAAAAGGGCTAGCCCTGGGAAAGACCGAGAAATCGCCCGGAGAGCCGGGCATTCGGTGCATTCGTGCCATTTCCGATCACGGAAATGTGGTCATAACGATGCGATCACGGTTACTTCTGACGCCTGCCAGACGCCCGGCCCAGCGACACAATCATCACATCCCGTGCGCTTCAGGACACGGACGGTTTCGAGAGTGGCATGACTGCAGGTGCGGGCTTGGGAGACATAGGCGGGATTGAGGCTCCCGAACCGGCGACACGAACCCAGAACGGCGGAGTTACCTTGCATCGGAGCCCCCATCAGCTACGATGTGTCATCAGCTAGCGGCTTACAGTTACTAAGTGCGACGACCTGCGGCTCAGCACCCCTGCGGTGCCGATATTCGGACGATCTGCGCATAGTGCTACCAGCATGACAGAGGTCGTCATTTCATAAATAAGGTCCGAAGGGTATATAGCGTGCATAATAAACAACAGCAAACCCTGGAAAGAAACACGTATCCCAAGTAATCCGCTGGTAAGGCCTAAGCGTCTTATATACGTCTACCTGTGAGGTCTTGCGTGGCACCGGAATTGCCGTTAGGCAACGGAGCCATGCAAATTCGCGTTGCGATGATTACCCACCGCCTCTGCCTCACCACTACTAGGGGGGACCCCTTGAGCAGTAACGCAAAAGTTGCCCTATGTCCCAGCGCGCCCTCACGCGCCGCGCAGCTTAGTAGTTAGCGCCGTGATACACGCAGACTTCCATCTTGCGCCTCAGCCTGACCAATCGCAGCGGTCAGGGACCGGCCATGATAAGAGCAGCACTACCGTCATCGAACTGCACGCCGGCCAGCCGAGCATGGTCGATGTGCCCTGGCCGCGGGTGTCCGTCGTCATTCCGGCGAAGAATGAGGCGCGCAACCTTCCGCACGTTTTCGCCCTGATACCGCGCACCGTCCACGAGGTGATCCTGGTGGACGGCCACTCGGTCGACGACACCGTAGCGGTGGCCAGGGGGCTATGGCCGGACGTGCGCATCGTGGAGCAGAACCGCACCGGCAAAGGGAATGCCCTGGCCTGCGGGTTCGCGGCCGCGACCGGGGACATCATCGCCATGGTCGACGCGGACGGCTCCGCCGACCCGGGCGAAATACCGGCGTTCGTCAGGGCCCTGCTCAATGGAGCCGATTTCGCCAAGGGGACACGGTCCGGGGCGGGCGGGGGCAGCGAGGATCTAACCAGGCTGCGGCACGTGGGCAACCGGGCGTTCAGCGCGCTGTTCAACGTGTGCTACAACACGCGCTATTCGGACCTCTGCTACGGCTACAACGCGTTCTGGCGGCGACTCCTGCCCGTGCTCGACTTGGACAGCACCACGCCCGCGCCGGACGACGGGCAGGGAAGGCTGTGGGGCGACGGGTTCGAGATCGAGACGCTGATCCATATCCGCGTCGCGAAGTCCGGACTCAAGGTGACCGAGGTCCCCAGCTTCGAGCGGTCCAGGATCCACGGACTCAGCAACCTGAATACCTTCAGCGACGGCCTGCGGGTGCTACGGACCATCCTCAAGGAACGGCGCCGCACCCGGCTTCCAGTCGTCGTAGCGACGGTCCACGAACCGGCTTGCCTGACCATGCAGTCAGCCGGACCGGACCGCTGACGGCCGGGAGTACCTAAAAGGCCGGAATAAGGGATTCTACTCATGAGGATTGCGCTGGTTACTTCGTCCTACTATCCCCGTATTGGCGGAATAGAAACACACGTGAGACGCCTGGCCGAGGGTTTCGCCGGGACCGGCGAGCAGGTGACGGTCATCACTCACCAGTGCGGCGGCGCTCCGGCCGAGGAATGGGACGGCGAGGTACGAGTGCTGCGTTTCCCGCTCGCGGCCCGCTCAAGAAACTACCCGATATCCCCGGCTATGTTCCGCCACCTAAAGTCGCGTGCGGGCGACTTCGATGTCGTCCACGGGCACAATTACCACTCGATTGTCGGCCATGCGGCGGCCGGCAGCCGCGTGCCCTTCGTGTTTACCCCGCACTATAACGCCACCGGCCACACCTGGTTCCGGACCAGGCTCCACCGGCTTTACCGTCGTATCGGCGCCAGGCAGTTCGCCGCCGCCGACGCGGTCATCTGCGTCTCGGACGCCGAGCGTGAAGCACTGATCAGGGATTTCCCTGATGCCGCCGCCAAGATGGTGACCATACCCAACGGCACCGACCCGAGGCTTCCCGCTGCGGACGGCACGGCAGGCCGGGCCGAGACACCGGTGTTGCTCACCGTGGGACGCCTGGAAAGGTACAAGAACGTCGACCTCGTCATCGACGCCTTCCGGGTGCTGCCCAGCGAGGCCACCCTCGTAGTCGTCGGAGACGGACCCGACCGGGCCAGGCTCGAACGGCACGTCCGGTCCGCCGGGCGCGGCGGCCAGGTCCGTTTCACCGGGCAAGTCCCTGACCCGGTGCTCGACGACCTGTTCGCCCGGGCCAGCGTGGTTACGTCGGCCAGCGACCACGAGGCGTTCGGCCTAACTCTCGCGGAGGGACTGGCCTCCGGCGCCCGGGTGGTGGCCTCCGCCATCCCGGCCCATGCTGACCTGGCCCGGCGGGCGGGCGCAGGCTCCCCGGTGGCCCTGGTCGACCCGAGGAACGCCAGGCAATTCGCCGACGCGCTGGAAACCTCCCTGCGCGCCGGGCGGGTTCAGGCCGGGGTCACGCTGCCATCGTGGACCGACGTCGTCCGGGACACGCGTGAGATCTACTCGCGTATCACCGAGGATCGGCCGACGGCCCGAGCGCACGGAGCCGCCTGAAATGCCCCGACACCTCGCTCGGGCCCGGCCCACCGCCGCGACCACCGGCACGCCAGGTACATCGCCTAGGCGGTGCGCGCAATGACAGGACAGCATGCCGTACCCGCTCGCGGATTCCCCGGCCTGCTGCGCCGGGCGGGATCGGACAGCCTGGTCCGCAACAGCATCTTCATGATGGCTACGACGGTCGCCACTGCCGGGCTCGGCTACCTATTCTGGGCGCTCGCCGCGCACGCCTTCAGCAAGCAGGAAGTCGGCCTCGGCAGCGCGGTGATCTCGCTGTGCACGACGGTGGCGCTGCTGACGAGCCTCGGCCCGTGCGCCACGCTGATCGAGCAGCTCCCGGGGAGCGAACGCTCCACAGCGTGGACGGCGGCGCTTATGCGGATATGCCTTATTACCGCAGCTGTCACCGTCGTGGTTGCCGCCGCCATCGTGCCGGTGTTGCGGAACTTCAGCCAATATCGCCCGTTTTTCGGTACCGCGCCTTCGGCGCTTCTGGTTGTGGTGGGCACCGCCGCCTGGACTCTGGTCGGACTGTTTGGTTCGGCGTTCATCGCCGCACGTCGAGCCGGACGGCTGCTGTCGATCCAGACCTTTGTCAGTGCGAGCAAGGTGCTGCTTGTCTTCCCGTTCGCAGCCGTCGGCACCAGTGCGGCCGGCTTGGTTGGGGCCTGGGTCGCCAGCGCCATGATCGGCGTGAACATCGGAGTCATCTGGCTCATCCCGGAGATGGGCCTAGGTCGGCGCCTGGGCCATCAGACGCGCCGGAGAATAGGTGCGGCGCTTGACCGGCGTCCGCGGCTCGCCATCGCCTGGCGTCGCCGTGCCCAGCATCGACGGCCCGCCGCTCCCCCCAGCAAAGCCTCGGTGCAGCGGATGTTCGGCCAGCACATGACGAGCGTCGGAGGCGCGCTCACGCCCCTGCTCCTGCCGACTGAAGTGGTCCTCCGGCTCGGCGCCACGTCAAACGCGTATTTCTACATCACCTGGATGGTGGGCGCAGCGTTCTTCATGGTCAGCCCGTCTGTGGCGGCGGCGCTGTTCGCGGAGGGCATGCGGATTGGTTCTGAGCTGCGGGACGTCACGGTGAGGGCCATCAGGGCGATCGCCCTGATGCTGATTCCGGCGATGGCAGTAATGATCGTCGGCGGACGCTTCGTCCTCGGACTGTTCGGAGCCTCGTACGGGACCGCCGGGTACGGACTGCTGGTCCTGCTGGCGGTCTCCGCTCTACCGGATGCGGTCTCAAACGTCGCGGTGGCGATCTTCCGCGTTACCAATCGCCTTGGGTACTCAACTCTGCTCAACCTGGGCATCTTGATCGCTACCGTGGCCGCTGCCTGGGTTCTCATGCCGTCGATGGGAATTGCGGGTGCGGGCGCAGCCTGGCTGGGCGCGCAGATTATCGGGGCCATCCTCAGCCTGCCGGCCTACCTGCAGATCATCAGGCACCCCGCCGCCAGCCGGGACGGAAGGGCGATACAAGCGGCCCCCGGGCCGGAGACAGCTGCCGCTTCACGTGGCATTCACTCCAACGCGATGAACGGACGGCCGCGTTCATCTGAGGTCGCATGATGTCTAGCAGCAAAGCATCAGCCATGCCCACGACGCCGCAGGATGCGTCGGCGCCGTCAGCGGCCACCGCGCCGGAGCAGACGGGCCGATGGCATCGCCGAAAGGACTACTCCAACCTGTCGGTGGAGCGGATCACGACGCTGGCGGGAGCGGAGGAGATCCGGGCGGCATGGCGTGACCTTTATGACCACAGCCGATCCTGCAACCCCTACGCCTCACCGGACTGGCTGATTCCGTGGGCGCGGCACTTCGTGCGCCAGCACGAGCTGGCCCTCCTGGCGGTTTATCGCAACGGGACGCTGGTCGGCATGGCCCCCTGGTACTTCCAGCGCGTCGGCTCGCTGTTCTGTCACGTGAACATGCTGGGCCTTGGCGGGCACGACCACCTGACCGAGCTGCCGCAGGTGCTGACCGCACCGGGCGAGGCCCGGTCGGTGCTGCGAGCCGCGCTTGAGCATTGGTCGCAGGCGCCTGGCGCGTGGGACTGGCTGGAGCTGCCGATGCTCGAGGAACAGGGTTGGTTCGAGCCGGAATGGCTGACCAGCACCCTCGGCGACCGCAGCTTCGTCCAGCACAAACTGACCAGGGCAGGAGTGGTGCTAGCCCTGCCGTCCGATGTGGCGACGCTGCACCGGAGCTTGAAGCGCAACCTGCGCGAAAGCATTCACCGCGCCCGCAACCGGCTCGACCGGGCCGGACGGCCGTGGGCGGTTACCGCGCACGCCGAAGAGGATGACATCCGTAAAGCGTCAATCGTGCTGGCTGACCTGCACGCGGCGCGAGCCGATCTGGCCGGCCGACGGCACCACAGCGACCATCTCGGGGCGTCCGTGCACAGGGATTTCCTGGCCGAGGCACTGGGCGCGATGGCAGTCCGCGGGCAAGCGGAAATACTGACCCTGGATGTCGAAGGCGTGCCCGTCGCCGCGCAGCTGGTGCTGCGTGCGCCCAATGCCACCTATCTGGGGCAGAGCGGCGTGGATCCGGCGTGGTGGAATTTCAGCCCGGTGACCCTCTTGCAGTGGAGCGCGGCGGAGCGCGCGGTCGAGCGCGGGCACAGGGAATTCAACCTGTCAACCGGACCTGTCGTGGCGAAGCTCCGCTGGAGCGAACAGGTCGTGCAGAATCCCGAGTTCATCGTCTGCGGGCCTCGCCGCCGGTCGCGAGCCGCCTTTATTGCCTACCGGGCGGTCTCTGCGGTGGTTGCCGTCGAGCGCGACGCCGCATTCCACCGGACCAAGACCGTAGCCAGGGGACGCTGATGCACGTAGTTCAGCTGACCGACTTCTACCGGCCGGTGATCGGCGGGCTCGAGCGGCACGTGGAGACGCTGTCCCATGAGCTGGTCAGCCTCGGACATTCGGTCACGGTCGTGACCTTCCAGGTCGGTGACCAGCCGGCTGAAGAAACGACAGGAGGCGTGCGCGTCATCCGAATCCGCGGATGGAGCACCCATCTGACCGCCTTTCACGCCGATGCCATGCGGCCCTTCCACCCGACGATCCCCGATCCCGGCGCGATGGCCGCACTCCGCCGGGTGATTCAGCGAGAGCGCCCCGATGTCGTGCATAGCCACAGCTGGCTCGCGTACTCCTATTTCCCGCAATACCGCGCGCAGCGGGGACCCGGTCATGTCGTGGCGCTGCACGACTACGGCCTAGCGTGCCCCAAGAAGACCCTTCAGTATTCCGGTCGCCGAGCGGCCGCTGACGACGCTGGCCAGTCGTGCTCGGGTCCGCGCCTGGCCAAGTGCCTGGGCTGCGCTCCTGAGCAGTATGGCCTGCTCAAGGGAGCGGTGGTGACGGCCGGGCTACGAGCAAGTCGCGTCCTGCACGGCCGTGCCGACCGGTACATCGCCGTCAGCGATGCGGTCGCCAGGAACTCGCGCGCGGTGCTGCCTGGCGGCTCACGGGTGGCCGTTATCCCCACGATGGTGCCGAACGGCCTGTCAGAGCTGGCGGGCGATACCCCCCGGCCGGAGTTCTTGCCGGCCGAGGACGGCTACCTCATGTTCGCCGGGGCGTTCGGCCGGCATAAGGGCGTGGACGTACTGCTGGAAGCGCGGCGCCGGATGCGCAACCAGCCACCGCTCGTTCTCATCGGCACCTCGCAGGGAGAGGCTCCTCGTGTTAATGACCCAGGCGTGGTCGTGGTCCGCGATATCGAGGCGGCACAGGTGATGGCGGCGTGGATGCGCGCCTCGGTGGCCGCAGTCCCCTCCGTCTGGAGCGAACCACTGGGGCGGGTGGCCATAGAGGCCATGCTGGTGGGCCGGCCCGTCGTCGCTTCGGATGTCGGGGGGCTGCGAGGGATCGTCACCCACGGCGTCACGGGTTTGCTGGTCCCGCCTGGCGATCCGGCGGCACTCGCGGCGGCGCTGGATAGCCTCCTCGATGATCCCCAGAAACGACGGCAGTTCGGCGAGACGGCCCGCTCGCACGCACAGCGGTTCGAGGCGGCCGTGGTCGTACCGCAGATCGTCAAGGTCTTCGAGGACGCGATACTCGGGCGGGCCGACAGGCAGAGGGATCGCCGGTGAAAACACAATTGCAGCAATCTATCCACGATGAGACATTTGACACCGACCAGGACTCGCCTCGCGCCGCGGAAGCTGAACGGGAGCTGCCCGGCGCTACGCAACCGCAGCACCTGACGGCCGACGGGAAAGGCGAAAGGCTCGATCCCGGGCGTGCCTGGATAACCGCCCTGATCGGCCTGTTCATGGTGCCCGGCCTGATCGCGGTCGCGGCCGCCGACCGGGTCAGCGTCCAGGGCGGCAATTACAGTGCGGCCGTAACTCTCTTCTTCGCCGGCCTGCTTACCATCTTTGCGCCGGCCGCGGTCCGTGCGCTAACGCGGAATGTTACCCGGCAAGAACGCTTCGCGCTCATCATCACCGTCGGCCTGGCCCTCTATGCGGTAAAGATCATTGGATCACCTCACGCATTCACCTTCATCGACGAGTACATCCACCTGCGCAACACCCAGAACATCCTGGCCACGCATCATCTCTTTGGTCTCAACCCACTGCTGCCTGCGGCTGCGTACTATCCGGGACTTGGCGCGGCCTGCGCTGGTCTGGTGGACCTAACCGGACTTAGCCCATTCGTGTCGGGACTGATTATCATAGGGGCCGCGCGCCTGCTCATCTGCGCTTGTCTCTTCCTGATTACCGAAAAGGTCACGAGATCCAGCATCGTGGCGGCTGGAGCCTGCCTGATCTACGCCGCCAACCCTATGTTCCTCTTCTGGAGTTCCTCTTTCTCCTACGAGAATCTCGCTCTTCCCCTTGCGGCGTTCGTGATCTGGTGGATTTGGCGGACGCGCGCAGAAACAAGCCGGCTGACCATCATTATTACGGTCATCGCGGTGGCCGCAGTCATCCTTACTCATCATGTCTCCGCCTTTGCGCTCAGCGCGCTCCTCGGCGCGTGGTGGCTGGGCGAGCAACTCTTCAAGCGATCGGACCCAGGCCGCCACCGAATCGGAGCGATGGCTCTGCTAGCCGGTTCGACGTCCCTGGCCTGGTTCTTTCTCGTCGCCCGGCCGGCCGAGGCCTACCTGTTCGGCGAAAATATCCTGCCGGCTTTGCAGCAGATCGGTGCCGTGCTCTCCGGCCAGGCCAGGCCGAGGCATCCCTACAGCGCGGCCGGCGGTACAGGAGATCCAGTCTGGTACGTGCTGGCCGGCTTTGCCGCCCTGGTTCTCATCGTGCTCGCGCTACTTCCCGCGCTCTACCGGGGCTGCCGGATCGCCTTCGGGTGGGGCAGAGACCGCACCGACGGGCGGAGGGCGATCAACGCGCCACTCATCATTGCCATGGTCATGGCCGCCGCCTTCCCGGTGAGTCAGTTGCTCAGAATCACCACCGACGGCGACACTATCGCGGCCCGATCGTCGGAATACCTGTTTACCGGGCTTGGCTGCGTCCTGGCGCTGCTGGCTGACCAAGCGGTCCAGTCCAAACGCCTCGTCGCAGGGCTGAGGGCCGTCCTCGCCGCCGGCGTGATCACGGTGGTCTTGATCGGTTCCGCCACCATCGGCACGCCATATCTCGGCCTGCTGCCGGGGGCATCAGATCCGCACGGTTACCCATTGCTTGTTCAGCCGGACGTCATAAAAGCATCGGAGTGGGCCCGCGCCCACCTAGGGATCAATCAGGTCTTCGCGGTAGGCCTTATCGACTCACAGGCACTCGCCACGTACGGCGACCAGGACACTATCTCGTATAATGCGTGGCCCATATTTCTCAGCAGCACCATGAGCCATAGCGTGGTGGCTGCTATAAAGACGCAGAAGGTACGCTACGTGTTCGTTGACTGGCGGATGACCCAGGGCGTACCTGTCACTCCTGGTAATTACTACTTCAGTCCCTGGGAGCCGGGAGCGGGCACCTATACTCAGCCACTGCCTGCGGCCACGCTCCAGAAGTTCGCCACCACGGATTGCGCGAGCCTGGTTTACAACGCCGGCCTTATCCAGATCTTTGACGTATCCCGCATCGAGAACGGGTCGTGCCTGCCCGGGCCGGCCACGCCAGCAAGCAGCGGACAGGTGACTTCATGAACATGCGACGTCAAGCACCGCTCGTCGGCACCATCCTCGCCGCGTCACTGACCATGATCACCCCGTTGACCGCTGAAGTCCCGCGGGTCACCCTCGGCATTCTGATTGTCTTCTTCCTGCCTGGGTTCGCCGCCACGTGCGCAGTCCTGGACGCCCGGCGACTCTCGCTTAACGACCGGCTCCTTGCGAGCCTGGGAATCAGCCTGGGCACCACCGTCTGCGCCGCCGTGCTGCTTGCCGCTCTGCCGATCGGCCTTACCCGAGCCTCGCTTTCGGTCGCACTCGGCGGAGTCACGGTAATAGTGGCCCTATACGCCCTGTTCCGTATGCGGTCTGCCATGGCAAGCACGATGAATACGGAAATCGGGCCGACGGGGCCGGGCCCGATTATCGAGGAAGACTAGCCATGGCAGATTACAGCATCTCCGTGGTCATCTGTGCCTACACCGACAAGCGCTGGAGCCAAACCTGCGCCGCTGTCGAGTCAGTCCGCGCCCAGCGGACGGCCGCCACCGAGATAATCCTTATCGTTGATCACAACCCGGACCTTTTTGCCAGGCTGGCGGGCGCTTTCGAGGATGTCGCCGTCGTGGAGAACCGCGAGGCGCCTGGAGTATCCGGGGCCAGGAACACGGGCGTCGCCCTGGCTCAGGGTGACATCGTCGCGTTCCTTGACGACGACGCCGCGGCCGAGCCCGATTGGCTGAAATTTATCTGCGACTCATACAGCGACCCGGCCGTCATAGGCGTCGGAGGACTCATCCTGCCGCGGTGGGAGACCAGCCGCCCGCGGTGGTTTCCGCCCGAATTTTACTGGGTGGTCGGGTGCAGTTACCTGGGCATGCCGGGCCCATACGTTCCCGTCCGTAACCTCATCGGCGCGAACATGTCGTTCCGGCGCGAAGCGTTCGGGATCGGCGGCGGGTTCCGTACCGATGTTGGCCGTAATTCCGATGAGCGGCCTTTCGGGTGCGAAGAGACCGAGTTCTGTATCAGGCTCGGTCAGAGATCACCTGGCTCCGTGCAGTTCATCGAAAACCGCGCCGCGGTGTCGCACTTCGTACCGTGGGCCCGCTGCCGATTCTCCTACTTCGCGTCTCGATGCTATGCGGAAGGACTGTCCAAGGCGCAGATCACGACGACGGTCGGTGGCACGGACGGGCTGTCTTCCGAGCGCCATTACACCACCAGGACGCTGCCGGCAGGCATCGCCCGTGGCGGCGCGGACCTGCTACGCGGTGATCCTTGGGGCGCGGCCCGGGCGGCGGCAATCGTTGTCGGTCTTGGCGCCGCGACGGCTGGCTACCTCATCGGTTCGGCTCGCCGGCGGACACCGGTCTGAAACGGTGAAGCGCCAGCAGGAAGGTAGCGTCGTTCTGGCGCCCCTTAAGTCACGCAGTGACTGGGAAACCGCCTGCGCGACCTTCGCCGAGGCTACCGCATTTCACGATTACGACTTCCTCGAGACCGTGGCGTCTCCGCTGAAGTGCAGCTTCATGCCTCTGGGCATCTTTTCCCGCGGCCAGCAGGTCGGCGTGGCTCCGCTCCTGGTGAAGAAGCTCGGACCGTTCTGCACGATCAACTGGGTGCCTTTCCCCTATCTCGGACCGCTGGTGCCGCGGGAGTTGCTTCCCGGAACGCTGCGTGCGCTCAGAGCCGAGGCACGACGCCGGAGCGCGCTCAATCACCAGCAATCCTTTTCCGTGCAGGTATCCGACCACGGACCCAGTGGGTTCAAGGCTTCGACAGACCGGACCTTCGTCATCCCCCTGAGCGGCCGATCGGACGACGATCTGCTTGCGGCGATGCACACGACCCGCCGTAGGGACATAGGTCGCGCGCAGCGCTCAGGATTCGAGGTCGGCGAGGCCGCGGCCGACGATTTCGCCCTCATGGACGCATGGCTTGGCGAGCTTTATGCCGGACAGGGCATGCCCGCCATGTACCCGCCCGGTACGTACGCACGACTCTTCCACGTGCTCCGGCACACTCCGGGCTCGATCTTCTCCGCCGTCCGGCTCGGCGGTCAGACGGTCGCCGTGCAGATCGCGTTCTCAACGGCTAGGTCTGCCTTCGGCTGGCAGCTCGCGGTGGATCCGTCGTACCGGTCGAAGGGTCCGATGGATCTGCTGATCTGGCGCGCGCTACGGCAAGCACGCGATGCCGGCGCTGCCGAATACGACTTGGTCGGGGCGCCCAACGAAGGCATCGCGCTCTACAAGAGCAGATTCGGCGCGGCCGAGCGGCACTACACCGTGCTGAACAGGCAAGCCAAGGTCCATGTGATCGCCGTTAACGCTTTCGCCCGCCTGCAGCCAAAGGTGGCGCCGCGCGAGAAATAGGTGTCAGTTCTTGTCGTCGGCGGATCGCTGGGCCACGATCCGGCGGAGATAGCTTGGCGGAGACCAGCCAGGGCACTGACATAGCGCGCACTCGCTCCCCTGGCGATAGTGCCGGTGAGCGTCGCGGTCGTGACCGCAGCGGCACCGCAGCCTGCGGCGCTGACCCCTCACGTGGCACCGGTATGGACTTGGCTAGCTTCCGTCACCGTTGGCCTCCGAGGGCGGGTCTCGTCGCGCTAGTGGTCGGAGTCAGCCTAGAACCTTACGGGACGATGCTGCCCCCGGGCTATGCTGCACGCAGAACGCGACGATCAACCGCGCCCGCGCGGTGACCTCGACGTGGCTGCTGCCCTTGCCGGAATATGCGCAGACCATACCATAATCGAGCAATAGTTACTACGACCATTACGCCGGGCCGCTCCGTGATAGCGTTAACGTCTTAACCAATTGACGGAAAGACGGATGCTAATGAGCCGCGTCGGGTCGGGATGGCTACGGTCGGCGGTCAATCTCAAAGCCTTCTGCGCGGGTAAGGTCTACGGCGCTCAACAGCACCTTTTCGATCTCCTGCTGGGCGTATCCACGACCGGCATCGCCGCCACCGGGGGCGACGGCATGTTCTACTCGGGCGGCGACAACTGTTTTTACGAGGGCTGTGAGGGGTTCTCGCTGCGCCGCGCGCTCAAGGATCTCAACCCCACCGCGTCGGACGTCTTCGTGGACCTTGGATCGGGTAAGGGAAGGGCTCTTGTTATCGCGGGCCGACTGCCCTATAAGCACGTTCTCGGCGTAGAGATAGATAAGGAACTGTCTGCGCTTGCGCAGCGAAACCTGGACGGGGCACGGCTGCGACTCCGGGCCGGGCGGGCGGAATGCCTTACTGGCAGTGTCCTCGACTGGCCGATCCCAGAAGACGCCTCAGTGATCTTCATGTTCAATCCTTTCATCGGTCAGACTTTCAGCGCCGTGATACAAAGGATCCTTGACTCTTACGACCGTAATCCACGTGTGCTGCATATTGTTTACGAGCACCCATGGGAGCACGATCAGCTGCTATCTACCGGGCGGGTAGTCGTCAGTAACGTCAGGTCCCGCCCGTGGCTCGCCCTCGGCCGGTGGTGGGAAAGCGGAAACGTGATCGTCACTTATCGCGTGGTTGACTCCGCGGCCAGCAGCCAGTACCGCGTCCTTCGGCCCAGCCGGGCCGTGCAGCACTGGAGCGTCCCCAACGGGCACAATTTCTCAATGCCCGTACCAGGAACCGGCAAGACTTACACTAAGCTCTCATCCTAGC
This sequence comes from Streptosporangiaceae bacterium, assembly GCA_035505275.1. Taxonomy (GTDB): domain Bacteria; phylum Actinomycetota; class Actinomycetes; order Streptosporangiales; family Streptosporangiaceae; genus Palsa-504. The sequence goes on along the minus strand of DATJQX010000097.1, from coordinate 52,968 downwards.
TGCAGATTCTCGCACACGAGTTCGCAGAAACGCTGCTGAGGGATCTCTTTCGCCCCGTATAGATAAAAGTGCGGTTTCCACTGCCCGCAGTCGATGACCGACCAGCGGCCGCCGCTCATGACGCCGTCGACCAACCCGCCGAGCGCGACCGATCCCCCGTTGTTCTCGCGGTGGAACATGCTCATGATCGAAAAGACGCCGCCAACCCCGAGTCCCCACAAGCCGCCGACGAGCTGACCGTCACGGTACGTACCGACAGTGCGGACGAAGCCGAGCTCCTGGACCTCGCGGTACACGCCGATCAGCGGGGGCGTGATCCAGTCCCAGTCGGTACGGCCCGTCCGCCGGCAGGCGTCGACGATTGATTCGAAATCCTGATCAAATCGTATCTCGAGCTCGCCGCGACGTAGTACCGGACGAAGCGCCCTCGGCATCTTCGCTGTCTCGCGGGTAATGACCGCCCGCGACGGAAACGAACGCCATTCGAACATAGCCCGGCGAGCGCCTGGACGGCCAAACAACACCAAACCGCGTGCGTAGTTAGCGATTACTTCCGGGGCCGTCGGGGTTGACCAAGTGATATCGACACCCAGCCTCGATATCAATAGGTGCCCCGTCATGCTCAAGGGCACGGAAACAAGCTGGAGGCTGTTCCTTGCGTGGCTACGGAGGATGCTGCTCATAGCATATTCCTACCAGTAGATCCAGCCCGGCGCTCAAATATTCGGCAGTCTCGCGTGCCGGACGCCGCCGCCGGTAACAGATGGACGAAATCGCCTATATCGACCAAATCACCTCATGACCCCAGATGTCGCCGATGGCGCGCCGACCGCACGGATCGGCCCCGCCGTTACGGTTAGTAGTTCTCCATTGCGGGTATTGACGCGATTGCCGACTCAGGGGAGAGTCGTGCGGACATATGGCCCATAGGGGGATACGCTATGGCGGGGGTAAAGTTCAGGTCGGCGATCGTAGTCGCTGCAGTAGCGGCCGTAACCGGCATCGTTATACCGTTTGCTCCGGCGAATGCCAGTACTACGGTAAGCGCACCGTTCAGCTGGGAGGGGACTTCTTGGTGCCCCAACTTCTACGGGAGCAAGTACGGGGGCACCTGCAGCGCGCCCACGCTATCCGGCACTGGCTCCACCGCGGCGTTCTACCCGTCGCAGGTGAGCTACAGCGGCAGCACGGCTCCCATCTACCTGGAGATGAACTCCAGAGCGACCGAGTCGGGCGCCTTCAATACCGAGACGCAGGCGACGTGGAGTGCGCCGGCGACGCTCTCGGAGGAGATCAACCTGCCGTGCAATAAGGCGAACCAGGTCGAGAACTGGCCGGCCTTCTGGCTCGTTACCACCGGCGCGTGGCCGGCCGGCGGGGAGATCGACGTCATGGAAGGCCTCAACGGCACGGTCCAATGGCACTATCACTACCTGAGCGCCCTCGGCGTGGACAGCGCGGTCGGAGGAGGCCTCGCCGGATTCACCGGGTGCGGCACCAATACGTACGAGGTCAGCTGGACAACGTCGGCGATCACGATCTACTACAACGGCCAGGAGGCTGGCAGCGTCACGCCCGCCGAGATCGGCGTCCCGCTCGCTTCGGGTCCGATGTTCGTCGTCAACGACTACGCGGCGTCATCGGAGTACGGCGGCCCCACGGTTGGCAACACGAAGATGGAAGTCTTCAACTTCTCGGCCGACACCATCGCAGGCCCGAACCAGGCAAGCCCGAGCCAGCAAGGCCCGGACCAGCAGGGGCCGGACCAGCAGGGGCCGAGCCAGCAAGGCCCAGGTCAGCAGGGCTCGAACGACCCGTGGCAGCGGATGACAGACGTGCGCTGATTCCCGGGCAGGCGACCGGGCTCCGCCGCACTCCGCGGCGGAGCCCGGCTCGTGCCTCACCGCCACCAAGCCGAGGAAGCCGTCGCGGAGGGGTTAGCGGCCGAATAGAAAACCTCGGCCGCGAACGCGGTGCCCGCGCCCCGGGAGAGCTTCAGAGCGTGGTACCCGGAGGCTTGGATCGGCTCGTCCGGCTCGGGCCACCTGGTCTCGACCAGGTCATGTCGGTAAATGAAGGCCTCGGCCGCCGAGTCGCGGCGGCCGGGGAAGTCGTGATAGTAACCGACCGGCGCCCCGCTGCTCTGCGCGGCCGTGCGCACCAGGACGTGGTCCACGTCGCCGCCCACGGCCAGGGGCGCCAGCACCAGGCTGGCCCCTGAACCTGCCACTCGCTGGATGATCTCGCGCGTCTCGCGCAGCGTGCCGGCGTCGGCGCTGCCGATGCGGCGGGAGGTGACGTGCGATCGGCGGGAGAGATAGCTGCGGCCCAGTTCGGGCAGCAGTCGCGCGGGGCGCGACCGACCCGGCCTGGCGTGCCGGCGGAACAGCGCATCGGTCAGCCCGGCGTGCACGCACGTGATGCCCAGGGGTTCCAGCGCGGCGCGGTCCTGGGCCCGGAGCGACGAGTAGACCGCATCGGCGTCGCCCTCTCCCGCCTGGTGCAGGTACCGGCGCGCCGAGGTCGGGTAGGGTGCCTGGCCTGGTTCGGTAAAGAACGTCACGACGGTCACACAGGTGCGGCTGACGGCGTAGGTCAGCAAGGCCCCGCACGAGAGCACGGCATCGTCCAGGTGCGGGGAGAGCGCCACCACGGGCATGCCCTGCTCTATCAGTCCGGCGAGTACATTTTCTTGCAGCTGGGTACGTTCTGCGGTCATATTCCCGCCTTTCGTTCCCTCGGGGAATTGCCGCCCGGAATACGGGACCGCCTCAACATCGCAGCATAAAGCAGAACAACCGCCGGGGTATCGCTTATCGAACTCGGCTCGGAAGGGAAACAGCAGATCCAGAGGAATTGACTGGGTTATAATCGGGCATGAGGTGCTATGTCGCATGAATGCCGAACAGCGGGGGATCCGCGCGGCTATCCCGGCCGACCTCGAACAGGTCGCGGCGATTTACGCGCACTACGTGACGACAAGCGTGGCGACCTTCGAGGAGGTCCCGCCGACCGTGGCGGACTGGCGGCTCAGGCTCGACGACCTGGCCGACCGGAAGCTGCCGTTCCTGGTGGCGGAGGCCGGGACAGCCGGCGGGGCCGTCTCGGGTTACGCCTACGCCAGCCCGTGGCGGCCGAAGCCGGCGTACCGGCTCACCGTCGAGGACACGGTGTACGTCTCCCCCGCCCACACCGGACGCGGGCTGGGCAGCGCGCTGCTCGGCGCCCTGCTCACGGCCTGCGCGGCCGCCGGGGCGCGGCAGGTCATCGCGGTCATCGCGGACACCGGCAGCGAGGCCTCGGTCGCGCTGCACCGCCGGTTCGGCTTCGCGCACGCGGGCCGCCTGGCAAGCGTCGGCCGCAAGCACGGCCGGTGGATCGATACTGTCCTCATGCAGCGGGAACTCGGGCCGGAATGAGCAGCGCCTTCACCGGCCGGGAAGAGCGCTGGCAGGCCCGGCTGGGGAAGCTGAGGGACGTGGTGCGCCAGGAACTCATCACGCGCCAGCTGGGCGCTGAACTGACACCACCGCCCGTTCGGATCATTGATCTGGGGTGCGGTCAGGGGACGCAGGCCCTGCGCCTGGCGCGGCGCGGGTACGAGGTGACCGGGGTCGACGCCTCGGCGGAGCTGCTGGCCCGGCTCGAGCGGGACCTGGCCGCCGAGCCGGCCGAGGTCCGCGCCCGGGTGCGGGTCCAGCGCGCGCTGATCGAGGATCTGGCCGAACGATCCGTGGCTTCCCCCTTTGCGGCCGTCCTCTGTCACGGGGTGCTGATGTACCTGCCGGATCCGGATCCGGTGCTGCGGATCGTCGGCGGGCTGACGGCGCCGGGCGGGATGGTGTCGCTGCTGGTCCGCAACGGCGACGCGCTCGCCATGCGGCCCGGGCTGCTCGGCGACTGGGAGGCGTGCGCGGACGCGTTCGGTTCGGTCAGCTACGCGAACCGGATCGGGGCCACGGCCCGGGCCGACCGGCTGGCCGACCTCACCTCCCGGCTGGCCGGTCACGGCCTTGAGGTCACCGCCTGGTACGGGGTACGGCTCTTCACCGACCTCGCGCCCGACGACGCCGGACCGCCGCCCGACCTGCCGGCCCTGCTCGCCTGCGAGGAACAGGCCGGGCGCACCGATCCCTACCGGCAGGTGGCCGCGCTGCTGCACGTCATCGCCCGACGGGGACCAGGGTGAGGTACGCCTGCCCGAGGATTCCGCGGTAGCCGCGCAGCCAGTACGAACGGTGCTCCCCGCGGGACATGCCGGGCCACATGGCGGCCAAGGTCATCCTCAGCCATAACGGGGCCACGATAGCCCGGCTTACCCGCTCGGATACCGAATTTCGGCGGAGCCCTGACCTGGGCGACCCTGGTCGTTAGCCGCCATGAACTGGGGGTACGCGACGGGCCAGGCGGTTGACTACCGGGGCGGGCACCTTAAGGTAAGTACTGCTGTGAGAAATTACGAGGTCATTGAGCGGATTGACGCGTTTTGCGATGCCGTACCGCGGCGCCGGGCGCAGGCCCGGGAGTTCGGTCCGCTCGTGCTCTTCGTCACGACCGGCCCGGGGTGGCCCTATTACGCCCGCCCGAGGCGGGGCCGCCGGCCGCCGGTCACGCCCGCCGACGTCCGCGCGGTTCGCGCCCGCCAGCGCGAGCTGATCATCCCCGAATCCTTCGAGTGGATCGAGGAGGCCGCCCCCGAGATGGCGGCGGCCGCCACCGAGGCCGGGCTCGAGGTCGTGGCGCACCCGCTTCTCGTGCTCGCCTCGCCCGGGCCGGTGCCGGCGACGCCGGCGCAGATCACCGTGCGGATCGTCACTCCGGAGGAACAGGAACTGGACCGGATCTGGGCGGTGCCGACGGTGGCGTTCCGTCACGAGGGCACGGCCGTCGGGGAGGCGGGCGCGGCCGAGCGGGACAAGATCGCCGCCGACCATGACGCCGGCACGATCGCGATGCTGCGCGAGCGGCTGCGCTCTGGGCATTCCGTGCTCGCCGCTGCGTTCGGCCCCGATGGCCCGGTCGCCGCGGGTAGCTGCCAGGCGGTGGACGGCGTCGGGGAGATCACCGGCGTGGGCGTGCTCCCGACGCATCGCCGCCAGGGCCTCGGCGCGGCCGTGACCGCGCTGCTGGCCGCGGACGCGCTCCAGCGCGGGGTGGAGACCGTCTTCCTGTCGGCCACCGACGAGGTCGTCGCCCGGGTGTACGAGCGGATCGGCTTCCGCGAGATCGGCACCGCCATGATCGCCGAGCCCGCCAGCGGCTGATCGCCGGCCTCTGGCCGTGTTACTGGGGTCCCGTCTTCCCCTGAGTTTCCCCCACAACCCCCGATGAACCACCCCGCCCTCGCCGGCATCGTGGGCGGCAGCCGCGCGGTCACTCGGGGCGCTGCGGCATCTGTCTATTCTCCTAAGGAGTAATTGTCATGCGGCAAGAATTGAGGCCTGGCGATCTCGGGCGGTCTGAGCGGCGGCGGTCTGAGCGGCGGCGGCTGGCCCGGCCGCTGGCCTTCGCGTTGCTGGCGGCGTGCGGCATCGCCGTGACGGCTTGCACTCCCCAGATCGCCGCTAGTTACACCGGGCATGTCACCCCGCCCGCTACGTTCGCTCCCAAGACGTCCACCCCGACGCCGACCGTGACCACGAGCGTGAACCCGACGCCGACCGTGACCACCAGCGTGAACCCGACGCCGACCGTGACCGCGACCACCAGCGTGAACCCGACGCCGACCGTGACCGTGACCGTGTCGGAGACGCCTTAGCCCTGAGGCGGCGGTGATGATCTGGGTGCGGCCCGGATTTCGATGGTGTGGCAGCGGCGGGCGGTGCCGGCGGATGCCCTGACCGGCCAGCCAGCCCGGGGGTCTTTGCCTCCGGTGGCTGACGGTCAGGGCCGCCACCTGTCGGTCTTAGCCGGTCGGTCGTGCGCCCCCGCGCGGGCGGCGAGGTCAGGACTGGCAGTCAACCCAGACGATCTGCCGCACGGTACCGCCGTCGGGCAGCGCCTCCGGCCCGGCTCGCCTAGCGACCTAGACCGCTGACCGGGGAATGTGGGCAGCTCAGTGATCGTATGCGATCAGGGATCGTCTGACCGGCGCGCCGATCTGCCAGTTGTGCCAGATGGCGGCGTTCAGCGCGAGCAGCCGCTGGATGATCCGCGGCCGCAGCCCGGCGGGGACGCGGCTGCCGTGCCGTTCGGGGCCCAGCTGGTTCTTCAGGGTCCAGATGATGGCCTCAACGCGCTGACGCAGCCAGTTCGGGAAGGGCCGGGGTGGAGCATCAGCTTGGATCTCCCGTACCAGCGAGAATGGCTGGGTAGTAGCCGTACCCGGCGTATCCGAACAGGTTCGAGCGGCGCGCGGTGACCGCAGACTGGCCGCCGGGGACCGGGTGGCATCCAGCAGCCGCAGCGGCTCGGCGCTGGCCGGGGTGTGATCGGCCAGCCAGCGCTGCCCGGCCTGCATCAGCGTCGCGGCGTCTTTGAGGCGCTGGTCGTACTCGCTTTGCCCCAGCAGCCGGGGAAACAGGTGACCCACCTGCTTGGCCGCGGCGCGCAGCCAGTGCCGCTCGTCATCCAAGCGCAGCAGCACCTGAGCCACCGCCAGGCAGACCAGCTCGGCGCCGGTCACCTCCGGCCGCTGGCCCGGCCCGGACCGGGTGAACCCCGGCAAGGGGATGATCTGGTCAGTCAGCTCGACATACAGTGCGATCAGGAGAGTGTCCAGGTCGGCGATCACGATGACTTCCCAAGGTCAGACGTGTGTGAACACGCCGATCTTGGACACTCTTCGCATGCTCCGCAAGCTGCGCTGAATCCCCGGTCAACGATCTAGCGCCGAGCCGGATGACCTCGGCGGCATCAGCGGCGACTGCGGGCGGCGGTATCGCTGACCACCTGGTCGTGCCGGTCACGGACCCAACTTCGGGGCCCCGCCCCGGTCACTGCCCACGGCCCCTGGCAGTTCCCCCCGAAGCCCGGTGAATCCCCCCGAAGCACCGGCGAGCCTTGGGCCTGGCGCTAGCGGGCCGTGGCAAGGGTCCCGGCAATGACCCCGGTAGCGCCGCCGGCCGGGCGCAACAGCCGCACAGGCGAGCCGCGCCAGCAACAGGCCGGAAGACATTTCAATGACCTAGGAGGTCTCGTGAAAATCCGCCTAACTATAGCCGCGGCCGCACTTGGCGTGGCTGCCGCGACCATGCTCGGCCTGGCTACGGCCCTGCCCGCAGGCGCGGCCACCACCGTGTCGACTCGCGCAAGCCTGTCAGCAGACTCGGACAACGCGTTCGGTGGCGAGTTTGTGAACTTCAACTCCGGCGATTGCCTGGGTATCCTCGGCGGGGCCGATGACGCGCCTGCCGTGCAGTGGCCATGCGACGGGTCGGCGAACCAGGGCTGGACGTTCGGTAGCGAGTACGGTGACGATTCCGGTTACTACCAGCTTGTCAACGGGGACGGCCAGTGCCTGGGCGTGCTCGGCGGCAGCACGGGCGAAGGCGCGCCCGTCTACGGCTGGACGTGCCTTGGCCCGACTCATCCGGACCAGTACTGGAGAAAGGTCCAGTCCGGCATTGTCCCCGGCTACCACTATTTGGAAAACCTCAACTCGGGCCTGGTTGTCGGCGTTTCGGGGAACAGCACGGCGGAGGGCGCGTCCGTCGTCCAGTGGGCCGACCAGGACACGGCGAACAACCAACTCTGGGAGCCCATGTAGGTTAAGTGTCCAGCTAGCCCGCAGCCGATGCCAGAGCCCCGGCCGGCCCAGGCGAGCCGCGGTCCGGGAGCGACGGCGCTGCCGTCGGCCACCTGAGCCCGGATGCCTGCCGGGAACCCCGGCATCACGTCCCTGGACGCCGCAGCATCTGGACCTTGCTGAATGTGCGGCGATAGGGACGCATCCTGAACGCGGCCCGGGGATCCTGAACGGGATCCCCGGGCCGCGCCGTCGTGGCCGCTGCCCCACGCCCCGAGGGCGGCCTGCTGGCCGGCGGCGACCCCTCACTGGCCTAGCACGCCGGCGAGGCCCTGACCGGATCCGGTAATCGCTGAGAATGCTGCTCTGTGATACCAGACCTACACCCCGGCCCTGCCCCGCACCGGGCACCCCGATGACGCCTTCGACACCGCCGCCATCATCCACCCCGCCGATTACCAGCAGTGAACATCACGCACCCGCGTAACCGGTGAGGAACTTGCGATGTGCTGCAGCCCTCGCACTGTGCGACCCGGCCTCGCCGCGGGAACCGGCAAGTGCGCGGGCGGCAGGCCGGGCCATCGGCACCAGGCGGCATACCGACGGCGACCGCGCTTGGCTGGTGGGCTTGCCGGGGAGCGGCCAGGACCTGGCTGGGGTCGTGCCAGTCACGGACCCGACTTCGGGCCCCGCCCCCGGTCACTGCCCACGCCCCCTCGCAGTTCCCCCTGAAGCCCCGGCGAATCCCCCCGGAGCACCGGCGAGCCTTGGGCCTGGCGCTAGCGGGCCGTGGCAAGGGGCCCCGGCAATGACCCCGGTAGCGCCGCCGGCCGGGCGCACCAGCCGCACCGGCCAGTCGCGCCGGCAACAGGCCGGAAGACATTGCAACGACCTAGGAGGTCTCGTGAAAATCCGCCTAACCATAGCCGCGGCCGCACTTGGCGTGGCTGCCGCCACCATGCTCGGCCTGGCCGCCGCCACGCCCGCAGACGCGGCCACTGGTTTCCCGCTTCCGAACTATAACTCCGGCGATTGCCTGGGCATCCTCGGCGGGGCCGATGACGCGCCCGCCGTGCAGTGGCCGTGCGACGGGTCGGCGAACCAGACCTGGTCCTACGGTAGCCAGGACGGCGATACCGGTTACTACCAGCTCGTCAACGGGGACGGCCAGTGCCTGGGCGTGCTCGGCGGCAGCACGGCCGAAGGCGCGGCCGTCTACGGCTGGACGTGCCTTGGCCCGACTCATCCGGACCAGTACTGGGAACCGGTCGAGTCCGCCTTCATCCCCGACTACCACTACCTCGTTAACCTCAACTCGGGCCTGGTTGTCGGCGTTTTGGGAAACAGCACGGCGCAGGGCGCGTCCGTCGTCCAGTGGGCCAATCAGGACACGGCAAACAACCAGCTCTGGGAGTCCCTCGCGGCCGCGGCCAGCGGGCCGCCGGTCAGTCAGCCGGCCGGCTAGCCCGCAGCCGGTCCCAGCGCCCCGGCCGGCCCTGACGGGCCGGGGTCCGGGAGCGACGGCGCTGCCGTCGGCCACCTCAGGCCGGATGCCCGCCCGGAGCGCCTGGCATCACGTCCCTAGCCGCCGCAGCATCTGGACCTTGCTGGATATGCGGCGATGGGGACGCATCCTGAACGCGGCCCGGGGATCCTGATCGGGGATCCCCGGGCCGCGCCCTCGCGGCCGCTGCCCCACGCGCCCGGAGGGCGGCCTGCTGGCCGTGCCTCGCGGTCCAGGGACTCGATCATCCACACCGGGAAGTCGACGTTTACCCGCCGCTGCTCCAGCCCTGGCCGCCGGACGGCGCTCAGCAGCACTCGCCCGACATCATCCGCGCGATCGACGGCCAACTGCTCGGCATCCGCGACGAGCAGCCGAAAACCTGTCGTACCCGGGAGCGGCCGAGCCGCTGCAACGGGTATGGACCACGCTGCGCGCCAACGAGCGGGCAGTTCTCGAGACGGTAACCCTCGCGGACATCGGTCAGTCCCGCGACGATCTTGCCTGGATCATGCACCGCCCGCAGCGCCCGCCACCAGCCCGCGTGGCCGCTCTGGGTGCGTGCGCACCTCATCACGCCCGCCCAGACCGTCGTCGCGCTGACCGCGGCCGACACCGCCAACCTCGGGCAAGGGCCGGGGAACCGGTCGGCGCACTCCTCCGCTGACCCGTCGCGCTATGACCTCCAGCGCGAGATCGGACTGAGCGGCGATGCTCTTGGCGGCGGCGGTCTGAACGGCGGCGGGTGGCCCGGCCGCTGGCCTTCGCGTTGCTGGCGGCGTGCGGCATCGCCGTGTCGGCTTGCACTCCGCAGATCGCCGCTAGTTACACCGGGCACGTCACCCCGCCCGCTACGTTCGCTCCCACGACGTCCACCCCGACCCCGACCATGACCACCAGCGTGAGCCCGACGCCGACCGTGACCGTGACCCCGACGCCGACCGTGACCGTGACGGTTCCCCGGTCAGCAGCCCGACGCCGGTCCCGACGGTAACCGTGACGGGGATGCCTTAGCCCTGGGCGGCGGTGATGACCTGGGTGCGGCCCGCACCGCCGCCACATCCTGTGGCCCGGATCACCCTGCGTGTGAGCGGGCAGCCAATTCCTGCGGTGGGGGTCCCGCGAGCGCGGCCCAGCGCTTGCATCGCCTGCCAGGGCGCGCGCCAGCCCATGTGAGATCGCGCCTGGCTTGGAGCCCGAGAACATGTGGTCTGCCCGCGTCCGCGGGATCACAAACTCGTTTGCGCTGCCTTGATGGGCTGGCCGACAATAGACGCCGATGAGCGCGGTGTTGATCACAGGCTGTTCCGCGGCCGGGAAGTCCGCGATCGCCGCCGTGCTTGCCCGCCGGGGCCTGGCATCCGTTGATTCCGACGAGGACCCTGTGCTGGCGCGGTGGGTTGACCGTACCGGCGCGGTGGTGGCGGAAGAGCCGGCAGCGCCGGACCTTGGCTGGCTTGTCCTGCACAGCTGGGCATGGGATCCTGCCCGCCTGGATGAGCTCATCCGGGCCGCGGCACCAGCGGCGCTGTACGTCTGCGGCGGCGCGGCCAACGAGCTAGAGCTGGCCGATCGTTTCACTCAGATGTTCCTGCTGGAGATCGACGAGCCCACCATGCTGGCACGACTGGATGCGCGCCGGGACTACCACGACTGGGGCCGCATCGGGGACACTCGCGAGTACCTGCGCCGCTTCCTGCCGGGATACCAGGACCGCCTGCGCGCATCCGGGGCGATCCCCATCGACGCCAGGCAGCCCCTCGACCAGGTGGCGGACGCGATATTCTCCCGCACGCTGGCTAGCTCCGCCGCGAACCAGGCCAGCAGACGAGATCCTCGCCCATGCTAGAAGTAAGGACACCTCACGGGCGCGGCATCAGCGCGTTTGCGCGGGCCCTGACGGAAGCTTGATGACCCGGCACCGTTTTCACGGAGATCCGGCCCGCTTCGAGGTGGTCGCGCGCTTCATAGCCGACCGCTTTCCGGATGCCCGGTACGTCGCGGACGTAGCTGGCGGCCAGGGAATGCTGACCCGGATACTCCGTAAGCGCTTCGGCTTCGAGGCGGAGGTAATAGATCCGCGCGGCTGGGCGCTGAAGGGGGTGCCGGCCAGGGCCGAGGTCTATACCCCGGCCATGGCGGACTACTACGACCTGGTTGTCGGCCTGCACCCTGACCAGGCGCTCCGGAGTGTTGTCGAGTCTGCGGGAAAGGTAGCTGTGCTGGTCGTGCCGTGCTGCAATTTCTGGGCCCGCGACAGCCGGCTGGGACGTGATGAGCTCATCGAGCGGATTAGCGAGTTCCACCATTCTCACGGCGGTATGCCAGAACGGGTAACGCTTGCGTTCAGCGGTCCGGCGAATCACGGGCTCATCCTCAGGCCGCCGCAATCGGACGAAGGGGTCCAGCCGCCGCCGATCGGCGGCTTATGCCCCCAAAGCACCCTGCGCGTAAACAAGCAACCCACTCCTGAAGAGAGCCGCGGGCGCAGGTACCCCGCCGGAGCCCGATGTGCGGCGCGGTCCACTCCGCTGGATCGACCTCGACGACGGCTGCGCACGGGCGATTCAGTACGAGCATCGTCTTGCCGGGAAGGTCCTGGCTGCGGTTCACGGCGATCGTCCACGTCGGGCCCTCCTCCCCGATGCTTCCGGGAATCTGGGCCACGCCGCCGATCATCGTCCGTCGCGGCCGGTCTTGCGTGAGGGCGAGGCGAGGCGCTAACGTTATTCCACTAAGTGATTAGTGGAATGAGGATTGATGATCGAGTTCCAGCTTGACGAGACGTCGGGGGTCGCGACCTACCTGCAGCTGGTGCAGCAGGTTCACCAGGCCCTGCGGCTCGGGATGCTCGAGCCGGGAGAACAGCTGCCGACGGCCCAGCAGGTGGTCGCCAGACTGGCGATCAACCCGAATACGGTGCTGAAGGCCTACCGTGACCTCGAACGCGAGGGCCTGGTCCGGGCCCGGCCCGGGCGGGGGACGTTCGTCACGGGCTCGCTGCCCAGGACCGATCCGGACACCCAGGCGCGGTACCTGGAGGCCATGACCGACTGGCTGCGCTCGGCGCGCGCGGCCGGCCTGTGCCCGGACGACATCGAGGCGATCTACCGCACCGCGTTCCGGGCCTGCTTCGCTGAGGGTGCGGCGTGACCGCCGTCATCGAGACCACCGGGCTCGGCAAGCAGTACGGGCGGAAGTGGGCGCTTCGCGACTGCGCGCTGGCGATCCCGGGCGGGCACGTGGTCGGCCTGGTCGGCCCCAACGGCGCGGGCAAGACCACCTTGCTGCACATGGCCGTCGGGCTGGTGACCCCGACCTGCGGCACGATCAGGGTCCTGGGCGAGCCGCCTGCGGCCGGGCCTGCGCTGCTCGAGCGGGTCGGCTTCGTCGCCCAGGACACGCCGGTCTACCCCAGGATGTCCGTCGGCGGCCACCTCCGCTTCGGCGCCTGGCTCAACCCTGACTGGGATTCCGGGCTGGCGCGGCGCCGGATCGAGCAGGTCGGCCTGGATCCGCGCCAGCGGGCCGGATCACTGTCCGGCGGCGAGCGGGCCCAGCTCGCCCTCACCCTGGCGCTGGCCAAGCGGCCCGAGTTGCTCGTCCTCGACGAGCCGGTCGCCAGCCTTGATCCGCTCGCCCGGCGCGATTTCCTCCGGGCCCTCATGGAGGCGGTCGCGGAGCACGGCCTGAGCGTGGTGCTCTCCTCGCATCTCGTCGGCGATCTGGAGCGGGTGTGCGACTACCTGGTCGTGCTGGTCGCGTCGCGGGTCAGGTTGGCCGGAGAGGTCGCCGCGCTGCGGGCCTCGCATTACCGCCTGTCCGGGCCGCGCCGCGATCCAGGCACGCTTCCGGCGAGCCAGGAAATCATCGAGGAGAGCCACACCGACAAGCAGAGCACCTTCCTGGTGCGCACCGACGGCCCGGTGCACGACCCGGCGTGGACCGTCACGCCGGTCGGCCTGGAGGACCTGGTGCTCGCCTACATGAGCCGGGCGGACGATGCGGCGGCCCGCCGGCCGCGGCTGGGGGTGGTGTCGTGATCAGGTTCAGCTGGGTCCAGTTCCGGGTCCAGGCCGCGGTCGCGGCCGTGGCGCTGGCGGCGTTCGCCGTCATCCTGGCGGCCACCGGCCCGCACCTGTTCCACCTCTACGACACCAGCGGGGTCGCGACCTGCCAGGCACGCGCCGACTGCGTGTCGCTGGCCAGCAGCCTGGTGAGCAGGATTCCCGGCTTCTACACGACCATGTACTTCCTCGGCACCGGGATCCTGTTCGCCGTTCCCCTCCTCATCGGGGCGTTCTGGGGGGCCCCGCTCATCACGCGCGAGTTCGAGACGGGCACGGTACGGCTCGCGTGGACCCAGGGCGTGACCCGCGGTCGGTGGCTGACCGCCAAGCTCGCCGTTGTCGGCCTGGGCGCCATGGCAACCGCCGGGCTGTTCAGCCTCCTGCTGACCTGGTGGGCCGGCCCGCTCGATACCGCTACGGCCCTGAAGGAAAACAACAGCATCACCTTCATCCGGCTCGGGTTCGTGCTGTTCGCCACCCGCGACATCACCCCGATCGGCTACGCCGCCTTCGCCTTCGCCCTCGGCGTCACCGCCGGGATCCTGATCCGGCGCACCATCCCCGCGATGGCCGTCACCCTCGCCGTCTTCGCCGCCGTTCAGATCGCGTGGCCGGTCTGGGTGCGCGCGCACCTCATCACGCCCGCCCAGACCGTGGTCGCGCTGACCGCGGCCGACACCGCCAACCTGGCGCAAGGGCCGGGGAACACCGTGATGGTGAATCCGCCGAGTCTGCCCCGCCTGTCGGGGAGCTGGATCCTCAACTTCCGGACGATCGAAGGCGCAGGCCACGCGTTCAACGTCGCGACCGTCCCGGCTTGCGTAGCCAGAAACGCCAACGTCGGCGTCTGTCAGGCCGCACTCGGCCCCCTCCACCTCAGGGACGTGATCGCCTACCAGCCCGCCAGCCGGTTCTGGGCGTTCCAGTGGTACGAGACCGGGATCTTCGTCGCCCTGGCCGTGGCCCTGGCCGGGTTCTGCTGCTGGTGGATCCAGCGGCGCCGCCTCAGCTGACGGCGGCGGCCAGGACGCGGCGGAACTCTACCGATACGCGGTCGGCGCGGGTGTGCAGCTCGGCGGCGGGGTCGAGCGGGAACTCCAGGCCGGATAGGGCCCGCCGCTGCAGGTCCAGGTCCTCCTCGACGATCGACATCTCGTACTTAGCGGTGCTTTCCGCCTCGTCCGGGTCGGTCAGGCCCGGGCCGGTCACGGTCATGTACAGGCGGCAAGTACGCGCGTCCTCTGGCTGCGCGGTGAACGTGATGTACTGCCACCCGCCCGCGTCGAGGAACTCCAGGAGCAGCGTCGCGGTCAGCGGAGCCTGGTACCCGTAGGTCATCCGCCGGCGCTGGACGGCCGGCCGGGAGCCGTCCTGCACCGCCGGATCGAGAAGGTTCGTGAACGTGTGCTCGCGGACCGCGGTGAACGACAGGCCCCGGCGGTCGATCTCCGCCCTGGGGATGGGTTCCGGGCCTGAGCCCCCGATGGTGGCCGCGTGGACGAACGGGAAGTGCGCCTCGTCGAGGAAGTTGTCGATGAGGATCGCGGCGTTGGCTTCCACCTGGGTGACCGGGAGGAAGATGGTCGCGATCCCGTCGCCGCCTAGCGGTACCCCCGGATCAAGCTCGGGCCGCGGGGCGCGCGGCGGCTTCGGGGTGAGCCACACCATGCCGCCGGTCTCGGTGACCCCAGCCGGGCGCTGCAGCGTGGCACGCTCCGGGATCGACGCGTCGTCGTCGAGCGCGGGAATATGCACGCACCGGCCGTCGACGTCAAACCGCCACCCGTGGTAGGTGCACTGGAGCGTGCCGTCGTCGCCGAGTTGTCCCGCCGAAAGCCGCGCCCGCCGGTGCGGGCACGCGTCTGCGAAGCCGGCCACCTGGCCGCCGATACGCGCCAGCACCCAGCCCTGGCCGGCGATACGGACCGCGACGGGCTCCGGGCCGACATCGGAGGACAGCGCCACCGGGTGCCAGAATTCCGCCAGAGCGGGGTGCGCGTTGGTGAACTCCTCCGAAGCCACGGCACTATCGTCGTGGAATGCTCTCACGCTGGCAAGGCGGGATCGCCGCGGCCGTCATCACGCTGCTGACCTGCGTGCTGGTCATCGGTGATCTGGCCGACGCCGGGATGCGTCGGTGGTGGGACGGCCACGCCCTGACCACCGACACCGTGGCGGGGCTGCTGGTGCTGCTGATCACCGTCCTAGTCGTCGACCAGGTGGTCAGCCTCAGGCAAATCAACGACCGGTCGCGCGCCGTCGGCGCGCAGGTGGCCATTATCTTGGGCCAGGCCGTGCGCGCGTCGCAGGAGGTGTCGAAGGCGGTGGACCAGGGGCTCGGCCCGGGCAACCGCGATGCGGCTTCGGATGAGTTCCGTACCTACATGATCATGCTGCTGATGGGGGCACCGCTCCTCATCGACGCGAAGACTTCGAGGTATTTCCTCGAGCAGGCCCAGGCCCTAGGTGGTGAACTGGCCCTCGCGCTGGGCTTGACGGCCCAGGCGCCCGGCCCGACGGCGGTGTCGGACGCCCGGATCGAGCGTGCGGTCCAGCGGCTCCGCGACGCTTCGACTCCGCTGCTGCAAGCCCTCGATTCCGCCACCCGGGCCGCCGTACAGGGTGAGGAGCCCGCGCCGCCGGCCTAAGACGCAGGACATGCCGGGCGGATTGCCGCGCAACGGGTCACACTACCAAAAAGATCGCGTTGGACAGCCGCGTTGCCGGCTAGGCTGCCGCCGTCTTCGGGGCCGAAATGTACGCGTGGGGGTGGAGTGATGGGCGACTTCGAGGAGGTCGAGCGGCTCCAGGCCGGGATACGCGATTGGCTGCTGCGCACCTCGCGGAACGGCCGCCACGAACTGCGCGACATCCAGGCCCCGGCCGTGCTGCCGTTGCTCTGTGCGGCGGCCTTCGGGTCGGCGCTGGCCACGGCCGGCGACCTGGCCAGCTCCTCGGCCGTGGCAAGGATCGGGGTCCTTTCCTCGGTCGACGCTGGCGCCCTGTCCGATGTGCTCCGCGACGCGCTGGAGCGCGCCCGGTCGGCGCACTCCTCCGCTGACCCGTCGCGCTATGACCTCCAGCGCGAGATCGGACTGCGCCTCAAGGAGATCCTGGTCTCGCGGGACGGCCAGGCCGACGAGGTGCGATCCGACATCGCGATGGTGCTGCAGGAGATCGACGCCGGCGGCACCGTCTTCCGCGCCTCGATCGAGTCCGGCAGCGAGGAACTCCAGCGCGAGGTGCTCGCCGCGGTCGAGGCGGTCAGCGCCGAGTGGGGCGAGATGGCGTTCATGCTGGCCGACCTGGCCCGCGCGGCCGGGGAGATCCAGGACGGCCTCCGCGGCCAGGGCAGCGACCTACGGGCGACCAGCGAGCAGGTCGGGCGGCAGTCGGCCGACGTGCGCATGATCCGCGAGGAACTGGCGGTCATCGAGCGGCGGACCGGAGGGTGGGTGCCCGCACCTGACGGCCAGCCGCCAGCGCGCTGGGCTGGCCGGTGTCCTTACCGCGGGCTGCTCCCCTATGACCAGGCTCACGAAGCGGTGTTCTACGGCCGGGAACGGCTCACCGCGGAGCTCACCGGCATGCTGGCCGAGACCGGGATGGTCATGGTGACCGGGGCTTCCGGGGCCGGCAAGACCTCGCTGCTTCAGGCCGGCCTGATACCGGCATTGGCCAGGGGTGTGCAAGTGCCGGGATCGTCCCGCTGGCCCGTGGTCAGCATGACCCCCACCGCCCACCCGCTCACCGAGCTGTCGGTCAGGCTGGCGCAGCTGGACGGCCGCGATCCTGCCCCGATCCGGCAGGGCCTGGCCGACACGCCCGGCAATGCCGACCTGCTGATCAGCGAGATCACGCGGGCCGCGGCCAGCCCTGAGCACGACGGCGCCCCCGGCCAGGCGCTGCCGGGCGAAGCCGGCCGGCTGGTCCTGATCGTCGACCAGTTCGAGCAGGTATTCGCCGACGCGAGCGAGGCGGGCAGGCTGGAGCGGGCCGCGTTCATCGACGCGGTGTGCGCGGCCGCGGCCAGCCCGACCGGGCCGCGGGGCGAGTCACCGGCGCTCGTCGTGCTCGCGGTCCGCGGGGACTACTGGGACCGGTGCGCCGCCTATCCCCAGCTCGTCCGGATCATGCAGCAGAATCAGCTCGTCGTCGGCCCGCTGACAGACACGGCGCTGCGCCGCGTAATCACCGGGCCGGCCGAGGCGAGCGGGCTGCGCGTCGAGCCTGGCCTGACCGACGTCATCCTGGCTGACCTGCGCGGGGCCGGAAGCGAGCAGAACGCCGGGGTGCTCCCGCTGCTCTCCGAGGCTATGGTGCGGGCCTGGGAGAAGCGCGAAGACGGCCAGCTGACCAGGCAGGGTTACGAAGGCGACGATCGGCGGGCAGGCGTCGCCCGGGCCATCGAGGTGAGCGCCGAAGCAACCTACGGCCAGCTGACGCAGAGCCGGCAGGCGATGGCCCGGGCCCTCTTCCGGGCCTTGACGGCCCCGGACCCGGACCTGCGGCCCGCCCGCCGGACGGTGACCAGGGCCGCCCTGCGCTCGGCATTCCCCGCCAGCGAGCGCCCCGACGTGGACGTGGTACTGGAAGCATTTGCCCGCGGACGCCTTATCGTCCTGGACGGCGACCGGGCCGGGATCGCGCACGACGTCGTCTTGCAGGCGTGGCCGCGGCTGCGCGGCTGGCTGGAAGAGGATCAGGCCAGCGTGATCCTGCACGCCCAGCTCGTCGACGACGCGGCCCGGTGGAACGCGAACGGCAAGGACGCCGCGCTGCTCTACCGGGGGGCCCAGCTCGCCGCCGCCGGGCAGGCCACGCGCGCGCGGGAAGCCGACCCGGGCCGGTTCCCGGCGCTGTCTCCCGCTGAGTCGGAATTCCTCCGGGTCAGCGACTGGGCCATGGGCCGCAGCCGGTGGCGGCGGCGGATCCTGGCGGGCGTGCTGGCGCTGGTGGTCATCGCCGCTCTCGTCGCGGCCGGGGTCGCGGCGCACGAGGCCAGGACGACCGCCGGCCAGCAGAACGCCGTAGCCACCTCACAACGGCTGGCCCAGCAGAGCACGGCGCTCGAGGCGGCGGATCCGGCGACGGCGGCGCTGCTCGCCGCGGCGGCCTGGCGGATCGCGCCGACCGCGCAGGCGCGTTACAGCCTGCTCGAGTCGCTCGCCCAGCCGGTCCGCGGCATCTTGACCGCGCAGTCGGGCGTGGTCACCGCACTGGCCTACGGCCCCGGCGGCCGGTCTCTCGCCGCCGGTTACCAGGACGGCACGATCCGGCTGTGGGATGTTGCCTCGCACCGCCTGATCGGCACGGCCAGCCTTGGTGCCGTGCCGCTCGCGCTGGCTTTCACCGCGAGCGGTACGACGCTGGAAGTCGCCGCTTCCGACGCCGTCGGGTCGTGGGACCTGACCAACCAGGCGCACATCACCCTGCTGCCCCTGGCCGGCCCGACGAACGCCGGCTCGATCGCGTTCAGCCCGGACGCGAAGACGATCGCCACGGGCGGCCGCGACGGGATCATCCGGCTGTGGGATACGGAAAGCCAGCAGGAGATCGGCACTCCGATGAGCTCGGACGCCAGTGGAGTCGACGCCGTGGCGTTCAGCCCCGACGGGACCACGCTGGCCACGGCGAACACCGACGGGAACGTCCAGCTATGGAACACGGCCACCCAGCAGGTGACCGGGCCTGCGCTGACGGGGGCCGGCTCGGCGCAGGTCAATGCGCTGGCGTTCAGCCCGGACGGCACCGTCCTCGCCACCGGCAGCCAGGACGGCACCACCCGGCTGTGGGAGGTCGCCACCGCGAGCCAGGTCGGCGTGACCATGGCGACCGGGTACCCGGTGAGCGCGCTGGCCTTCGGCGACGGCGGGACCACGCTCGCCACCGCCGAGAACGACGGCTCGACCGAACTGTGGAACGTCGCCACGCAGACCCAGACGGGGGCGGCCCTGACCGCGCCGGGTGCGGCCAGCGTGAGCGCCCTGGCCTTCAGCCCCGGCGCCAGCGCGCTCGCCACCGGCGGTGGCAACGGCACGATCAGCCTGTGGGATCCGGCCACCTTTTACCAGTCATCGGCTCCGCTGGTCATCGACAGCCAGTACCTGGCCGCGGCCGGGCGCGCGTCCGCCGTGCTCAGCGCCGACGGCGGCGTCCTGGCCACGGTCGGCAGCCGCGGGACCGTCCGGCTGTGGGACGTGACCGCGAAACGGCCGCTCGGCGTGCCCCTGGCCAACCAGAACGCCGTGACGGCCATCGCCCTCAGCCCGGACGGCCGCACCCTGGCGGTGGCCGGCGACGACGTGCGGCTCTTCACCACGGCGACCGGTGCTCCGATCGGGACGGGGTTGCCCGTCTCCGGCGGCAACGGGACGTACAGCGGGCTGGCGTTCAGCCCCGGCGGGACGCTGCTGGCCACCGTCGGCGCCGACGGCACGGCCCGGCTGTGGAACGTGGCCACCCAGCAGCAGGTCGGCAGCCCCATGACGATCGGCAGGCCGGGCACGTCCAGCGGGACGATCGCGTTCAGCCCCGACGGGACGACGCTCGCGACGGTCGGCGCCGGGGGCCAGACTCAGCTGTGGAGCGTGGTCACCCACCGGCCGGTCGGCAAGCCCATGGCGGCGGGCGCCGCGACGACGGTGCTGGCGTTCAGCCGGGACGGCCGCACGCTGGCCACCGCCGGGACTGACGGCAGCGTCCGGCTCTGGGACGTGGCCACCCAGCAGGAGATCGGCGCGCCCCTGACCGCCGACACCCAGCCCGTCTACGCGGCCGCGTTCAGCCCGGACGGGCGCACGCTGGCCACCGCAGGCGCCGACGGGTTCGCCCGGCTCTGGGACGTCGCCTTCCCACCCGGGCTCGTGCAGGCCGCCTGTGGCATCGCGGACGCCTCGCTCACCCGCCAGCAGTGGGCGGGCTACGCGGGAACCCAGCCGTTCCAGCAGGTCTGCCCGGCCAGCTAGCCGCCGCGTCGGACTACGCTCCGACCGGATCGTGTCAGGATTAGTCATCGGCACCAGAGGCAAGCACACCGTCCGCGCACCGGCCGCGCGCTCCAAGGCGGTGCTCGCGGCGCTCAGCTCCGGCCTGGTCATCGCGGGAGCCATCGTCGCGGCCCTGGTCATCCACGGGACGGGAACACCGGGATCGCCGGTCCCCGGCGCGACCCCGCGGCTCACCGCGACCCCGCGGCTCACCGCGACGCCGGCGCCCGCCGCGACCGCGGGACACCGTGCGCACACCGATCCGTTCGGGACGGCGGCCACCTCGTACCTCTCGGCCCGGTCGGATACCGTCCTGGCTGCCGTTTACGACCTGCACACCGGCCAGACCTGGAGCCTGGGCGCCGGGCCACCGCAGGCCGAGGCGAGCGTGGTCAAGCTCGACGTCCTCGAGACCCTCCTGGCCGAGCGCGGCGGCAGCAGCGCCGGGCTCGCGGCCAGCGATCGGGCCCTGGCCCAGCAGATGATCGAGGACAGCGACAACGACGCCGCGACGAGCCTGTGGTACGAGGTCGGAGGGCCGGGCCAGATCCGTGCGTTCAACGCCTCGGCCGGCCTGACGCGCACCGCACCGTCGGCCTGCGTCGTCTGCCCGGGGTTCGCGTGGCCGGGCTGGGGCCTGACCACCACGGTTCCCACCGACCAGATCGCGCTGCTGCGAGAACTCGTCGAGCCGGGCACGCTGCTCACGAAGGCCGATCGCAGCTACGCCCTGTCGCTGATGGAGAACGTGACCCCGGATCAGCGGTGGGGAGTTTCCGGCGGTGTTCCCGCCGGCGTCACGGTGGCGCTCAAGAACGGCTGGCTTCCGCTCGACAACTCGGACACCAACTGGCAGATCAACAGCGTCGGATGGATCTCCGGACGCGGCCGGGATTACCTGATCGCCGTGCTGACCACGGGGAATCCGACCGAGCAGTACGGCATCAGCACGATCGACGCCCTGGCCGCCCTGGTCTGGCAGGACATGAGCTGACCTAGCCCGCCCGCTGCCTGGCCAGGGCCGCGGGAGTCAGGCCCGCGAGCCTGCGGCACTCCCTGGTCAGGTGCGCCTGGTCGGCGTAGCCGGCCCGCGCCGCGATCGTGGCGAGGTCGCCGGCACCAGCGCGCGGGTTTCCGGCGGCCGCGTCGATCTGCGCCACGAACCGGCGGAACCGCAGCACCCGCTGCAGGGTCTTCGGGCCGTAGCCGACCGCATCCTGGCAGCGGCGGCGGAACTGCCGCTCGCTCAGCCCGATCTCCGTAGCCACCACGTCGGTGCGGGCCTGCGGATCCTCAAGCAGCTCGGCGGCCCAGGTCACGGCCTGGTCCGGCGCGCCGTCGGCGATGAGGTCGGCCGCCACGCCCAGCGCGCGGACCATGGCGGTATCCGGATCGAGCGTCCCGGGCAACCGCCTGGCCTCGCTTCGCCGCAGTTCGGACAGGTCGACGCGCTGGTCGCGTACCGCGCTGAGCGGGACGCCCAGGGCCGGGCCGCCGACGGCGGGCCGGAAGCGGACGCCGATGATGATCGTGCCGGCCTGCATCTTGGCGGGCGCCGGGCCCGTGTCCGGCCCCGCCACGTACGCGCCCCGGCCCGGCTCCCAGATCAGGTCGGTGCACGCGTCGGGCAGCACCAGGCCTTCCCGATCGCCGCCACCGTCCGGGGTGACCCGCGCCCACAGGCACGCGACGGCGTGCCGCAGCCCGGCCGGCGCCGCCCATTCGGTATACCCCGACGGCAGGTCGCGCACGGCCGGGCCGGCCGCGTGGCCGTCCCAGAATCCCATACGGCCAGCTTGCCACGCCGATGGCCGTTTCGTTCAATACGGCCGCGGCCCTGGGGTGGTCTGCCAGGCCGATGAACGCTCTGACTTCGATGCGGTGTCCGCCTTCATCGCCGCGAACGCGAGGGTTATTGACCGGCGCCGGTTCGGCCGGATGTTCGGCGACGGCGACGCCCAGCGGGTGCGGGACGCGGTAGCCGCGTACCGCAACCACGACGGCGGGTTCGGCGACGCGCTCGAACCGGGCCTCCGGGATCCGGCGTCCGCCGTCCCTGGCTCGACCGGAGGCGTTCGAGCGTTCAACTGGCCGGCCTGGTCACCGGCCGCCGAACGGGAGTGGCGCGGCTTCCTCACCGTCGACGCCCTCCGCATCCTGCGCGCCAACCGCTGCTACCCGTAGAAGACGGATTCTACGACCGTGCGGGCGCGGCGGGCAGCGCGGCGGTAGTCCTGATCCAGGGCTTGCGCGGCGTCGCCGGGAGGGTAGCCGAGGAGGCGGGCCACGGCGGTCAGCTCGCCGTGCCTGGTCGGCAGCGTGTCACCGGGGCGCCCGCGGACCAGGACGATCGCGTTCCTGATCCGCGCGGCCAGCTCCCACGCCGCCATGAGGGCGGTCGCGTCTTCTGCGGGCAGCAGGCCGGCCCGCACGGCCGCGGTCATCGCCTCGGAGGTCCTCGTAGTACGCAGCCCGGGCACGTCGTGGGCGTGCTGCAACTGGAGCAGCTGCACGCTCCACTCGACGTCGGAAAGCCCGCCGGGCCCCAGCTTGACGTTGAGCGCCCGGTCCGCGCCCCGCGGGATCCGCTCGGCTTCCACCCGGGCCTTGACCCGGCGGATCTCGCGGACCTCGGCGGCGCCGATCCCGTCGCCCGCCTCCGCCGGGCCGGAAGGGTAGCGGAATTCGGCGATCATCTCGGTGAATTCCGCGCCGAGGTCGGCGTCGCCCGCGACCGCCTCGGCGCGGAGCAGCGCCTGCGCCTCCCACGGCGCGGACCACCGCTGGTAGTACGCCCGGTAGGCGGCCAGGGTGCGCACGAGCGGGCCCTGGCGCCCTTCGGGACGCAGGTCGGCGTCCACGACCAGGGCCGGATCGGGCACCGGCAGGGCGAGCAGCCGGCGGAGCTCGGCGGCGACCGCGTGCGCGGCGTCCGAGGCGAGCCGCTCCGGCTCGCCGGGCAGCGGGTCGTGCACGAACAGCACGTCGGCGTCGCTGCCGTACCCGCACTCGTGGCCGCCGAAGCTGCCCATCGCGATCACCGCGAACCGGGTCGGCAGCGGCTGGCGCCGCTCGGCCGACACCTTCCGTATCGCCACCTCCAGCGCCACCTCGATCGTCGCCCGCACCACGCTAGTCAGCGCCTCGGCCGTGGCGGTCAGAGAGGCTTGAGCGGCCGGGGAGGACGGGGAGGATGGGGAGCACAGCTCGGCGGCCGCGATGCGGAAGAGCTCGCGGCGGCGGGCGGACCGGACGGCCGTCACCGCGGCCTCCGCGTCGTCGCCGTGCCGCTGGGCGGCCGCCATCATCTCGGACCGCAGGGCCGCCAGGCTTCGCGGGACGAGTTCGGCGTCGTCGCCGAACATCGCGACCGCATCGGGTGCGCGCAGCAGCAGGCCCGTCGCGTAGCGGCTGGAGGCCAGTACGCGCGCCATCCGCTCGGCCGCCTTGGTCTGGTCGCGCAGCAGCCTCAGGTACCAAGGGGACTGCCCGAGCGCGTCGCTGACCTGACGGAACGCCAGCAGGCCCGCGTCGGGTTCGGCGGCGTCGGCGAACCAGCCGAGCAGGACCGGCAGCAGGGTGCGCTGAATCGCCGCGCGCCGCGAGACGCCGGAGGTCAGCGCGTCGATGTGGCGCAGCGCGCCCGCCGGATCGACATAGCCGAGCGCCTCGAGCCGTGCCCTGGCCTCGGCCGGGGTCAGCCTGGACGCGTCGGACGGCAGCCGGGCCACCGCGTTGAGCAGCGGCCGGTAGAACAGCTTCTCGTGCAGCTGCCGGACCTGCCTCGCGTGCTGGCGCCACCTCGCGTCAAACTCGACCGCCGGATCGGA
Source organism: Streptosporangiaceae bacterium (assembly GCA_035505275.1). Classification (GTDB taxonomy): domain Bacteria; phylum Actinomycetota; class Actinomycetes; order Streptosporangiales; family Streptosporangiaceae; genus Palsa-504. Next base: position 28,888 of record DATJQX010000097.1, on the reverse strand, counting down.
CCGGGTGACGGGGGCTTGGGACGGGGACCACCGTTCGTTCGGCATATCTGTGAATCGGATCGCCCGGCCGAGCCTGCGAAGTACGGCGGGGTCGTCGGGCAGGGTGTGCGTGCGGCTCAGCCGGTGCAGCTGCAGCAGGTGCTCGGTGCGGCGCAGGAAGCGGTAGGCGGCGGCCAGCCCGTCGGCGTCGGCGCGGCCGACGTACCCGCCCGCCGCCAGGGCGGCCAGCGCGGGCAGCGTCGCGGGCGCGCGCAGCGACTCGTCGGTGCGGCCGTGCACCAGCTGGAGCAGCTGGACGGCGAACTCGATGTCCCGCAGCCCGCCGGGGCCGAGCTTCAGCTCGCGGCCGGCTTGCCTCGCGGGCAGCGAATCCTCGACCCGCCGGCGCATGGCCTGGACGTCCTCGACAAAGTGCTCGCGCTTGGCCGCCTGCCAGACCAGCGGGCCGAACGTATCGGCGTACGCCCGGCCGAGCGGAATGTCACCCGCCACCGGCCGCGCCTTCAGCAGCGCCTGGAACTCCCAGGTCTTAGCCCAGCGCTCGTAGTACGCGCGGTGGCTCGCCAGCGTGCGGACCAGCGGGCCGCTGCGGCCTTCGGGGCGGAGGTTCGGGTCGACCGGGACGATGCTGCCCTCGGGGGTGGACCGGGCGCACACGCCGATCAGGCCCGCGGCCAGGCGGCCGGCGGTGGCCAGCGCCGCGGTCTCGTCCCCGCCCCCGGCCCCGTCGCTGGCCCCGTCGCTGGCCGGCTCGGCGACGAAGATCACGTCGACGTCGCTGGCGTAGTTCAGCTCGCGGGCGCCGCACTTGCCCATGGCCACGACCGCCAGCCGGCACGGCGCGGAGCCCGACGGGCCGCCGGGAAGCTCGGACCTGGCCACGGCGAGCGCCGCTTCGAGGACCGCCGCGGCGATGTCGGCCAGCTCCTCCCCTACCTCGTCCACGGTCGCGGCGCCGGTCAGGTCGCGGGCCGCCAGGTGCAGCAGGCGGCTCCGGTACGCGGCGGCCAGCGCCGCCACCGGCCCGGCGGGTTCGCTCCGGGCCGGGTCGTGCTGGGCGGCAACTGGTTCTGGGTGGCCCGGGTCGGCGCCGACCGCCAGCAGCGTGCACTCGCGCAGTTCGGCCGGACCGGGACGGCTGACGTCGCCGCGCAGGAGCTGGGCGTCTTGCGGATGGCGGGTCAGGTGGTCGGCCAGGCCGGAGCTGACGCCGAGCACGGCGGTCAGCCGGTCGCGGAAGTCCGGCTCGTCACGCAGCGCCTGGTACAGGGCTCGCTCGTCGTCTGCGGCCCCGAACACCCGGGCCAGGCCGGTCAGCGCCAGGTCGGGGTCGGGCGCGGCGGCCAGCGCGGTCAGCACCGGGTCGGACTTCGGCCTGCTCCCTGTGCCGTCCAGATCGTGGCCGCTGGGCAGGTCGAGGGCGGCCAGGTCCATGCGGAGCAGGCGTTCGGCCCGCGCTGCGTCGGCGAATCCCATCCGGGCCAGCCGCCCCGCCAGCGTGGTCCGCGAACCGCTCACGCCAGCAACGGTACAACGGCGAGTTGGTCAGGCGGCCGGCCCAGGGCCTGCGAGGTCAGCCGTGGGGCGACGAGTCGCCGCCCTCCAGAGCGACGGTCTGGCGGGTGCCGTTGCGCATCGCGGTGGCGATCTCGCTGGCGAGGTTCTCCACGTTGACCGCAGACGGCAACGCATACCCGAGGTGTCCAGGGGACGGCCCGGCCGCGGTCGGCAGGTAAATGGCCGGCGCGGGACCGTTGATATCTGACGGAAACGTCGCGTCGGGCACGTCGAAGACGGCCAGCCGGGTCTTACCGAGGCCGGCCTGACCGGTGACCAGGACAAGCTGAGCCTGACCCGCTACCGCGTCTATAGTGAGCCTGGTCCGGCGCGGGCATGGGAGCACGGCGTGAAGCATCTGTACATAGCGGGCAAGTGGACACCGGCCTCGGACGAGGGTACGTCGCAGACGGTCAACCCGTTCGACGCGACGCCGCTGGAGACCGTCGCCGAGGCGTCCGCATCCGACGTCGACGCGGCCGTGGCGGCCGCCCGGGAGGCGTTCGATGCGGGCCCGTGGCGCCGCTCGACGATGGCCGAGCGGACCGGGCTGCTCGGCAAGGTCGCCGACCTGCTGCAACGGGATAAGGAGCAGCTCGCGCACACCGAGAGCCTGGATACCGGCAAGACGCTCAACGAGGCCCGCGCCGACGTGGACGACACGACGTCGGTGTTCCGGTACTACGCGGGGATGGCCGGCTCGCACGCGGGCCGGGTGGTCGACCCGGGCCGGCTGGGCGTGGTCAGCCGGATCACGCACGAGCCCGTCGGCGTCTGCGCGCTGATCGCGCCCTGGAACTACCCGCTGCTCCAGATCTCCTGGAAGCTGGCGCCCGCGCTGGCGGCGGGCAATACGGCGGTGCTCAAGCCCAGCGAGCTGACCCCGCTGTCCACGATCGCGCTCGTGGCGCTGGCCGAGGAGGCGGGCGTGCCGCCCGGCGTTGTCAACCTGCTGCTCGGCCAGGGCGGGACGGTCGGCCAGGCGCTGGTCTCGCACCCGGGGATCGACCTGATCTCGTTCACCGGCGGGCTCGCCACGGGCGAGAAGATCATGGCCGCGGCGGCCCGGGGGGTGCGCCGCGTTGCCCTGGAGCTCGGCGGGAAGAACCCCAACATCGTCTTCGCCGACACCGACTTCGACACGGTGGTCGACAACGCGCTGACCGCCGCGTTCCTGCATTCCGGGCAGGTGTGCTCGGCGGGCGCCCGGCTGATCGTCGAGGACAGTCTGCACGACAGCTTCGTCGCCGAACTCGCCGCCCGCGCGGACCGGATCCGGCTCGGCAGCGGCCTGGACCCAGACACCGAATGCGGCCCGCTGATCTCCGCCGCCCACCGGGCCAAGGTTGAGCGGTACATCGCGCTGGGGCTCGCCGAAGGCGCCTCGCTCTTGGCGGGGGGTGAGCGCCCGACTTCGCCCGCCCTGGCCGGCGGGTTCTTCCTGCGGCCGACGGTGTTCGCCGGGTGCCGGAGGGAGATGGCGGTGGTACAGGACGAGGTGTTCGGGCCGGTGGTGACGGTGGAGCGGTTCGGGACCGAGGACGAGGCGATCCTGCTCGGCAACGACACCGCTTACGGGCTGGCGGGGGCGGTGTGGACCACCGACGCGGGCCGCGCAGAGCGCGTCGCGGGCGCGCTGCGCCACGGCACGGTGTGGATCAACGACTACCACCCATACCTGCCGCAGGCGGAGTGGGGCGGCTTCGGCAAGTCAGGCATCGGGCGCGAGCTCGGCCCCTCTGGCCTGGACGAGTACCAGGAGAAGAAGCACATCTACCACAACACCAGCCCTGCGCCCGCCCGCTGGTTCTCCGGGTAACCGCCCGTCTTGGACTTCAGGCGCGGTCCAGGCCGGCCAGGCCCTCGGCCATGAAGCGGAACAGCGGGCCGGTGTAGGCGGTCAGGCCGGCGTACACCTGGTTGACCTTCCGATAGGCGGTGACGGCCCGCTCGTCCGGGACGAACGTGTCGCCGAAGGCGACCATCGCCGCCGCGGCCTTGGCGAAGTCCGGGTAGATGCCGTGGCCGACGGCGGCGCAGATGGCGGCTCCCACCCCGGCGGCGTCGTTAAAGGCGGTGCGGCGCGCGGGGCGCTCGAAGACGTCGGCGACGATCTGCATCATCAGGCCCGAGCTGGATCCGCCGCCGGACACCAGGATCGACGGCGACCGCCGGCCCAGGGCTCGTTCCATCGCCGCGGTGTTGTTCGCCATCGTCAGGGCGATGCCCTCCAGGATGGAGCGATAGATGTGGGCGCGGCCCTGGCTGCCGTCGAAGCCGAGCAGCGCGCCGCGCCGCCAGGTCGCGTGGCCTGGTGCCAGCCAGTCAGGCACCGTCAGCAGCCCGTTGCAGCCCGGCGCCAGTTCGCTGGCCGCCGCGTTGAGGGCGTCCTGCAGGTCTTGCGTTCCCGGTTCCTGGCCGGGCGAGCCCTCGAGCACGGTGCGGTACCAGCTGACGGTCCACATGCCGCGGCGGATCCCGGTGCTCTCGTACAGGTACTTCCCGGGCTGGGCCGCGAAGTTGGCCCAGTAGGTGTCGTCCGCGCTCCGGCAGGACGAGCCGACGGTCATCGCGGCGATGTAGGTGCCCAGCGACAGCAGCACGGTCCCGTCGTCGTCCAGGCCGCTGCCCAGGGCCTCGACGGCCTTGTCGTTGGCCGTGGCGTAGACCGGCAGGCCGGCCGGGATGCCCGTGGCCTCCGCCGCCGCGCGCGTAACCTCACCGAGCAGGCCGCCCGGAGGGACCAGGTCGAAGAGCATGTCGCGGGGCATGCCCGTCGCGGCGTAGGCGGCCGGATCGCCCGACCAGGTCGCCGTGTCCTGGTCGATGGGCCAGACACCCTGGTAGTTGGCCGCGGCGTCCACGAACTGGCCGGTCATCCGGTGGGTGATGTAACCCGAGGACGTGGTGATGTACCGGGTGAGCGGGCTGGCCGGCTCGTAGCGGCGGGAGACCCGCTCGTCCATCCAGCTCATCACCGGCTCGGCCAGGCGGCCGTCCGCGGTCAGCAGGGCCCGGCAGAACCGGATGGTGCACAGGCCGACGGCCGCGATGTCCGCCGGGTCGCCATCGAACTGGGCCATGGCGTCGCGGCAGGCTTCCCAGATGGAATCCCAGATGTCGTCACCCGGATGGACGGCATGCCCGGGCACCGAGGTGTCGTAGGGCCTCAGCGGCCGGCGGGCCGAGGCGAGCGGGTGACCGAGGGGGTCGAAGATCGTCACCTTGGTGCTCTGCGACCCGTTGTCGATGGCCAGCAGGTACGGGGTCATGGCTCAATCGGGAAGATGGTGCCCGCGTTCATCACGCCGTGGGGGTCGAAGGCCTGCTTGAGGGTCGAGAGCAGGTAGTAGGCGCTGCCGTGCTCCTGTCTCACCCAAGCCGTGCGGTACTTGCCGATCCCGTGGTGGTGCACCATCGACCCGCCCAGGCGCAGGGCTTCCTCGACGATGATCGCGTTCAGCGGCTTGTGGTAGACCTCGATCTCCTCGCGCGGGCTGGAGCCGATCGTGTAGTCGTACACGAAGTAGAGGTTGGTCCCGGTCTGGTAGCTGTGCGAGGAGTGCGCGCCGAGCATGGTCAGGTCGGCGACGCGAGGGAACTCGCTGCGGATCCGGCTCATGACGGAGCCGAACAGGTCGCTGACCCGTGACCAGTCGATCGATACTTCGGTGGTATAGCCGAGACGGGCGTTCTGGAGCATGTCGGCCTTCTCGGCGTCGATCTTGTCCTGGCCCCAGTTGAGGTTCTCGAACCATTGCTGGATCCGGCCGGCGTCGACGCTCTCGTGGGGGCGGCCGGAGAACAGCTCCCCGATCGCTTTCGCCGTGGCCTGCGTGAGGTGCTCCGGGCCCTCGGCGACGAGTACGACCACATTTTTGCCTTCGTAGCAATCAGCGAAGTGCTGCCTGGCGTCTTCAGGCGAGTAGACCCGGCAAACCGACGGCCGGTACCCGGCGGTGATCAGCTCGCGGACCGCGTCGATGCCGTCCCCGAATTCGTCGACGAGGAAGCCGAAGTACCTGTTGTTCTCCGGCTGATAGCGGAAGAGCTTGACCGTCACCTCGGTGATGAAGCACAGCGCGCCCTCGCTGCCGATGATGATGTGGCGGATGTCCGGGCCCGCGGCGCGGCGGGGCACGTTCTTGATGCGCGTGATCTGCCCCCCGGGGAAGACGGCCTCCACGCCCACGACCAGGTCCTCGATGCCGCCGTACAGGGTGGAGAACTGGCCGATCGACCGGGTCGCGACCAGGCCGCCCATCTGGGCGAGCGGCTTGGACTGCGGCGAGTGTCCCGTGGTCAGGCCCTGGGCCCGCACGGTCTCCTCCAGCGCCTGCAGGCCAGCGCCGCACTGCGCGGTAGCCATCATGTCGACCGGGTCGACCGACAGGATGGCGTTCATCCGCGAGCCGTCGACCACGAGGCTGTCCTCCACCACGGTCTCCAGCCCGCCTTCCGTGGCGGTCCGGCCGGTGCGGGGCACGACGTTGACGAGGTTGTCGCTGGCGAAACGCAGGACGGCCGCCACCTCTGCGGTCGAGCCGGGGTAGACGATCGCCGCCGGGATCGGCCCGTCGAAGATGCCGTGGACGGCGGTGTACTTCTTGAACCGGTCGACGCTGGCCGCCTTCAGCTGGTCCGCACCGGTCTCGACGGCGTCGGGCCCGAGCAGTTCGGTCATCGCCTCGGTGATCGACCGGCGGTTCAGCGGGGATCGGGATGAGGTCATGGTCGGCTCTGCACTCTCTCAACGCTCTCAGCGGACGAGGTAACCGCCGTCGACGACCAGGACGTGGCCGTTGACGTAGTCGGAGGCCCGGCTGGCCAGGAAGACGGTGGCGCCCATCAGGTCGGCGGTCTCACCCCAGCGCGCCGCGGGGATGTGGTCGACGATGCGGCGATCAGCCGCCGGGTCGGCCCGCGTCGCTGCGGTGATCGCGGTCTTGAAGTATCCCGGCGCGATGGCATTGACCTGGATGTTATAGGTCGCCAGCTCGTCACAGTAGGCCTTGGTGAAGCCCACGAGGCCGGCTTTGGTCGCGGCGTAGGCCGGTGAGCGCTGGCCGCCGAGGAAGGAGAAGAGGGAGGCGATATTGATGATCTTGCCGGATCGCTGCCCGATCATGAACTTGCTGGCCTCGTAGGCGAGCTCGAAGGCCGCGGTCAGGTTGACCGACACCATCGGGTCCCACAGGTCACGGCCGAACTCCTCCACCGCCGCCAGCAAGGCGATGCCGGCGCTGTTGACCAGGATGTCCACCGAGCCCAGCGTCTCGACGCAGTGGTGGACGACGGCCGCCGGAACGCCCGGCTGGGTGATGTCAGCCAGCATGAACTCCATCCGGCGCCCCGCGTCCTCGATGAGCCGGCGGGTGGTTCCGTCGTCCTCGGCGAGGCTGACCGCAAAGACGTCGGCGCCCGCCTTCGCCAGGGCGAGGGAGAAGGCCCGGCCCAGGCCGGTATTGCCGCCGGTGACGAGGGCGTTCCGCCCGGCGAGGGAGAACAGGTCGAGGCTGAAGTCGGCGATGTCCATGGGTCAGCTACCGTCCGTGGTGGCAAGTGGGTCGAACCGCGGGCGATGCGGCGGCCGGGATTTCCTTATGCTTACGGCGTGCATCTCGGCCTCGTCACCGTCGTGGTCACAGAGTATGACCCGGCGATCAGCTGCTTCGTGGAGGCTCTGGGCTTCGAGCTCGCGGAGGAGTCCCCCGGCTGATCGTCACGTCCCGGTATTGCTTGTCCCGGTCTTGCTCACGGCTGGTCGTCTTGGAGCTGGGCAATGATCTTCGTGAGGGCCGAGCGGAGGTGGTCCTGCTCGGCGGGGGTAAGGGTCGCCGTGGCGCGCCGTTCCAGTGCCGCGCGGGCCTGGCGGACCGGGTCGCGGGCCGACCTGCCCCGCGGGGTCAGGTACAGCCGGACCAGGCGCGCGTCGGCCGGGTCGGACCGGCGGGTGACCAGGCCGGCTTCCTCCATGCGGGTCGCGGTGTTGACGACGGTGGGGGTGGCGGCGCCCAGGCGGCGGGCGATCTCGCCGGGGGCAAGCCCGTCCTGCTCCCACAGCACGCTCAGCACGATGTGCTGGCCGACCCGGACGCCGTGGTGGCTCATCGCCTCGTCGGCGGCTTCCCGCAGCAGCTTGGCGGCCTGGGTGAACAGGGCGAGCAGGTCGGTCATCCCCCGAGAATAGTCGCTAGCACGCTAGCGATATGCGGTACGATCGAGGTTGTCATTAGCATGCTAGCGACTTGGAGGCGGGATGATCCTGGTCACCGGCGGCCTCGGCTTCATCGGGTCGCACACCACCCGGGCCCTGCTCGACCTCGGCGAGTCATGCGTGCTGGTCCAGCGTCGGGAGCCGGTCCTGCCGGATGACCTGGCCGGCGAGGCCGGCAGGCGGGTATTCACCGTGCGGGCTGACGTCACCGACCTAGCGGCCCTGCTGGAGGCCGGCAGCCGCCACCAGATCACCGGCATCGTCCATCTCGCCGGGTCAGTGCCCTGGCCGCCCGGCGCGGCCGAACCGGTCGACGGCGCCAGGCTGGCGATCGGCAGCCTGCTCAACGTGATCCAGGCGGCCCGCGACTGGCAGGTGCCGCGGGTGGGAATCGCCTCCACGATCGGGGTATACGGCGGCGCCACCGCGGCGAGCCCGCTGGGCGAAGACGCGCCGCTCCCCATGACCTCGGGCCACGTGATCCCGGCGTTCAAGAAGATCGGCGAACTGCTGGCCGACTACCTGGCCGGCGCCACCGGGATCGAGATCATCAACTACCGGATCTCCCCCTGGGGCCCGGGCGGCAATCCGGTGTCACCGTTCACCGCCGCGCCCCAGCTCGTGCACGCCGCCGCCCGCGGCGCCGCGCCGGACTTCTCCGCGCTGCGCTCCCCCGCCTACGCCGACGACGGGTTCGACATGTGCTACGTGAAGGACGGCGCCAGGGCCATCGCGCTGCTCCAGCTCGCGCCGCGGTTGAGCCACCGGACCTACAACATCGCCTCCGGGCAGGTGCTGACCAACCGGGAGGTGGCCACCGCGATCAGGGCAGTCATCCCCGATGCGCGCGTTGAGCTGCCCGAAGGCCGCAGCCCGGCAGGATCTGGCCAGGGGATCTGCCTCGACATCGGCAGGCTCCGCCAGGACACCGGATACCGGCCCGCCTACGACGCGGACACCGCGGTCGCGGACTACATCGCCTGGCTCCGCGCCGGCCACCCGCGCTAGCTGGCTGAGCTGATGGCCGGGCCCCGCGAGGTCCCCGCGGCTAGTTTCAGGGAGGACTCCCCTCGATACGACAGGTCCAGACGCGCGAGATCAAGGCTGAGGCTCTCGCTGTCGGGTGGCGGTCCACCGGGCCGCACGTTTGCGGTCAGCCACTCCGGGACGCAGTCCGCTCCGCCGACGGGAACGCCGTAGCGATCGCGGAGCATTTGTGAGGCTTCACCGGGCGCGGCCTTGCCAGGCCAGCCGCTGTCGGGCAGGGCGATGCGTACGAGCCTTGCGTGCTCGGCTCTCACGCCGCGCATGTCAACGAATACGCGCCCGTAGCAGGCGATCTCGGCATAGGCCCAGGGATCGTGCTCGTACGCGGTGTCGCAAAGGTAGCCGGGGAGCGAGTCGAGCGTCCCGGCGACGGCGCCGTAGATGCCGCACCTGCATCCCGGCGACGGCGCCAGGTGTCCCTTGTAGCAGGTCGCCTCCGCTTCCAGGCAGGGCCACCGTGGCGCGAGCCCAGTCGTGTCGTCGTGATACATGGGCGACGACAGGACCAGGCGCTTTCCCTCAGGGCGCACCCGGAACAGCCGCCACGCATGAAGTGCCGCCTCCGGCGAAAAGCGGAGCAGGCGCTCTTCGATGTCCACCACCGGATCGTAGATCGTGCCAGCCGGCGTCTCACTAACAGCGGAAGATCGTTAGCGCGAGTCTCCGATCGGATGGCCGGTACGCCCCCGGCGAACGGGCGGCCGACAGTTCGGGACGGTTCAAGTGGTGTGGTAGGCATGGGTCATGCCCGAACTCATCCCACGCGACGTCCTCTTCGGCAACCCGGAGCGGATCAACCCGCATATCTCGCCCGACGGCACCCGGATGGCCTGGATAGCGCCGCGCGAGGGGGTGCTCAACGTCTGGGTCGCGCCGATCCGGGCGGCCGACGCCCCGGGGGGTTCTGGCGTCGACTGGGACGCCGCGACGGTCGTGACGGACGACAACGACCGCGGCATCCGGGCCTACACGTGGGCCAAGGACGGCAGGCACCTGCTGTACGTGCAGGACACCGGCGGGGACGAGAACTGGCGGCTCTACGACGTCGACCTGGAGACGATGGAACGGCGTGACCTGACGCCGTTCGAAGGCATCCAGGCGCGGATCATCGCTACCCGCAAGAGCCACCGCGACGAGATCCTCGTGGGGCTTAACCGGGACAACCCGCAGCTGCACGACGTCTACCGGCTGAACCTCAAGACCGGGGACCTGGTCAAGGAGATCGACAACCCCGGGTACGCAGGGTGGCTCGCGGACGAGGACATGGTGGTCCGCGGCGCCATCGCCCCGCTGCCCGACGGCGGCTACGACATGCTCGTCCGGGACGGCGCGGACGCCGCCTGGCGGACGCTGCTGACCATCCCGGCCGACGACGTCACGGCCAGCGACGCGCTCGCGTTCACCGGGGACGGGCGGTCGCTGGTGGCCATCAGCTCGCTCGGGGTGAACACGGGCCGGCTGACCATCATCGACTTGGCCTCCGGCGAGGGCCGGGTGCTGCTCGAAGACCCCGAGGCGGACGTCACCGGCGCGCTGCTGCACCCGGACACCAAGGAGCCGCAGATCGCCGTGGTCCTCAAGGACCGCGCCGAATACCACGTCCTCGACCCGTCGGTGGAGGCGGATTACCAGGCGATCAGGGCGCTGCACTCCGGTGACCCGGGATTCGCCGGGCGCGACGAGGCCGACGAGACCTGGCTGGTGGGTTTCACCGAGGACGCCGGGCCCGTGCACTACTTCGCCTATGACCGGGCCAGCCGGGCCGGCGCCTTCTTGTTCAGCAGCCGCCCCGAGCTGGCGGCCTACGAGCTAGCGCGGATGGAGCCGTTCTCCTTCACCGCTCGCGACGGGCTGACCGTACACGGCTACGTGACGTTCCCGCCGGGAGCCGGCCGGACCGGGCTGCCTGCGGTGCTCAACGTGCACGGCGGGCCGCAGGCCCGCGACGTGTGGGGCTGGGATCCCGAGGCGCAGTGGCTCGCGAATCGCGGCTACCTGTGCATCCAGGTGAACTACCGCGGCTCGACCGGTTACGGCAAGGCGTTCGTGACGGCCGGCGACCGGGAGTGGGGCGCCAAGATGCACGAGGACCTGCTGGACGCGGTCGCGTACGTGGTGGCCCAGGGGTGGGCTGACCCGGCCAAGGTCGCCATTTACGGCGGTTCGTACGGCGGCTACGCGGCGCTGGTCGGCGCGGCGTTCACGCCGGACGTGTTCTGCTGCGCGGTGGACATCGTCGGCCCGTCGAACCTTCAGACGCTCCTCGAGTCGATACCGCCGTACTGGGCTCCCATGAAGATGCAGCTGTTCAAGCGGGTGGGGAATCCCGAGACGGACCAGGAGTTCCTGTGGTCGCGCTCGCCGCTGTCCCGGGCCCGTGACATCCGGATCCCGCTGCTGATCGCCCAGGGCGCCAACGACCCGCGGGTCAAGCAGGCCGAATCGGAGCAGATCGTCGCCGCCCTTAAGGAAGCCGGGATCGAGCACGAGTACATGCTGTTCCCCGACGAGGGACATGGCTTCGCCAAGCCGCAGAACCGGCTGACGTTCTACGCCGCGGCCGAGCGCTTCCTCGCCAGGTACCTGGGCGGCCGCTTCGAGGAGTAGCCCGCACGCAGGGTTAAAACGGCCGTAAAACGGTACAAGGCAGGCGTGGACCGTCTCCGGGTCTCCCTGCTCGGCGTGCTCGCGCTGATCGCCGGGCTGGCCCTTGCCGGGTGCTCGCTGAGCTCGGCCAGCACCTCCGCGGCTTCCGGGTCAACGGGAACCGCAACGGCCAGCCCCGCGCTGTCGATCCCGGGAACGCACCGGTCGACCACCGTGCACCAGATCTCCTCGCCGGTCAGCACGCTCGTGGTCACGAGCCAGGTAGGCAGCGTCACGGTGAGCGGCGGCAGCGGGCCCACCACGACCGTGACCGAGGAGGGCACTTACTCCAGCAAGCCGCCGGTGACCACACGGACGGTCAGCGGCGGAACGCTGACCGTGAGCTATACCTGCCCGATCGAACTCGTCTGCTCGGTCCGCTACGACATCGCGGTGCCGCGCACCGCGACCGTTCAGGTGACGGCCCAAGCGGGCGAGATCACGCTGTCCGGCCTGGCCGGACAGGTGACCGCCAAGGCCGACGCCGGGCTCATCACGGCCACCGGCCTGACCGGTGCGTCCGTGAGCCTGACCACCGACGTAGGCGGCATCAACGCCGACTTCGCTGCCGCGCCCGCCACCATCGCGGCCGTGGCCCGGGTCGGCGGCATCACCCTGCGCGTACCGGCGGGCGCGGCCTACACGGTGACCGCGAACGCCACCGTCGGCAAGGCCACCGTCAGCATCCCGCAGGCTGCCTCGGCCCCGCACGCCATCACCGCCACGACCGACGTCGGCGCCATCCTGGTCGCGTACGCCAGCTAGGCGGCGCCAGCTCGGAGCGGGCGAGGTCAGAGCATGGGAAGGTAGCGGTCCAGCTCGTATTCGGTGACCTGGCGGCGGTACTCCTGCCACTCCTCGCGCTTGTTGCGCAGGAAGAAGTCGAAGACGTGCTCGCCCAGGGTCTCCGCGACGAGTTCGCTGTCCTGCATCACCCTCACGGCCTGGTCCAGGTCCTGCGGCAGCGGCCGGATGCCGAGCGCTCGGCGCTCGGCCGAGGTGAGCGCCCACACGTCGTCCTCGGCGCCGGGCGGCAGCTCGTAGTCGCCCTCGATGCCCTTCAGGCCGGCCGCCAGGATCACGGCGAACGCCAGGTAGGGGTTGCATGCGGCATCCAGCGACCGGAACTCCACCCGGGTGGAGTTGCCCTTGAGCGGCTTGTACATGGGCACGCGGATCAGGGCCGAACGGTTGTTGTGTCCCCAGCACACGTAGGCGGGCGCCTCGCCGCCCGCGCCCGCGGTGCGTTCGGCCGCGCCCCAGAGCCGCTTGTAGGAGTTCACCCACTGGTTGCACACCGCGGTGATCTCCGCCGCGTGCTGGAGCAGGCCGGCGATGAAGGCCCGGGCGGTCTTGGACAGCTGGAACTCCGCGCCCGCCTCGTAGAACGCGTTCTTGTCGCCCTCGAACAGCGACACGTGGGTGTGCATGCCGGAGCCCGGGTGGTCGGTGAACGGCTTCGGCATGAACGTCGCCCACACGCCCTGCTCGATCGCCACCTCCTTCATCACCAGCCGGAACGACATGATGTTGTCCGCGGTGGTCAGCGCGTCGGCGTAGCGCAGGTCGATCTCCTGCTGCCCGGGCGCGCCCTCGTGATGGCTGTACTCCACCGAGATGCCCATCGACTCCAGCATGGTGATCGCGGTCCGCCGGAAGTCGTGCGCGACGCTGTGCGGCGTGTGGTCGTAGTAGCCGCCCGTGTCGATCGGGCGCGGCTTGCCGCCCGGCTCGGGCCGTTCGCGCAGCAGGAAGAACTCGATCTCCGGGTGCGCGTAGAACGTGAAGCCGAGTTCGGAGGCTCGGCCGAGGTTCCGCTTGAGCACCCAGCGCGGGTCCGCGTACGACGGCGACCCGTCGGGCATCAGGATGTCGCAGAACATCCGGGCCACGCCCGGGTACTCACCGCGCCACGGCAGGAGCTGGAACGTCGCCGGGTCAGGCCGCAGGATCATGTCCGCCTCGTAGACCCGGGCGAAGCCCTCGATCGCCGAGCCGTCGAAGCCGATCCCGTCGGCGAAGGCGCCCTCGAGCTCGGCGGGGGCGACCGCGATCGACTTCAGCGTGCCGAGGACGTCGGTGAACCAGAGCCGGACGAACCTGATGTCCCGCTCCTCCAGCGTGCGCAGCACGAACTCTTCCTGCCTGTCCACGGCCATCACCCTAGTCGTCTGGTGTTTCCGCGCTGTTACGTAGGCTGGAAGGGTGACGAGGCTAAGGATCGCCCTGGCCCAGGTCAATGCCACGGTCGGGGACCTGGACGGGAACGCAGACCTGATCGTGGAGTGGACGCGGCGGGCGGGCGCGCAGGGGGCGCGGGTCGTGGTGTTCCCGGAGATGATGCTCACCGGGTACCCGGTGGAGGACCTCGCGCTGCGGGCGTCCTTCGTGGATGCGTCGATCGCGACGCTGCATGCGGTGGCGGCGAGGCTCGGGGCCGAAGGCCTCGGCGGGGTCGCGGTGGTGACCGGTTACCTGGACCACAGGACCGACCTGGCGCCGCGGACCGGGCTACCGGCCGGCGCACCGCTGGATGCAGCGGCGCTGCTGTACGGCGGGCGCGTCGTCATCACCTCGGCCAAGCACCACCTGCCGAACTACGGGGTGTTCGACGAGTTCCGTTACTTCGTGCCGGGCAACACGCTGCCCGTGTTCCGGCTGCCGGCCGGGGACGGCCGGCAGGTCGACATCGCGACCGCGATCTGCGAGGACCTGTGGCAGGAGGGCGGGCCGGTCGCGGCATGCGCACGAGCGGGGGCGAGCCTGCTCCTGGTGCCGAACGCCTCGCCCTACGAGCGGGGCAAAGACGACGTGCGGCTCGATCTCGTCGTCCGGCGGGCTCGCCAGGCTGGAGCCGCGCTCGCCTACGCCAACATGGTCGGCGGGCAGGACGAGCTGGTCTTCGACGGCGATTCGATCCTGGTGGCCGCGGACGGGACCTTGCTCGCCCGCGGGCCGCAGTTCGAGGAGGCGCTCGTGGTCGCCGACCTGGACCTGCCGGCCGCGGCGGAGGCTCCGGTACCGGCAGACCAGCCGGTGGACGCCGAAGACGGAACCGTGATCACGATCGAGCGGGTGACGCTGCCGGCCGCGGCCGGCGCGGACAGCGCGCCGGACCAGGCCGGGGACGCGGGGCCGTTCTGGCCGCGGCTGCCGGACCCGGCCGAGGTCTACGCGGCGCTCGTGACCGGGGTCAGGGACTACGTGCGCAAGAACCGGTTCCGTTCGGCCATCCTGGCGCTGTCCGGGGGGATCGACTCGGCGCTGACCGCGACGATCGCCGCCGACGCGATCGGGCCGGGAAACGTCTACGTCGTCATGATGCCGAGCCGGTACTCCTCCGAGCACTCGGTCAGCGACGCCGAAGATCTGGTCAAACGGCAGGGCCTGCACGCGGTCACGATCCCGATCGCCTCGATGGTCGACGCGTTCACCGACGAGCTCTCCCCCGCGGGGTTCCCGCCGACCGGGCTGCCCGCCGAGAACCTGCAGGCCCGGGTCCGCGGGGTGGTGCTGATGGCGCTGTCCAACGCGGCCGGGCACCTCGTGCTGACCACGGGCAACAAGAGCGAGATCGCGACCGGCTACTCGACGCTGTACGGGGACTCGGCGGGCGGGTTCGCCCCGATCAAGGACGTGCCCAAGACGATGGTGTGGGAGCTGGCCCGGTGGCGGAACGCCGAGGCCGTGCGGCAGGGCGCCGTGCCGCCGATCCCGGAGAACTCGATCACCAAGCCGCCGAGCGCCGAGCTGGCGCCCGGCCAGCTCGACACCGACTCGCTCCCGCCGTACGAGATCCTCGACCTGCTGCTCGACGACTACGTCGAGAAGGACATGGGCGTGGCCGAGCTGATCGCGGCCGGGCACGACCCGGCGCTGGTCGAGCGGGTGGTCCGGCTGGTCGACGCCGCCGAGTACAAGCGGCGGCAGTACCCGCCGGGCCCGAAGATCAGCCAGAAGAACTTCGGCCGCGACCGCCGGCTCCCGATCACCAACCGCTGGCGCGAGGTGCTGCGATAACGAGGGCGGTCCTCGCTAGGGTTGGCGTGTGGCAGAGGACGTCTTCATAGCTCAGACGCGGGAGGGGCCGATCGCGGGGCACGTCTCCGGATCCGGGGCCCCGCTCCTGCTCCTGCACGGCGGTCCGGCGTTGTCGGATTACATGGACATGCTCTACCCCGAGACGGACGGGTGGCGCAGCGTCCGGTACCAGCAGCGGGGGCTGACGCCCTCGGCGGTCAGCGGGCCGTTCACCGTGGACCGCCACGTGGCCGACGCCGTCGCGGTGCTCGACACGCTGGGCCTGCGCCGGACGGTGGTGCTCGGGCACTCCTGGGGCGGTTACCTCGCGCTGCAGCTGGCCGCGTCCCACCCTGACCGGGTGGCCGGACTGGTGCTCGTGGATCCGCTCGGCGCCGTGGGGGACGGCGGGGTCGCGGACATGGGCCAGCATCTGGCGGACCGCATGCCGCCCGCGGCGATGGCGCGGTTCGGCATGGTCGCCGCTCGCCTGGCGGGGCCCGATCCCACCGACGCGGACGCCCTGGAGTCGCTGACCCTGCTATGGCCCGGGTACTTTGCCGACCCGGCCACGGCGCCGCCGGTCCCGTCGGCCATGCGAACCTCGCTCGAGGGCTACCGGGAGACGTTCGCCTCAGTCGCCGAATATCAGGCGAGCGGCTTCAGCGGCAAGCTCCGCGAGGTGCAGGTGCCGTCGGTGTTCGTGCTGGGTGAGCGAAGCCCCATGCCGGTCAGCCAGGGCGAGCAGACCGCGGCCCTGATGCCGAAGGCCGAGGTGGTGCTGGTTCCCGGTGCCGGGCACCTGCCCTGGCACGAGCAGGCGGGGTGTGTCGCTGCGGCGCTCGAGACGATCAGGGAGCGGGCCGCGGGCCCGGACGCCGCGTGGTGATCACGGGCGAGCGGTGCAGCCCCTGAGGAGCCCGTCGACCAGGCGGGCGGCGAAGTCGCCGTCCAGCTTCCCGTCCAGGGACTTCTCCTGGGCCATGATCGCCCCGGTCAGCGTGAGCATCGAGATCTCGACGTCGGTGTCGGGGCGCAGCTCGCCGGTCCCGATACCGCGGCGGATGACCGAGCGGATCATGTCGCGCCGGGGCTCGACGACCTCCGCCTTGTACCGTGCCATCAGCCGCGGATACTTCTCCCCCTCGCCGAGCAGCAGCGCGTAGCGCCGCGCCTTCCTGGGGTCGGCCTTGTCGGCGCACATCACCTCGATGATGGCCAGCAGGTCCTCGCGGACCGAGTCGCCCTGGGGCTCGGGGTACGGCGACTTCAGCGAGCCGAGCGCGGCGAGCAGCAGCTCTTCCTTGTTCGGCCAGCGGCGGTAGATGGTCGCCTTGCCGACCCCGGCGCGCGCGGCGACGAGCTCGACGCATACGCCCTCGAACCCCTGCTCGGCGAACACGTCAAGCGTCGCCTCGATGATGGCCTGCTCGGCCTGCTCGCTACGCGGGCGGCCGGGGCGGCGGGCAATAGGCCCCGTGGCCGGCCCGGTGTCCGGGCCGGCCACGGTGACGGGCTGCATGGCGGTGTCACACCTCCCGTTCGGCCGTCTTGAGCATGTCTGCCTCCATTATGGCCAGCGCATCTTCATAAGCGCGATCCTGCGACCGTTCGGCCGTGGCGGCCGGGCGCGGACGGCCCGGCATCCAGCGGACGACGACCAGTCCGCCCGCCGCCGCCATCAGCGCCGCGACCAGCGTGGTGCCGTGCATGGCGTGGACGAACGCGTCGTTGGCCGGGACCAGCAGCGACCGCCCGGCCGTGCCGAGCTGCTGGGCGACCGCCTGGGTGGCGGTGATCGACGAGGAAGCCGTAGCGCGGGCCGCGGCGGGCAGGTGCGTCAGCGACGGGCTGAGTGACCTGCGGTAGAACTCGGCCAGGATCGAGCCGAGGATCGCGACGCTGAGCGCGACCGCGACCTGCCGGGCGATGTTGGTCAGCGCGGAACCCGCGCCGGCCCGCTCACGCGGCAGCACGTCCATGACCGCCGCGGTGGCGGCCGGCATGACCACGCCGATCGACGCGCCCTGAACCGCGAAGATCAGGCCGAGCACCCAGATCGGCGTCGCGGTGCCGAGCGTGGCGTAGCCGGCCAGGGCCAGGGCCATCACGAACAGGCCGGTCGCCCCGACCGCCTTGGCGCCGTAGCGCCGGACCATGCTCGCGCTGCGCGGCGAGGCGAGCAGCTGCCCGGCCGCGAACGGCACGGTCAGCAGGCCGGCCTCCAGCGGGGTGTAGCCGCGGACGTTCTGCAGGTAGAAGCTGATGAAGAAGAGCAGGCCGCCCATGCCGAAGAACACCAGCGCGGTCGCCGCCACCGACGCGGACAGCCGGTGGTCGCGGAACAGCCGGACGTCGAGCGACGGGTGCGCGATCCGGGTCTCGTACCAGCCGAACACCACGAGGACGACCAGGCCGCCCGCGATCGGGCCGAGCACGGCCGGGTGGATCCAGGAGCCGATGTCGCCGCCCTGAACGATCCCGTACACCAGCGTGACCAGGCCCGCGATGGACATCAGCACGCCCAGGTAGTCGATCCCGCCAGCCTCGGCGTTGCGCGACTCGGGTACGAGCATGAACGCCAGGGTGGCGCCGATGGCGGTCACGGGAACGTTGATGAGGAAGACCGAACCCCACCAGAAGTGGTCGAGCAGGATGCCGCCGAGCACCGGCCCGGTGGCGATCCCGAGGCCGACCGCCATGGCCCACAGGCCGATGGCCCGCGGGCGTTCGGCGGGCTCGAAGACGTTGGAGATGATCGACAGGGTCTGGGGCATGACCGCCGCGCCGCCCAGGCCCATCGCGGCCCGCGCGAAGATCAGCTGTTCGGGCGTCCGTGAGTAGGCCGAGAGCAGCGACGCGACGCCGAACAGCGCGAGCCCGATCATGAGCATCCGCTTGCGGCCGATCCTGTCGCCCAGCACGCCGAACGTGAAGAGCAGCCCGGCGAAGACGAGGGTGTACGAGTTGATGGCCCACTCGAGCTGGCTCTGGCTCGCGCCGAGGCCCCCGCGAGGCTCGGCGATAGTCTTGAGCGCCACGTTGAGCACTGTGTTGTCGATGACGATGGCGAGCAGCCCGACGATGAGCACGCTGAGAATGACCCAGCGCCGACGGTTGACCGTCTGCGTGTCCATGTGTCCCTTCCGGATCACTTGAAGCTTGCGAGCGGAACCGGGAAGGCCAGGGACCGTCAGCGTGTTGCCACGGTCAGGACTTCCGGGTACCGCAACTATCGATACGGAACAGTCTCGTATCGGAATCTATTTCCGGGACTCAGGCGTGATCCACGTCACATTCCAGGCTCGGCCCGCGACTCCCCTCGGGTCCCGCTGAGGATCAGCCCGGCTACGGCCAAGACCCAACCAACGGGCGCGGCACCGTAGCTGCTCTATGGCCAGGGTGGCTACCGCTTGACGTGCCGCGCGGCTAATGGCCCTCGGCCTTGAGGCGGTGGCGCAATTCACGGGCAGTTGTCAGTGCCATGTCCAGGTCATATCGCTGGGGCCAACCTTGGTCACCTGGGTGGGCGCATTGGTTACGGACTCTGCGGACTCTGTCGACATCGAATGGTGCCAGCCTGTATTGGTCGGCGAGAAACCTCACAGCCAGGCTGGGATCAGGAGCAAGGCGCGCAACCAGATCCCAGCTCTCAAGAAGTTCGCGGATGAGCCCTGGTGGTAGCTCAGCGTCCCGATCGTCGTTCTGTCCTGAGTTGCCTGGCCAGGGAGCAGGGGGCCGCGGTGCAGGCGGCCGGGGCCGGGGCGGCACAGGCGGTAGGGTCCTCGGGACACTTGGCCCTACACCCGCTGGCACCTGGCCCCCTAGCCCGCCCTGCCCGGCCGGCCGCGCGCCGTTCAGGTCAGGGCGGGTCGCGGCAAACCTCTCCTTGAGCCGCCGGACCACGGACGGCTCGATAGTCGAAGACGCCGATCGCACGAACTCGCCCATTTCCCTGAGCTCGTCCATGACGGCCTTGCTTTCGACCCCGAACTCCTTCGCGAGCTCGTAGACCCGGACCTTCGCCATCGCGCCCCCTCTGGAGCCCGCCAGTGGATCTGGTCTCAGTATCGCGGCTCGCGGTGTGGGCTTCACATCCCCTGAGGCCTGGGCATGGGACGTGACACGGTGCCAACTGGTTGGCTTAACCCTGGCGAATGGCCGCGGAAGTGCGCTGCCGGCCTTCGCTGGTGCCATCGGCGCTGGTAACCTGCGGGCGGCGTTTCGGAGTCGATGCTGAGTGCGCTGAAGCGGGCGGCCAGATCCTCGACCCACGTGGCACGCAGCCCAAGTGGAACAGCCGGGAGCGGCCGGACGTTATGAGTCAGTCCGGGTGACTGGTGCCTTTGAGGCGCCGTTGAGCGATGCAGCCAGAGCGGCGCTGGCGGGCTGGCCTGCTGGCGCAGTGAGCGCGGGCATCGCCGGCGCGGTCGGCAGGCTGTGGTTGTCGCGGGCTTCGCCGGCTGGCGGCTGGGCCGGGCTGTGGGCCCGGGCTGCGCGGTCGAAGAAGCGCAGTAGTTCTACCGGGACGGGCATCACGAGCGTGCTGTTCTTCTCGGCGGCGACCTCGACCACGGTCTGCAGGAGCCGCAACTGCAGGGCGGCCGGGTCGGCGGACATGACGGTGGCGGCCTGCGCGAGCTTCTTGGATGCCTGGTACTCGCCGTCGGCGGAGATGATCCGCGCGCGGCGCTCGCGTTCGGCTTCGGCCTGGCGGGACATCGATCGCTTCATCGATTCCGGCAGGGAGATGTCCTTGACCTCGACCCGCTCTACCCGGATGCCCCAGGGCCCCTCGGTGGGGGCGTCGAGGACGTCCTTGAGCTTGGCGTTGACCTTCTCGCGTTCGGACAGCAGCTGGTCCAGGTCGCTCTGGCCGATAACCGATCGCAACGAGGTCTGGGCGACCTGGGACACGGCGTAGGTGTAGTTCTGTACGTTGATGATCGCCTTGCCCGGGTCGACGACCCGGTAGTAGACGACCGCGTCCACCCGCACCGTGACGTTGTCGCGGGTGATGCCCTCCTGGCCGGGTACCGTCGCCGCGATGATCTGCATGTTTACCTTGCGCAGCCGGTCCGAAATCGGGTTGACCCAGGTCAGTCCGGGTTGGCGGAGGACCGGCAGCATTTTGCCCCAGCGGAAGACAAGGCCTTGCTCGAACTGATTGATGATCTTGAAGCCGAACATCTCGGCCGTCCCATCCCTGGCGCGTGGCGCACCGGATTCACCGAACCCTCGGACGGCACCGGCGTGACTGCCAGTGTTCGAAATGCCCCAGGCTCACCTCCATTATCGCACCGCCTTTGATCAGCCCGAACGGGCGGCGGTGGGCGCGGCAGGCACTTCTTCCGCGCCAGCCGCTCCCTCCGACGAGGGCTCGGTCACGTGGGGCCGCGGGGCGGGGCGCAGGGCCAGGCAGAGCAGCGCACCGATCAGCAGCGCGGTGACGGGGAAGGCGATGGCCGTCCGCATGGAGGTGACGAAGCCGTGCCCGTCGGCCAGCCGGTTCTCTAGCACCGCCAGGACGACGGCGCTGCCGAGCGCCGAGCCGGTCTGCCGGAAGGTGTTCAGGACGCCGGATGCCGCCCCGGCCAGCTTGGGATCGACGTTCCTGGTGGCGATGGTCTGCATCGGCGACATCGTGCACCCGACGCCCAGGCCTGCGACCAGGAAGCCGGGCACCAGGTCATACCAGTGCGATGCGGGCCCGGCGACGGCGACGATGATGACCAGCCCGGCGGCGTATACGGCTAGCCCGAACATCAGCAGGTACTTGCCGCCGCGGTCGGCGAGCCGGCCCGCGAACGGCGCGACGATCCCGGACACCAGCGACGACGGGGCCATGGTCAGGCCCGCCTTCAGCGGGCTGAAGCCCAGCTGGGTCTGGAGGTAGAGCGTCAGCGGCAGCGCCATCCCGATCAGGCCGATCGAGACGATCACGTTCGTGGCGCTCATCAGCGCGTAGTTGCGGTCGCGGAACAGGACGAAGGGCAGTAGCGGCGACCGGTCCTGGCGGCGCGCCTGCACCAGGCCGAACACCCCGAGGAGCACGACCCCGGTCCCGATGATCAGCGGGATGGTGACGAACCCCGTGACCCGGGCCCAGTCGTAGGTCTGGCCCTCGATCAGGCCGTAGGTGATCGCTACCAGCGCGGCGCTGGCCAGCAGCACCCCGGGCAGGTCGAGCGCCTGCCGGCGCCCCGTCCGCACCTCGGGCACGACGAGCAGGGCGAGCGCCACGGTCACCACGCCCACGGGCAGGTTGACGAAGAAGATCCAGCGCCAGCCGAGATAGGTGACGAGCACGCCGCCGACGGTCGGGCCGGCGATCGTGGCCAGCCCGGCGACGCCGCCCCAGATGCCGAGCGCCGCGCCGCGCCTGGTGGCGGGGAAGGTCGCGATGATGACGGCCATGGTCTGCGGCAGCAGCAGCGCGGCGCCCAGGCCCTGCACGGCGCGGGCCGCGATGAGCTCGGTGGCGGTCTGCGAGATCCCGGACGCGGCCGAGGCGAGCGTGAAGACGGCGACGCCGGCGACGAACAGGCTCCGCCGGCCGCGCAGGTCGCCGAGGCGGCCCGCGGTGATCATCAGCACGGCCAGCACGATGATGTAGGCGTTGATCACCCAGCCGATCTGCGGCAGCGAGGCGTGCAGGCCGCGGCGCATGGCGGGGATGGCGATGTTGACGATGGTCAGGTCAAGCAGGGTCATGAAGAACCCGAGGCTGAGGGTGGCCAGGATGGCCCACTCGTTACCGCGCCACTTACGCATCGTCTGCCTCCTGCTCACCAGAGAAGCCCTCAGGGTCGCGCACCTCGTGCACGTGGTCGGTCGCGGCCGGGTCCCACGAGAGCCGGTCGTCGCGGATGTCCGCGACGACCGCGCGCAGCCAGTCGAGCTCAGCGCGCTGAAGCGCGATGAGGTACTCGGTCTCGATCAGGTGCACCCGGCCCATGTTCAGCCGCTGGAACCTGGACTGCTTGAGCGCGGCGTCCATGGCCGCGTTCCGCATGGACAGCTGCCCCTCGGCCTCGATGGCGCGCCGTTCGAGGAGTTCGGCGACTTCTTCCGGGTCGAGCAGGTTGGCGAACGTCAGCGAGGTGGCCAGGCCCGGGTAGTCGGGCGCGGCCCGCATGAGCCCCTGGCGCAGCGCGTCGAGCAGCTGGTCCCGGCCGAGATCGGTGATCTCGTAGACGGTACGCTCCGGCCGGCGGCCCTCCCGGCTGGTTTCCACCGGCTGGATCAGGCCGGACGCCGCCAGCCGGCCGACCGTGCTGTACAGCGTGCCGTGTGTCACCTTCATCACCCGGTCGATCTCCTGCACGCGGATCCGGTGGCGCATCTCGTAGGGGTGCATCGGCTGCCGCCAGAGCAGCGACAGGATCGCCATCCCCAGCGGTGTCAGGGCGGCCGGAGGCCGCTGACGCGGCTGAGCCATGGTTGCCTCCCGTCGTCTACTTCAAATAGTCGACTTCGACTATACGAGGCAGACTAGTCCGCGTCAACTGAGTTGACGGGCCACGGGTGACACCACGACGGGCTCGACAGGAAACTGCTGCGCCTGTACGTAGCTAACCCACCCAGCCCATCCCTCACTTGCGCATCCTGCAGCACATTTTCCGTGGTAGATCCGCGCTTCGTGGAGGATCCGGGGGGCTATGGTCCCCAAAAGTCTCCACGGAGCGCGGATCTTCCACCATCTTTCATCCATCACGTTTTGTCGGCCCCCGCCGTCACACTGTGACGCATGGACCATGAGCTTCCGCCGGCCCTCGGTAATCTGGCCCGCCACCAGTCCGGCGTCATCTCCCGCCCGCAGGCCCTCCGCGCCGGGCTGTCCGCTGACATGATCAGATTCCGGGTCAGCAGCGGCAGGTGGCGGCAGGTACATCCGGGCGTTTACGCGACCTTCAGCGGAGTCCCGGGCCGCAGGGCACATCTATGGGCCGCGGTCCTGTCAGCCGGGCCGGGCGCGATGCTCAGCCACGAGACGGCCGCTGAGCTACATGGGCTCGCCGACCAGCCAGCCGACCTGATCTACGTGACCGTTCCGCGCGAGCGCCGGGTCGTCGCGGCGGAAGGTGTCAGCATCTACCGCTCCGCGCGTGCCCTGGAGACGGTGGAGGGACATGCTTATCCGCCACGGACCAGGATCGAGGAGACCGTACTGGACCTGACACAGAAGGCGGCCACCTTCGATGACGTGTGCGGGTGGGTGACCAGGGCGTTCGCGCGCGACATGACCGACCAAGCGAGGCTGCGCACGGCGATGACCGCGCGGACGAAGCTGCGCTGGCGCGCTGACCTGGATGAGCTCATCACGGCGGCCGCCGGGGGAGACCATTCGGTGCTGGAGTACCGGTACGACCGCGACGTCGAGCCGGCGCACGGGTTGCCGGCGGCCAGGCGGCAGGTGCCGTTCACGGGTCCGGGCGGCCGCCGCGGGCGCAGGGACCGCGTCTACGAGGACGGCCTCGTGGTCGAACTGGACGGACGCGCCGCGCACCCGGACGAGAGCCAGTGGAAAGACAAGGCCCGGGACAACGCCGCGGCCGTGGCCGGCCTGCAGACCCTCAGGTACAGCTGGACGCAGGTCAAGCGCGAGCCGTGTGAGATAGCGGTGGAGGTGGCCACGGTGCTGCGTAAGCAGGGCTGGCGCGGCCGACCCCGGGCGTGCTCTCCTGCCTGCACCGCCCGGCGGGCATTTCCCCGCTGAGCCTGCAACCCGATCCCGAGGGGGCACGGGGATCGAGTGGTGAGGGGGCGCCAGCCGGCGGCGGGACTTCGGGGCGCTCCAGGAAGCGTGGTCATCGACGGCTTCCTGCTTGTTAGCGGCGGTCAGGGCCTGGGCGCGATGTCGGCCAGGCGGAGGAGGCCTGAGTCGGGGTCGACGAACAGGGCCAGGGTGAGGTTGGCGTGCTCGCCGAGAAGTTCCGTGGTGACGGAGGCGCTGCCGTCGCCTGCCGTCCAGGCGCCGAGGCGGCACGGGCCGGCCCACGCGGCGGCCATCCGCAGGCGGCGGGCCAGCAGGTGGGTGTCCACCGTGGAGTAGGCGGGGATGGACGGCGGCCAGGTCGGGCCGGTGCCGTTCAGCCACGCGAGGATGGCGTCGAGGGTGCGGGCCAGCGGCGAGCCGTCGGCGGGCGGCACGGCGAGGGCGAGGGACTGCACGCGGGGCGGGAGTTCCGGGTTGAGCTGGATCTGCACCTGAACCGTGCCGCGTTCGCCGGCGAGCCACCAGCGGCAGTGGGCGGGAGTGTCGAACTCGGGGCGCCGGCTCGGGTCGTCGCGGAAATCGCCGATGCGCTCGCGGATCATGGCCAACCAGTGCTGGCGTTCGGCGAACGGGGCGTCCTGCGCCACGTTGGGCGTGAACAGGCGGGTTGCCTCGGCGTCGTCCCAGGCCTGCAGCAGCCCGCTGACCTCTTGCTTGGCGACGAGGGTGGCGGGCCAGGGGCCGCCCCCCGGGGCGAGCGCCACCTGGTCGCCGTGAGCGGGCGGTTCGGCCTGGTGCAGCACGATGTCGAGGAGCCGGGCGGCGAGCGACTGCATGCCGGAGTAGGTGCTGTTGCCGAGCGCGATCACGCCGGTCCCCGAGGCCGGGTGCCAGCGCATGTTGCTGCCGAACCCCGGGTATCCGCCGCTGTGGCTGACGATCCGGCCGAAGGAGGGATCCTCCTCGACGAACAATCCGAAGCCGTAGGCGGACAGGGCCGGCGTCACCGCCCCAGGGAAGCCCTCGGCGGAGTCCCACCCGGTCAGGACCTGCGGCAGCTGCATCTCGCGGCGGGTCGCGCGGCGCAGGGGGTGCGCGCCGCCCGCCTCGGGGTCCCCGGCCGGGAACGCGCCGGCGAACCCTGCCACCCAGCGGGTGAGGTCCCGCACGCAGCTGAAGACCCCGCCCATCGGGGCGAACGCTCCGCACGGGTCGGAGGGGACCTCTGACCACCCTTGCGGCGCTCGCCGGTACCCGCGGGCGAGGTTCGCCGCGTCGAACTCGGCCGCATCGTAGCCCGTCAGCGTCATGCCCAGCGGGCTCAGCAGGCGATCGCGGATGTAGTCCTGGTAGGCGGCGCCGGTGACGGCGCTGATGATCAGGCCGAGGATCGCGTAGCCCATGTTGGAGTACTCGAACCGGGTACCCGGCGCCCCGTTGAAGCCCACGCCGTCGGCGAGGAGGGCCTTGAACAGCTCCAGCGGCAGGCCCTGCTGCCGGTCACCCCACGGGTCGTCGGTCGGGAAGCCCGCGGTCATGGTCAGCAGGTGCCTGATGGTCACGCGGGGCGCGTCCGGGGCCGCCGACGGCCAGCGGCGCAACTCGGGAACGTACGCCTCGGCCGCGTCGTCCAGCCGCAGCGCACTGCCGTCCCGCAGGGCGAGTATCGCGGACGCGGTGAAGCTCTTGGTCATCGAGGCGATCCTGAACACCGTGCCGTCGTCAGGGGCCGGTCCCCCGAGGTAGCGCTCGCCTAGCCCGGCCGCGTGCACAAGCTCGCCGCCGATCACGATCCCGTAGGCCATCCCAGGCTGCCCGCCGCGCTGCTGGTAGCCCGCGGCCAGGGCGTCGACGTCCGCGAAGTCGGTCATGGCCACAGTTTTCCAGAACAGAAGTCATACCGTGCAACCTCCGTAGCATGCGATCATGAACGCGTCCGGGTACGCCGCGAGGGCGACACGAGACGTGGAGGTAGCACAGATGTCAGAGCATGCTGACGCATCCGTGGCCGCGACAGGACAGCGGACCGCAACCAAGGCCGAGCCGCTGTACGGCGGGTCAGACACCAGCCGGCGCGTGACTGTCCGCGATATTGCCGCCGCCAAGGCGCGGGGTGAGAAGTGGCCGATGCTCACCGCGTACGACGCGCTCACCGCCGGGATCTTCGACCGCGCCGGGATTCCGGTCCTGCTGGTCGGCGATTCGGCGGCGATGGTGATCTATGGTCACGACACCACCATCCCGGTCACCGTCGATGACCTGATCCCGCTCACCGCGGCCGTCGTCCGCGGGACCAGCCGGGCCCTGGTCGTGGCCGACCTGCCGTTCGGCTCCTATCAGGCCTCCCCCGCAGCGGCGCTCGACGCGGCGACGCGGTTCCTGAAGGAGACCGGTGCGCACGCGGTCAAGCTCGAGGGCGGCCAGCGGGTCGCGCGCCAGGTCGAGGAGCTGGTCGCGGCGGGGATCCCGGTGATGGCGCACCTCGGGCTGACCCCGCAGTCAGTGAACGCCTTCGGCGGTTACCGCGTCCAGGGCCGCGGCGAGGACGGCGAGCGCCTGCTGCACGACGCCAAGGTGCTCCAGACGGCTGGCGCGTTCTCCGTCGTGCTCGAGTGCGTGCCCGCGTCGCTGGCCGCCCAGGTCACGCAGGCCCTGTCCATCCCGACGATCGGCATCGGCGCCGGGCCCGCCTGTGACGCCCAGGTCCTGGTCTGGCAGGACATGGCGGGCCTGTCCCCCCGGACGGCCAGGTTCGTCAGGCGGTACGCCGACGTGGCGAGCGTGCTGCGCGACGCCGCGACCGCCTTCGCCGAGGACGTCACGAGCGGCGCCTTCCCCGGCGAGGAGCATTCCTACCGCTGAAGCCGCCGCATTTCGCCGCGCAAATGAAGCAAGGCCCCCTCCATGTATGAGATGGAGGGAGCCTTGCTCGGCCTCGCCGCACCGGCCGACCAGTTACCTGGTTTATCCGGCGCCGCGCGCCGGCCACCGGGGCCAGACACCCGCGTGAGGCACCGGTTTCCCGATTCCTCCCGCGTTCCCGGGTTGCCCCTGGGCGGTGCCCGTTTCCGACGGTGAATGTATTTCTAGTGCCTCCGCAGCCGCGGCGCAAGGGCTTCTTGCGAATAATTCAGGCGGAGTTTATCTCCACACATTATCCACAGGATATACCGTCGTTGTCCGCATATCAGGCCCGTTATCCACTAGCTTATTAACACCATATCCACAGATCGCTCTGCGTAATTCTCGTAATAGGGCGACAGTGGTCACCGTGAGTAATCGGACGTTCCCTGCCGAAGATTTACCTCTAAAACGCCGGATAATCATTCGGGCGCAGGTTAGGCGACGGCCTCGGCGAGCAGGGTGATCTGGTCGAGGCTGGACGCGGTGGGGACGAAGATGATCTCGTCGCAGCCTGCGGCGTCGAACGCGGCGGCATAGGCGCTGACCATCTCAGCGCTGACCGCGGCGCCGGCGGCGATCTGGCCGGCGAAGTCGCCCAGCCAGCCGTAGTAGTCGTGGAGGTAGGCGTCCGCCTGGGCGCGGGCGTCGGGTCCGAGCGCGAAGTAGGCGAGCGTGAGCTTGCGCGGCCGGCCCGGCCGGCCCGCCTCGTCCCAGGCCTTGTCCACAGCCGCGCTGCCTCCGGCGAACATGTCCGGCGTGCCGCCGCCCATGATCCAGCCGTCGGCCAGGCGGGCGACCCGCTCGAAGCTGGCCCCGGTCGACCCGCCCAGGATGATCTCGGGGCCGCCAGGTCGTACCGGTGCCGGCCCGATCCCGCCCGCGTACCCGAAGTCCTCGCCGGACCAGACCCGCCTCATGACGTCCAGCTGGTCCTCCAGGACCTGTCCCCGGCCGCGGGTCGTCAGCCCGCTGGCGGTGAAGTCATCGTCGCGCCCGCCCAGGCCCAGGCCTAGCACCAGGCGCCCGCCGGAGAGGCGGTCGAGCGAGGCCGCCTGCTTGGCGAACAGCGCGTGGTTCGTGTACAGCGGCGCCAGCAGCACGCCGGTGGTCAGCCGGATCCGGCTGGTGACCGCGGCGGCAGCGGACAGGGCGATCAGCTCTTCGTAGTTCGGGTAGACCAGCCGGCCGATCGTGCCCAGGGTGCTGAAGCCGGCTGCTTCGGCTTGCTGGGCCCAGTCGGTAAGCGTCTGGCCTTCGGTGCCGGCGACCGTGTTGGGCAGGCCGATTCCGATGTCCACGCGATACCTCCGGAGGCTTAGGTGCTTATTCGTCCGGGTCGAGCGTACCCGGCGGGAGGGTGGCGGCGGCCGGACCGGGCACTACCGGTTCGTTCGGGAAAAATGGGTCTTAGATATCTGTGATGCGGATCCCGGCGTGCGCCTTATAGCGGCGGTTGATAGCGACCAGGTTGGCGGTCAGCCCCTCGACCTGACCGCAGTTGCGCAGGCGCCCGGCGTAGACGCCGCGCACGCCGGGAATCCGGGCCGCCAGGGCCTGGACCAGATCGGTGGCACCCCGGTCATCGCCGAGCACCAGGACGTCCTGGTCGAGAGAATCGACGTCGGAGTCGAGCAGCAGCACCGCCGACACGTGGTGGAACGCCGCGACCCCGCGGCTGCGGGGCAGCAGGGCCGCGGCCTGCTGCGCGGCGCTGCCCTCGGGGACGGGCAGCGCGTAGGCGCCGCGCTGGTCGAAGCCCATCGGGTTCACGCAGTCCA
>DATJQX010000096.1:0-50290 GCA_035505275.1 Streptosporangiaceae bacterium | reverse complement strand
CCGCCCCTCGACGTCCATCCCGGTGGTCGGCTCGTCCAGGACAAGCAGTTCGGGGTCGGAGACCAGTGCCATGGCGAACCTGAGCCGCTGCTGCTCGCCGCCTGAGCACTTTCCCACCCGGCGGTCCGCGATCTGGGTGATTCCCGCCCGCTCCAGCACTTCGGCGGTCGGCTTGCGCTGTGCGAACAGGCTGGCGGTGTACTGCACGGTCTCCTTGACGGTCAGGTCCTTCAGCAGCCCGCCCGTCTGCATCACCGCCGAGACCAGGCCGCGGGTGACTGCCTGCCGGGGGTGCATGCCGAAAACGAGCGCCTGCCCGGACGTCTGCCGGGACAAGCCCAGGATGATGTCGATGGTGGATGTCTTGCCGGCGCCGTTGGGCCCGAGCATCGCCACGATTTCTCCCGACGCGATGCTCACGTCGACATCCCTGACCGCCTGCACCTGCCCGAAATGCTTGCTGACGTCCTTCAGCTCAACGGCCAGCGGGATAGCACCTGTCATCGCTCAAGTCTGTCAGCCCGGGGTTGGCTGTCGCGAATCGATGGGATCACGGATTATGGCGCACGTCCGATCCCGGCTGGCCGGCCCGAACCGGGTGACGTGCGCGCCAGCGCGGTAACCGATGTCCGAGAATCTGTGAGTACGGATTCCGCGACTACGCGCCCCCGTCCGCCGCCGGTCGCTCCGACCGCGGCCACCGGGCATAATCGCTCGCGCGCGGCTCGCGCCGCTGCTAGCTTCGCAGGGCATGGTTGCAGCGGCGTTGGCGGTATCCCGGATGCGGCCGTGCGAATCTGGCGGAACCGCGCTGGCCCGCGCCTCGGCCTGATCGCGACGCTCGCCCAGTACCGGCGGCGCGGAGTCGCCAGGGCGCTGCTCGGCCAGGCGTTCGCCGTGCTCACCGCCCGGGGGGACACCAGCGTCGCAGGCGAGGTCGACGACACGAACGTCGCGTCCGTCTCGTTGCTGACCGGACTCGGCGCACGACGCTACGGCGGCAGCATGGAGCTGATAAGGCGGCAGCCGAGCCCATCGGCACGCGACCGGCCAGAAGCGCGCCGGCCGTCAGCCGGCCGCTAGCGACCCGCCGATCCGGCCCTACCGAGCCCTCGCGCCACCACCCGCGGCAACGTCTGGGTCTTCTTGTCGCTCCAGATTGCTTGACCCGGAACATGCCGCTCGGTGGCGTGCCGGGCGCCTCGCGAGATCGTCCTTCATAGTGGCGGGGGCCCACCCGCTTTGCTCTGCCGCGACTCCCAATTCCGTCAGCAGCTTCACGCAGATCGGCGCCGGAGCAGGCGGCGGCCGGACCGCTCCAGGGATGTGTCCTGTCCCGCGCGACCGCACTCACGTGGCTAGGGGTGCGGTGCCCACACGGTGGTGCGCTTGACGTCGCGGTCCTCCAGCGCGCCCAGGCCGGGCACATCGTAGGCGGCTAGCGGCCTGAGGCAATCCCGCGGCAGATACGCCCGGCCGAAATCGCCCACGAGGACAGCGACGCCGCAGGCGCGGGCCCGGCCGAGGAAGCGCATTACCCGGCAGGCCAGATCGCGCTCGTAGAAGGCATCGGCCACCAGCAGCAGATCGACGCCACCGGGAAGGTCGTCCTGGCCCAGGATGTCGGCGCAGACCGCACGGACCGCCACATCGTTGGCGGTCGCGTTCATGGTGATGGCCGCGGCCGCGAGCGGGTCGACGTCGTAGGCGGTCACGGCCGCGGCGCCCGCCCTGGCCGCCGCGATGGCCACGAGCCCGGAGCCGGACGCCAGGTCGATCACCTGCCGGCCGGCGGCCGTCTCGGGGTGGTCAAGCAGGTAGCGGGCCATCGCCTGCCCGCCCGGCCAGGCGAACGCCCAGAACGGCGGGTCCAGGCCGGTCTGCCCGGTCGCCTGCTCCACGCGCTGCCACACGCTGACCGGCTCCCCGGCCTGGTGCAGCCAGATCTCCGGAACCAGCGGCACGCGGCGCAGTTCGGTGAGCTCTGCGATCATCTCCGCTGCGGCCACCATGCTCCTCCTTCGCCGGACCGCGGGGACGTTCCTGCCGTGAAGTGCACCGGCCGGTACCGCGCCGGGGCCGGCCTCAGGCCGGTGGCGGGGAGGGACGGTCGGAAGGAACGGGGAAGGCGCAAGCAACGCGAAGGTCGGGAGGAAGTCACCTGGCAGCAGCGAGGTCGGCGAGCGTGGGCGGGTCGTTGCCGCGCCGCTGGCAGGTGACCGCCGCCACCAGGATCGCGTCGTCAAGCGCCGCGGCCAACTGGTCAGCCGGGCACCCCGCCAAGCGGTCCGGCGCGTACAGGTCCCGGCGGACGAGCGACGCGATCAGCCCGGCGGTGAACGAGTCCCCCGCCCCGACGGTGTCGCCCACGACGACCTCGGGCGCGGGCCGGTGCAGGGTAATGCCGCCCGAGGTGTAGACGTCGGCCCCGTCGGCCCCGCGCGTGATGACCGCGACGCCCGCGCCCAGCCCGAGCCACCGCCCGGCGACGTCACCGGGCGGCTGGTCCGGGTACAGCCAGGCGATGTCGTCTGAGCTGGCCTTGGCCAGGTGAGCAAGCCGCACGGCGCGCTCGACGACACGCTGGCCGGAAACGTGATCGCCGAGGAGCCCGGGCCGGACGTTCGGGTCGTAGCTGACCAGCACGCCGCCGCGCTCGCGAAGAGCCTGGACCAGGTCGAGGATCCGGGCGTCACCCGGCGGGGTCCACGACGCGATCGACCCGAAGTGGAACACGGCTGTCGCCTGCGGCGCCTGACCCGTCTCCTCAGCCGTCCACTGCCAGTCCGCGGAGCCTTCAAAGTAGAAGTCGTAACTGGCCTGGCCCCGGTCATCCAGGCTGACCACCGCCAGCGTGGCCGGTTCCGCGGCGTGCGGCGCGGCGGCCAGGTCGACGCCCTCGGCCTGGGCGTGATCGCGTAGCAGTCGGCCGAACGGGGCATCGGACAGGCGTGCCATCAAGGCCACGCGCTGACCGAGCCGCGCCAGGCCGACCGCGACGTTGTAAGCACTCCCGCCCAGGACGGCGTGATAAGCGGCCGGCTGCTCGCCAGGGACGAGATCGATGACCGCCTCGCCGATGACCGTGACGGTGACCGGCAGGCCCGGGGCCCCCGGGGCGCCCGCACCGCCGGGGGCCCGGGCCGGCTGCATTAGTCCCAGATCGCCCTGTCCGTCTCCAGGTCGAAGAACTGCATGCCCTCGGTGTTGACGGCGAACGTGATCCGGTCGCCCGTCTTGACCTTGGTCGTCGGAGCGACCCGGGCCACGCCCTCGCCCGCCCTCGCGGTTGCGTCATCGTCGTCGGCGGCCGTACCTTCGGGCTGTACCCGGGGGGCATCGATGGTGAAGTGAACGTCGAGCTCCGAGCCGAGGGCCTCGACCAGGTCCACGTTGCCGACCAGGGTCGGCCCGGTGGCGCCGTCGGTTGCTGCGGGCAGGTGCTCGGGCCGCACGCCCAGGACCACCTTCTTGCCGCCGTAGGCGGCCAGCCCGGGGCGCGCCGCGTGCACATCGTTCGGCACCGGCAGCACCTGGGATCCGACCTTGACCGACCTGGCGTCGTCGCTCATCGTCGCCTCGTACAGGTTCATGGACGGTGAGCCGATGAACGCCGCGACGAACACGGTATTCGGGTGGTCGTACAGGTACTGCGGATGATCGACCTGCTGCAGTTCCCCGCCCCGCAGCACCGCGACCCGGTCGCCCATCGTCATCGCCTCGATCTGGTCGTGCGTGACGTACAAGGTGGCCACCCCGATGCGCCGCTGGATCCGCTGCACCTCGGCGCGCATCTGCACCCGCAGCTTGGCGTCCAGGTTCGACAACGGCTCGTCCATCAGGAACACCGAAGGCTCGCGCACGATCGCCCGGCCCATGGCCACCCGCTGGCGCTGGCCGCCGGAGAGCTGGGCGGGCTTGCGGTCGAGATAGTCGGTCAGCCCGAGGATGTCCGCTGCGTCCTTCACCTTGGCCACGATCTCAGCCTTCGGCAACTTGCGCAGCTTGAGCGCGAATCCGATGTTATCGGCCACGGTCATGTGGGGGTACAGCGCGTAGTTCTGGAAGACCATCGCGATGTCGCGTTCCTTGGGGCTCTCGTCGTTGGCGATCTTCCCGCCGATGGTGAGACGGCCGCTGGTGATGTCCTCCAGCCCGGCGACCATCCGCAGCGCGGTGGTCTTACCGCTGCCGGACGGGCCGACCAGCACCATGAACTCGCCTTCCTTCACGTCCATGCTCAGGTCGATGACAGCGTGGAAGCCGTTCTCATAGACCTTGTTCACCTTGTCCAGGCCGACGGTGGCCATCCTGCCTCCTTACCGGGTCCCTATCGGGATTCTTACCGGGTTCGTAGGGAATTAACGTTATCCAGGGCATGCCGTCGCGGTGGCGACGGACGGTTCGGGCTGCGCAGGTGGGCGGAATCCGACATCCGCGTGGTGCGGCGGGCGAGGAACAGCGCCGCGGTCGTGGCGATGGCCAGCGCGATGGCGAGGATCTCGACAACGGTCGCGGCGGGCAGGCTGGCCGCGATGCCCGATCCGATGCCGCTCGTCTGGCCTTGCATGTTAATCAGCCTCGGAGCGATCACCAGGCCCGCCACGGTCCCGCTGGCCACCCCGATCGCGGTGAGGATCGTCGTGTTGACCACGAGCGTCGCCGTCACCTGGCGCGGCGTCAGCCCCAGCGCCTTGAGCACGCCGACCTCGTGCAGGTGGTCCCGCTGCCCGACCGCGGCCGCGGTGAGCAGGTTCGCCAGTCCGATGACCGCCAGCACCGCGACCGCGACGACGATCACCACCTTCACCACCTCGAGCCCGTCGGCCGGGTTAGCCACCAGTTGCACGTCGAGTTCGTCACGCGACGCGGCCAGCAGCGTGGCCCGCGCGGCGGCGGGGGATACACCCGGCTTAAGCACAAGAGCGTAGAACAGCTGGGGACCCCCGCCGCCCGCGTCGCTCAGCGCGTCAAGCCCGAAGTCCAGGACGTCCCCGTTGTTGTCGGGCTCGATGGTCCGGCCCACGATGTGCAGGATCACGGGGACCCCGTCGATCGTCGGCGATATCCACGCGCCGACCCCGATGTGCATCAGGGTCAGGAAGCCCTGGCCGGCGACCGCCTCGTTCGGCGCGTCGAACATCCGCCCCTGGACCGTCTGGAAGGGGTAGGGGCGCGAGGAATACCCGACGGCGCGGGCGATGAAGGTGCCGTTGTCGCCGGGCAGCAGGGTGTCGAACTCGGCGCCCGGGTAGTACGCGAGCACCTGGTGGTCGTGGCTGATCAGGTTCAGGGTCCTGGCGGTATCCAGGCCGCCGCCGGGAGTGACCGTGACGGCCGCGGCCAGCCCGATCCGGCCCGGGTCCCTGGTGAACCCGTCGATGGTCGACCAGCAGATGAGGGCGATCGTGATCATCGCCATGGGGATGGCCAGGCCGACCACGGTCAGGGCGGAGGGCAGCCGGCGAGTCAGGGAGTCCCTGGCCCCGAGCACGAGCGCGGGCGGCAGGCGGACGAGCAGGCCGAGCCGGGCGATCAGGGACAGGTGACCGCGCGGCGGAGTCGGCTGGACGGCGGCGACCGGAGAAACCTGGCCCGCCCGCCAGGCGGGGATGATCGTGGCGATCGCGACCGTGAGCACGGCGCCGCCGCCGATCAGCGCCACCCACGAGCCGGAAAGCGGGGCCAGGCCCACGGGCGTGCCGTCCGGCGGGCGCACGAACGCCGATGAGGTCATGATCCGGGCCGCGACCAGACCGAACCCGGCGCCGGCCGCCCCCAGCGCGGTCTGCTCGGCGAGCAGCATCCCCACCACCTGGCCGGGGGTGAAGCCGAGTGCCTTCAGCATCCCGATGTCCTGCCGCTGCATGAGCACGCTGCCCGCCGTGACGTTGGCGATGGCACACGGGGCGGCCACCAGGGCAATGACCCCGAACAGGGCGAGCAGCAACCCGAGCAGCCGGTCGTTGCTGGCCATCGAGTTCTGCACCTGCTGCCACGTGGAGTACCGCAGGACCGCCGAATTCTCGGTGGGGCCGTTGTAGAGATTCCAGATGGTCTGCACGACCTGGCCGGTGGCGACGGTGGAGGCGTCATCCAGGCGGAGGCCGACGACCTCCTGGGTCTCGCTCTGGTGCGGCTCGACCGCGGTCAGCAGCCCGTGCTGGACCCAGATCAGGCCCGGGGTCCACTGCGGGTAGAAGCCCTGGTCGGCCGTGTCGGCGATGCCGATGACCCGCATCGGGACCGATGTGCCGTCGATCCCGTCGACGACGATCTTGTCACCGACGCCGACGTGGACGGCCGCCGCGAACGAGGCTTCGATGACGGCACCGTCCTGCTCCGAGGACCGCAGCCAGGTTCCCGCGACGATCAGCGGCGTGGACATCGCGGGCGGAACGGGAGTCATCCCGCGCAGTTCGACGGGTGACTGTACCGGGCCCTGCTCGAGGGTCGCCGACGCCGCCTCGTAGGGCCGGCCGACCTGCCGGACTCCCGGCAGGGAGCTCAGCTCGCTGGTGTTGGTCCCGTTCTGGAAGTAGATCAGCACGTCCGCCCCGTGGGTCCGGGCGAACAGCTGCTGCCACGGGTTGACCGCGCCCTGGAGCAGCATGGTGGACAGGACAAGGGCGGCCACCACGCCGGCGACCACGCCGAGGGTGAGCAGGGCCTGGCTCGGGCGGGCACGCAGGTCCGCGCGCGCCCACCGAAGCGTCCCTCGCACCGGGCCCTCAGCCCCTCAGCTCCAGGACGTCGCCGACACCGTTCAGGCTGCGGGGGAGGGGGACGATCGTGGCGTCGTCGGCCACCATCCCGTCGAACAGGTTGATCACCCGGTCCGCCAGGCTCGCCACGCGGGCGTCGTGGGTGACCATCAGGATCGCCTGGCCGCCGTCGTGCACGCGACGGAGCAGCCTGAGCACGTCGCGGGTATTGGAACTGTCCAGGTTGCCGGTCGGCTCGTCGGCCAGCAGCAGGCTCGGCTCGTTGGCCAGCGCTCGCGCCAGCGCGACCCGCTGCTGCTCGCCGCCGGACAAGCGCGCCGGGGCCGCGCCCGCCTTGTCCGCGATGCCCAGCTCGGCCAGCAATTCCTCCCGGCGCTTCCTGGCCTGCCGCGGGCTGGCCCCCGCGAGGAGCGCGGGCAGCTCGACGTTGTCCGCGACGGTCATGTTGGAGAGCAGGTTGAAGAACTGGAAGACGAACCCGACGTGCCTGCGGCGCAGGATCGCCCAGCCGGACCTGGACAAGCCGTCGACGCGCCGCCCGCGCAGCCAGATCTCGCCGGTCGTGGCCGGCTCCAGCCCGCCAAGGACGTGCAGCAGGGTCGACTTGCCCGAACCGGACGGGCCCATGATGGCCACGAACTCGCCGACGGCGAGGTCGAGGTCAATCCCGCGGAGCGCCTCCACGGCTACCCCGTCGGCCCGGTACACCTTAACGAGCTGACGGGCCCGCAGCAGGCACGCTGTATCCGCCCCGCCGGGCAAGCACGGCAAGTACCGCTCTGACCGGCTCACACAAGTTCCTCCTGGCATCGTTCCAGCCAGTCGAGGTCCGCCTGAAGGTGCAAGACGGCGCCCTCGATCAGCAGCCGCGCCGCGGTGTCCGCACGGTCCGCATCGGCCTGCAGATCGGTGAGCTTGCGCATGAGGCCCAGATAGTGCCTGCGCTGAGCGTTCATGAGCGCGATCCGGTCCGCTATCCCCGCCATCGGAGCGAGGATCAGCTTGATGAAGAACTCGTCGCGGATGCGAGGCCCGTCACTTGGCTCTTCGACCCACGCACGCAGCGCTTCGCGGCCTGCGGGCGTGAGCTCGTACACGCGCTTGTTCGGCCTGGTGGTCTGCTCCACGTCCTGACTGCACACCAGGCCGTCTTGCTCCAGGCGCTTCAGCGTGACGTAGATCTGCCCGATGTTCGGGGACGGGTACGCCTGGCCGAAGGTCGCCTCAAGCGCGAGCTTCAGCTCGTAGCCATGGGCCGGCTCTTTGGCGAGAAGCGCCAGCAGGGGCTGCCGCACGATCCCGTCACCTCCATCAGGGCCGCAAACGGCCCGCGCTCAGGTTATCGCTGTACATAACAACTATGTAAGGCCCCCGCGAACCGGGAACCCTCCCTCCCCGCCGAGCGTCGGGAAACATGCCTGACTCGTTATGTGATCTGGTTGACATATACCTAACACACCTGCATAACATGCATCTAAAAATCTACCAAACGATGGTGGTGACCCGCATGCGGCGTGCGATGCCTCGGATGGTATTCGTCGCCGCTGGCCTCCTGCTGACCGCGGGAACCGCGGTGACCGCGGGGTGCGCGTCAGCCGGTGTCTCCCCGACCGGGGAGGCCCCGCCCACGAACGGTATCGGCCCCATCACCTTCGCGATCGGCAAGGACGACTCGGGCTGGCTCAAGGGCGTCATCGCGGGGTGGAACCAGGACCATCCGCACCAGGAGGTCACCCTGCTCCTGCTGCCCGAGGCCGCCAACGACCAGCTGGCCCAGCTCGTGGCGAACCTCCAGGCCAAGAGCGACGAGTACGACGTCATCGACATGGACGTCATCTGGACCGCGGAGTTCGCCTCGAACGGCTGGATCATCCCGCTGCCGCAGAGCGAGTTCCCCGAGCTGAAGGACTTCCTCAAGCCGGCCGTCGACACGGCCATGTACCAGGGCCGCCTGTACGCCGTGCCCGACTACAGCAACGCGGATCTCCTTTATTACCGCAAGGACATCCTCGCCAAGGCGGGCAAGAAGCCCCCCAGGACCTGGGCCCAGCTGGCCGAACTCGCGCAGACCGTGGCGCCGAAGTACGGGCTCTACGGGTACGCGGGCACGTTCGCGCCGTACGAAGGCCTCACCGTGGACTTCTCCGCCGCCGTCCAGTCGGCCGGAGGGTCGATCCTCTCCGCCGACGGCACCAAGGTCACGGTGGACTCCCCCCAGGCCCTCAAGGGGCTGGACTTCCTGGTGAGCGGCTTCGCGCACGGCTGGATCCCCCGGGTCGCGCTCACCTACGAGGAGGAGTCGGCCCAGGCCGCGTTCGAGGCCGGCCAGTTCCTGTTCCTCGACAACTGGCCCGACGTCTACGCGGCCCTGTCCGTACCCGGTCCGGCCAACAAGGTGTACGGGAAGTTCGGGGTCGAGGAACTGCCGGGCCCGGACGGCGCCGGCTCCAGCTCCCTCGGCGGCGCCAACCTCGCGATCAGCGCGTATTCCCAGCACCAGCGGACGGCGCTGGCCTTCATCAAGTACATGACCGACCTGGCCAACGAGAAGGAGATGCTCGAGGAGGGATCGTTCCCCCCGGTCTGGACCCAGCTCTACACCGATCCGAGCCTGATCCGCAGCGACGGCTACCTGCCTGTGCTCGAGCAGGCCATCAACTCCGCCCAGCCACGCCCCGCGATCACCAACTACGACCAAGCCAGCCTGGTTATCTCGAGCGAGGTGTACCAGGCCCTGACCCGCCAGAAGCAACCACAAGCGGCCCTCGCGGACATGGCTGGGCAGCTGACCCAGATCATCAGCGACGGCTAACTAAACCGGACAAATTAGTCCGAACGAACATGGGCTGACCGTACGGGGGTCGGCCAGCCCGGAATAGCCGGGACAGACCCGGTTAGGAGGCACCGGCTCAACGGTCGGCCCGACTCATGAATACGGAGAGTCATAGACTGACTACTTCATAGCTGATCAGAACTCCAGAGATTTCCGCGAATTCCAAGAACTCCACAAGGTGCCCAAAGACTAGGAAGGAGTCCTCGATGGGTTCCACTAAGAGAGTCAGCAGGGGCAGATCCGTGCGTTGGCGGGCCGGGGCCATAGCTGTGGCCGCGAGCCTGGCGGCGCTCACCGCCGCGTGCAGCAGTTCGAGCTCGAGCAGCAGTGCGGTTTCGGCCAGCAGCACTCAGACGATCACGTTCGCCGAGTCCGGGCTCGGCACCGAAGGCATGCAGACCGCCAAGGCGATCAAGGGCTTCGAGGCGGCCAACCCGAACATCAAGGTCAACATCCAGGTCTTGTCGTCGGACTCGACGACGTACCTGTCCCAGCTCGAGCACAACTTCATCGCGGGCTCGTCGACGCCGGACGTGTTCGAGTCCGACGTGACCTACCCGGCGAAGTTCGCCCAGGCGGGCTGGGTGCTGTCGCTGGCTCAGTTCAGCCCGAACATGGGCCAGTACTTCCCGCACGAGGTCGCGGCCGGCACCTACAACGGGACGTACTACGCGGTCCCGTGGTTTGACAACCCGGAGGGCCTGTTCTACCGCACCGACCTGATCAAGACCCCGCCGACCAGCCCGGCGCAGGTGGTGAGCGACGCGGAGGCGGCGATGAAGGCCGACAAGACGCTCAAGGAGGGCATCGCGTTCGAGGCCGACAAGTACGAGGGCGCGATCACCGCGTTCCTCACCGTCGACTCGGCGTTCGGCGGCTCGCTGAACCCGCAGAACATTGACACGCCGGGCAACGTCGCGGCGCTGAACTGGCTGCACGCGGCCATCTACCAGTACCACATCGCGCCCACCGCGGTCACCGGCTGGGAAGAGGGCCAGGTCGAGCAGGAGTTCGTGTCCGGGTACACGCCGTTCGCGATCGACTACCCGTTCGTGGAGTCGCTGGCCACCGCGGCACCGGTCAAGGGCAACGTCGGTTACATCCCGTTCCCCGCGGGCCCCGGCGGCACTCCGGGCTCCGCGCTCGGCGGCGAGATGCTGGCCATCAACGCCAAGACCGCGCACGCGGCCGCGGCGTGGAAGCTGATCGAGTACCTGACCAGCCCCTCGGTGGAGATCGCCCGCGCCATCGCGACCGGTGACCCGCCCTCGCTGCCCGGCGCCTACACCTCGCAGCTGCTGTCCGCGGCGCCGTACTTCGCGGCGGTCAAGACGCTGAACACCTACTCGGCGCCCCGTCCGGTGAATCCGAACTACCTGACCGTCTCCGCGGACATCCAGACCATCTTCTCCTCGGTGTTCGCGAACTCGGCGGCGAACGCGGCGTCCTCGGCCCTGGCCTCCGGCGCCGCGACGGTCAAGGCGGCCGCGAATGCGACCCCGGCCGGCTAGCGGCGAAGGCGACTGAGCCGATGGCTACCGAAGTCGAGCAGGTAAAGGAAGGGCGGCCCGCACGTGCGGGCCGCCCGCCCCGGCGTGGGGACAAGCAGGAACGAGCCGACCGCCGCCTCGGGTACGCACTGGTCACACCGGTAATCGTGCTGCTCCTGGCGATCACCGGGTACCCGCTGATCTACAACCTGTGGAACGCGTTCCACTTCGACAACCTGTCCTACGGCAACCTGCCGCACAAGTGGGTCGGGTTTTCGAACTTCAGCGCGCTGTTCCACGCGTCATCCGGCTGGGTGGCCGCGCTGGAGCGGACGCTGATCTTCACCGTGGTGACGATCGTGTTCGACCTCGTGGTGGCGCTCGCCCTGGCGCTGATGCTGAACCGCAACTTCCGCGGCCGCGGCTTCCTGCGCGCCTCGGTGCTGGTGCCGTGGGCGGTGCCGACGGTGGTCTCCGCGGCGCTGTGGAAGACGATGTTCGACCCGCGGGCCGGCTTCGTCGACTACTTCCTCGGCTTCTTCCACGCCCCCTGGGCCAGCATCTCCTGGCTGGGGGCCAGCGTATGGCGGTCCTGGGTGGCGATCTTCGTCGCCGACTCGTGGAAGAACATCCCGTTCGTGGCGATCATCTTGCTGGCCGGGTTGCAGGTCATTCCCAATGAGGTCTACGAGGCGGCCAGGATGGACGGGGCGACCGGGTGGCAGTCGTTCCGCCGGATCACGCTGCCGATGCTCAAGCCGGTGATCTCGGTGGCGCTGATCTTCCGCACCCTGCAGGCGCTGCTGGTCTTCGACGTCATCTACGTCATGACCACCGGCGGCCCCGGCAACTCCACCGAGACCCTGTCGTTCCTGAACTACCAGACGTTCATCGTCAATACCGACTTCGGCTCGGGCGGCGCGATGTCCGTCTTGCTGGTCATCATCGCCTTGATCGTGGCCTTCTTCTACGTCAGGGCGTTCCGTCCGGAGCAAACAACATGAGGAAGGTGAGCGCATGACCGCCGCCGTCGCGGACGCGAGCGCCGCGCCCGCCAAGCCCGCCGTTCTTAAGTACCGCCGCCGGATCACCCCGCGGAAGATCGTCAGGGAAACGCTGTTCTACATCGCGGTCGTCATCGTGGTGCTGATCGCGCTGTTCCCGTTCTTCTGGATCCTGCGCACCTCGCTGGAGTCCAACAGCCAGGTCGCGGCCGGGGTGGGCGGTGTCAACGGCATCATCCCCTCGCACCTGTCCGGCGAGGCGTTCGTGAACGTGTTCACCCAGCAGTCGTTCCTGACCCCGCTGCTGAACAGCATCATCGTCGCGTTCGGCTGCACCGTGGTCACGATCATCGTCGCGTCCGCCGCAGGCTACGCGCTGGCCCGGCTGAACATCCGCGGTACCGGCGCGATCCTCGCGTTCATCCTGCTGGCCGGGTTCTTCCCCGTGCTGGCCATGATCGGGCCGCTATTCCTGATGCTGCGCTACATCGGCGCGCTGAACAGCATCTACCCGCTGATCATCATCTACCTGGTCTACACCCTGCCCATCTCCACCTGGCTGCTGAAGAACTTCTTCGAGCAGATTCCCAAGGACCTCGAGGATGCCGCGCTGACCGACGGCGCCACCCGGCTGCAGACCCTGCGCAAGATAGTCGTTCCCGTCGCCATCCCCGGCGTGTTCACCGCCGCGATCCTGTCCTTCATCCTGGCCTGGAACGACTTCGCGTTCGCGGTCTCGTTCCTGAACACGCAGGATCACTTCACCGCGCCGCTGGCCATCACCACCTTCACCGAGAGCGGTTACCAGACCTTCTACAACCTGCTCGACGCGGCCGTGGTCATCGTCTCGATTCCCATCGCCCTGCTCGTCCTGTTCGCCCAGCGCCGCATCGTGACCGGCCTGACCGCCGGCTCGTTCCGCTGAACCAACGCCGTAGCCCGGCGGGATTTCCCGCCGGGCTGGCGGGAAGCCGACTACTGCGCACTCCGGGTTGCGAGTAACGTTCGGGTATGACGACGAGCACCGCGCCATTCGGCCGCATGATCACGGCGATGGTGACCCCGATGACCCCCGAGGGGGCCGTCGACTTTGACGGGGCCGCGCGCCTCGCCGACTACCTGGTCACCGAGATGCGCAACGACGGGCTGGTGGTCAACGGCACCACGGGGGAGGCGCCGACCACCACCGACGAGGAGAAGGACCGCCTGCTCCGGGTGGTGCTCGACGCGGTGGGCGACCGCGCGAAGGTGGTGGCCGGGGTCG
Source organism: Streptosporangiaceae bacterium (assembly GCA_035505275.1). Classification (GTDB taxonomy): domain Bacteria; phylum Actinomycetota; class Actinomycetes; order Streptosporangiales; family Streptosporangiaceae; genus Palsa-504. Next base: position 36,974 of record DATJQX010000096.1, on the reverse strand, counting down.
GCACCAACGTGACCGCCCACACCATCGAACTCGCCCAGTCTGCCGAACGAGCCGGTGTGCACGGCTTGCTCACGGTGACTCCGTACTACAGCAAGCCTCCGCAGCCGGCTCTTGAGGCTCATTTCACCGCGGTCGCCGACGCGACCGGCCTGCCCATGCTCATCTACGACATCCCCGGCCGCACCGGCGCGGCGGTGGCCACGGACACCCTGGTCCGGCTGGCCGCCCACCCGCGGATCATCGGCGTCAAGGACGCCAAGGACGACGCGGCCGCCACCTCGCAGGTCATGGCCAGGACGGACCTCGTCTATTACTGCGGCACGGACATGCTGAACCTGCCCTGGCTCGCCCTCGGCGCCGTCGGGTTCATCAGCGTCGTGGGACACGTCACGGGGGACAGGCTGCACGAGATGATCGACGCCTTCGGCGCCGGCGACGTCGCAGCCGCCCGGCTGATCCACTACGAGCTCATCCCGGTGTACACCGGGCTGTTCCGCAACCAGGGCGCGGTCATGACCAAGGCGGCTCTTGAGCTGCTGGGACTGCCGGGCGGCCCCGCGCGCGGTCCGCTGCTCGCCGCCACGGACGCGGAACGCCGCCAGCTCGCGCTGGACCTGGTGGCTGGCGGGGTAAAGCTGCCGGGATCGGCCGAGTGAGCTACCCCCACCCCGATCTCCCGGCGCCCCCCGCGCTCCCGCGCGACGGCCTGCGCATCATCGCCCTCGGCGGGCTCGGCGAAATCGGCCGGAACATGACGGTCTTCGAGTACCGCCGGCGCCTGCTCGTCGTGGACTGCGGCGTCCTGTTCCCCGATCCCGATCAGCCCGGCGTCGACCTGATCCTGCCCGACTGGGGCTACCTGGCCGACCGGCTCGACCAGGTGGAGGCGGTCGTCCTCACCCACGCGCACGAGGACCACATCGGCGCGCTCCCTTACTTGCTCAGGGAGCGCGCGGACCTGCCGCTCGTCGGGTCGAAGCTGACCCTGGCCATGATCCGGAGCAAGCTGTCCGAGCACCGCATCGATCCGGTCGCGGAGGAGGTGGTGGAGGGAGACCACCGGCCGTTCGGTCCGTTCGACTGCGAGTTCTTCGCCGTCAACCACTCGATACCGGACGCGCTCGCCGTCGCCATCCGCACCCCGGCGGGCCTGGTGCTGCACACCGGCGACTTCAAGATGGACCAGCTTCCGCTGGACGGCAGGCTCACCGACCTGGCCGGCTTCGCCAGGCTCGGCACCGAAGGCGTCGACCTGCTGATGTCTGACTCGACCAACGCCGAAGTCCCCGGCATCGTCACCTCCGAACGCGACATCGCCCCGGTCCTCGACGAGATCTTCGCCAGCACCAAGCAGCGCATCATCGTCGCCTGCTTCGCCTCGCACGTGCACCGGGTCCAGCAGGTGCTCGGCGCCGCGGTCAAGCACCGGAGAAAGGTCGCGTTCGTCGGCCGGTCCATGGTCAGGAACATGGGCGTCGCCCGCGATCTCGGCTACCTGCACGTACCCGGCGGTCTGCTCGTCGACCTGCGCGAGGCCGAGGAGATGCCGCCCGGTCAGGTGGTGCTGATCTCCACCGGCTCGCAGGGGGAGCCGATGTCGGCGCTGACCCGGATGGCCGGGCGCGACCACCCGATCAGGATCGCCGCCGGCGACACCGTCATCCTGGCGTCGTCCCTGATCCCGGGGAACGAGACCGCCGTATACCGGGTGATCAACGGGCTGACCCGGCTCGGCGCGCGCGTCGTGCACAAGGGCTCGGCGCTGGTGCACGTGTCCGGCCACGCGCCGGCCGCCGAGCTGCTCTACGTGCTTAACCTGGTCCGGCCCCGCAACTTCCTGCCGGTGCACGGCGAGTGGCGGCACCTGCGCGCGCACGCCCGGCTGGCCTCGCTGTCCGGTGTGCCCGACGACAACATCGTGATCGCCGAGGACGGGGTGGTCGTGGACCTGGTGGACGGGCAGGCCCGCGTGACCGGGGCGGTTCCGTGCGGCTACGTCTACGTCGACGGGCTCACCGTCGGCGAGGTGACCGAGTCCCAGCTGAAGGACCGGCGCATCCTCGGCGACGAGGGCTTCGTATCCGTGATCATCGTGGTCGACGCCAGCTCAGGCAAGCTGGTCGCGGGCCCGGAGATCCACGCCCGCGGCTCGGGCATCGACGAGGGGGCGTTCGGCGAGGTGCTGCCCAAGATAGAGGAGGCGCTGGCCGCGGCCGCCGCCGACGGCATCAGCGACACCCACCAGATCAGCCAGCTTGCCCGCCGCATCGTCGGCAAGTGGGTCAGCGACAACTACCGCAGGCGCCCCATGATCATCCCCGTGGTCATCCAGACCTAAGCCCTCTGCGATATCCACCATGCAGAACACGACCTTGCCGCCACCCGGGGGAAAGAAGTAGGACCAATCGCTGGCGAGCGCGTCCACCAGCATCAGGCCGCGGCCGTTTTCCGCGTCCAGCTCGGGGTCAGATAGCACGGGCGGCTTAGCGTCGGTGTCGAAAACCTCGATGAGCAAGCCCATGCGGAAATGCCGCAGGGACAGCGATATCAGGCCCGCGCTCGCGCGCTCGGAATACCGGAGCGGGCGAGCCGGATCACCGGAGAATCGCACGGCGTTGGTGACGAGCTCCGAGACGAGCAATTCCGCGACATCTACCGTGTTTTCGGGCATTCCCCCGCAGGAATCCAGGAACCGGTGGGTGTACCGGCGCGCCCAGAACGGCGAGCTAGGCAGGGCCCCCAAAGCGAGCATTCCGGCATTAATGGGGCGGGCCTGGCCGGGTCGCGCGGGCAGCCAGGCCGACCCGTGCGGGGGTCCGACCTGTGACCGGGTACGCGGTGTCGCTGGCACCAACGCTTCGCCCTCCCTGACGTCCTGGTAGGTCTCGTGTGCTGCGGGCTTGAGGTCTCTCACGCCGAGGTTCATTCCCACTGTCAATGCCCTTGAAAGACGCTCAGATAAGGACCCAGAATGGGAAAAATGGCGATTGTCTGACCGCTGGGCCACTGTGGCTTAACACACAGCGGCGGAATGTTTAAGACCGCCCGGTGCGAGTCGCCGCGGCGTAGCGGGCGGGCGTGACGCCGATGGTCGCGGTGAAGTCTCGGGTCAGGTGAGCCTGGTCGGCGTAGCCGAGGTCGGCGGCGAGCGCACCCCAGTCGATGACGTGCCCGCTGTCGGCCCGTTCTGCGGCCTCGTGCAGCCTCGCCCTGCGCATCACCCACTTGGGGCCGACCCCGACGTAGTCGGCGAACAGCCGCTGGAGGCTGCGGACCGACAGCCCGGACGCGGCCGACAGCACCTCGACGCGGCGCAGCGCCGGGTCGTCGGTGATCCGGGCCACCAGGGTGGCGGCCTGCTCGGCCGCGGGGTCGGGTGCGGGCCGGACGGAGCAGAGCAGCGCCTCGGCGTGGGCCACCATGTCGGCGTCCGCGCCGGCCCCGGCGCACATGATCGCCTGCCGCGTGGCTTCGGCCCGCGAGCCGAACAGCCGCGCGGCCGGGACCACCCGGTCGCTGAGCTGGGAGATGGGCGCCTGCCAGAAGGGCCGGAAGCACCCGGCCCGGAACCGGACGCCGAGCGCCTTGCCCTGCCCGGCCAGCACGCGGACGAACAGCTTGGTGTCGACGCCGTAGATCCCGGCTCCGGCTTCCTCGAAGCCCAGGTTCACGTTGGGGTGCGGCAGGATCGTCTGCTCGTGCGGTGCCTGCCCGCGCAGGTCCCAGCGGATGATCCAGTAAAAGTCGACAAACGGCGTGAGCGGGGCGGACGGCGGGTGCCTGCTCAGCTCGAACCGGGCCGCCGCGAGCCCGGGCCGGAGCACGCCGCGCCCCATCGGCGCGACGGCAGCCAGGTCTGGCACGCGACCAGGGTAGCCGCCGCGTTTGTTCAAGACCGGGGCGTCCGGTCTCAATATCGTGAACCAATGGACACGAACTCAACGGCTCGCCCCCGGCCTGCCCTGATGGCCGCCGCCGCGGCGCAGGCGTCCCGCGTGGTCGGCGGCGTTCCCGGGCACGCGATGGACGGCGCGACGCCGTGCGGCGACTGGGACCTGCGCACCCTGGTCAACCACCTGATCTTGTGGACCTCGTACTCGGCGGAGCGCCGGGCGCACGGCGAGAGCGTCGCCGAGGACCTGATGAGCAAGGACTTCGCCGCCGGTCCCGGGTTCGCCGAGGACTACGCGGCCCAGATCGGCCGGGCGGTGGCCGCCTGGTCGGACCCGGCGGCCTGGGAACGCGAACTGGGCGTCATGGGCAGCACCACCCCGGCCGCCGACGTGGGGGCGATGCTGATCGTGGAGATGGTGCTGCACGGCTGGGACGTCGCCCGGGCCACCGGCCAGGAGTACGCCTGCGACGATGACGTCGCCGCGCTGGTCCTGGCCACCGTCGAGGCGCAGGGGGAGCTGTTTCGGCAGTACCAGGGGTTCGCCGCCGTGTACTGCTGCCGGAAGGGCATGAGGACCCGACGGTCCTGGACCGCGCGCTGAGCCTGTCCGGCCGCGACCCGGGCTGGAAGCCGGGCGGTTAACCCGGCCGTCAGGCGGTCAGGACGCGGACGGGGGCGCCGTTCGCGAACGCCACGATGTCCTGCGCCGCCTCACCGTAGAAGACCCGGTAGGTGTCGTCGGTGACGTAGCCGATGTGCGGGGTCAGGATCACGTTCGGCGCGGTACGCAGCGGATCGGACAGCGGTAGCGGCTCGGTGTCGTACACGTCGAGGGCCGCCCCCGCGATCGAGCCGGACCGCAGGGCGGCGACCAGGGCCGCGCTGTCGACGATCGGCCCTCGCGAGGTGTTCACCAGGAACGCCGACGGCTTCATCAGCGCCAGCTCGGCCGCCCCGACCAGCCCGGTGCTGCGCGGCCCGAGCTTGTAGTGCACGGTCACCACGTCGGAGGAGGAGAACAGCTCCTCCTTGCTCAGCGCCTTGGCGTGCGCCTTCCCGGCATGGTCCGGGTCCAGGTTCTGGCTCCAGGCGGCCAGCTTCATGCCGAACGCCCGGCCGATCTTCGCCACCCTCCGGCCCTGGTTACCCAGGCCGACGAGGCCGAGCTGCCGGCCCGCCAGACCCGTGCCGACCGTGCGCTGCCAGCCGCCGCTGATCGCGGCCCCGCCGGGTCGCCCGGCCAGCTTCATCCGCGCGTCTTCCTCCGGGATGTGCCGGGCCAGGGCGAGGATCAGACCCCAGGTCAGCTCGGCGGTCGCGGTCGCGCTGCCTCCGGTGCCGCACACCGTGATCCCCCGGTCGCGCGCCGCGGCCAGGTCGATCGCCGCGTTGCCCATGCCGGTGGTGACCAGCAGCCGCAGGTTCGGCAGCCACCCGAGGCGCTCGGCGTCGAACGGCGTCCGCTCGCGCATCGCCACGATGACGTCGAAGGGCTCGAGCACGCGGACCAGCGCATCGGTCCTGGCTATGTGGTCGGTGAAGACGGTGATCTCGGCTAGCTCACGCACCGCGGACCAGTCCGCGCTAGCCAGGGCGACCTGCTGGTAGTCATCGAGGATCGCGACTCGCATGGGCCTGACATTACCCCCCAACCGTCGCGACACGCCCGAACCCGTCCGCCCCCGCGGAACGCCCGAACCCGTCCGCCCCGCGACACGCCCGGCGCGATGTTTGGGGCGCCTTCCGGTTCTCGCTACGTTTGTAAGCATGGCGACCCGCGCCCGTGACGGATCTGCCCGTCGGCGTGACGGGCCAGCCGACGCTACCTTCAGGGCTCCCCGGTCCGGAACCTCGGCGAGCCGGTCCGGCAGTACGGCACGCCGTAAGACGAGCGGCGGCTCCGGGCGGGGCACCACCGGACGTTCGGCAAAAAAGGGAAGTAAGGCCAAGGGCAGCACGGCGAGGCGGGCGCCCGCGGCCAGGCGCGGTGCGGCGGGGCGCAGCCTGCACGCGCACGACCCGGTGCTGATCCTGATCGGCTGGATCGGCCGGGCGATCGCGGGGGCCTGGATGGTCGCCGCGGGGTCCCTCGGCTGGGTGGTCAGGTCGTTCGGCCGCGGCGCGCGCGAGCTGGATCCGCATCACCGCCGGGACGGCCTCGGGCTGCTCACCCTGGGCCTGGCGATCGTGCTGGCCGCCGGGCTGTGGGCGCGGATGAACAACGCCGCCGGGCGCGAGATCCAGGCGATGGTGGCTGGCGGGTTCGGTTCGCTGGCGTGGGCGGCGCCCGTGCTCGTCGCGCTGCTGGCCTGGCGGTTCCTGCGGCATCCCGATCGCAACGCCCAGACGATGCGCGCGGTGATCGGCTGGACCGCGCTGCTGCTCGGCGCGGCGGGACTGCTCGAGATCGCCAAGGGCACGCCGCGCCCGTCCGACGGGGCGGCGGCGCTGCGCCGCGCGGGCGGCATTTTCGGGTACGCGATCGCGGGCCCGCTGTCCGGCGTGCTGACCACGTGGGTGGTCGCGCTGCTGCTCGCGCTGCTGGCCGTCTTCGGCGTTCTTGTCATCACCGGCACCCCGCTGCACCGGATCCCGCAGCGCCTGGCCGACCTTGGCGAGTTGTTCGGGTACGGCCGGCCGCGCGGCGAGGACGACGACGGCCTGGAGATCGACGAGGGCTACGAGGCGGGCACCGGCCGGGTGCGCGGCCAGATCCCGAGGCAGGTCCGCCTCCGCCCGGCGATCGAGCCTGGCGATCACGTCAAGCCCTACGACACGCCGCTGGTGGGACCGGGCAGGCGCCGGGGGGCTGGCGGAGCTCAGGCGCCCGAGATACCGGCGGGCCCGGCGTCCGGCGCCCCTGACCACGGGCCGCGGCCGGGATCGGACGGCGTGGAAGGCCTGATCGAGGCGCTCGGCTTCGGCGCCCACGAGGACTCCTCACCCGCCGCGGCCCCGCCGCCTGCGTCCACCGGCGCGTCTGCGTCGCCCCCTGAGCAGCTGATGCTCACCGGCTCCGCCCTCGGCGCCTACACCCTTCCGCCCCCGGCGCTGCTGAAGCCGGGCAGCGCGCCCAAGCGCCGGACGCACGCCAACGACATCGTGGTCGCCGCGCTGTCCGAGGTGTTCGAGCAGTTCCAGGTGGACGCGCAGGTCACCGGCTTCAGCCGGGGACCGACGGTGACCAGGTACGAGATCGAGCTCGGCCCGGCGGTCAAGGTGGAGCGCGTCACCGCGCTGCAGAAGAACATCGCGTACGCGGTGAAGAGCGCGGACGTGCGGATCGTGTCCCCGATCCCGGGCAAGTCCGCGATCGGCGTCGAGATCCCGAACGCGGACAAGGAGATCGTCACCCTCGGCGACGTGCTCAAGTCGCAGGTCGCGATCGGCGACCACCACCCGATGGTCGTCGGTCTAGGCAAGGACGTCGAGGGCCAGGTCCTCGTCGCCAACCTCGCGAAGATGCCTCACGTCCTGATTGCCGGTGCGACTGGCGCGGGCAAGTCGGTCTGCCTCAATGGTTTCATTACCTCGATCCTGACCCGGGCCACGCCGGACGAGGTGCGGATGATCCTGATCGACCCCAAGCGGGTCGAGCTGTCAATCTACGACGGGATCCCGCACCTGATCACGCCGATCATCACCAGCCCGAAAAAGGCGGCGGAGGCCCTTGACTGGGTAGTCGGCGAGATGGAGCGCCGCTACGACGACCTGGCCGCGAGCGGGTTCCGGCATGTCGATGACTTCAACAAGGCGGTGCGGGCCGGGCGCCTCACCCCGCCGGCCGGCAGCGAGCGGGTCTACCTGCCGTACCCGTACCTGATGGTGCTCGTGGACGAGCTGGCCGACCTGATGATGGTGGCGCCGCGCGACGTCGAGGATTCGGTGGTCCGGATCACGCAGCTGGCCCGGGCGGCGGGCATCCACCTGGTGCTGGCCACCCAGCGGCCGAGCGTGGACGTGGTGACCGGCCTGATCAAGGCGAACGTCCCGTCCCGGCTGGCCTTCTCGACGTCGTCCCTGGCGGACTCCCGGGTCATCCTGGACCAGCCGGGCGCAGAGAAACTGGTCGGGCAGGGCGACGCGCTGTTCCTGCCGATGGGGGCGTCCAAGCCGATCCGGCTGCAGAACGCGTTCGTCTCCGAGACAGAGATCCGCGCCATCGTCGCGCACTGCAAGAAGCAGGCCGAGCCCACGTACCGGGAGGACGTCGCGGCCGCGCCGGAACGCTCGCGTGAGATCGACTCCGACATCGGCGACGACCTTGAACTGCTCATCCAGGCGGCAGAGTTGATCATCACCACACAGTTCGGGTCGACGTCGATGCTGCAGCGCAAGCTGCGGGTCGGGTTCGCCAAAGCCGGGCGGCTGATGGACCTGCTCGAGACCCGGGGGATCGTCGGGCCGAGCGAGGGCTCCAAGGCCCGCGACGTGCTGGTCAGGCCGGATGACCTCGACGAGACGCTCACCTCGCTTCGCGGTGGATGAGGGCGCGGAACAGGCCGGAGGCGGGTAATGTGGCGGGCGACCGGGGGCGGCCGTCCTCAGCTGAGGCGTTACCGATTCCGGGCTATTTGGTGTCTACACTTGGTGATAGCCCCCGCACTCGCGGGTTGCCTCATCGCGACAAAAGCCCATCCCGACGATGCAGGTGGAGGCGCAGCGTGAGCATCGGTGAAACCCTGGCCGAAGCGCGGCGCCAGGCCGGGCTCACCGTCACCCAGGTAAGCCAGCGGACCCGGATCAGGGAAGCGATCATCCGGGGCATCGAGCAGAATGACTTCTCTGCGTGCGGCGGCGATTTCTACGCGCGCGGTCATATCCGCAGCATCGCCGGGGTCGTGGGCGCCGACCCGGTCCCTTTGATCAGCGAGTACGACGCCATTCACGGGCCGCCTGGCGCGCTGCGGGCGGCCGACGTCTTCGAGCCTTCCACGCCGATCAGGATCCGCGAGCGCCGGCCGCCCAGCCTGCGGATGATCGTCGTCCTGGTCCTGCTCGCCGTCATCGGGTACAGCGCATACCACCTGGTCTCCACGCACAATTCCGGTAAGCACCCGTCCGCTTCGGGCTCTGCCTCGAGCCACCCCGCGGCCACCCCGACGCCGCCGTCGCAGTCGCCGACGCCGGCCCCCAGCACGACCTCCACGCCCGCCCTCTCCGACGTGGTGATCAACCTCGCGGTCGGCCAGGAGGATTGCTGGGTCCTGCTCACCAAGGCCAGCGACGGGTCGCAGATCTACATGGGGACCCTGCCCGCGGGCACCAGCATGACCTGGACGGAGCGGGAGGCGGTAAACATCCGCCTGGGCAATCCCGCCGCGGTCGTTCTCACGGTGAACGGCGCGCGCCAGCCCATCAAGACCGTCCTGCCCGTGACGCTGAGCTTCGGCCCCGGGACGAGCACGTCCTCGCCGGGCACGTCCTCGCCGACCGTCGCTCCGGGCTCCACGGCGTCAGCCGCCTGAGCCCGGCCTCCCCCCGGCCTGCTTGCCTGCCCCCGGCCTGAGCCGGGCCTGTACCCGGGCCTGCCCGGCCTGCTTGCCTGTCCCGGGCCTGACCGCTCCGGGTCTGCCCTGGGGCCGGGTCGCGTAGGCTCTCGGTGTGCCTTCTCCTCCTGGGTCTGCTCCGGTTGACGAGTCCGCGCCGCGGACGGTCAGCCTGGTCACGCTCGGCTGCGCGCGTAACGAGGTTGACTCAGAGGAACTGGCCGCGCGGCTGACCGCGTCGGGCTGGGCGCTGACCTCGGCGGAGGAGGCCAGCGTGGTGCTGGTGAACACCTGCGGTTTTATCCAGGCGGCCAAGCAGGAATCCATCGCCGAGCTGCTGTCTGCCGCCGAGTCGGGCGCGAAGGTCGCCGCCGTGGGCTGCCTGGCCGAACGGTACGGCGCCGACCTGGCCGGCGAGCTGCCCGAGGCGCAGATCCTCAGCTTCGACGACTACCCGGATATCGGCGCCCGCCTGGACGACGTGCTGGCTGGCCGCCGCCGTGGCGCGCATACCCCGCGAGACCGCCGCGCGCTGCTGCCCATCACCCCGGCCGAACGGCAGGCGAGCCGTGCCCCCCGGCCTGCTTCGGGCGAGCCGGCGGCGCCCTGGATCCTCGGATCCGCCGGGTCCGGCCCGGCGGGCGGCGTGTTCCGGCGGCGGCTCTCGGCCGGCGTCGTGGCGCCGCTGAAGATCGCGTCGGGCTGCGACCGGCGCTGCTCCTTCTGCGCCATCCCGTCCTTTCGCGGGGCCTTCGTCTCCCGTCGGCCGCACGAGCTCCTGGCCGAGGCGCGCTGGCTCGCCGAGAGCGGCGTGCGCGAGCTGGTCCTGGTCAGCGAGAACTCGACGTCCTACGGCAAGGACCTGGGCAACCTGCGGCTGCTCGAGGACGTGCTGCCCGAGCTGGCCGCGATCGAGGGGGTCGAGCGGATCAGGATCAGCTACCTGCAGCCCGCCGAGCTGCGTCCCGGGCTGATCGAGGTCATCACGGCCACGCCGGGGGTGGCCGACTACTTCGACCTGTCGTTTCAGCACGCGAGCGGGCCGGTGCTGCGGGCCATGCGGCGGTTCGGGGACACCGACCGTTTCCTGGGCCTGCTCGACCAGATCAGGCAGGCCAGCCCCGGCGCCGGGATCCGGTCCAACTTCATCGTCGGTTTCCCCGGCGAGACCCCGGCCGACCTGGCCGAGCTTGAGCGGTTCCTCAGCCGTGCGGGGCTGGATGCCATCGGGATGTTCGGCTACTCCGACGAGGACGGCACCGCGGCCGCGCTGCTGCCCGGCAAGCTGGACGACGCGGAGATCTCGCGCCGGGTGGAGGATTTCGCCGACCTGGCCGAGGAGCTGATGGCCCAGCGGGCCGCCGACCGGGTGGGCGAGACGATCGACGTGCTGATCGAGGAAGAGGCCACGCCGGACGACGACTTCGAGGGCTACACGGGCCGGGCCGCCCACCAGGCGCCCGAAGTCGACGGCGTCACCATGATCAGCACGGCCGGGCCGTCGGTGGTGCGGCAGTTCGCGGCGGGCGACCTGGTCCGCGCGGTCGTGACCGGTTCGGACGGAGTAGACCTTACCGCGGACGTCATCGCGCCGAGCCGGCGGTGACCGCCGAGGTCGGGCTATGGAACGTGGCCAACGCACTCACCGTGATGCGCCTCGTCCTGGTACCGGTCTTCGTCGCCTGCCTGCTCGCGGGCGGCACCGGCTGGCGGCTGGCGGCACTGGCCGTCTTCTGCATCGCGTCGATGACCGACCTGCTCGACGGGCAGCTGGCCCGCAGCCGCGGCCTGGTGACCGACTTCGGCAAGATCGCCGACCCGGTCGCGGACAAGGCTCTGACCGGGGCGGCCCTGATCTGCCTGTCCGCGCTCGGCGAGCTGCCGTGGTGGGTCACCGGGCTGATCATGTTCAGGGAAATCGGCGTGACCGCCCTCCGCTTCTGGGTGATCCGCCGGGGCGTGATCGCGGCCAGCCGCGGCGGCAAGACGAAGACTTTCCTCCAGGTCCTCGCGATCTGCCTCTACGTGCTGCCGGGCAGCCTGCGGCCGCCGGGGATCTTCCTCGGTCTGGTCATGACCGCGGCGGTGGTCGTCACCCTGGTGACCGGCGTGGATTACGTCCTCCAGGCGATGCGCCTGCGGCGTTCGGCACCACGGGGCAGGGAGGCCTGATCGTGGCCGCGTCAACGCCTGCGCCAGGATGCGCCGGATCCGCCGGATGCGCCGGATCCGCCGGATCGGCCGGATCCGCCTGGTTCGTCGGCGAGACGGCGCACGACCTGGCGGGGCAGGTCCTGGCCCGCCTGCAGGCCCGCGGCCACACGGTCGCGGTGGCCGAATCGCTGACCGGCGGCCTGGTCGCGGCGGCGCTCACCGACATACCGGGCGCCTCGGCGTCGTTCCGCGGCGGAGTGGTGACCTACGCCATCGAGCTCAAGGCGGCGCTGCTCGGCGTGGACCGGAACATGCTCGCCCGGCATGGCGCGGTCTACGCGCCGGTGGCCGCCGCCATGGCGGCGGGCGTCAGGGAGCGACTCGGCGCGACCTACGGAGCGGCCACCACGGGCGTCGCCGGCCCCGAGCCCGCCGACGGGCAGCCGGTCGGCACGGTACACGTCGCGGTGAGCGCCGAAGACGACACGGTGGTCCGAACCATCGCCCTCGCGGGGGACCGGCACGACATCCGTAGACTGGCCGTAGAGCATGTGCTCGGGTTGCTGCTGGGCAGGCTCAGGGAAGAGAGCGGCTGATTACAGCGTTACGTTGGCAGCGAACACGGGAGGACATGATCTCGCGAACTAACCGTAATGCCAGGTACGGTGGAAGTGTCGGTGGTCCGGCCTCGGGAAGGGAGTGCGACTATGGTTCTGCTCCGCCAGCTGCTAGGTGATGTGCTGCGGCGGCTGCGCCTGCGGCAGGGTCGCACGCTGCGCGAGGTATCGGCCTCGGCGCGCGTTTCCCTTGGCTACCTCTCCGAGGTCGAGCGCGGCCAGAAGGAAGCCTCCTCCGAGCTGCTCGCCGCCATATGCGGCGCCCTCGGCACCCCGCTGTCGCAGGTGTTCCGCGAGGTCTCCGACAACTTCGCCCTAGCCGAGCTGCAGAACGAGCCCGTACTAGGCATGCGGAGGGAGCCCGGCCTGCGGGTCCCCGCCGAGGCCGGCGTGGCCCTGCCCGAGCGCAGCTTCATCCCGATGGGCACGATCAGCCCGGACGACCAGGACCTCACCGACATGGTGCCCGTCTGAGCGCTCCTGACGCCTTACCTGCGCTCTGCGCGCTCCTCGCCCTCCCACCTGGGCACGGTGGTTCCCGTCGCGCTCTTACACCCAGGCGCGGGGGTTCTCCGTCAGGTGACGGATCGTGTCCGGCAGGTTTCCTGACACGATGTCGGCCAGCGTGACCTGCTCGAGCACGGCTCGCTCGTTGGCCCGCAGCGCGATCCACACGTGCTGCAGGGGCTCGGCCACCCCCGGGTAGCTGACGTTTTCCGGCCGCTCGCCCCGGACGCCGAGCAATTGGCCGTCGATCGTCCTGATGATGTCGGCCAGCGAGATGTCGGTTGCGGGGCGGGCCAGCCAGAACCCGCCATCGGGACCCCGCTGGCTGCGGATGAGCCCGGCCCGCCGGAGCTGGGTCAGGATCGTCTCGAGGAACTTGCCCGGGATGTGCTGGGCGCGAGCCAGCTGGTCAGCGGTGACATGACCGCCTTCGGCCGCGGCGAGCTCGATGGCGGCGCGCAGCGCGTAGTCGGCCCGGGCTGACAGTCGCATGTTCGTCATTATGCACGTTCCCTACTGACTTTCTCGCATTGTGGCGAGGTGCCCGCTGAAGGGACCGCCGCGGCGGTGCTGGCTGGGCGCCTGCGGCGGTGGTTCCGGCGGGACGGCCTGCGTCGGCCAGGACCCCCGGCGCGGGCCGCGGGCGTTACGATGGCCAGGCGGCTTGCCGCCGCGGCCACCGACCGGCACGGGAGAGCATGTCCACGCCAACGGACGATCAGTCAGTCGATGCGCTTGTCACCGTGGCCGACGGCCAGGGCGATGCGCACGCTGGCGGCGGCGCCGCGGTGGCCAGGCGGGTTCCCTACGCCGGCGACACGGAGGCCGGGGACGCCGGCGGACGCCGCCGGCGGCAGTGGGTCAGCTGGCTGACCTGGCTGGCGTGGCCCATCGGCCTCATCGAGGCCGCGATCGTCCTGTTCGTGTGCTACCTCCAGGTCTCCAGGACCGAAGCGGTCACCTCAGACGGCGCGTCGAACGCCCTGCAGGCCTGGGACATGCTGCACGGCAACCTGCTGCTCCGCGGCTGGACGGTCACCGACGTGTCCTTCTATACGACCGAACTGCCCGAGTACATGATCGTCGAGGCGATCCGCGGGCTGCACGCGGACGTCCTGCACGTGTCGGCGGCCGTCACCTACACGCTGCTCGTGCTGACCGGCGGCCTGCTGGCCAGGGGCCGCGCGAAAGGCCGCGACGGCGTCATCCGATTCGCGATCGCCGCCGGGATCATGATCGCCCCGCAACTCGGCCCCGGCGCGTTCATCCTGGTCTTCCAGCCCGACCACACCGGCACGCAGGTTCCCTTGCTGGCCACCTGGCTGGTCATCGACCGCGCCCCGCAGCGATGGCGATGGTACGTCCCGTTCGCGGTCGCGGCGATGCTGGCCTGGGTCGAGATCGCCGACCGCCTGGCCGTGCTCATCGGCGTGGCCCCGCTGGCCGCGGTATGCGCCGTGCGCGCCTACCAGGCGGTGATACAGCGCCGCCAACGGCTCCGGTCCGCCTGGTACGAGATTTCGCTCATCGCGGCGGCGGGCGCCTCGGCGGAGATCTCCTCATTCGTCGTCAAGCGCATCGGGGAGCGCGGCGGCTTCGCCGTGCTCCCCGTGGCCAACGGCCTGGCCCCGGTCAGCGAGATGTCGTCCCACCTGTGGCTGATGATCGAGAGCATCTGCGGGCTCTACGGGGCCGACGTGTTCGGCATGTCCTCGCCCGGCCTGAACGCGGCCATCGCGGGGCTGCACCTGGTCGGCCTGGCGCTGGCGGGCTGGGGCCTGTGGCTGGTCCTGCGGCGGTTCTTCCGCTGCGATGACCTCATCGCCCAGGTGCTGGCCCTCGCGATCCTGATCAACCTGGTCGCCTACCTGCTGAGCACGACGCCGACGACCTACTGGAGCGCGCGCGAGATCGCGGGCGTGCTGCCCGCCGGCGCGGTCCTGGCCGGACGGATGCTGGGCGGCAAGTTCAGGACGGCGCGCCTGGTGCCCGCCGGGGCCGTGGTCCTCGCCTGTTACGTGGCGGCGCTCGGCTACACGGTCGCGCAGCCCACCGTCCCCGCCATCAGCCAGGACCTGGCCGACTGGCTCACCGCGCACCACCTCACCTACGGCCTGAGCAGCTACGGGCTGGCCAACACGACCACGCTGGCCAGCGGCGGTGCCGTCGACCTGCGGCCGATCAACTGGTACAACAACGACGCGGCCGCCGGGCCCTACGAGTTCAACGAGAACTGGTACAACCCCCGGACGCACGACGCAGACTTCATCGTGCTGATGAACCCGCCGCAGCCGCTGGACCCCATCGCGACCTGGGAGCTTCTCGACCGGTTCGGCCCGCCGGCCCAGACCTACGACGTCGGCCCGTACGTCATCGACACCTACGACACCAACCTGCTCACAGATCTCAGCCCGTCCCTGCCCAACCAGCCGACCGCCGGCTAGCCTCGCCGCAGCGCCCCCACGTTGCCCTCTCACCGGCCTCATTTGCCTCGCAGGCACCATTAGTCACTGCCGACGGTGCGTTGTTTGTAAGGCCAGGCCGAGGAGTTCTGCGGCGGCCTGGGCGCTGGCCCGGGACGCGCCGTAGGTGACCAGGTAGCTCGTGCCTTCCGGCGGCTGCCAGAGCGGCAGGCCCATCTCGACCAGGACCGCGTCGGGCCGCGCCGCGAGGAGCGCGCTGACCAGCGACCGGGTAACGCGGTCCCGGTGCGCATCGCGGACCACCACGACCAGCGAGCGTCCCGTCGCGTCCGCCAGGAGCCCGGCCGCATCGGGGAACCCCGCCGGAGCACCTTCAACAGCCTCCTGCGCTCCCGCCGCGCCGGCCAGGCCAACCGGTCGGCCGTCACCATGGACATCGACACGGCGGACGCTGCCGGCCGGCGCCCACGGGCCCAGTCCCCACCCGAACCGGCCCGCCGCGATGTTCTCCCGCGGCTCGATCTCGATGATGACCGGGCTGGTGAGCGCCGGGCGCGGCCCGGACAACCTGACGGCCCGGCGGGCCGCGGTCAAGCCCACGCCGTGGCCGTCCGCCTCAGGGGCGACCTCGCGGGTGCGCGCCAGGCCCCCGCGCAGGCGCGCGACCCGACCGGCCGCCTGCTCCAGCCGGCTGCCGGCGAGCGTGCCGTCGCGGACGGCCGCGGCGAGGGCGGTCCGGACCGCCAGGTAGTCGTCCTCGTCGCCGTCCCGGCCGAGGCACAGCAGGTCGGTGCCGGCCGCCACGGCGAGCACCGCGGCTCCAGGGACGCCGAACGTGTCCCTGGTGGCCCGCATCTCCAGCGCGTCGGAGACGATGACGCCGTCGAAGCCGAGCTCGCCGCGCAGGAGGCCGGTGAGCGCGGCGGCGGACAGCGTGGCGGGCAGGTCGCCGGTGAGCTCGGGCACCCGCAGGTGACTGGGCATGACGGCGGTCGTTCCGGCCTTGATCGCGGCCACGAACGGGGGCAGGTCGCGCCGCCGCAGGTCGTCCAGGCTGCCCTCGATGGTCGCCATGGCCAGGTGCGTGTCCGTGCCGGTCCGGCCGTGCCCCGGAAAGTGCTTGGTGCACGCGGCCACCCCCGCGCGCTGAAGCCCGGCCACCGCCGCGGCGGTGTGCCGGGAAACCAGGTCGGTGTCCGCCCCGAACGAACGGGTGCCGACGGCCGGGCTGTCCTCGGCGCCCAGCACGTCCGCGCAGGGCGCCAGGTTGAGGTTGGCCCCCAGCGCGGCCAGGTCGCCGCCGATCGCCTGGTATACCGCCGTGGTCAGCCCGACGTCATCCACGGCGCCGAGCGCCGCGTTCCCCGGGTAGGAACTGCCATCGGAGTACGCCACCCGGGTGACGTCGCCGCCTTCCTCGTCGATCGCGATGACCGGGTCCTGTCCGGCGGCCGCGCGGAGCGCGGCGGTGAGCGCGGCAACCTGCTCCGGAGCCGAGATGTTCTGGCCGTACAGCGTGACGCCGCCCAGGCCGTGCCCGAGTGCACGCAGGACCCAGCGCGGAGCCGAGGACCCGGGGAACGGCGGGATGAGGATCGCGTCGGCCAGTCGGAGCAGGCCCGGGTCTGCGCCTGTCACCCCTTCACCGCCCCGGCCAGCAGGCCCGCCGCCAGGCGGCGGCGCTGGACGAGCAGGAAGAAGACCATGACCGGGATCGTGAACAGCGTGGAGGCGGCCATGATCGCTCCCCAGTCGGCCCCGTTCCTGCCGTAGAAGTACTGGACGTAGATGGGCAGCGTGAACTTCGCCGTGTCGGTGCCGAGGAACGTCAGCGCGAAGATGAACTCGTTGTAGGCGAAAATGAACGCGAACACGCTGGTCGCGACCAGTCCCGGGGCCACCAGCGGCAGCAGGATCCGCCAGAAGACCTGGAGCGGCCCGGCGCCGTCGAGCGCCGCGGCTTCCTCAAGCTCGCGGGGCACGGCGGCCACGAAGTTCCGCAGCATCCAGATGGTGACCGGCAGCGCGAACGCCGTGTAGGCCAGGATCAGCCCGACCAGGCTGTCCAGCAGGTTCCACGACCGGTAGTCGATGAACAGCGCGATCACCAGCACCTGCTGCGGCAGCATCTGGACGACCAGCAGCATGATCAGGTACGTGGTGCGGAGCCTGAACCGGAACCTGGCCACGGCGATGGCCGCCAGCAGGGCGATCAGCGAGGACGCCAACACCGACACCAGGGTCACGAACAGGCTGTTCTTCAGGAAGTTCCAGTACGGCAGCCCGATGACGCTGCCGTCGATCACGGCGCGGAAGTTGGCCAGGGTGGGATGGCTCGGCAGCGGATGCGGGGTCAGCGAGTACCACTCGGTGGCCGGCTTGAACGCCGTGGACACCATCCAGAAGATCGGGAACAGGGTGATCAGCGCGACGAGCAGCCCGAGCAGGTTAAGGCCGGCCCGGCGGGCCCGGCGGGTCCAGGACCGCCGGCGCGACCTGGCCGGCACCCGGCCCGACGCCCGTGCGGCGCGTGCGGCCGAGATGCTCATGTGAGCGCCCCCTCTTTGACCGCTGCCCTGACGTAGCCGACCGTGATGACGAGCAGGATGATCATGAAGATGAAGGCCGCCGCGGACGCCAGGCCGTAGGCCGGCGGCAGCTGGAACGCGGTGGCGTACACGTAGATGCCGAGGTTGTACTCATCCCGCTGGCCGAGTTCCCCGATGATGATGTACACCTGCGTGAACACGCCGAAGTCCCAGATGACCGAGAGCAGGAACAGCACCTGGAAGATCGGCCGCAGCAGGGGATAGGTGACCCCCCAGAAGATCTGCCAGCCGTTCGCGCCGTCCACCCGCGCCGATTCGGGCAGCTCGGCGGGTATGGTCCGCAGCCCGGCGAGCACGCTGACCGCGATGAGCGGGAAGCCGGTCCAGACCACGAGCAAGATGATCAGCGTGTAGGCGGGCAGCGCGGCGTTCGTCCAGGAAAAGCCGGCCCACTGCGGGCCGCCGCCCAGCCAGTGCGGCAGCTTGGACAAGAGCCAGTCGACGACCCCGCCGTCCGGGGTGGCGAGCCAGACCCAGATCACGCTCGCCGACACCGCGGGCGTAGCCCAGGCCAGAACCGCCACCGAGGATACGAACGTGGCCATCCGCCGGCCGAGGCGCGCGAGCAGCAGGCCGACCAGCGTACCGACCAGGAGCGTGAGCGGGACCATGATGGCGGCGGAGACCACGCTCAGCCGCAGCGACAGCCAGAACTCCGGGTCGTGCAAGATCTGCGAGTAGTTGCTGAATCCGGTCCACTGGGCCGGCTCGGTCCCGGCCAGCTGCGCCAGCCCGTAGTTCTGGAACGACAGGGTGCCGATCTGTACCGCGGGCCAGATGATCAGCGCGCCGATCAGCGCCAGCGACGGGATCAGGAGCAGGTACGGGCCCACCCGGTGGCGCCTGATCCACGTGCTAGCTTTGCTGGCCCGGGGGGGCGACCCCCCTGAAACCCCCCGGGCACGGGGGGGCTGTCCGCCCCCCCGTACCCCCCCGACCCCACGGGACCTGACGCGCGCATCGGTTCTCACCATGCGGAGACTAAATCCGGCCTAGCTCTCGGTGCCGGTATTCAGGACCGTCTGCAGCTGCGTGTTGGCCGCGGCCACGGTGGAGGCGAACGGCGCGCCCGTCATGAGGGACTTGAGCATGTCGGGGATGATGTAGTACTTGCCGGTGTCGGCCGTCGGCCAGTTCTTGGCGTTCAGCGGCGCGATCTGGCTGTTCGCGGCGGCCGTGGCGAAGCCGGCCAGGAACGAGTTGGACTTGTACGGGCCGTTGGTCAGCTGCGAGGCATACGGCGGGAAGAATCCCTGCAGGTTCGCGAACGAGGTGGAGTTCGCCAGGTTGTCCATGACCGAGATCAGGTCCCAGTCGGCCTGCGGGTACTTGCTGGTCTTGAAGATGCCGAGGTCGGAGCCGCCGGCGAAGACCGGCGCCGGGCTGGGGCCGTTCTCGCTCGGGATCGGGAACGAGGCCCAGTGGGACTTGTCCACCGAGTTGGCGGGCATGGTGGCCGACGCCCACGGGCCGTCGATGTACATGTCGAGCTTGCCGAGGCCGAAGTCGGTATTGGCGCCGCCCGAGGTGGAACCGGTGTTGCCGAGCTCGGTCTGGCCGATGTACTTCGAGGGCGACAGGTGGTAGGTGCGGTACAGCGAGACGTAGTACTTGATGGCGGCCTCGTCTGCCGGGCTCGTCAGGTCCGCGGTCCAGGTGCCGTTGCTCTCGGTGGCGATCTGGCCGCCTGCGCCCCAGATGAAGCTGGCGAAGGCGTTCGTGTCGTCGGTGATGGCGTCGATGCCGTAGGTGCCGGGGTACTTCGCCATCAGCTTCTGCGCGTCGGTGACCAGTTCCGCCCAGGTGGTAGGCGTGCTGGTGATGCCCGCGGCCTTGAACTGGTCGGTGCGGTACCACACCCCGCGCACGCCGCCGAACCACGGGACCGCGTAGATGGCCCCGTTCTGCGTGTCGTTGGCGAGCATGCCGGCGACGATGCCGGACTTGCCCGACCAGGCGTTGACGTAGCTGGTCACGTTCGCGAGGATCCCCAGGCTGGCCTCGGTGGGCGTGTCGGTGTTGCCGAGCTCGGTGATGTCAGGGGCGTTCTTGCCGCTGGCCAGCGCGGTGTTCCACTCGGTGGTGCGGTCGGTCCAGGGCACCCAGACGACGTTGACCTTGGTCTTGGCGTACTGCGGGAAGTCGCTGTGGAACTGGGCGATGACGCCGTTCATCCAGGTGACCTCGGACGCCACGGAACCGCCCATCCGCCAGACGGTGAGCACCGCTGGTGCCGACGACGATGCTGATGACGTCGAGGACGTCGACGACGAGCTGCTCGAGCTGCAGCCCGCGATCGCGAGCGCAGCCGCGGTGCCGAACGCGACCAGCGCGGCCGGTGTTTTTCTGAGTCCCACTGCTGGCACTCCTTCCGGGTGGTTTAGCGGGATGAAGTCGCCGTTGAAACTTATGTCTAGCCGGTAGGGAGAAACTAACAGGAAACTTTCCTATAAGATAGTCCTTGTTGCGGGATCGAGATGGAAGCTGCTCCCGCGGCGTGATAGACGGGGAGCTACCACGAAGGGGACCGCGATGCAGCGACCACAGGAGGCACGGCCTCCACAGGAGACACGGGCCAGGCCGGGCACTCCGAGCCTGCTGCGTGAGCTCAACGACCGGGCCGCGCTCGACCTCCTGCTCCGTGGCGAGATGCTGACCAGATCCCAGATCAGCGAGTACACCGGCGTGTCCAAGGTGACGGTGTCGCAGGTGCTGGCCAGGCTCGAGGAGCGCGGCCTGGTAGCGATCGTGGGCGAGCAGGCCGGGAACCGCGGCCCGAACGCCGCGCTGTACTCCGTCGTTCCCTCCAGCGCCTACGTGGCGGGCCTGTACATCGAAGCCGACCTGGTCAGCGCCTCCGTGGCCGACGTCACCGGCCGCCGCGTCGCCGACGTGAGCGTCAACCCGAAAGGCGCCGAGGATCCGGTCGAGGTGGTGCGCGGGGTCGTCGAGCGGGCCTGTTCGCGCGCCGGGGTCGACGTGGCCCGGCTCAGGGCGCTCGTGATCGGCAGCCCCGGCGTGGTCGACCCGCGGACCGGCGACCCGAGGCTCGCGGTGAACCTTCCCGCGTGGCACGAGGGCGCGCTCGACGCGCTGCGGGACGTCCTGCACCGGCCGGTCGTGATCGAGAACGACGTGAACCTGGCCGCGATGGCCGAACGTGCCGCAGGAGCCGCCCAAGGCGACGACGACTTCGTCCTGGTCTGGCTCGACGTCGGGCTCGGCCTGGCGACGATGCTCGGCGGGCAGTTGCACCGCGGGACGGCCGGGGCCGCAGGCGAGATCGGGTACCTGCTCGTGCACGGTGCGCCGCTGCCCTCCGACGTCAGGCACCCGGCCTCCGGCGGCTTCCAGTGGCTGGTAGGCGGCAGCGCGGTGCGCGCGCTCGCCGCGAGCCATGGGTTCACCGCGCCGACCGCCGCCGAGGCCGTCCGCAGCGCCGTCGCCCGCACTGGGGCCTCGCCGTTCCTCGATGACCTGGCGCACCGGGTCGCGGTGGGTGTCGCCTCCGTCTGCGTCGTGCTCGACCCCGGCCTGGTCGTGCTCGGCGGTGACGTCGGCCGCGCGGGCGGCGAGGCCCTGGCCTCCCGGGTCGCGACCGCCATGGCGAGCATCTGCCCCGCCCGCCCACGGGTCGTGCCGACCGGCGTGCCTGGCGAGCCCGTGCTGCGCGGCGCGATGCTGGCCGCCGTCGACCTGGCCCGGGCCGCCCTGCTCGCCTCGGTCGCCGATCCGCAGTAACGCTCCGCACTCGCCCCGTCACCAGCCAACACGTACGTATGCAGGCCCAGACTGCACGTGCATAATAAAAGAGTCGTTAAGACCCCGACACGGGGAAAGCCCCCGCGAGCCAGGACATCCCGTGGTGCTGGTAGAGGTTCGAGGAGGCTTTCGGCGCGGGCGGATAGATAGGGGTGGCGGGCGGTGGTGCCCTCGGCAGGACTGACCGCGCAGTCAGCGCGGCGGTTCCGGATCGGCGACGTGCCCCCGCTTGCCGAAGGATTCACCGAGCGGCCTGATAGCGCCCGCGGCATCGTGGACGCGCTCGGCCCCGGATCGGCCATCGCGCTCGTGCCCGGCTCGACGTTCGCCGAGGGCCCGCAGAACTGGCTGGGCGCGTCCGGCAAGACCCAGCTCGCGGCGCTCCTCGCGGAGTCGCTGTGGCGGTCGGGCGCCGTTGACATCCTGGTCTGGATCTCCGCAACCAGCCGGTCGTCGGTGCTGAGCGGGTACGCCGCGGCGTCGGTGGCGGCGACGGGCATCGAGCCGACCGGGACGGCGGAGTCGGTCGCGGCGCGCTTCGTCAACTGGCTCGCGACCACGAACCGGGCGTGGCTGGTGGTGCTCGATGACCTGCCGGACGCGGCCGAACTTGACGGGCTCTGGCCGCAGGGCCCGGCCGGCCGGCTCGTGATCACGAGCGCGCGGGCGACGGTGGTGTCCGGTCGCCGCGGAGTCCAGCTGTACCCGGTGGGGTTCTTCAGCGTCCGCGAGGCGCTCAGCTGCGTGACCCAGCGCCTGACCAACGACCCGGCCCAGCACCAGGGCGCGATCGACCTGATCGAGGCCCTCGGCCGTGAGCCCCTGGCGCTGGCCCAGGCCGCGTCCGTGATCTCCAATTCCAATCTGGCCTGCCGGGACTACCGGGACTACTTCCTCCGCAGGCGGCAGCAGATCAGGGTGGGCCCGGGCGAGGTCCCCTCGGCCGCCTCGGTCACCTGGTCGCTGTCCCTGGGCCAGGCCGAACAGCTGCGGCCGGGCGATTCGGTGCGCCGGATGCTGGTCTTCCTGGCCCTGCTCGACGGCCACGGCGTCCCCGGCACCCTGTTCTCCACGCCCTCGGTGAGCGCGTACCTGGCCACCTCCGGCCCCGCGTTTGCCGCGGTGGTGGACCCGAAGCCCGCCTGGGAGACCCTGGCGGCCATCGAGCGGGCCGGCCTGATCACGATCAGCCGCTCCCCGGCCGCGGGCACGGTCATGATGCCCGCCGCGGTCCAGGCCGCCGTCAAGCTGGCGGCGCCCGGCCAGTTCCACCATCGCGCGGCCAGCGCGGCCGCGAGCGCCCTGCTCGACGCCTGGCCCGCCGAGGAGCCGCAGCCGTGGACCGCCGAGGTCCTGCGCGCGAACGCGGCGAGCCTGCACGCCTCGGCCATCGACGTGCTTTGGGCGCAGGGCTGCCACCCGCTGCTGCTGCGGGCCGGGCGGAGCCTCGACCTGGCCCGCCTGGCCGGGCCCGCGGTCGAGTACTGGCGCGAGCTGGCCGTCCACTGCGACAACAAGCTGGAACCGGGCCACCCGGACGCCCTGGTCGTGGCCTCCCACCTGGCCACGGCGTACCTGGCCGCCGGGTACGGGGCCGAGGCTGTCACCTGGTACCAGCGGGTCCTGGCCGAGCGCAGCCGCGAAATCGCGCCCGGGCACCCGTCGATCATCGCGGCCCGGGTCAACCTGGCGCGCGCCCTCATCCTGGCCGGCGATCCCGAGGAGGCGGTGACCGTCCTGCGCCGCGCCATCACCGAATCCGAGCAGTTCCGCGGCCCGGGCCACCCGGACACCCTCGAGGTCAGGGACGAGCTGGCCGTCGCCCAGCAGGCCGCGGGCCATGCCGACGCGGCGATCAGGCTGCTCACCAAGACTTTGGCCGAACGCGAACGCCTGCAGGGTCCTGGGGATCCGCGCACCCTGGCCACGCGGGACCGGCTAGCCGCCGCCTGCGTGGCCCAGGGCAAGCTGAAGGACGCCATCACGCACTACCGGCGTGTTCTCGCCGACCGCGAGCGCGCGCTCGGGGACGGCCACCCGGACACGATCGGCACCCGCGGGCGCCTGGCCGCCACCTATGACGCGGCCGGGCGGATGCCGCAGGCGGTACAGCTGTCCGAGCAGACGTGCACCGATTCGGAACGGGTCCTCGGCGCCGATCACGTAGAGACGCTGGCCCGCCGCGCGAACCTGGCCCGCCTGTACTACACCGTGGGCCGGGTCGGTGACGCCGAGACCGTCCTCCGCGACACCGCCGCGCGGTGCGAGCGGGTCCTGCCGTTCGGGGACCCGCTGACCCAGGACGTCCAGCAGAGCCTGGCCAACATCGCCAGCCGCTGACAAGCGGCCGTTTATCCGCCCGGATGTGCGACGAATATGGACAAATCTCTCCGGCCGCCCGCCTGTTCGTGTTACTAACTAGTCGGGAGGGGTTTCTGCAACAGCATCACAGGGTGGGGGTGATGCCTAATGCGAGCATCGGCTGAGCTGTCGCGGATTCGGGTAGGCGAGGTGCCGCCGGTGGCCGACGGTTTCACCGCCCGTCCGGATACCGCCGGCGGCTTGGTGGACGCACTGGTGCCGGGCTCCGCCGTGGCGCTCGTCCCGGGCTCGGCATCCGCCCACAGCCAGCCGAACTGGCTGTCCCCAACCGGCAAGACCCAGCTCGCCGTGATGGCCGCGGAGGCGCTATGGCGGTCACGCGCCATCGACGCGCTGATCTGGATCTCGGCCACCAGCCGGACGTCGGTGCTGTCCGGGTACGTCGAGGCGTCGGTGGCGGCCACCGGGATCGCGCCCTCGGGTACCGCCGAATCGGTCGCGGCGCGCTTCATCGGCTGGCTCGGCGGAACCAGCCGGCCCTGGCTGGTCGTACTCG
This sequence comes from Streptosporangiaceae bacterium, assembly GCA_035505275.1. Classification (GTDB taxonomy): domain Bacteria; phylum Actinomycetota; class Actinomycetes; order Streptosporangiales; family Streptosporangiaceae; genus Palsa-504. The sequence goes on along the minus strand of DATJQX010000096.1, from coordinate 12,640 downwards.
ATGACCTAACGGAGGGCACGGACCTGGAGGGGCTGTGGCCTGGCGGGCCGACCGGCAGGCTGCTGGTCACCACCAACTGGCAAGCCACCGTCACCGCCCGGCGCCGGATGGAGGTCATCCCGGTCGGTTTCTACAGCGTCCGCGAGGCGCTGAACGGCCTGTCCGAACGGCTCACCGCGAACCCGGCCCAGCGCCTGGGCGCTATCGACCTGGTTGAAGCGCTCGGCCGTGAGCCGCTGGCGCTCGCCCAGGCTTCCTCCGTCATCGCGAACTCGACGCTGGCCTGCCGCGACTACCGGGATTACTTCGTCCGCAGGCGGCAGCAGATCGAGGCGGCCGCGGGCGAGGTTCCCGCGGCGGCCATGGTGACCTGGACGTTCTCCCTAGGGCAGGCCGAATCACTGCTGCCGGGCGCGTCCGTACGGCAGATGGCGGTGCTCGTCGCCCTCCTGTCCGATCACGGGATTCCCGGAGCCATTTTCGGTACCTCGGCCGTGGCCGGGTACATGGCGGGAACCGTAGTCCCGCTTTCCGCGGCGGCCGACCCGAGGCCGGCCTGGGACGCGCTGCTCGTCCTGGAGCGAGCCGGGCTGGTCAGCGTCAACCGCGACGTCACGCCGCCGACCGTGCGGATGAACGCGGTGGTCCAGGCGGCGATCAGGACGGCGGCGCCCGGTCAGGCCCAGGAGGCCGCGGCCCGGGTGGCCGCCAGCGCGCTGCTCGAGGTCTGGCCCCCCGATGAGCCGCAGGCCTGGACGGCGGCCGGCCTGCGGGCCAATGCGGCCAGCCTGCAGAGCTGGGCCGCCGACGCGCTGTGGGCCGAAGGGTGCCATCCGCTGCTCCTGCGAGCGGGCCAGAGCCTGGACCAGGCCCGCCTGATCGGCCCGGCCGTCGAGTACTGGCGTGACCTCGCCGCCCGCTGCGAGACGAAGCTGGCGCCCGACCACCCGGACGTCCTCCTCGTGGCCGCCCAGCTGGCCGCCGCGTACCTGGCGGCGGGGCAGGCGGAGGACGCCGTGGCCTGGCATCAGCGGGTGCTGGCCGAGCGCGGGCGAGAGCTGGCGCCCGGTCACCCGGCCATCGTCGCGGTCCGCGTCAGCCTGGCCCGGGCCCTGATCATGGCCGGCGTGCCCGCCGAGGCGGTGACCGTCATGCTGCGCGCCGTCAGCGAATGCGAGCAGTTCCGCGGCCCCGGCCATCCTGACACCCTCAACGCGCGCGACGAGCTGGCCGCCGCCTACCAGGCCGCGGGCGACGCGGCCACGGCCGCCAGCCTGCTGGCGCAGAGCCTGCGCGAACGCGAGCGCCTGGCCGGACCGCGCGACGCGCAGACCATCGCCACCAGGGACCGGGTGGCCGCGGCTGCCCTGGCCGGAGGCAAGATCAAGGACGCCATCAACCAGTACAAGCGGGCGCTGGCCGACCGCGAGCAGGTCCTCGGGCGCACTCACCCGGATACGATCGCGACCAGGGCGCGCCTGTCTGCGGCTTACCTCGCGGCCGGACGGATCCCGGACGCGACGCAGCTCTGCGAGCAGTGCTGCGCAGACTCCGAGCGGGTCCTCGGTCCTGACCACGCCGACACGCTGGCCCGCCTGGTGAACCTGGCCCAGGTGTACTACGCGGCCGGGCGGGTGGGGGATGCCGTGCGGGTGCTCCGGCAGGCCGCCGGCCGTTGCGAGCGGACGCTGCCGCCCGGGGACCCGCTGACCCAGGCCGTTCACCGGAGCCTGTCCAACATCGGACAGGCCTGATGCCGCCCTCCGTCCCCGATGCCCGTCCTGCCGGAAATTTCCGTCTCTTGCCCTCTGTGGCCCCGATTGACCGTTACTATCGCGCAGGGGGGCCGTTGCCTGCGCGTATTCCTCCCGGCCGCTGGAAAAGAAGGTATCGGCGGCCTGTATTTCACTGGCGTACGGCAGGAGTAGGAGACCCACATGGCGGTTGAATCCCCGGCTACGTTCCCGGCCACCGGATCGCAGCTCGAGACCAAACTCGAGCCCAACGCGATCGGAGTGGCCCAGGACACGGTCATCGGGATGGCCACGGCCGCGCCCGCCGCGTCGGCCGGGCTGATCCTGGCCGGGCTCGCCGCGGCCACCGCTTACGCCAGCGGGCCGGCCCTCATCCTCATGGCGCTGCCGATGATCATCATCGCGAACTGCTACCGCCGCCTGAACCTATGGAACGCCAACTGCGGCGCGGCGTTCGAGTGGGTCGGCCGCGTCATCAACCCGTACGTCGGCTTCCTGGTCGGCTGGCTCATGATCATGGGCGGCATCATCGGGACGGTCAGCACCACGGTGGTCCTCGGGCCGTCGGTCCTGGCCGTCTTCGGCTCCAACTCCACCGCCGTACCGCCGAACCTGGGCATCGACACCGCCGTGATCCTCGGCATGCTCGTGATCGCGGTCATCGGCATCCGCATCACCGCCCGCACCCAGGTCGGCATGGGCCTGATCGAGTACGTGATCCTCATCGGCTTCGCCATCGTCGGCCTGGTGGCGGTCCTCAGCCACCGGCACGGCACCTTCCCGATAACGAAGGGCTGGTGGAGCCTGTCCGGGATCGGCGGTCGCGGCAGCCTGTCCGCGGGGTTCCTGGTCGCGCTGTTCGCGTATACCGGCTGGGACGGCACGGTCTACGTCAACGAGGAGGTCAAGCACCGGCGGGTCAACCCCGGCCGGGCGGCCATGATGGCGGTCGCCTTCATGGCCGTCATCTACACCGTCGCCCAGGTGGGCCTGCAGGGCGCGGTGTCGCCCGCTAAGCTGCAGGCCAACGCGAGCGACGCCATCGTCTACGTGGCCCAGGCCCTGGGCGGCAGCGGCTGGGCCAAGGTCATGGCCCTCGGTCTCGCGCTGTCGGTGATCGCCACCACCGGCGTCGGCATCGTGCTGGGCGCCCGGGTCATCTACGGGATGGCCAGCCACCGGGTGCTGCCGCCGTTCCTCGGCAACGTCAACCGCCGGTTCTCCACCCCGGTGGCCGCGACCATCCTTGTCGGCGTGGTCCTGCTGGGGCTGACCTGGACCTACCTGCTCGCCACCTCGCTGGTGAACGCGTTCAACGACCTGATCGACGTGACCAGCCTGCTCTACGCCGCCTTCTACATCCTCACCGCGCTCGCCGCCATCATCTACTACTGGCGCCGTGTCTTCAGCAACTTCCTGGACGGGCTCATCCTGGGGGTGCTCCCGCTGGCCGCCGCCGGCTTCCTCGGCTGGATCCTGGTCAAGTCGCTGCAGACCGCCCCCGCGGCGCAGATCTGGTCGCTGGTCGGGATCGTCGGCGTCGGGGCGGCGCTCATGCTCATCGCGCGGTTCGTACTCCGGCCGCAGTTCTTCCACCTGCGACCCGAGACCGAGGGCCGGATGCGCTAGCCCGAGGCGGACGTCACCGTGCGGGATAGCCGCTACGACATCCTGTTCGAGCCGGTCCAGCTAGGACCGGTTCGCGCCAAGAACCGGTTCTTCCAGGTGCCGCACTGCAACGGCATGGGATACCGGGATCCAACCGCCCAGGCCGCCATGCGCAACGTCAAGGCCGAGGGCGGCTGGGCCGTGGTCTGCACCGAGCAGGTCGAGATACACCCCAGCTCGGATATCACTCCCTTTATCGAGCTGCGCCTGTGGGACGACGGCGACCTGCCCGCGCTGGCCAGGATCGCGGACGCGATTCACGCGGGCGGCGCGCTGGCCGGGATCGAGCTGGCGCACAACGGGATGAACGCGCCCAACCTGTCCAGCAGGGAAGCCCCCATGGGGCCGGCCCACCTGCCCGTCGTGACCTGGTCAAACGATCCCGTTCAGGCTCGCATGATGTCGGCGTCAGACCTCGCTGACCTGCGGCGCTGGCACCGCCAGGCGGTCCGCCGCGCCCTGGCGGCGGGATACGACGTCATCTACGTCTACAGCGGGCACAACCTGAGCATCTTGCAGCACTTCCTGTCCCGCCGCTACAACCAGCGCACCGACGCGTACGGCGGCTCGGTCGCCAACCGGGCCCGCCTGCTGGCCGAGGTCCTGGAAGACACCCGCGAGGAATGCGAGGGCCGGGCAGCCGTCGCCTGCCGCCTGACGGTTGACGAAGGGCTCGGCGAGGCGGGCATCACCCCGGCCGAAGCAGGCGAGGTCGTCGCGCTGCTTGACCACCTGCCTGACGTCTGGGATCTGGTCCTCGGTACCTGGGAGCTGGACTCGGCCACGTCGCGCTTCGCGGGCGAGTTCGAGCGCGAGCCGCTGATCGCGGGCCTGAAGAAGCTGTCGGCCAAACCCGTGGTGGGGGTGGGGCGTTTCACGTCGCCGGACACCATGGTGCGCCAGGTGCGGGCCGGCCTGCTGGACATGATCGGCGCGGCCCGGCCATCGATCGCGGACCCGTTCCTGCCCGCCAAGATCGAGGCCGGAAACATCGACGATATCCGCGAGTGCATCGGCTGCAACATCTGCATCTCCGGTGACATGACCATGTCGCCGATCCGCTGCACGCAGAACCCGGCCATGGGCGAGGAGTGGCGCCGGGGCTGGCATCCGGAACGGATCAGGCCGCGGGAGTCGCAGGCCAGCGTCCTGATCGTCGGCGCCGGTCCGGCTGGCCTGGAGGCGGCCCGTGCCCTTGGCCAGCGCGGCTATCCCGTGATGCTCGCCGAGGCCACCCGCGAACTCGGCGGGCGGGTCCGCCGTGAGGCCGGCCTGCCCGGCCTGGCCGCCTGGCGCCGCGTCGCCGAGTACCGGATCGGGCAGCTGGAGCGGCATTACCAAGACGTGGTGGCGACCGGCCGCGGCGACGAGCTCACCCCGGACGACGCCCTCGGCGCCGGGTTCACCGACATCCTGGTCGCCACCGGCGCGCGCTGGCGCGGCGACGGCGTCGGGCGGTGGCACACCAGCGCGATACCGGTCGCCGCGGACGCTCGCGTCCTGACGCCGGATCACCTGCTGGCCGGTGACCATCCGCTCCACCGGGCTGGAGCCGCGCCGCAACGGATCCTCGTGTTCGACGATGATCACTACTACCTCGGCGGGGTCCTGGCCGAGTCGCTGGCCCGGCTCGGGCATCAGGTCCGGCTGGTCACCCCGGCCCCGCTGGTGTCCTCGTGGACCGCCAACACCCTGGAGGTCGATGACATCCAGCGGCGGGTGCGCGCGGCGGGAATCACCGTGGACACCGGCCGCACGCTCGTCGCCGTCGGCGCGGGCGAGGCGCGGACGGCGTGCGTGTTCACCGGCTCGGAAACCGGCGTGCCCGCCGACGCCGTGGTCCTGGTGACCGCCCGGCTTCCCTGCGACGACCTGTTCCTTGCCCTGGAGCGCCGGCAGGGCGAGTGGCCGATGCACGGCGTCCGGTCGGTCCGGTGCGTCGGGGACGCCTGGGCACCGTCCACGATCGCCGCCGCGGTGTGGGCCGGCCGACGCTACGCCGAGGAATTCGACGCCGAGGGTACGCCGGCTGACCGAGGCTACCGCCGCGAATACACCGCCCTGGCCGCCTCGCCGGGCTACCGGACCTGATTACGCGCCGGATCCGGTCTCAGCCTGTCCCGCCTCTTCCGTTCCTGCCTCGGCCTGCGCGGATGCTGCCTGTGCGGCCGCCGTCTGCACCGCCTGCCGTCGCGTCGGCGCGCCGAGCGCGTAGAACACCAGGCCGATGATCACCATCGCGCCCAGCGGGATCACCTGAGACAGGGTGTACTGCAGGCGCTCCCCGGCGAATCCGCTCGGCAGCGAGGCGTTGGGGTCCGACGTGCCGATGCCTGGCCAGATGATCGCCACGGTGGTGAGAGCGGCCCAGGCCGTGGTCAGGATCCCGACGATCCAGAGCCCCGCCGTGCCCCCTGGTATCCGGTACGGACGCGGGACGTCGGGATAGCTGTACCTGAGCTTGATCACCGCCGGGAAGATCAGCACGTAGGTGACCGTCACCATGGAGATGACGAGCCCCAGCGTGGCGCTGAAGTACTTCGCCGCGTTACCGCTGGTCAGCGTCAGCGCGAGGATGAGGACGCCGGTCGACACCACGCCCGAGAGCAGGTTAACCCCGATCGGCGTCCCGAGGCGCTTGGAGAAGTAACCGAGCGCCCTCGGCGCCGCGCCGTCGAACCCCGCGACCGCCTGGGCCCGGTCGGATCCGATCAGCCAGACCACGCCCGAGGACAGCAAGCCGAAGATCACGCCGAGCGCCGCGATATCGGCCAGCACCTTCCCGGCGCCGGCCAGCACCGCGCCCGAACTGGTCAGGTGGCCACCGTAGACGACGAAGACCTGCTGCAGCGCGTCGAGGAAGCCCGACACGCTGGACAGCCTGGAGGTCGGGAGCACGAGCAGGATGGCGAGGATGGGCACGCCGTAGAACAGCACGGTGGCGATCCCCGAGCGGAGGATGGAGATGGGGACATCCCGGCGCGGGTTGACCAACTCCTCCGACGCGGCGCTTGGCAACTCGAAGCCCTCGAGGTCGAAGATCAAGATGGGCGCCGCCGCCAGGAACACGAGCCAGGTGGGCTTGAAGGCCCCGCCCCCGAAACCGTGCAAGCCGTGCTCGCCGGCGTAGACGAACACGGTGATGGTGAAGAACGTCATCAGGATCACGCGGACGATCGCGCCGATATTCGCGACCCACTTGCCCCACTTCAGCGCCATGATCACCGAGGCGATGCCCGCCCAGACGAACAGCAAGCCGAAGATGTACTCCCAGGTGAGGGAGAGGTTGACGAAGAACGTGCTGAAGGTGGCCATCGCGGTGATGGCCAGCGTCCCGGCCAGCCAGATGGGGTTGTCGACCCAGTACATGACGGCGACCACGGCTGCCGCGGCCCGGCCGAAGGCGAGCCTGACCCAGACGTAGGGCCCGCCTTCCTCGGGAAACGCCGTGCCGAGCTCGGCGGTGAGCAGGCCGTAGGGGAACAGGAAGAACACCACCATGACGATGAGCCACGTGAATGCCTGAGCGCCGTAGCTCGATACCGCACCGAGCGTGTCAAGCACGATAATCGCGGCGAGCATGAGGACAGCGGTGTCCATGCGTCCCACGCTGCGCCGGAACTTAGTCCGTTCTTGCCTGGCCGCCGCGGTGTCGATTTCGTGAACCAGGGCTGGGCCGGCCGTCTCCTGCTCCAACGGACCCCCTCCGACCGTTTCCGTTTGTTATATATCGTCTACGCTTGCCCCTTCTGGGGCATACCGTGCGACTGTAGCGGTTTTCTCCGGCCGGAGTCCCGGCCATCCCTCAAGAAGTTTGTCATGAGCTGCTGATTCACAGCAGGCAGGCCTGGAAATACCCAATCGTGTCAGGCTCGGTACGCCGCAGGCTGCAACGGTCGTGTGAGGCAATACGGACTTTTCCCTCCATATGAGGCATGCACGAGCCGTTTAGCTATTAGAGTGGCGGGGACTGTACCCCACGCCGAGCAGGGGAACGAGCAGGGTACGGGCCTGGGGAGGGTGCCATGGTGGTTGTAGTGCCGCGCCGGTATGCGGCAGTCCGCAGGGCTGAACGCCCGGGCCTGTGCCGCACGCGCGCGCTTCCCGACGCCGGCAAGATTGCAGTGGCATGCTGGTAGAAATACTCTTCGCGGCCCTGGTGCTGGTCGTCGCCGGCCTCATGGTGCTGGACGTCGCCAGGACGCCCAGCGAAAACCCCCTCCGATCGGCGCGCGACGCCGAGCCAGCGATTACCGGGGCGTCTCGCGGTATCCCGGCCACAGCGTCGTTCCAAGAATCCGCGGCACCGGGGATGCCGGCCGTGCCGCGCGAGCCCGGCCCGGCCCGGTCAGCCGAGAGTCCCTCCGCGCCTGGCCGCCCGCCCGCGCGCACCAGCCCGGCGGCGGTCCGGGAGCGGTCGAGCCGCGCGCTGAAGAACTGGCACGTCCGATCCCGTCTCCTGCTGCTGGCTGGCATCCCGACCGCAGCCGTCGCGGTCGTCGCGTTCTGCGTCGTACGGCTTATCGGCGCCGTGGACGGCACGTCCATCCACTCGACCGTGAGCTCGGTGCGTGACGGGGCGATCGCGACGGCGATCGGGTTCGGTGCGGCGGCCGTGATCGTCCTGGTGCTGGCGGCGTGGGCCGCGGCCGTGGTCGCCAGGTCCGTGCTGCGGCCGCTGGGCCGGCTGCGAGCCGGGGCCCTCGAGCTGCCCGAAGCGGTCCGCCGCATCAGCGAGAGCAACGGCCACGGCGCACCGCCCCAGGTGCGGCCCATCGACGTCGACTCCGCCGACGAGCTGGGCGAGGTAGCGCGCGCGTTCGACCAGATGCGCACCCAGACGTTGCGGATGGCGGCCAACGAGGCCGTGGTTCGCGGCAAGCTCAACACCATGCTCATGAACCTGTCCCACCGCAGTCAGTCCCTGGCCGAACGCCAGATCCGGCTCATCGACAGCCTGGGGCTGGGCGAACAGGACGCGGGGCGCCTGGCCAGCCTGTCCAAGATGGATCGCATCGCGGCCCGGATGCACCGCGGCTCGCAGAACCTGCTCGTGCTGGCCGGCCGCGAGCCGTCCGACCAGTGGAACCAGCCGGTGGTACTGGCCAACGTGGTCGCGGCCGCGGTGTCCGAGATCGAGGACTCCGAGCGCGTGTCGTTCGGCGAGGTGCCGGAAATCGCCGTGCGCGGGCCCGCGGTCAACGACGTGGTGCACCTGCTCGCCGAGCTCACCGAGAACGCGACGTCGTTCTCGTCGGGCGACATGCCGGTGGACGTGTCGAGCAGGCTGCTGCCGACCGGTGGTGCCCTGGTCGAGATCACCGACCGCGGCATCGGAATGGCACCCAACCAGATGGCGCAGGCGAACTGGCAGCTGGAAAACGTGCAGGCGGTCGACGTAGACATCCCCAAGTGGATGGGCTTGTTCGTGGTCGCCAGGCTGGCCGCACGGCACGGCGTCAGGGTCCGGCTGCACCCGGCGGAGTACGGTGGCCTGACCGCGCTGGTCTGGCTCCCCGACGAGATCCTCACCCGCAAGGGCGCCGCCGCGGCCGCCCCCGGTCCCGCCGCGTCCCTGACCAAGACGCTGGCCGACTCGCCCTACGCCACCGCGCAGGACCGGGCCGCCGCGATGACGGCCGCCGACTTCGCGCCGCAGCCGGAGGTCATCCGCGCGTCGGCCGGCGGGTGGCCCGCCAGTGATGCGCGCCAGCCGACTGATCCCGGGTGGTCAGCCGGTGATGCGCGCCAGCCGTCCGATCCCGGGTGGTCAGCCGGTGATGCGCGCCACCCGTCCGATCCCGGGTGGTCAGCCGGTGAACCGCGCCAGCCGTCCGATCCGGGATGGTCAGCCGGTGATGCCCGCCACCCGTCCGACCCCGCCTGGTCGGTCGCCAGCCTCCGATCGGCGTCCCCGGCCGGCGACGCCACCACCCCGGCTGGCCCCGCGCCCGCCCGTACGGAAGGCCGGATCCCGGCCTTCGGCAGCCCGTCGGCCTGGAACATCGCCGGCGTCACCGCCGACGACCCCGGCCCGCTGCCCGTCCTCGGCTCGCCCGACGCGGACGAGACCGAGGTCTCCGCGATGTCTAGCACTCCGCCCGGCACCGCGGCGCCCACCGGTTCTGCCGCCCGCGAGGTGATCGTGCCGCCCGCCGAGGGTCATGCCGACACCCGTAAGCTGCCCATCTTCGACGAGATGGAGTCGCGCTGGTTCGGCGCCGGCCGGACGATACCCGGCCACCCTGCCGCGGCGGCGGCGGGCAGCGGGTGGGCATCGTCGGCCGACGAAGGCTGGCGGGCCGCGCAGACCGCCGACGCGCCGACCTCGGTCGGTTCGACGGCAGCGGGCCTGCCCAGGCGGATGCCAGCCGCGAACCTGATCCCCGGTGCCATCCCGGCTGCCCCGGCCACGCCGCCGCTCGCCGCGCCGACGCGGTCGGCGGCCGAGGCCCGCGACCGGATGGCCGGATTCCAGCGAGGGGTCAGCGAAGGCCGGGCCGCCGCCGACGAAGCCACCCAGCAGGCCGAAGACGACCAGGTCTTAGCCGCGCCAGCCGCAGGGCCCGGACCCGCCTTAGGATCAGCACCGAGCGGGAGGTGATGCGCCGGTGACCGCGCTGATCCGGACGGCGATCAGGGTGGAGGGGATCGTCCAGGGCGTCGGCTTCCGCCCGTTCGTGTATACCCTGGCCACCGATCTGGGCCTGGCCGGGCACGTCGGCAACGACACCGACGGGGTGTTCGTCGAGGTCGAGGGGCCGCCTGCGGCGGTCGAGGAGTTCCTCGTGCTCCTGGAGCGCGACGCGCCGCCGCTGGCCAGGATCGAGCGGATCACCACCGCGCCCATGCCGCCCAGTGGATCGGCCTCCTTCGCCATCGCCGCCAGCGGGCCTGCCGGGCCGCGCAGGACCCTGGTGTCCGCGGACACCGCCACGTGCGCAGACTGCCTGGCCGAGCTCGCCGATCCGGCCGACCGACGGTTCCGGTACCCGTTCATCAACTGCACCAACTGCGGGCCAAGGTTCACCATCGTGCGGGACGTGCCCTACGACCGGCCGCTCACCACGATGGCGGAGTTCACGATGTGCGAGCAGTGCGCGGCCGAGTACCATGACCCCGCCGACCGCCGCTTCCACGCGCAACCGACCTGCTGCCCCGCCTGCGGACCCCGGCTGGCGCTGTGCGATCGGGCGGGAGACCCGCTGTGCGATCGGGCGGGAGACCCGCTGATCCGGGCGGCCGCACTCCTCAGCGACGGTCACATCCTCGCCGTCAAGGGCCTGGGCGGCTACCACCTGGCCGCTGACGCTAGTCACCAGACCGCCGCGGCCGCGCTCCGCGCGCGCAAACACCGCGAGGACAAGCCGTTCGCCGTCCTGGTCGCCGACCTTACCGCCGCCCGCGCCCTCGCCGACATCGACCAGGCCGCCGCCGAACTCCTCACCAGGCCCAGCCGCCCCATCGTCCTCTTGCCGCGACACCCGGACGCCCCCGTCGCCGAGGCGGTCGCCCCCGGGAACCGTCAGCTCGGGATCATGCTGCCCTACACACCGCTCCACCACTTGCTGGTCAGGGCGCTGTCCAGACCGATCGTGCTGACCAGCGGGAACGTCTCCGACGAACCGATCGCTTACCACGACGAGGACGCCCTGGACCGGCTAGGCGGGATCGCCGACGCGTTCCTCACCCACGACCGGGCCATCCACGTCAGGACCGACGACTCGGTGACCCGGGCCTTCCGCGGGCGGCCGATGCTGATCAGGCGGTCCCGTGGCTACGTACCGGAACCGGTCACGGTGGACCGCGAGTTCCCCCGGCCGGTCCTGGCCTGCGGCGCCGAGCTGAAGAACACGTTCTGCCTGGCCAAGGGGCGCTACGCGTTCATCTCACACCACATCGGCGACCTGGAAAACGCCGAGACCCTGCGTTCGTTCACCGAGGGCATCGAGCATTTCCGTCGGCTGTTCGACGTCGACCCGCAGGTGGTCGCCCACGACCTGCATCCGGAATACCTGTCGACGAAGTACGCGCTGGACCTGGACGGCGTCAAATTGGAGGGAGTACAGCACCACCACGCGCACATCGCCTCCTGCCTGGCGGACAACCGGGCCGACGGCCCGGTGATCGGGGTGGCCTTCGACGGGACCGGCTACGGCGCCGACGGCACGATCTGGGGCGGCGAGTTCCTGCTCGCGGACCTGGCCTCCTTCGAGCGCGCCGGTCACCTCGCACCGGTGCCGATGCCCGGCGGGGCGGCCGCCATCAGGCAGCCGTGGCGGATGGCCGCCGCCTACCTCGACGCTGCCTACTCCGGGGCGCCACCGGACCGCCTCGCCGTCGTCCAGCGCAACGCGGCCCACTGGCCCGCCATAGTCGCCATGGCCCGACGCGGCGTCAACTCGCCGGTCACCTCGAGCGCGGGCCGGCTGTTCGATGCGGTCGCCGCGCTCCTTGGCGTCCGGGATGCCATCAACTACGAGGGCCAGGCTGCCGTGGAACTCGAGCAACTGGCCGATCCGGACGAGGCAGGGTGTTACCAGGCTCAGATCGGGAACCACGTCCCGTTCGGCATCAATGGTTGCGATCTAGTCCTCGAGGCGGCGGAGGACATCGCGGCGGGGACCCCGCGCGAGGTCGTCGCGGCCCGCTTCCACAACGGCGTAGCCGCTGTCATCGAGGCGGCCTGCGTCCTGCTGCGCGAGCGACACCACCTCAGCACCGTGGCGCTGTCCGGCGGAGTATTCCAGAACCTGCTGCTGCTACACCGGGCGGTCGCCCGACTGGAAGCCCGCGGCTTCCGCGTCCTGGTCCACTCCCGCGTCCCGTGCAACGACGGCGGTATCAGCCTCGGCCAGGCCGTCGTAGCCGCCGCCCGCGATCGCGTCCGCTAGACCACGCGCCTCCGCTAGACCACGCGCCTCCGCTAAGCCACCCGCCTCAGTTAACCCGCCCGCCTCCGTTAACCCGCACGCCTCGGCTAAACCACCCGCCCGCATCACCGAGCGACGCTTCGGCCTGCCCGCGCACCTCTAGGGCTGGCCCGGGTCCGCAATCGTTTGCTCTGCTACCGGGCTGCAACTTTCCGGCGAACGCTGCCGCTACCCCCGCTCGCGAACCTAAGAGCACACGGCAGCACCGCCCGGAAGGACCCAGACCATGAAGCCCACCCGCATCGCCGGCGCCCTCACCGCCCTGGCCGCCGTGGCGCTCCTGTC
>DATJQX010000095.1:0-2098 GCA_035505275.1 Streptosporangiaceae bacterium | reverse complement strand
GCCTGCCGCACCATGTCGGTGTAGGAGGCGACGTCGTCGGCCGGCGAGGACGCGTTGAGTGCCTCGGTGGCCGGGCCGGGCTGCGGGAAGAAGAACGACCGCAGGAGCGGATGGGCGGCCCGGCTGACCTGGCGCTGGGGGGCATGACCATACAGGCTGATCCTGGCCCAGACCGCGACCTCGGTTGCGCCGAATGTGTAGTCGGGGATCTGCAGCGCGATGGCGGTGACGTTCCGCCCGGCCAGCAGGTTGCCCGGGGTAGCGCTGAACAACTCGGGGCGGTACTGGTTCTCTGCCAGGGCGTGGTTGAAGGCGAATAGGGCGACCGCATCGCCCCAGAACGGGTCCTGGGCCAGGCCGAACCATGCCGTGCCGCCGTTGTTCAGCGCGAAGGTCCCCCCGGTGCGGCCGGCGCCTAGCTCAGTGCCGCCCGTGCCGGACAGGCTCGACGGGCCGTGTGCGTAGCGGACCTGCATTTCCTGGCTTCCGCCGGCGTCGGGCTCGCCGAAGCTCATCCGGAACGCCCGGTCCTCGCGCGTGCCGCCGTCGCTGGCGATAGCGAACTCGTACAGGGCGTCGGGCCGGAACGTGGTCGGGTTGGACCTCCCGGCGTCGGGGTTCGCTGTAACTAGCAGCGTCGATCGGCCTGGCGAGTCCGGGAACGCGTACAGGTCGCCCAGGTTAAGCCGGCCGTCCTCGATCGCCGTGGGGGTGTCGAAATGGTGTGACATGGCTTCTCCTCATCAGCGTGCGGCGGCCGGCGGCGCCCGCCGCCAGCCACGAGAAGCTGGCGGCCTGGCGCTGCCCGGTGCGGGGCGATGGGGATACGGTGCGGTGGTCAGGACGCGGCGATGCCCTCGCCGCCGACCGCGCCGGGAACGGTGACCGAGCCGGTCTCGGTCAGTGAGCCGCCGGGGCCGATGCGGTAGGCGTCGACGTTGCCCGGGCCGCCGGCCTGCACGTAGAGGTACTGGCCGTCAGAGGACACCGCCGCGTCGGTGGTGCCGGGGTCGGTCGATGTCGTGCCGAGCTGAGTGATCGCGCCGTCCGGCTCCGTGGCGAGGATGGACTCGGTGGCGCTGCCGGCGTTGGAGGCGTACAGGGTGCCCTGCGGGGCTGCCGTGATCCAGCAGGTCGCGGCCTGCCCGGTGGCAGCGCTGCCGAGCTGGGTGAGCGTGCCGTCGGACGCGATGGAGAAGGTGGCGACGGCGCCTGCGCCCGTCTCGACGAGCGCGAGGTGCCCGTACTGGTCGAAGGTGAACCCGAACGGGATGGTGCCGGGCAGCGAGGTCACGGTCGGCTGGGCGGCCGGGCCGAACAGGCCATCGGCGAACACGTCCACGGTGTTCGCGGCGTTCTTGGTCGTGACCACGAGCTGCGAGCCGTCGGGGGTGAATCCGATCTGGCCCGGCGTTCCGGTGAATATGGTGGAGGAACTAGTGCCCAGACCCAGATCGCGGGTCCAGGACGGCACCGGGATCAGGTAGCCGCCGACCTGGAGGAAGCCGGCGATCGAGGCGCCGCCCCATGCGTTGAGGACGAACACCTGGTTGCCGTGGAACGTGATGCTGACGGGGAACTGGCCGCCGGAGCTGGTCACCTGGCTGCGGAACAGCTGGTCGCCGCGGACCCGGAACACGGTGATCGTGTTGCTGTCGGCGTTGACGGCGTACAGCAGTCCTGCCGACCGGTCATAGGCCAGCGATCCTTCCGACGACAGGTGGTCGACGACCGACCCGTTCGTTGCCCCGCCGTTCCCCCCGGTCGGGTAGCTGCCGACCTGCTGCAGCCCGCCAGTGGCGGTCCGCGTGTACGCGACGACGGTGTTGCCGGCGGTGTTGTCGGTCTGCACGAACACCGCGCCGGCACGGCCTGGCCAGCCCTGCGCGGTGGATGCGCTGGCCGGCAGCGCGGACAGCGTGGCAGCTGCCGCCCCTGCGATAGTGACCGCGGCTAGCTTCGAGATGGGTTTCATGACTCTCCTTCTGTGGTGTCAGTTGCGTCCGGCCATGACGCCGCCGTCGACGTCCCAGATGGCGCCCGTGACCCAGCTGGTGGCAGGTGATAGCAGGAACGTGATGACGTTGGCCATGTCGCG
>DATJQX010000094.1:0-10269 GCA_035505275.1 Streptosporangiaceae bacterium | reverse complement strand
GACTTCGTCGTGGTGGACCGGGCAGGTGACCTCGGCGGAACGTGGCGTGACAACACCTATCCAGGCCTGGCCTGCGACGTGCCGTCGCACTTGTACTCGTTCTCGTTCCGGCCCTGGCGCTGGAGCAGGCGCTTCCCGCCGCGCGAGGAGATCCTGGCCTACCTGCACGCGCTGGTGGCAGGGTACGGCCTCGGCCCGCACCTCCGCCTTGGCAGCGGGGTCGCGGCGGCCGAGTGGGACGAGCGCGGCGCGGTCTGGAACCTCACCCTTGACGACGGTGACACGCTGCAGGCGACCGCGGTCATCTGCTCCATCGGCCAGCTCGGCCGCCCGGCCCTCCCCGACATCGAAGGCCGGGACACCTTCGCCGGCCCCTCGTGGCACTCGGCGCGCTGGAATCACGACGTCGACCTGTCCGGCCGGCGGGTGGCCGTGATCGGCACAGGCGCCAGCGCCATCCAGTTCGTGCCCGAGATCGCCAAGGTCGCCGGCCACGTCGACGTCTACCAGCGCACGCCCCCCTACGTGCTGCCCAAGGCCGACCGGCCCTACGGCGACCGCGAGCTGGACGTGTACGACCGGTTGCCCGTGGTCCGCAAGGCCGACCGGCTGCGCATCTTCCTCTACGGCGAGATGCTCACCAGCGGCTTTGTCCTGTCGCCGAAGATGCTGGCCGCGCCTATGCAACTGTGGCGCCGCCAGCTTCGCACGCAGATCGCCGACCCCGAGCTGCGCGCCAGGTGCGTCCCCGACTACACGATGGGCTGCAAGCGGGTCGTGTTCTCCAATGACTGGTACCCGGCGCTGGCGCGGCCGGACGTCGAGTTGGTCACGGACCCTATCGAGCGGATCGTCCCGAACGGCGTGGTCACCAACGACGGCACGACCCGCCCCGCCGACGTGATCATCTACGGCACCGGTTTCCAGGCCACGCAGTTCCTCACGCCGATGCAGGTGTCCGGCCGCGGCGGTAGTCAGCTACACGAGGCCTGGCGCGACGGCGCGCAGGCCTACCTTGGCATCACGGTCTCCGGGTTCCCCAACTTCTTCATGCTCTACGGGCCCAACACCAACCTCGGCGGCAATTCGATCATCTACATGCTCGAAGGCCAGATCGGCTACGTGCTCGGCGCCGTCAAGGCCCTGCGAGCTGAGCGCCTCGCCTGGCTCGACGTGCGGCCCGACGTCCAGGACTCGTTCAACTCCTGGGTGCAATCGGCCAGCCGGAAGTCGGTCTGGGAGACCGGCTGCCACAACTGGTACACCACGGCCTCCGGGCGCAACGTCAACAACTGGCCCGACCACACGTTCATGTACCGGTACCGGGTACGGCGCTTCGACCTCTCCGCGTACCGGGTCATGCCGCAACGGCCAGCCGTAACCGGGACCAGCTCAGCTGGGACAAGTGCGGCATGAACCCGCGCCCGGCCGACCGCGCAAGCCCTGCAAGCCCTGCAAGCCCTGCAAGCCCTGCAAGCCCCGCAAGCCCCGCTCACCGCGCCCGTTGGCCGCTCCGCGTGCCGCCCGCGGTCATCCGCCTCGGGGTGCGCCAGCTCGGCAGACGTTGCCTCGACCCGGCTCTGCCCTGGCCGGTGCAGCGCACGCGGCTGGATCAGCTCGCCGGACCCGTACTACTGCCGCGCGGCACCACGGTCGCGGAGCAGACCCTAGGCGGGGTCCGCGCCGAAGTGGTCTCGGCCCCAGCGTCGACCCCGACCATGGGCGCGACTCCCGGACCGCCGACCCTGGTCCACTTCCACGGCGGTGGCTACTGCCTAGGTTCGGCGCGCACGCCCCGGTCGTGGGCGGCGCACCTGAGCGCCCAGACGGGCTGCCAGGTGGTGCTCCCCGAGTACCGCCTGGCCCCGGAGCACCCCCACCCGGCGGCCCTGGAAGACGCCCACGCGGTTATGAAGGCGTTGTCCAGTCAGACAGAACCGGGCCCGGTGGTGGTGTCGGGCGACTCGGCGGGCGGCGGACTCGCCCTGGCCCTAGTCCTGTCGCTCCGCGACGAGGGCCAGGAGCTCCCGGCTGGCTGCATCCTGCTGTCGCCTTGGCTCGACCTCGGCCGCGATCGCCGCGCCGTGGCGGACCTGGTACGCCGGGACGTGCTGCTGAGCCCGGCTTGGCTCGAGGCCTGCGCCCGCGCCTACGCCGTCCCGTCCAGATGGGCTGACCAAACGGTCTCGCCGTTGCGTGCCGCCCACGCAGGGCTGCCGCCGCTGCTGATCCAGGCCGCGACCGACGAGTTGCTAGCCCCCGACGCCGAGCTGCTAGCCGCCAGCGCTTCGGCCTCCGGCGTGGACGTGACGTATACCAGATGGCCGCGCATGTGGCACGACTTCGTACTGCAGCCCGGCCTGCTCGCCGCGGCCGACAGCGCGCTCGCGCAAGCCGCCTGGTTCGTTGGCCAGGTGACCGGGTCTGCCGAAACGGGCTGATCCACACCGACCGGAACACCTGCGTCGCCAGCGGCACCAGCCCGGCATAGGCCCCGCGAGACCGTCCCGGCTAGCCGATCCGCCTGCGGCGCTCGGGCGGTTCCCGCGTCCCGAGGATCGGCTGCCCGCCGCGCACGCCCTGGTACTGGCTGTCCCAGGGCCAGCGCCCGCGCTTGTCCGCGTGCACGAGCTGCAGGCCGCGGATCCGGTCGCCGTAGAGCTCGACGGCCAGCTTCAGGTGTGCCCACGGCACGGCGACCCTGACCACCTCGACGAGCGGGCCGTCTCTCAGGGCGGCCTGCGTCCCCGGTTCCGGCGCGGCCGCGTGCAGCAGGTGCGCGGCCACGCCGTTGAGCACCTCGACCGCCCGGGTCACGCCCATCCCGGTGACGACGAGCTCGGGTTTGCGGTAGCGGGTGAGCCCCACGGTGTAGGCCCACGGCGGGTGCCTGCCCTCCCGTTCGACGCCCTGCACCGCCCAGCCGAACGTGTCGATCACCTCCCGCAGGTGCTCCTCATAGTCACGCTCGGTGGCGTCCGGATGGTCACATCTCCAGCACATACGTACCTCCCTCAAAGGGTGGTCCGGACCCACCCACTATGCCGGAGGGCACTGACATTTCTAGGTATCTGCAGGTCAGCTGACAAATATTATTTGCATCTCTGTTCGAGTGAACTTATATTCGATCATAGACGCCGCACCCGCTCGGCGTCGATCATGTGTCAATCACGCAGAGTACTGCCCGCCTTCCCCCATGCGGCAGCGACGAGCCAGGTGACCCGGCTGGCTGGGTGACCCCTACGACCAACCGCAGGGCGGACAGGGGAGGCGGGCGCGGCATGAGCCAGGTGTATGGCGAACCGGTCAACGTGCAGGCCAGGGACGACGGCCGGCCGTCCAGGTTCGTGTGGCGGGGCCGGCTGTACACCGTCCGCGCGATCCTCGAGCACTGGGTCATCAACCGGGAGTGGTGGCAGGCCCTCCAAGACCCCCAAGACCCTCAGGATCGCGGGGATCCCGCGCCCGAGCCGGGTCAGCCCGAGCTGGAATTCTGGCGGATCGAGGCGTCATCAGGTCCCGGCGTGGCGCCGGGCGTCTACGAACTGCGCCGGGACGCCGCCACCAACGCCTGGACCCTGCGCGGGAACCGGTAACCGAACCAGTGGTTGTGGCAACGTGCCCATTCTACTCATGATGCGGTCAAGGGCTGAACAGGCCCTGAGTGCGGGGCGGCTGTTAGTGTGTGTCCTGCTGCGGCCCCCCGTGGTGTTGGCCAGGATGACGCCGCCGGGGTGACCTGGGAACAGCCCCGCGTAAGTGAGCGCGACGTTCCCGCCGAAGCTGCTGCCGAGCACGAGCGGCTTGTCCAGGCCGAGCGCGTCGCACAGCCGCCGCAGGTCATCGGCCCAGGTCGGCATGTTCCAGAACTCGGCGCTGCTGTGATCGCTGCGGCCGTGGCCCCGCAGGTCGAAGTACACCATCTGGAAGTCCTCGGCCAGCGGCCCCAGGGCGGGCTTCACCGTCATGTGATCCAGGCCGGGACCGCCGTGGACCGCCACCACGACCGGGCGCTCTGCGGTCGTGTCTGCCTGCGGGATGACCGACGGCCCGGACACATCGAACCACAAGGACACATCGCCGAGGCTGATCCGCATGCGACCTCCAGGACATCTGCGGGCCGGGCTCAGAGGCCCACGCTAATCCCGGTGGCGAGCTTGCGGGCCGCTGCCGGGCGGTCCGCACGGCGAGGCCCAGGCCGGGCGCCTGGCCTCGATTACGAGACGGCGCGCTGAGCTGCCCTGACTGATGTGGGATTTATCAAAGACCCCTCCTGTCGGATGGGTTGCCGTCTTCTGGCCAGGAGACCGCACCCGGTATGGGGTGCGTGTGCCACCGGCCCCGCTAGGCGGGAGCATGCCAACTGTGCAAACCGTCAGCCGGGCCGCCGGCTCCCCATTGAGGCAACTATCCAGCTGCGACCAACCCGATGTGACACCGGCCCCCCATGGCGGGAGTGGCCGAATGGGGCTTGTGACGCACCGACCCCGCTATGCGGGGCTTGTGACGCACCGACCCCGATAGTGCGGGGGCAGGGGCACCCAAGACCCGAACCTCCGCGCCTCACCGGCCACACTCGCGGCAACGAGTCACACCATGAACGTGGCCTCGACCACCAGACGGTGCGGTCGACCGGCCAGATGGTTGGGGGATCTATTCAAGATGTCTCTTCCCGTTAGGTTGCCGCTTTCATCGATTCCGCCGCGGTGCGCACGCGGCTGGTGTGACTGCCGGGGTACGTGGTGGCGCCAGGGCGGCGCGAGAAGGCAACGTGGTGACGCTAGGGCGGCGCGCCAGCAAGGCGCCTAGGGCTCCGGGGTGTCCCGCAGGAGCTCGATGTACCGCGTGCCGCCCCGCAGCACCACGTCCCTGGCCCCGGACCGGACCACCGGCGTCCACCAGCCGCCGTAGACCCGGTCGAACGCGTACGGCCGCACCGCGTCCACCACGCCCCGGGTGGCGTGCTCAGAAAGCGGCAGCCGGTTCGGCGCCGACCAGATGAACGCCACCCGGTCCTCGCCCGGCGTCACGAAGATCGTGTCGCCGACGAGCAGCACGCCGCGCCCGTCCGCCCCGCCGGCCCAGTGCACCACGGCGCTGCCGGGGAAGTGTCCGCCGCACTGGATGAGCGTGACGCCTGGCAGCACCGCCAGCGACCCGGACCAGGTGCGGACGGCCGGGTCCGGGCGGGTCAGCCAGTGCGCGTCCGCCTCGGGCAGCAGGATCTCCGCGCCGAACGCGTGACTCCATTCGACCGCCGACCCGTAGAAGTGCGGGTGACTCGCCGAGACCGCCCGCAGCCCGCCGGCGTCCGCGACGGCCGCGATCGCCGCCTCGTCGAGGAACCCGGGCGGGTCCCACAGCAGGTTCCCCGCGGCGGTCTGCACGACCAGCGCGCGCTGGCCGATCGCCACCGGCGGGTCCGCGCCGACGCCGAGCAGGCCGGGCTCGACCTCGCGCACGTCGCCGCGGTGCCCCGCCGCGGCCAGCCCGGCGAGCGTCGTCCAGCGCTGGCCTGCCGATGGGACCCACTGGCGCTCGTCGGCGCAGATCACGCACTGCGCCGGCGGTGACTCGGTATCGGGATAGTGATTGCCGCACGTGGCGCAGACCCAGACCGTCATGGTCCTTTTCTACTCCGTCAGAACTGAGACTTCAGCTCCTCGATCTGCCGGGTGTGCGCGCGGAGCTGCTCGTAGGCGGGGCGCTCGCGGATGCGCGCCAGCGCCCAGCGCACCGCCTCCGCCCGGCTGGTCGCGATGCCCACGGTGATCAGCATGTCGAGCGTCTGCAGGTCCTCCGGCCCCAGCCGGGCCATCACCGGGGTCATCGGCCCCTCGCCGCTCGGCATGATCCGGCCGGGGCCGCCGCCCAGCCGCATCCGCGGGCCCCTGTGACCGCCCTGGGGGTCCTCCCCGGTGACGCAGAACTCGAGGATCGCGTACATCGGCAGCCGGTCCAGGTGACTGCGCAGCTCGCGGATCTTGTCGCGATGCGCGTCGTGGAACGCCTCGAGCTTCCGACCGCGCTCCTCCTTGCCGTCCTCGTCCGTGGCACCCTGCGCGTCGACGATCACGCGGGCGAGAAACTGGCCGGGCTCGATCTCCGGGTCGTCCCCGTACGCGAGCACCTCGGTCCGCTCGATCGGGGCATCGGCGGGGAAGGTCGTGCGCACTGCTTTCGCGAACTGCTTCCTGAGTTCGTCGAGCTCCGCCTGGTCCATGGCTTACCTCCGCGAGTTTCAGCTGTAATCAGCGTAACTCACGTTTCGCCGGCGATCCAGGGGTTACTCGTCGGACGGTTCGCCCGGCTCGCTGGGGACGACCGCCTCGGCGGTCGTGGACGGCAGGCCGAACGGACCGGGGCGGAGCCGCAGCAGGCGGCCCGCGAGCGGCTCGGCGGAGAGCTGAGCCTCACTGAGATCCCTGGTCGCCGTGGTCACGAAGAGCTCGGCCAGGCCGGGCCCGCCGAACGCGCAGCTGGTCGGCTGCGACACGGGCAGCGGGACCACCGCGTCCTGGCGGCCCGCCGGGGTGAACCGGCGGAGCGCCCCGCCGGCGAACATGGCGACCCAGACGCAGCCCTCGGCGTCGACGGTCAGCCCGTCGGGGAAACCCTCGGCGCCGGACAGGTCGGCGAACACCCGGCGCTGGAACGCGTCGCCGGTCGCCTGGTCGTAGTCGAACATCTCGATCCGGCGGGCCGGCGAGTCGTTGTAGTACATGCGCGTGCCGTCCGGGCTCCAGCCGATCCCGTTGGACACCGTAACGCCCTTCACCACCGGCGTCAGCGTGCCGCCGGTTTCCAGCCGGTACAGCGCACCGATCGGGTCCCGCTCCCTGGCGTCCATCGAGCCGACCCAGACGCGGCCCGCCGGGTCCACCGCGGCGTCGTTGAACCTGACGCCCTCCCTGGCGGGCGCCTCGGCGACCGTCCGGCCGGCCCAGCCCTCCCCCGGCTTCGTGGCGCGCAGCGTCAGCCGGTGCCCGCCGGCGGTCAGGATCCCGCCGCCGAGCGCGGGGAACGCCGCGGATACCTCGCCCAGCTCGACGCTGATCGTCTCGGCGGCGTCCACGCGGGTCATGAGCAGCAGCCCGCGCGGGATGTCGACCCACAGCAGGCAGCCGTCTTCCACCCGCCAGTATGGCCCCTCGCCGAGCACGGCCGTCACGTCGCCGACCGGCTCGGCGCTCACCCGCATCCGAACGTCCATCACGGCACCGCCTCTCGCCGCTCCCGCTTACCCGACGTCTACCCAGTTGAGGGTGCGGTCCACCGCCTTCTTCCAGCCGGCGTAGCCGGCCGCGCGGCGATCCTCGGTCCAGGCGGGCTCCCAGCGGCGGGATTCGTGCCAGTTGGCCCGCAGTTCCCGGGTGTCCCGCCAGAACCCGGCCGTCAGGCCGGCCGCGTAGGCCGCGCCGAGCGCGGTGGTCTCGGCCACCACCGGCCGGCTGACAGGGACGCCGAGGATGTCGGCCTGCAGCTGCATGCACAGGTCGTTCGCGGTGACCCCGCCGTCGACCTTCAGCACGTCCAGCGTGACGCCCGAGTCGGCGGCCATCGCCTCCACCACGTCCCTGGTCTGGTAGCAGATCGCCTCGAGCGTGGCGCGCGCCAGGTGCGCGTTGGTGTGAAACCGGGACAGCCCGACGATCGCGCCGCGCGCGTCGGCGCGCCAGTACGGCGCGAACAGCCCGGAGAACGCCGGCACGAAGTACAGCCCGGCGGTGTCGTCCACCTCCCGGGCCAGGCCCTCGCTGTGCGCGGCGCCGCTGATGATGCCGAGCTGGTCGCGCAGCCACTGCACCGCCGCGCCGGTCACCGCCACGGAGCCCTCGAGGCCGTACACGGGCGCGGCCGTCCCGAGCTGGTAGGCGACGGTGGTGAGCA
Source organism: Streptosporangiaceae bacterium (assembly GCA_035505275.1). GTDB lineage: Bacteria > Actinomycetota > Actinomycetes > Streptosporangiales > Streptosporangiaceae > Palsa-504. The sequence goes on along the minus strand of DATJQX010000094.1, from coordinate 2,379 downwards.
GGCCGAACTTCGACGCGTGCAGCTCGGTTCCGGTGTTCAGCACGAGGAAGTTGCCGGTGCCGTAGGTGTTCTTCGCCTCGCCAGGCGCGAAGCACACCTGGCCCATCGTCGCCGCGTGCTGGTCGCCGAGCACCCCGCCGATCAGCACCTCACCGCGGAACGGCCCGCCCGCTGGCGTCACGCCGTACTCGCTGGCGGACGCCGCGATGCGCGGCAGCATCGCCCGCGGCACGCCGAAGACCTCGAGCAGCTCGCCGTCCCAGTCCAGCGTGCGCAGGTCCATCAGCATCGTGCGGCTGGCGTTGGTCACGTCGGTGACGTGGGCGCCGCCGGCCGTCCCGCCGGTCAGGTTCCACAGCAGCCAGGTGTCGATCGTGCCGAAGATCGCCTCCCCGCGCTCCGCGTCGGCGCGCAGCCGCGCGTTGTCCTCGAGCAGCCACTTGAGCTTCCCCGCGGCGAAGTAGGTCGCGGGCGGCAGCCCCGCCCGCTGCCTGATCAGCTCGCCGCGCCCGCTCTTTTCCAGCGCGGAGGCGATCCGGTCGGTCCTGGTGTCCTGCCAGACGATCGCGTTGGCGTACGGGACGCCGGTACGGCGGTTCCACACCACCGTCGTCTCGCGCTGGTTCGTGACGCCAAGCGCGGCCAGGTCCCGCGCCGCCAGGCCGGCCGTGTTCATGGCCGCCGCGATCACCGTCCTGGTCCGCTCCCAGACCTCCACCGGGTCGTGCTCCACCCAGCCTGGGCGCGGCAGGATCTGCTGGTGCTCGAGCTGATGCCTGGCGACCTCGCTGCCCTCGTGGTCGAAGATCATGAACCGGGTGCTCGTCGTGCCCTGGTCGATCGCGCCCACGAAATCCGCCACTGACGTCTCCCTCGGCAGGCGGCTCGGGCTGAGGGTGGGGAGACAGCCGCGGCCGTTCTGATGAATCTTGTCAGCTTTCACGTGCGTGCGGAACCACCGGGCAAGAGCCGGCATAACCGCAGGCAGCAGGGATAGCGGGAACGGAGGCCTGGCCGGGGCCCGCGCCGGATACTGGAGGCGGGCCGCACCGCCCGACCTGTCGATGAAAGAGGAGTACTCGCGATGCTGAAGTCCTGGGTACCGGTCGAGCCCGGCTCCGACTTCCCGATCCAGAATTTGCCCGTCGGCCGGATGCGACCGCGAGCCGGGGATGACCGGCTCGCCGTCGCCATCGGCGGTCTCGCCGTCGACGTCGGCGCACTGGCCGAGAGCACCTTCCGCGATGCGGCCGAGCTGCTCGCCGCGCCGGTGCTGAATCCGTTCCTGGCCGCGGGCCCCCAGGTGTGGGGATCCGTCCGCGGCTGGCTGACCGAGCTGCTGTCGCAGGAGCGCTGGCGTTCCGCGGTCGAGCCCCATCTGTTCCCGCTGGCCGAGGTCGACTTGCTGCTGCCGTTCGAGGTCGCCGACTACGTGGACTTCTACTCGTCGGAGAATCACGCGACGAACCTCGGCACGATCCTGCGACCGAGCGAGCCGCCACTCATGCCGAACTGGAAGCACCTGCCGGTCGGCTATCACGGCCGGTCCGGAACGGTTGCGGTCTCCGGCACGTCGTTCCGCCGGCCCTGCGGCCAGCGCCCCGAGCCCGGCGGGTCTCCGAGCTTCGGCCCGTGCCGCAAGCTCGATATCGAGGCCGAGGTCGGCTTCGTCGTCGGCGTCCCGTCGGAGCTCGGCCAACCGGTCCCGGTCACGGGCTTCGCCGACCATGTCTTCGGCGTCGTCCTTGTCAACGACTGGTCAGCACGCGACCTCCAAGCCTGGGAGTACCGGCCGCTCGGGCCGTTCCTCGCGAAGTCTTTCCTGACCAGCGTCTCGCCCTGGGTCGTGCCGCTGGCGGCCCTGCAGAGCGCGCGAACCGCGCCCCCCGAGGGCGACGTGCCCCGCATGCCTTACCTCCAGGAGGACCCGGCCCATCCCTGGGGCCTCGACATCGACATCGAGGTCAGGCTCAACGGCCATGTGGTCTCGGAGGCTCCGTTCGCGACCACCTACTGGACCCCGGCGCAGCAGCTCGCGCACATGACAGTGAACGGAGCGAGCATCAGGACCGGCGACCTGTACGCCTCGGGCACCGTGAGCGGCCCCCACCCCGGTCAGTACGGCTCCTTCATGGAGATGTCCTGGAACGGGACCCGGCCATTGACGCTTCCCGACGGCACACAGCGCAGCTTCCTCGAGGACGGCGACGTCGTCACCCTGACCGCGAGCGCCCCCGGTGCGGACGGCGTGCGCATCGGCTTCGGCAGCTGCGACGGCCGCGTCCGGCCGGCCCTCGGCTAGTTCCGCTGATGGTCGCGGATAATCCTTTCAGCGTCCGCAGGGCGACGGCCAGGACCTCCGCGCGGTCGGCCTCAGCC
>DATJQX010000093.1:0-119713 GCA_035505275.1 Streptosporangiaceae bacterium | reverse complement strand
GATCAAGGGTGAGGCGCCGCGCGGGCGCCGCACTAAAAGAGCGCTCAGGCGCTCGCGGCGCGGAGGCGGGCTAGGGCCTCGGCGAGGATGGCCTCGCCGTCGGAGTCGCTGCGACGCTCCTTGACATACGCCAGATGGGTCTTGTAAGGCTCGACCCGCGGCGGGGCGGGCGGGCTCTGCTCGCTCTGGCCAGCGGGGTTGCCGCACCGAGGGCATTCCCAGATCTCGGGAATCGCGGCGTCGGTCGCGAAGCTGGGCCGGGTCTCGTGCCGGTTGGCGCACCAGAAGGACACCCAGACCCGGGGCGCGGACTCGCCGCGCTCGGCCTCTCCCATCGGTCCCGCGCCGACCCTGCTGCCGCGAATGGCATTACCACTACTCACAGACCACCCCTTGAAGACCCTAGAGCTGTAATCCAGAACTTCGGTGTGCGGGAAGTGCGGGAAGTGCGTACGCGCTAGTGATTGATCAACCAGCCGAGAGCGACGATGCAGACGAACCAGAGGACGCCGAAGAAAATCGTGATGCGGTCCAGGTTCCGCTCGACGACGGAGGAAGAACCGAGGGTTGAGGTTACCCCGCCGCCGAACAGGTCAGACAGGCCGCCGCCCTTACCCTTGTGCAGCAGGACGAGCAGGATCAACACGGCACTCGTGATGATCAGGATAACGGAAAGCCCGATCTTCATCTCTGTTATCCATCTCCTGCCAGCGAAGACCTATGCTGCCAGTTCACGATACCGGCAGATCTGTGCGAACTGTCCCGCGTCGAGGCTCGCGCCGCCGACGAGGGCGCCGTCAACGTCCGGCTGCGCCATGATCGGCGCGACGTTACCGGGGTTCACGGACCCGCCATACAGGATACGCACACTAGTGGCCGTCTCGGCGTCATGAATCTCGGAAATTCGCGACCTGATTGCCCCGATCATCTCCTGCGCGTCCCCCGGGGTGGCCACGTTCCCGGTCCCGATGGCCCAGACCGGCTCATACGCGAGCACCATCCCGGCCACCGCGGAGGCCGGGATGCCGTGCAGCCCGCCGTCGAGTTGCGTGACGCAGCACTCGATCTGCTGCCCGGCCTGGCGGACCTCGGCCGACTCCCCCACGCACAGGATCGGCGTCAGCCCTGACCGGAGCGCCGCCTGCACCTTCGTGTTGATCAGCGCGTCGGACTCCATGTGGTACCGGCGCCGCTCGGAGTGCCCGGCCAGCACGTAGTCGCAGCCCAGCTTGGCCAGCATCGGCCCGGAGATGTCGCCCGTGTACGCGCCGGAGTCGAAGGGCGAAAGGTCCTGGGCGCCGTAGGAGATCGGCAGCTTGTCCGCGTCGATCAGGGTCTGCACGCTGCGCAGCGCGGTGAACGGCGGCAGCACGGCCACTTCCACCCAGTCATAGTCCTTGGCGGTCAGCGTGAACGCGAGCTTCTGGACGAGCGCGATGGCCTCGAAGTGGTTCTCGTGCATCTTCCAGTTACCCGCTATCAGCGGAAGCTTCCCGGCCGCGTCGGCCGCACGGGGACGACGGGACCTGGCCCTCACGAAGCATCCTCCAGGGCGGTCAGCCCGGGCAGCGTCTTGCCCTCGAGGTACTCAAGGCTCGCGCCGCCGCCCGTCGAGATATGACCGAACGCCTCCTCTGGCACCCCCAGCGCCCGGATCGCTGCGGCCGAGTCGCCGCCGCCAACCACGGTCAGCCCGTCGACCGCGGCGATCGCCTCCGCGACCGCACGGGTACCGGCGGAGAACGCCGGGAACTCGAACACCCCGACCGGCCCGTTCCAGAACACCGTCTTGGCGTCGGCGAGCTTGGCCGCGAACAGGGCCCGGGTCTGCGGTCCAGCGTCCATCCCTTCCCGGTCGGCGGGGAAGTCGGTGACCGGGACCACGGAATGCTCCGCGTCGGGGGCGAAGTGCGTCGCCGCGACCAGGTCCACAGGGAGGACGAGTTCCACGCCGCGCCGCTCCGCCTCGGCCATGACCGCCTGGACCGCGGGGATCTGGTCGGCCTCGAGCACCGAGTTCCCGACCTCGTAGCCGCGCGCGGCCAGGAACGTGTACCCCATTCCCCCGCCAATCAGGATGCGGTCCGCGAGACCCAGCAGGTTGCCGATCACGGCCAGCTTGTCCGACGGCTTCTTGCCGCCGAGCACCACGACGAACGGGCGCGCCGGGTCGCTGGTCAGCTGGCGCAGCACCGCGACCTCATCCCGCACCAGGTCGCCCGCAGCGTGCGGGAGCAGCCCGGGCAGGTCGTAGACGGAGGCGTGCTTGCGGTGCACGGCGCCGAACGCGTCGCCCACGTACAGCTCGCCCAGGCGCGCAAGCCGCTGCGCGAACGCGCGGCGCTCGGCGTCGTCCTTGCTGGTCTCGGCGGGCTCGAAGCGCACGTTCTCCAGCAGCGCGACATCGCCGTCCCGCAGGCTATCCGCAGTCTGCTCCGCGAAAGGCCCGGCCACGTCCGCGGCGAAGAAGACGGGCTGACCGAGCCAGTCGCCCAGCCGCGCCGCCACCGGTAGCAGTGAAGGACCGCCCGCGGCGCTCTCGGCGAATGAAGCGCCCTTCGGCCGGCCCAGGTGGGCGATGATGATCACACGCGCGCCCCGGTCGGACAGCTTGGTGATCACGGGCAGGCTGGCCACGATCCGGCCGTCGTCGGTGATCTCTCCGGTGCCGGTCAGGTCGAGCGGGACGTTAAGGTCCGACCGCAGGAGCACTCGGCGGCCGGAAACGTCCAGGTCGTCAACGGTCCGCATTACCGCAGCCGCGAGGCCACCAGGGCAGTCAGGTCGGCGAGCCGGCACGAGTAACCCCACTCGTTGTCGTACCAGCCGATGACCTTGACCTGGTTGCCGAACGTCATCGTCAGCAGCGAGTCGAACGTGCACGACGCGGGCGAGCCGACAATGTCAGAAGACACGATCGGATCCTCGGTGTAGTAGAGGTATCCCTTCAGCGGCCCGTCAGCGGCGGCACGGAACGCCGCGTTGACCTCGTCCCTGGTCACCTCGCGCCCCAGCTCCGCCACCAGGTCGGTGACCGAGCCGTCGGCCACGGGCACCCGCATCGACAGCCCGTCCATCTTGCCCTTGAGCTCAGGCAGCACCAGCGCGGTCGCCTTGGCCGCCCCGGTCGTGGTCGGGATGATGTTCATCGCGGCCGCGCGGGCCCGGCGCAGGTCCTTGTGCGGGAAGTCCAGGATGACCTGGTCGTTGGTGTAGGCGTGGATGGTGGTCATCACGCCCTTGACGATGCCGAAGTTATCCAGCAGCACCTTGGCCATCGGCGCGACGCAGTTCGTGGTGCACGACGCGTTGGACAAGATGTCGTGCGCGGCGGGGTCGTACGCGTCGTCGTTGACCCCCATCACGATCGTGATGTCCTCGTCCTTGGCCGGGGCGGAGATGATGACCTTCTGCGCGCCCGCGTCCAGGTGCGCCCGCGCCGCCGGCCCGGTCGTGAACCGGCCGGTGGACTCGATCACGATGTCCACGCCGAGGTCGGCCCAGGGCAGGAGCGCGGGCTCGCGCTCGGCCAGGATCTTGATCGCCTTGTCCCCGACCCGGATGAGGTCCCCGGATACGGACACGTCGAACGGCAGGGTGCCGAGGACAGTGTCGTATTTGAGCAGGTGGGCCATGGTGGCGATGTCGCCGAGGTCGTTCGCCGCGACGATCTCGAAACCGCGGTCCCCGCCAGCGGCGTTGACGGCCCGCCAGAAGTTACGGCCGATGCGGCCGAACCCGTTGATTCCCACGCGAATAGTCACAGCACACAATCTCCTCGTCGATCCCGGGTGACCGGGGCAGCCGATCCGAGACTATCGGACGCCGCCGCCAAGGCATGCACAGACTGCGAAGGTCTAGACCTTATCAAAAAAACAAAAGACATTGCCCGAACGGGCGGTGGTGCGCGCCTTGAGCCGACCTGTCGATTCCGGCCCGGGCCGTTCGTGTAGGGGTGAGACGCTGGCACAGTCCGGGTGCCCCGCTAGGGAAGCCCAACCAAGGAAGCCCAACTAAGGAAGCCCCAACTAAGGAAGCACGGCAAGGAGGCACGGCATGAAGCAATACCTGCTCAGCATCTACCACCCCGACCAGCCCGTCCCGGACCCCGAGGTCATGGAGAAGATTCAGCAGGACGTCACGGCGGTTAACGAGGAGCTTCAGGCGGCCGGCGCCTGGGTCTTCGCCGGCGGGCTGTACCCGTCCACCACGGCCACCGTGCTGCGGGTCCGCGACGGCGACGTGCTCGTCACCGACGGCCCCTTCATCGAGGGCAAGGAGCACGTCGGCGGCTTCTGGATAATCAAGGTCCCCGATCTGGACGCCGCGCTCGAGTGGGGCCGCAAGGCCACGCGCGCGTGCACCGTACCGGTCGAGGTGCGCCCGTTCCGGGAAGACTCGCAGGCCTGATCGTGCCCTGTCCCGCGCTGGCCGACGTCGAGCGCGTCTTCCGCGAGGAGTACGGCCGCGCGGTAGCCGTCCTGACCCGCGTCTTCGGCGACATCGATACCGCCGAGGACGCGGTGCAAGACGCGTTCACGGAGGCGGCTAGGCGGTGGCCGGACGGGGGCCTGCCGCCCAGCCCGGCGGGATGGATCATCACAACCGCCCGCAACCGGGCCATCGACCGCCTGCGCCGCGAATCGGCCCGCGCGGACAAGCACGCCGAGGCGGCGCTGATCCACGCCCGCGATGAACCTGCGGAGGAGGGCCCCGTGCACGACGACCGGCTGCGGCTCATGTTCACCTGCTGCCACCCGGCACTGGGCACCGGCGCCCAGGTGGCCCTGACGCTCCGGCTGCTCGGCGGGCTCACCACGCCCGAGATCGCGCACGCGTTCCTGGTCCCCGAGCCGACCATGGCCCAGCGGCTGGTCCGGGCCAAGGGAAAGATCCGCGACGCCGGGATCCCCTACCGCGTTCCGGCGGAGGCAGACCTGCCCGGGCGGCTGGCCGCGGTGCTCGCCGTCGTCTACCTGATTTTCAACGAGGGTTACACGGCCAGTTCAGGTGACCAGCTGGCCCGCGCCGACCTGTGCGCCGAGGCGATCAGGCTGGGACGGCTGCTGGCCCGGCTGATGCCGGACGAGCCCGAGGTGATCGGCCTGCTCGCGCTGATGCTGCTTACCGAGTCGCGCCGCACGGCACGGACCGGGCCGGACGGGGCCCTGGTCCTGCTCGCCGACCAGGACCGGAGGCTGTGGGACCGCGCGCTCGTCGCCGAGGGCCAGGACCTGGTCCGCCGGTGCCTGCGCCGCGGCCAGCCGGGCCCGTACCAGATCCAGGCGGCGATCAGCGCGGTGCACAGCGACGCGCCGGACGCGGCCGCCACCGGCTGGCGGCAGGTCCTCGCGCTGTACGACCAGCTCATGGCGGTCTCGCCCGGTCCCGTGGTGGCGCTCAACCGTGCGGTCGCGGTCGCCGAGGTCGACGGCCCGGCCGCGGCCCTCGCCATCGTGGCCGGCTTGGACCTGGATAGCTACTACCTGCTCCACGCGATCCGCGCCGACCTCCTCCGCCGGCTGGGCCGGGAAGCGGAGGCCGCGCTCGCCTACCAGGCCGCCATCGACCGCACCCAGAACGCGGCCGAGCGCGAGTTCCTCGCCAGGTCGCGAGCCCGCCTGACGCCTGCTGGGCTTCGCGCTCGGTCAGCCCGACCGCCAGGCCCGCGGTCGCGGTCTCCCGCAGGTGATCCTCCGCCTCGGCCAGGATGAGCTCGGCCTCGTCCGGCGCGACCCGCAGGGCCCGCGGGGCTGGTCCGGGTAGTCCTGGATCGCGTCTTGCTGCGGCATCATGCCGCCTGCCCCGGGCCGCCCTGGCGGCGCCCCCGGCGACGGAGCATCCGTGCCGCCCGGACCGCGTACCCGATGGCCAGGGCGAGGTACGCGACGATGAAGAGCCCCGGGAACGACGCTACGCCCGGGCCGCTCCAGGCGAGCGCGAGGAGGGCCAGCACCACGGCGCAGAAGAAGCCTGCCGCCACCGCCGGGAAGGCCCCGCCGACCAGCGGCCCGCGCAGGCGGCCCCGGCGCTGCTGGCGCCGGCGGACCAGGCTGAATCCGGTCAGCAGGATCGCGCCGCAGACCGCGGCGGTCACCGCCACCATGAAGTGGATGGGGGGATGCTGGACGGAGTGGGGCACGGCCCCGCTTGGCATGATCACCGCGGGCTGCGGCATCCGGAAGATCGCCCTGACCGCGTCCGCCGCCAGGCCGCCAACCCCAGTCGCCACCACGAGTAGCGAAGCCAGCTTCCAGGTGGCCGCCGCGGCGTCGCCGGCCACGGCGGCGGTCCGGCCGCCGCGGGTCTGGTGCGCGTGTACGACCGCCGGTACCGGCCCGAAGACGGAGATGGCCGCCTCCTGCGCCTCGCGCTCGGTCATCCCGACCGCCAGGCCCGCGGCGGCGGTCTCACGCAGGTGATCCTCCGCCTCGGCCACGATGAGCTCGGCCTCGTCCGGCGATACCCGCAGGCCTGCGCGGAGCTGGTCCAGGTACTCCCCGATCGGGTCGCCGGAGGTCCTGTCGTCACCTGCCGCGCTCATGCCGACCACCCCAGGGTCCCTGGGTCCCGGCCACCGGCGGGATGCCAGGCGACTTGGGCGGACCAGCCGAGCACCGCCTGCATACCGGTGGCGAACTTCCGCCACTGGGTGTGCTCGGCCGCCAGCTCAGCGACCCCCTTGTCGGTCAGCCCGTAGACGCGCCGGCGCCGCCCCTCGGCCTGCGCCCAGGAACTGGCGAGCAGGCCGGAGTCCTCCAGGCGGTGCAGCGCCGGGTATATGGTCCCCTCGGGCAGGTCGAAGGTGCCCTCGCTGCGGTCACGCAGCGAGGTGATGATGGCGTACCCGTGCGCCGGCCCGGCGGAAAGTACGGATAGCAGGAGCAGGTCCAGGTTTCCCTTGAGTCGTTCGCGATCCATGCTAAGAAATACTATGCCTCGGATTACTAGGCTTCAAGGAGGGTCGGGTAACCTTATTTTGTGCGGCTGGTGAACAAAATCCAGCACGGCGGTTCCGCGGCGCGGAGATCGGATGATCCCGGCCGGCTCCGCGCGGTCCGGGTCGCGCTGTCCGCGGTATTCGCGGTTCACGGGTTCATCTACGCGAGCTGGGCGGTGCGGGTCCCCGCCATCAAGGTGCAGACCGGCGCCTCCTCCGCCGCCCTAGGGCTGGCGCTGCTCGGCCTGTCGGCCGGCGCCGTCGCCACGATGCTGATCGCCGGCGCGCTGGCCCGCCGGCTCGGCAGCGGCCGGCTCACGGTAATCTCCTGCGCCCTGCTCTCGGTGGCCGTCCCGCTCCCCGCGCTCGCCCGCTCGGCCACCACGCTCGGGCTCTTGCTGCTGGTCTTCGGGGCCGCGTACGGCTGTCTCAACGTCGCCATGAACACGCTCGCCGTCGATGTGGTGGCCGCGTTGCGCCGGCCGGTGATGCCGGGATTCCACGCCGCGTGGAGCTTCGGCGGCCTGGCCGGGGCCGGTCTTGGCGGCCTGCTCGCGCCGCACCTGTCCCCGCGGGTGCACCTGCTGCTCGTCGCGCTGGCCGGCCTGCTGGTCACAGCGTTCGCCGCGCGCCCGCTGCTAGCCTGGGTCCCGGCCGAGCCGGACAGTGCGGCCGACACCGCAACGGACCGCCCGGCCCTAGCGGGCCGGCAGGCTCCGGCCCGGCGCCGCGGGCTCCAGTCCATCCGCGTGGTTGGTGTGTTCGGCCTGATCGCGCTCTGCGCCGCCTACGACGAGGGCGCCATCGGCGACTGGGGCGCGTTGCACCTCAGGCAAGACCTGAAGGTCGGCGCAGGCCTGGCGGCCGCAGGCTACGCGGCCTTCGCGCTCGCCGAGGCAACGGGACGGCTGTCAGGTACCTCACTGCTCGAACGCCTGGGGCGCACGCGCGTGCTGGTACTGGGCGGCCTGATCGCGTGCGCCGGCATGCTCGTCGCCTCCCTGGCCCCGGACGTATGGCTGGCCCTGGCCGGGTTCGCCGCGACCGGCCTCGGACTGGCCAACCTGTTCCCCACCGCCATGACCCAGGCGGGGCTGCTCGCCGGGTCGAGCGGGGTCGCCCTGGCCTCGACGATGGGTTACACCGGGTTCTTGCTCGGCCCGCCCGTGATCGGCTTCCTGGCCAGCCAGTTCGGGTTGCGCGCGGGATTGACCACGCTCTCCTTCCTTGCGCTGGCCGCCGCCGCGGTCGCCTACCTGTCGCGCGACGTATCGTCGGGGGCATGACCCTAGCGGCCGAGTGCTACACCTGTGCCCGCGAGGCCGAGGGAGACCGGGCGCCGCTCCGTGAACGCATCGCTTCGGACGACCTCTGGCGGGTCGGGCACGCGTTTAACTCCGCACTGCCCGGCTGGCTGGTCCTCGTCCCCCGCCGGCACGTCACTGCCATCGCCGGCCTCACCGACGCGGAGGCGCGCTCCCTTGGCACCTGGCAGGTGCGCGTGTCCCGTGCCCTGCATCAGGTGCTCGGCTGCCAGAAGACCTACGCCGCGCAGTTCGCCGAGGCCGAGGGGTTCTCGCACGTCCACTTCCACATCGTGCCCCGGCCGCCGGACCTGCCGAGCGAGCTACGCGGGCCGCGCGTCTTCCGGCTGCTCGGCGCGGAAGACCGCCCGCCCGTCAGTGAGGAGCAGATCAACGAGCTGGCCGTCGAGCTCGCCGCACGGCTTAGGGGAGCATGTCGGCGGTAAGGAAGGCTTCCGTGGCCGGGATGCCCTGCTCGTAGGCCCGGCGGTCGGCCATGGCCAGCAGGCGGCGGATGCGGCCGGCGATGGCGTCCTTGGTGAGGGGCGGGTCGGCCAGCTGGCCGAGTTCCTCCAGGCTGGCCTGGCGGTGCGCCATGCGCAGCCTGCCCGCCATCATCAGGTGCGGCGGGGCCTCCGGGCCGAGGATCTCCAGGGCGCGCTCCACCCGCGCCCCGGCCGCGACCGCGGCCCGCGCGCTGCGCCGCAGGTTCGCGTCGTCGAAGTTGGCCAGCCGGTTCGCCGTGGCCCGGACCTCCCGGCGCATCCGCCGCTCTTCCCAGGCCAGGACGGCCTGGTGCGCGCCGAGCCTGGTCAGCATGGCGCTGATCGCCTCGCCATCCCTGATCACCACCCGGTCCACGCCGCGCACGTCGCGCGCCTTGGCGTGCACCTTGAGCCGCCGCGCCGCGCCGACCAGGGCCAGCGCCGCCTCCGAGCCCGGGCACGTGATCTCGAGGGCCATCGAGCGGCCCGGCTCGGTCAGCGACCCGTGCGCGAGGAAGGCGCCTCGCCACGCGGCCTCGCAATCGCAGGTGGAGCCGGACACCACCTGCCGGGGCAGGCCGCGTACCGGGCGGCCGTAGCTGTCGATCAGCCCGGCCTGGCGGGCCAGGCTCTCGCCCGCCGCGCCGCTAACCCGCACCAGGTAGCGGTTTCCCTTTCGCAGGCCGCTCGGCGCCAGTACGACGAACTCGGCGGGGTGCCCGAACACGTCGGAGATGCTCGCGCGAAGCCGCCTGGCCACGGCGCCGGTGTCCAGCTCCGCCTCGATCACCACCCGGCCTTCGGCCAGGTGCAGACCGCCCGCGAACCGCAGCAGCGTGGAGACCTCCGCCTTGCGGCAGCACGGCTTGAGCACCGTCACCCGGCTGAGTTCGTCCTTCACCACGCCGGTCATCGCCATTGCCCGTCACTCCCCTTCGACCGGCCTTCCAGGGCGAACGCCCTGGCGAATATCTGTGCGTAGGCATGCGCCAGGCGTTCCGGATCGTGGCGCGGCGTGCCATCGGCCGCGGCCACATCCGCCAGCACCAGCTCGGCCCCGAGTATTCCGGCCGCCTTCTCCAGGTCGTCCAGGGCGGACCCGGCGGCTGTGGTGTCCGCGAGGACCACGTCCACACTAAGCCCCGGCGCGTGACCAGCGAGGACTTCCAGGTGCTTGTGCGGAGAAAATCCGCCCGTCTCACCCGGCTGCGGCTCCAGGTTCAGCACGACGAGCCGGCGCGCGGTCGTAGCGTGCAGCGCGGCGGACAGCTCGGGCACCAGCAGGTGCGGCAGCACGCTGGTAAACCACGAGCCGGGACCGAGCACGATCCAGTCCGCGTCCAGCACGGCCCGCACGACCTCGGGTACCGCGGGCGGGTCCGGCGGCACCAGCGTGATAGACCGCACCTGGCCTGGCGTGGTCGCGCACTCGACCTGACCCCGGACGGTGGTCACCCGGTCCGGCCTGGCCGGGTCGGCGCCGACTACCTCCGCGACGATGTCCAGCGGGACCGCGGCCATCGGCAGCACCCGGCCGGCCGTGCCGAGCAGCCTGCCCACCCAGTCGAGCCCGGCGACGGTGTCGCCGAGCAGGTCCCACAGGGCCACGATGAGCAGGTTGCCGACGGCGTGGCCGGACAGCTCGTGATCGCCGTCGAAGCGGTGCTGTACGACCTGACTCCAGGTGGTGCCCCACTCGTCGTCCCGGCACAGCGCGGCCAGCGCCATGCGCAGGTCACCGGGGGGCAGGACGCCGAAGTCACGACGCAGCCTGCCGCTGGACCCGCCGTCATCGGCGACCGTCACGACCGCGGTGAGGTCATCGGTCACCCTGCGCAGCGCCCCCAGCGATGCCGCCAGCCCGTGCCCCCCGCCGAGCGCCACCGCCCGCAAGCCCATCTGCGACGGGTTCACTCCCGCCCCAGATCCCGGTGCACGACCTGCACGTCCACTCCCGCCCCGGCGATGCGCGCCGCTAGCTCGTCGGCCATCGCCACGCTACGGTGCTTGCCGCCGGTGCAGCCGATCGCCAGGGTCACGAACCGCTTGCCCTCGCGCTCATAGCCGGGGAGGACCACGTTCAATAGCTCCGCGTAATGGTATAGGAACTCTCCGGCGCCGGGACGCGACAAGACGTAGTCCCGGACCGGTTCGTCCCGCCCGGTCATGGGGGCAAGTTCGGCGATCCAGTGCGGGTTCGGCAGGAAGCGGCAGTCTGCCACCAGGTCGGCGTCGACGGGCAGGCCGTACTTGTAGCCGAACGAGACGATGGACAGGCGCAGGCCGACCGTCGTCCCGCCGCCGAAGGAATCCCGCATCCGGGCGCGCAATTGGTGCACGTTGAGGCTGGTCGTGTCCAGCACGAGGTCGGCGTCACCGCGGACCTCGCGCAGCAGCTCACGTTCGGCCGCGATGCCGTCGGTCACGCGGCCGCTGCCCTGCAGCGGGTGCGGCCTGCGCTCGCTGTCGAACCGGCGGACCAGGGTGTCCTCGGCCGCCTCGAGGAACACCACGCGGGCGGACACGCCGCGGGCCGCGACCTCGGTGATCGCCGACTTCAGGTCGGTGCTGAACGCCCGGCTGCGGACGTCGACCACCGCCGCGATCCGCGGCACCGCGCCGTTGGACCTGGCGGCGAGGTCCACCATCGTCGGCAGCAGGCCAGGGGGCAGGTTGTCCACCACGAACCAGCCGAGGTCCTCGAGCGACTTGGCCGCGGTCGACCGCCCGGCCCCCGACATCCCGGTGATGACGACGATGTCGGTCGGATCCTCACCCGTCCTCATGCCGGTCCTTCCCAGGCAGGTCCGGGGGATGGGTCCCCCCCGGAGCGGGGGCCGAGGGGGCCCGAGAGGGTAGGTCCCCCCCGGGAGGGGGCCCGGGGGGTATGGGGGGGCGGGCAGCCCCTCCATGCGCGGGGGGGTCTTGGGGGGTCGTCCCCCCGGCTAGCAGGGCGGCACCGATCGCCTTGGCGATCGTGGCCGCGAGCTTGGGGCCGATGCCCGGCACCTCCGCGATCTCCTCGACGCTGGCGGCACCGAGTTTACGCACCGAGCCGAAGTGTTTGAGCAGGGTCTTGCGCCGTGCCGGGCCGAGGCCCGGCACCTCGTCAAGCGCGCTTGCCGTGGCCGCCTTGCCCCGCTTCTGCCGGTGGTAGGCGATGGCGAACCGGTGCGCCTCGTCCCTGACCCGCTGGAGCAGGTACAGCCCCTCGCTGCTGCGCGGCAGGATGACCGGGTACTCCTCGCCCGGCAGCCATACCTCCTCGAGCCGCTTGGCCAGGCCGCATACGGCCACGTCGTCGATGCTGAGCTCGGCCAGCGCCCGGGCTGCCGCGGCCGCCTGAAGGGGACCGCCGTCGACGACGACCAGATTCGGCGGGTACGCGAACTTCTTCTGGCCGGTCACCACCGACCGTTCGGCATCATGGTCTTGATCTTCGTCTTCAAGCGCTTCCGGGTCGCCTAGCGTGTCCAGCTCGCCGGTCTTCTCGCGTTCGGCCAGGTAGCGCCGGAAGCGGCGGGTGATCACCTCGTGGATGGCGGAGATGTCGTCGGTGCCGTCGTAACCCTTGATCGCGAACCGGCGGTACTCGCTCTTGCGGGCCAGGCCGTCCTCGAACACGACCATCGACGCGACCACGTGCGTGCCCTGAAGGTTCGACACGTCGTAGCACTCGATCCGCAGCGGCGCGTCGTCCAGGCCGAGGCCCTCCTGTATCTCGCTCAGCGCCTTGCTGCGCGTGGTCAGGTCGCTGGCACGCCGGGTCTTATGCAGCGCGAGCGTCTGGCCCGCGTTGCGCTCGACGGTCTCGAGCAGCGCCTTCTTGTCGCCGCGCCTTGGCACGCGAAGGTGGACCGGGCCACCGCGGCGCACGGCTAGCCACTGCATCATCGCGTCGGGGTCCGGTGGCAGCTCGGGCACCAGGACCTCGCGGGGAATGCCGGCGTTGACCGCCTCGGCCTCGTCCGGGGTCTCGCCGTAGGCCTGCCCGAGGAAGACCTCGACCAGCCCGGCAGGCGTCACGTCCTCGACCTTGTCAAGCACCCAGCCGCGCTGCCCGCGGACCCGGCCGCCGCGCACGTAGAACACCTGGACCGCCGCCTCGAGCTGGTCTTCGGCCAGCGCGATGACGTCGCAGTCCGTGCCGTCCCCGAGGACGACGGCCTGCTTTTCTATGGCGCGCTCCAGCGCCCGCAGGTCGTCGCGGAGCCGGGCCGCGCGCTCGAACTCCTCGTCCCTGGCGGCCTGCCGCATCTCCGCCTCGAGGCGGCTAGCGAACCGGGTGGTCTGCCCGGCCATGAAGTCGCAGAAGTCCTCCGCGAGGGCCCGGTGATCCTCCTCGCTGATCCGCTTGACGCACGGGGCGGAGCACTTGCCGATGTAGCCGAGCAGGCAGGGCCGGCCGATCTGGCCCGAGCGCTTGAACACCCCGGCCGAGCAGGTACGCACGGGGAACACGCGGAGCAGCGTGTCGACCGTGTCGCGGATGGCCCAGGCGTGGCTGTACGGGCCGAAGTACCTGGTGCCCTTGCGCCTGGCGCCGCGCATCACCATGACCCGCGGGTACTGCTCGCCGATCGTGACGGCCAGGTACGGGTAGCTCTTGTCGTCCCGGTACTTGACGTTGAACCTCGGGTCGAACTCCTTGATCCAGGAGTACTCGAGCTGGAGCGCCTCGACCTCGGTGCCGACCACGGTCCAGTCCACGCCCGCCGCGGTGTTCAGCATCATCTGGGTCCGCGGGTGCAGGCTGGCGAAGTCGGCGAAGTACGAGTTGAGGCGCTGGCGGAGGGATTTCGCCTTGCCGACGTAGATCACCCGGCCGCGCTGGTCGCGGAACCGGTAAACCCCCGGGGACTCCGGGATCTCGCCCGGAGCCGGCCGGAAGCCGTTTGGGTCTGCCACGAAGCAACTTTACGTCGCCGCGGAGGGCGCAAACCGGTCCCGCGCCGGCGACGACGGCTGCTAGGTCCTACAGGTTCGCCTTCAGGCCGGCGACGATGGCTTGCGTGGGTACGTTCTTCGCCGGGGTGCCCGCCGTGGTGGGCTCCGTGGTGGGCTCCGTGGTGGGCTCCGGGAGCGCCGGGGCGCTCGGCTGATATACCGGTGCGGTGAGACGGCTGGCTGAGATCGCGCCGGGCGTGCTGGTCGCGACCAGCTCGTTCGCGCTGACCACGACGACCGTGGTGACGGGTCCGGGCGGCGGGTGCCTGCTGATCGACCCGGGCGTGACGGTGGCCGAGCTGGCGGGGCTGGCCGGTGAACTGGCCGAACGATCGCTCGTGCCCGTGGTGGCCTGGTCGACCCATCCGCACTGGGACCACGTGCTGTGGAGTCGTGAGCTCGGGGACGCGCCGCGGTACGCCGCGCCCGCGGCCATGCACATCGCCGAGACCGAGCGCGCGGGCATGGTCGGCGCGATGGAGAACTCGGCGCCAGGTCACGACCCTGAGCTCTTCGGGCGGCTGGTGAGGCTGGACGCGTCGGCCGTGCCCTGGGAGGGGCCGACGGCGCAGTTGATCGTTCACGATGCTCATGCGCCGGGCCACGGCGCGGTGTTCCTGCCCGATACCGGCGTCCTGGTCGCCGGCGATATGTGCTCAGACGTTGAGATACCCCTGCTCGACACCGAGGCGGATGATGCGTTCGGCGACTACCGGACCGGGCTGTCCCGGCTGGCGGCGGTATCGGGGGTGAGCCAGGTGATACCGGGCCACGGGCACGTCGGGGACGAGGCGGAGTTCCGCCGGCGGGTGGCGGCTGACGCTGCCTACCTCGACGCGCTGGCCCTGCGCGAGCCGTTCGACGACCCGCGCATCACCGTGGGCTGGATGCGCGCGGCGCACGAGGAGCACCTGCGTTACGTCCGGCGCTAAGGCCGGTTCGCTACGCCTGATTGACGGGCAGGAGCAGCACCGAGGCGTTCGCCGTGTCCCGGCCGCCGAGTCCGATCTCGTACTCGGTCGGCGCGAGATCCGCGGCGGGCGGGTCCACTTCCCCGTTGCCCGGGTTGCGGGCGAAGCGCGGGAACGCGCCGCCAGAGACCTGGAGCCTGAGCTGGTGCCCGCGGTCGAACCGGTGGGCCGCGCCGACCAGCGACACCGTTACGTGATCAGTGAGAGGGTCCTGGCCGGTAAGCCTGACGATGCCGTCGCAGACGTTGCGGGACCGGCCGCGCGGGCTGACGTCGCAGAGCCGCACGAACAGGTCGGCGTTGGGGTTGTCGCGGGTCACGGACAGCTCGGCGGCCACCTCGCCGATGATCTCTACCGGGCGGTCCAGCGGACCGCTGCTGAACACCAGCACGTCAGGGCGGCGCTCGACCGCCCGGTTGTCCCGGGCACCCGCTCCCGCCGCCAGGATGGCGCCGCCCACCGACGGCGTGGGGTCGGCCGGGTCATAGCGGAAGCGCGCGACGTCGTCCTGGCCTGCGGCCGGCTCCCGCGGGCTGAGCGTCCCGTCCGGGCCGAGGGACCACCGCTGCTGTCCCGTCCCGGCGGGAGGCCAGTCGGCAAGGTCGCGCCACTGGCCGGCCCTGCCCGGCGCTTGCGGGATCCTTGATGTTCTCGGGGCCTCCGGGGTTCCGCCGACCCAGACGCGGACGGAGCGTTCCGCCCCTTCTGGCGTCCGACCGGGACCGGCCGCGCTACCGGCCGGCGCGCCGTTGGCGTCACCCGCGCGGCGGGTCCCGGTGCCCACGTACCGGTCGAGCCAGGCCAGGCTCTCGGCGATCGCGGTTCCGCTCGTCGCGGCTTCCAGGTGGGTCCACGGACCGACCAGCAAGCGGGCCGGCACTCCCCTGGCCGCCAGCGTCCGGTATTGCTCAAGGGTCTGCTCGATGAATAGGTCGTGCCAGCCGCCGATGAGCAAGGTGGGCACGGCGGTCCGTTCCAGGGCGGCCCCGCACTGCAGTGGCGCCCAGAACGGGTCGTTCAGGCGCGGGTGCTCCAGCCAGCTTTCGAACCACGGGGCCTGCGTGCCGAGCAGTTCCCGTGCGCCGGCCCGGACCGGCAGCGTGGCCAGCGCCGGACGCAGCCGCCGCGGCGCGGTGGCGTTGCGCAGTCCGCCTTGGAGCAGCCCGGTGTGCTCCTGGTGAGCGATCAGGTCGGCCCAGCTGAGGAAGTTGTACAGGTCGAAGACTCCGTTACGGTACGCGGTACGGCTGAAGTCGTGCGGGCCGACCTGCACCACCGCCGCGGCCAGCTCGGGTGGTGGGTCCATGGCCAGCGCCCACTGCACGAAGCCGAGATAGCTCGCGCCGAACGTGGCGAGCCGTCCGGTGAACCAGTCCTGCTTGCGCAGCCAGGCGACGGTGTCCTGGCCGTCGGCGATCTCGTTGCGCATCGGCTCGAAGTCACCGCCGGACCCGAAGGTGCCGCGGACGCTCTGGAGCAGCACGTGGTAGCCGTGCTCGGCGATAACCTGCGCGCTCCCCACGCTGAACGGGAAGCCGCGGCCGTACGGGCAGCGCACGAGAACCGTGGCTGCCGACGCGACGGAGACGGGGATGTAGTGGTCGGCCAGCAGCACCGTGCCGTCCGACATCGGGACCTTCACGCCGCGTTCCACCGCGACCTGGTTGCGCCGCGGGGGCAGCGACCAGGCGCGGGACAGGATCCGGCTGACCGCGGGCGTGCCCCGATCCGGCTTGGTCATCTTCGGGCCCTTCGACGTATCAGGCAATGTCCGTCGAGGCCCATGAAACCGTGGCCCGGGTTACCGGGGCAAGTAGGGATCAGTCAGCCGCCCGCGGGCGGCGGGTTAGTCGCCGCAGCCGGCTCCGCGCGATCGTCGGGCTGCGTGCCGGTGTCCGACGCCGTAGTGCTATCGGGTGCCGCCGTGGCGGGCTCGGCCGGGGCGGGCCAGGGATCGTCTTCCGGTTCGGGCTTGGTCCGCCACAGGTCGTCAGCCGGCGGAGCGCCAGGGTACGGGCCGGCCGGCGCGCCGACGAAATCGCCCGGCGTGAACAGCATCCACGCGCACGAGACCACGAGCGCGAGGACGAACGCGCCGTAGATCCAGAACCACGGGGTCAGGCCGTTGCTGATCGTGAGCCCCAGCCGTTGCGCCTGCCCCGCCGTGAACCCGAACTGTCCCGCCGTGGCTGGCTCGCTCGCCTGGATGAGAGCCGAGATGGCCTGGCCCACCATCGGGATGGCGGCGCCGGCGACCAGCACCGCCCCGTGCCGGGCAGGGCGCCACATCGCGGCCGCGATGACCACCGCGGCCAGGGCGACCATCACCGCGACGTCCCCGGCGATAACCGGTCCCGGGTTGTCGAAGGCGTTCCCCGCCTGCAGCGTCTGAGACAGCCCGGTCGCCGTCCGCAGGGTGAAACTGTCCCATGCCGGGGCGAACGCGATGGCGGCACCGAGGCCGGCGAGCACCACCAGGACGGCGGTACCCACCTGCGAGCCGCGGGGCCTGCGCAGCGGTCCTCGGGCGCCGCCGGGCTGGCCAAGCAGGCGGGGCGTTCCGGCGGTCGGGATCAGCATGGCTATCGCGGACCCCGCCGCGCAGGCGAGCCAGCCCGCGATCGAGAGCACCAGGCCCGAGTCGGCTAGGTGGAGGCCGCCAGCCATCGCCGTGCCGGCGTCGGCGAAGAACAGGCCGAACGTCACCAGGCTCAGCCCGGCTCCTAGCAGGGCGCCCAGCCGCAGCCGGGTGCCGCCGAGGGCGATGAGCGCGGCACTGCCGCTCCAGGCGGCGAGATAGAGCACGTGCGGGACGAGGTTGGAAGGCTGGCTGGCGAGGCTGGCTCCAGCCAGATAGCCGGGGAAGAGGCCGACGACGCCGAGCACGACGCCCGCGGCCAGCAAGGCCACCGCGATGATCCCGCCGATACCGGCGCCCGCGGTGCGCGGCCCGGCCGGAACGCCGCCCTGGCCAGCCGCAAACCCGCCCTGGCCAGCCGCAAACCCGCCCTGGCCCGCCGCGTACCCGCCCTGGCCGGCGGCAAATTCGCCCTGGCCTGCCGCGAAGCCAGCGTGGCCCGCCGGGACTGCGCCCTGAGCCGCGATCCGCTTATCGGTCACGGCGACCGTGCCCGGGGTTTCGATGTCCGTGAACCGGGCCCAGGCGGCCGACCAGCCTTCAGGGGTATCGGGCCACCATTCAAGCGGCTGCGAACCAGACGCCCCCGCGGGCCAGATCCCGAAGAAGGTCGGCCCGCGCCCGAGCTCATACCTAGCTCCGCGGTACGCGATGGTCACCTTGTCCCGCACGATCCGATCCTCCCTGCTCGGCAGTCCCCCCGCCCCATGCTGCTATGGACAGGAGATTAGGAAGCGGGCCTGGATGCCCGCTGGACGATGTCTCAAGCATTCCTGACTCTTCCTTCCGGACCAGGAGCCATGCAGACATCGGACTGCTCGCGCCGACAAAGTATAGAGGTCACTGTCCGCACGGTCGGCACGCAGATCCGGATGAGCCTGTCAGTCCTGGCCTACAGCCGACGCAACGTGCTCGGGCGTGCTGGACTGTCCTTATGGACGTTCTGGTTCTTGGCGGCACGGCCTGGCTCGGCCGCGAGGTGGCTCGGCAGGCGGTCGAGCGCGGTCACGCGGTGACCTGCCTGGCCAGGGGGGAAAGCGGTCCGGTGGCCGACGGCGCGGTCCTGGTGGCCGCCGACCGACGCGAGCACGGCGCCTACGACGGCGTCCGCGACCAGGACTGGGACGCGGTGATCGACGTGTCCTGGCAGCCCGGCCTGGTCCGCGGTGCGCTGGCGGCGCTCGGGAACAGGGCCGCGCACTGGGCCTACGTCTCGTCGGGGAGCGTGTACGCCGACAACTCCGTCTCCGGTGCCGATGAGACCACGCCACTGCTGCCCGCCACCGACCAGAACCAGGCGGGGATCGAGCAGTACGGCGAGGCGAAGGTCGCGTGCGAGCAGGCCGCAGCGGCCGCGGTAGGCGACCGGCTCATGATCGCGCGGGCCGGCCTGATCGGCGGGCCCGGTGACCACACCGGACGGTCGGGCTACTGGGTGGCCCGGGCGGCCCGCGACCCGGACGCCCCGATGCTCGTCCCCGCCACCCCGCAGGTGGCGACGCAGGTCATCGACGCGCGCGATCTCGCCGCCTGGGTCCTGGCCTGCGCGCAGGCCCGGACCACGGGGACCTTTGACGCGGTCGGCCCGGTCATGGAGTTCGGCGCCTGGATCGAGCAGGCCCGCGCGGTGGGCGGACACACGGGCCCGGTCATCGAGGCGGACCCGGCGTGGCTGTTCGAGCAGGGCGTCGCAATGTGGATGGGTCCCGAATCGCTGCCCATGTGGGTATTCGAGCCGGGCTGGGAGGGCTTCGGGGCCCGCAGCGGCCAGGCCGCCCGAGCCGCAGGACTGCGGCAACGCCCGCCTGCCGAACTGCAGGCCGACGTGCTGGCCTGGGAGCGCGAGGAGGGCCTGGACCGGCCCCGGCGCGCAGGCCTGAGCGCCGAACGGGAACGTGAGCTGATCGCCGCGCACGCCAGCGCCTCGGGGTAGGCGACGGGTAGCGGCGATCGGGCCAGTCGTCAGCATGTGTTGACGCGAACGGGAACGTCAGCATATGCTGACGTTCATGGAACCTGTACTAGAAATCGCCGAAGGTGCCACGAGCACCGACCCTGACATCGGCCTGAGAGCGGTGGCGGCGTTGCGCGCGCTCGCCGAACGGCTGGAGATCCTCCAGGTCCGGAACGCACGGGAGCAGGGCTGGTCCTGGCAGGAAATCGCGGAACGGCTCGGCGTCACCAAGCAGACCGTCCACCGCAAGTACGGCCGACGGCTCGGGAGGGCGTGATGCTCGAGCGCTTCACCCAGGACGCCCGCATGACCGTAGTCGAGGCCCAGAAGCACGCCCGCCGCCTCGGACACAACTACATCGGCGGGGAGCACATCCTGCTCGCCGTGGTCTCGGCCAGCAACCCGGCCAGCGCTATCCTGGCCGCGCACGGCATCACGCCCGAATACGTCGAGGCTGAAGTCATCCGACGGGTCGGGCCGGGTGCCGGGGGCGGCGCCGGAGCGGACTTGTTCGGCAGCCTGGACCGGGACGCGCTGGCGGCGATCGGAATCGACCTCGACACCGTACGCGCCAGGATCGAGGCGTCCTTCGGACCTCAGGCCCTGGCCCGAGCCGACTTCGAGCTGCAGCGCGGTACGAAGCTCGCGCCGCGGCCGGCGGGATCGCTCCGGTCTCGCCTGGATCCCCGCCGCCACCTGCCGCCTCGCCTCGTCCGCAGGTGGCGCCGCGGCGCCAGCCGGTACGGCAACCGTCGGCTTCCCGGTGTCACGCCGCCCCGCCCGGCCGGGCCCGCGGGCGCCCCGGGCCCCAACCGGGCCGGCGGCCCGCCCCGCGGCCACATCCCGTTCACCCCGGTCGCTAAGCGGATCCTGGAACTAACGCTCCGCGAGACACTCCAGCTGCACGACTCCACCATCGGCGTCGAGCACATCGCGCTGGCCCTGACCGTCGTCAAGCGCGGGATGGTGCCCTTGATCCTGGCCGGAGCCGATACCTCCGCGCCGACCCTGCACGCCGAGATCGTCGACCAGTACCGGCAGGCGAGCTGACCGGAGCCTGCCCGTCCAGCCGGGCTCCCGCCAGTCATGTCGCGGCCTGCGGCCGCGCGGCGACGGCCTGCTCGTCTACGACGGAGGCCAGCCGCCGCTGCCGTGAGCGCTCACGGTGACGGCGGGTCAGCCGAGAAAGGCCTTGAACCCGCTGGTCTGCCAGGCCGCGCCGTCCGGGGTGACCGCGAACGCCTCGTGCCCGCTAAGGCTCTCCACCCAGTCGCGGGCGGCGGGGCCCATGGCGAAGGCCGCGGTGGCGTAGGCGTCCGCGGCGGCCAGGCTCGCCCCGACCACGGTGATGCTGGCCAGGCCTTCGGCCGGCTGGCCGGTGTGCGGGTCGATGATGTGCGGGCCGCGCTCGGCGATCCCGGAGGTGGCGACGGCGAAGTCCCGCCCGGACACGACGGTGGCGAGCGAGCCAGGCCGCAGCGGGTGCGCGATGCCGACCCGCCATTGCCGGCCGGGGCCCCTGCCGCCGACGCACTGGACGTCACCCCCGCCGTTGACGGTGTGCCGGGCCGAGCCCGCGGCGGTGAGCAGCGCGGCGGCCCGCTCGATCGCCCAGCCCTTCACGTACCCGGACGGGTCGAACCGGCCGCCGGGGGTGGTGGTGAAGTACCCGCCGCTCACGGTGCTGACGTCGGCGCATGCGGCCAGCACCTCGGCCAGTTCGGGCGCGGACTCGGCCAGCGCGAGCGATCCGCGGCCGAAGCGGCTCACATCGCTGTCATCCCGGTACGGGGAGAACGTGGCGTCGACCCAGTGCAGCCAGCGCACCGCGCCGGCCAGGGCGCCGGTCTCCGGATCCTGGCCGGCCCAGGCCGGGACGTCGAAGGACACGACGGTACCCATGACGTGCTCGGCGTGCCGGAGCCGCCCGGACGGGAGGCCTGCCATCGGGCTCAGAGGCCGTGATCCAGCGCGCTCTGCAGCGACTGGATGTAGCCCGCGCTGGTATAGCTCGCCCCGGACACGGCGTCGATCTTGGCGCTCTGCGCCGCCTTCGTCTCTTTGATCAGCACGGGAAAGGCGAACTGGCCGATCTGGATGTCATGAATGGTGCCGTCCGGCATCTGGAGGATCGAGACATTGATGATCTTGCTGTCGCGCATGATCAGCTGGATTTGGACCGGGCCGTACACCGTGTTGGCCACCTGACCGGTGAGCGTGCTCTCCCCGACGGGCAGGGTGCCCGCCTGGTTTCCCGTCGGGACCACCGCTCCCGGTCCCGCCTCGGACGCCGGCGAAGACGACGACACGCCGCTGGTGCCGCCGGCCGTCGACGTGGGAATAGACGGGACATGCGACTTGAACGACAGCAGGGCCGCCAGGCCGGCGATGGTGCCGGTGATAGCCAGGATCGCTCGGCGCATCGAGCGGGGCCTCCCCTCAGAACTCGAACGACTCGAAGTGGATGCGCTTGCGCGGCACTCCGGCGGCGCGGAGCGCGTCGACGGCGGCCGACACCATGCCGCCCGGCCCGCACACGTAGACCTCCTGCTGGTCCAGCCCGGGCACGAGGCGGTGCAGCAGGCGGGGCGACAGCGGATCACCGCCGATCTCCGCACGGGTCCCGACCAGGTAGTACACGGTCCCCCCGCGTGCCGCCGCGATGGCGTCGAGCTCGTCCCTGAACACGATGTCCTGCTCGCTGCTCGCCCGGTAGATCAGCGTGACCGGTCCGGGCAGCGTCGCGAACATGGCCCGCAGCGGGGTGATCCCGACCCCGCCGGCCAGCAGCAGCACGCCGCGCCCTGAGTCCGCCGCGGTGAACGCCCCGTAGGGCCCTTCGGCGATGACGCGGGTCCCCGGCCGCAGCCGGTTGAGGGCCCGGCTGTGGTCGCCGAGGTCCTTCGCCGTGATCCGCAGGACGTCGCCGCCCGGCGCGGCCGACAGCGAGTACGGATGAGACGACCACCACAGGGACCTGGTCAGGAACCGCCAGCGGAAGAACTGCCCGGGCTCGGCGTCGAGTTCGTCGAGGTGCTTGCCGCCGATGTAGACCGAGATCACGCCGGGCCCCTCGGCCTTCACCCCGATCACCGTGAAGTCGTGCCTGGCGAACGCGCGCAGCGGGACCACGACCCGGTACCAGGCCACGAGGACCGCGACGGTCAGGTACATCGCCGACCACCAGAACCGCGCCGCCAGGTTGCTGATGAACGACGCGCCGACGGCGAACTGGTGGCTGAACGCCAGTGCGATCGCCAGGTAGGTGTACAGGTGCAGGTAGTACCACGTCTCGTAGCGCATCCGCCGCCGCGCGGCGCGCATCGACACGATGCCGACACCCAGCAGCAGGAAGCCGGCCACGGTGGCCATCAGGACGTCCGGGTACTGGGTGAGCAAAGCGGCGGCCTCGCTCACCACCGTGGTGTGCGCCTCGACCGCGTACCCCCACAGGATGAGCAGGCCGTGCGCGACGACCACGCTGACGATGTACCTGCCGCCCATCGAGTGCCACCGGACGAGCCGGTCGGTGCCGATGCCCCGCTCCAGCGGCGGGAGCCGCGCCATCAGCGCGACGAGGACGACCACGCCGTACCCGGCGAGCAGGCCGAGGATCTCCCCCGCCCCGGTCAGCCAGCCGCCGAGCCCGCTGACGTCCGGAGTGCTGTGCCACCACAGGGCGATGACGCCGGCCGCCCCGAACGCGATGACGGCCAGGACGGCGCCCGGCCCAACCCGGACGTACCCTTTTTTATCCCGAACGCCCGGTGGTCTCTGACGTGCTCCGTGCGTCGCCTCGGGGGGCGGACCGCCATGACCTCGCGAGACCCTCGAGCCCGGCCGGCCAGGCCGTGACCACGGCAACGCGCCAGCCCCGGATGGACGAGGCTGCGGCGAGGGCCCGGTAACGCTGGTCACCGCACCTCCCTCGCGCGCAGCGGCCGCTGATAGCGTGGCCTAGCTGGATCGTACGCTCCCGGGCATACCGATCCAGTTTCCGATCGTGACGGATCACTCCCGGCCGCTGGCGAGGGCCGGATTCTCTCCCCCTCTAGTAACGGGTACGTCACGGAGCTCCGCATGGTTCACCCGCCCCCGGTAAGCGCTTCGTAATCGCGCTCCGATTGTCAACTCAAGTTGACAACGGACGGGACGTCAACCAAGATTGACACCGTGGACAAGGCACCCGAATTGGCGGCCGCGGCCGATAGCTCGGACCCGCGTACCGGGCTGCGCGCCGTCGCCGCGCTAGGCAGGCTGCTGGAGCAGCTTGAGGCGCTCCAGGTGGACAACGCAAGGAAGCACGGCTGGTCCTGGCAGGAGATCGCCGAAGTCCTCGGCGTATCCCGGCAGGCCGTGCACAAGAAGCACGCTCGCCGAGCCGATCTCAGCCAGCCCGACCTGCGCGCCACGCGCGGCGAGCTTGCCTGATAGATAGGTCTGTCTTACCAAACGGCTAGGACACATTGACCTTACGGAGAGTATCTATACGAATACACACAGCCATAACCTGTCATTGGGGACATCACGGATAGGATATGGTCAAATGCTCAGAGTAAGCGACGTTTGGGAGAGAGCCCTACACACACCCCATATGGCCATCACCGCCCCCGGTGAGGTCATCATCATCCGCGCGGCTGACACCTACGACGGCAAGCAGGGAATGAGTCTGGCCACCGGGGTGAGCAGCCGCTCCGCTGGCGCCCGGGCCTTGTGCTTGCACCTGGTGACGATCCCGCCAGGGACCCGTGGCGTGCCCCACATCCACGACGGCCACGAGTCCGCCATCTACACCGTCAGCGGCGAGACCGAGGTCTGGCACGGCGCGGGCCTGCAGCACTGCACGGTGGTCAGGGCCGGCGACTTCATGTACGTCCCGCCCGGCACCCCGCACCTGCCCGTCAACCGCAGCGACGTGATGACCGTGGCCGTCGTCGCCCGCACCGACCCCCAGGAGCAGGAGAGCGTCGTCACCATCAGCCTCCCGCCCCACCTGGCCGAACTGAACGCCTTCCCCATCGCCAGCCCGGACACCCCGGCCTAACATACGCGGCGGCCAGGCCCGGCCAAAGCCGCTCCCCGGCCAGGCCGGCCGCCCCCTCCACCGCACCACCCCTCCCGCTGCTGGTGCCCGCCCCCTCCCCGTAGAAGGGGAGGGGGCCGAGCTGGTCACGGGGATTCCTGAATCTCCCACTTCGGCCAGACGCCGGCTACCTGCCTGGTGGGGACGTTGAGCCGGTTATAGACGTTCGTAGTGGCGATCCACAGGAGCAGGCCAGCCAGAGCCCGCTCGTCGTAGTGGCGGGCGGCCTCGTCCCAGATTGCATCGGGCACCGGGTCGGGCCGGTCGGCCAGCCGGGTGACAGCCTCGGTCAGCGCCAGCGCCGCGCGTTCGGCGTCGGAGAAGTAGGGCGCGTCCCGCCAGGCGGCCACCGTCGCCAGCCGGTCATCGGTCTCGCCCGCCTTCCTGGCGTGGGCCGTGCCGGACTGCACGCAGAAGCTGCAGCCGTTGATCTGGCTGGCGCGCAGGTGGACCAGTGCGAGCGTGGCCTCAGGCACGCCGCCCTGGTACGCGGCGCCGCTCAGCGCCTGGATGGCCTGCATGGCTTGGGGAATGGTCACGGCTGGGTTGATCATGCGCTGTTGCATGCTTTGCTGTCCTCCACCTGTCACATTGGCGCGGCTCCGCCTGTCACCGTTATGACAGGCCGCGACGGAGGAGTGTGACCGATGAGCGAACTGGACTGGCTCGCCGGACGGTTCGAGCAGAACCGGGACCGGCAGCGGAAGGTCGTCACCGCCTTCCTCGCCGCTTCCAAGCGGGGCGACTTCGTCGACCTGCTCGAACTGCTCGACCCGGGCGTGGTGCTGCGGGCCGACCAGGCCGCGGCGCGGATCGGCGCGCCCGGGCTGCTCCACGGCGCCCACGATGTCGCCGGCCGGTTCTGCGGCCAGGCCCAGGCCGCGCAGCTGGCCCTGATCGACGGCCTCGCCGGACTGGCGTGGGCACCGGGCGGGAAACCGCGGGTGGTCTTCACCTTCGCGATCCCCGGCGAGGCAATCACCGCCATCGACATGACCGCCGATCCCGACCGCCTCGGCCAGCTCAGCCTGGCCCTCGTGGAGGGCTGACACCTCTACTCGAAGGCCTCGGGCGGAGGGCAGGCGCACATAAGGTTCCGGTCGCCGTAGGCCTGGTCGACGCGCCGGACCGGCGGCCAGTACTTGGCCTTGCGGTCCACGCCGGGCGGGAAGGCCGCCTCTTCCTGGGAGTACGGGTGCTTCCATTCACCGGCGATGAGCATTTCGGCGGTGTGCGGGGCGTTCTTCAGCGGGTTGTCGTGCGCGTCGTACTCACCGGCGGCCACCCGGGCGATCTCGGACCTGATGGCGATCATCGCGTCGCAGAACCGGTCGAGCACGGTCAGGCTCTCGCTCTCGGTCGGCTCGATCATGAACGTGCCCGCGACCGGGAACGACATGGTGGGCGCGTGGAACCCGTAGTCGATCAGCCGCTTGGCCACGTCCTCGACGGTGATCCCGGTCTGCTGAGCCAGCGGGCGCAGGTCGATGACGCACTCGTGCGCGACCAGGCCGTTCCGCCCGGTGAACAGGACCGGGTAGTGCGGCGCGAGCCGCTTGGCTACGTAGTTGGCGGACAGCACCGCGACCTGGGTGGCGCGGCGCAGCCCGGCCTCGCCCATCATCGCGATGTACGCCCAGGAGATCGGCAGGATACCCGCGGACCCGTACGGGGCTGCCGCGACCGGGCCGCCCGCCCCGCGCCCCGGCAGGAAATCCGCCAGGTGCTCGCGGACGGCGACGGGGCCCACGCCGGGGCCGCCGCCGCCGTGCGGGATGCAGAACGTCTTGTGCAGGTTCAGGTGGGAGACGTCGGCACCGAACGAGGTCAGGGTGGCCACTGCGGCCAGCGCGTTGAAGTTGGCGCCGTCGATGTACACCTGGCCGCCCGCGGCGTGCACCGCGTCGCTGATGGCCGTCACGTTCTGCTCGTAGACCCCGGCGGTGGACGGGTAGGTCACCATGACCGCGGCCACGTGCCCGTCGTGGGCCTCCAGCTTGGCGGCGAGGTCGCCGAGGTCGACGGCGCCGTCGGAGTCGCACTTGACCACGGCCACCCGCAGCCCGGCCAGCACCGCGCTGGCCGCGTTGGTGCCGTGCGCCGACTCCGGGATCAGGCAGACGTCACGGTCCTGCTCGCCGCGCGAGGCGTGGTAGCCCCTGATCGCCAGCAGGCCGGCCAGCTCACCCTGCGAGCCGGCGTTCGGCTGCACGGATACCGCGTCGTACCCGGTGAGCCTGGCCAGCCTGACCTCGAGGGACTCGATCAGCTCCAGGTAGCCCCCCGCCTGCGGCGCCGGGGTGAACGGGTGCAGCCCGGCGAACTCCGGCCAGCTGATGGGCTCCATCTCGGCCGACGCGTTGAGCTTCATCGTGCACGAGCCGAGCGGGATCATCGACCGGTCCAGGGCGATGTCGAAGTCGGCCAGCCGCCGCAGGTAGCGCAGCATCGAGGTCTCGCTCCGGTGGGTGCTGAACACCGGGTGGGTGAGGTAGGCCGTGGTCCGCAGCAGGCCGGCCGGCAGCACGTCAGGGTCGGCGGCGGACAGCTCTACGTCGTCGGGGTGTTCCACCCGGCAGATAGCGGCGACGACCTCGCGAAGCTGGGCGTCGGTGGTGGTCTCGTCGCAGCTGGCCTGCAGCACGCCGTCCGGCGCCAGGTACAGGTCGTACCCGGCGGCTCGAGCCCGTTCCATGGCGTGCGCCGCCTCGTCCCGGCCGCCAGGCAAGACGATGCGGATGGTGTCGAAGAAGTCACCACCGTTCGTTCGGTGGCCGTAATCGCGCAGGGTGGCGGCCAAGACAGCGGCGCTGCGGTGCGTACCCCGTGCGATGGCGGCCAGCCCTTCGGGCCCGTGGTAGGCGGCGTACATGGCGGCGGTCACCGCGAGCAGGACCTGCGCCGTGCAGATGTTGCTCGTCGCCTTCTCCCGCCGGATGTGCTGCTCACGGGCCTGGAGCGCGAGGCGGTAGGCGGGCCGGCCGTCGGCGTCCACGGAGACCCCGACCAGCCGGCCGGGAAGCTGGCGCTTGAGCGGGTCGGTGACCGCGATGTAGGCCGCGTGCGGGCCGCCGAACCACATCGGCACGCCGAACCGCTGGCTGGAACCCACCGCGATGTCCGCGCCCATCTCGCCGGGCGGCCTGAGCAGGGTCAGGGCCAGCAGGTCGGCGGCTACCGCGGCCAGCGCCCCGCGGGCGTGCGCGGCCTCGACGAGCGGCGCCAGGTCGCGGACAACACCGGACGCGCCTGGGAACTGGAGCAGGACGCCGAACAGGTCGGGCTGCGCGGCGATCTCCTCGGGGGTGACCGGGGCGACGACGAGGTGGATGCCGAGGGGCTCGGCGCGGGTGCGCAGCACGGCCAGCGTCTGCGGCAGGCAGTCGGCGTCGGCGAGGAAGGTCCGGCCGGGAGTGGCCCGGCGGGCCAGCGTCATCGCCTCGGCGGCGGCCGTGGCCTCGTCGAGCAGCGACGCGCCCGCCCAGGGCAGCGCGGTCAGGTCGGCGATCATGGTCTGGAAGTTGAGCAGCGCCTCGAGCCGCCCCTGCGAGATCTCCGGCTGGTACGGGGTGTAGGCCGTGTACCAGGCCGGATCCTCGAGCACGTTGCGGCGGATGACGGCCGGGGTGATCGTGCCGTAGTACCCCAGGCCGATCATCGGGGTCAGCATCTTGTTGCGGTCGGCCATCCGGCGCAGTACCGCCTGGGCCTGGGTCTCGGTCAGCGGCTCCGGCAGGCCGAGCTGCCCGGCCCGGACCTCGGCGGTTCCCTCGGGCAGCGCGGCCCTGGTGAGCTCGTCAAGTGACGGACAGCCCAGGGTGTCGAGCATTCGTCGCTGGTCAGCCTCGGACGGCCCGATGTGGCGTGCGGCGAAATCTGTCACTGGAGAGCCTCCCGGACGCGCGCGGTCACTGGCTCCCCGTCTGTCGCGGCGCGGCTGGCCGGCCGGGCCCGCTCCAGAGTGCCTGCCCCGTCCGGTTCGTGTGCCTGAGAGGTTCCGGGGATGTTGCCCCTTCGGCGCCCGCGCAGCTAGCGCGGGATCTCTCCCGGCCGGTGTCATCGGCACTAACGATCGTACCCTGACTGAACCAGATTGTGGGACAAGCCGGCGCCGGCCTGCCTGCCAGTAGGGCTAACCGGGAGCCGGGGCCTTGGCGAGGTCCTCGATCCGCTCAGCGAACTGCAGGGCCGTCGCCGGGCGCTCGGCCGGGTTGGCGGCGACCGCCCAGGCGATGATCTCCCTGGCCTGCGGGTCCAGGGCCGTGGAGATCTCCGGTGGATGAGATACGACACGCCGCATGGCCAGGAGCGGGTCGGCCGTGGGCAGCGGCCCGTAGAGCCCCTCCCCGGCCAGGGCAAAGTGCAAGGTGGCGCCCAGGGAGAAGATGTCGCTGGCCCGTGACGGACGGTCGCCGCGGATCAGGTGCGGGTCCACGTAGCCGATGTCCCCCGCGGGCCCCATCCCGGTGATGGTGATGCCCGGCTTCAGGACGTGGCTGAGGCCGAGGTCGGCCAGCTTGCCCCCGCCCGGGTGCAGCAGGACGTTTCCCGGCTTGATGTCGCGATGGGCGATGCCGGCTTCGTGCAGCGCGTGAGTCGCGCGGGCCGCGTGGGCCATCGCGGCCAGGGACCAGGCCCGGCCTGGTGTCTCGGCGGGCCTGGCCAGCGAGCCGGCGGGCAGGTACTCCATGGAGTAGTACACCTCGTCGCCCTGCTGCCCGGCGTCGTAGAGGCTGACCAGGTACGGCGAACTGACCGCGGCGAACGCGGCGAGCTCGCGATGCGCCCACCTGAACACGTCCTGGCTGCTGCCGCCGGACAGCACCTTCACCGCCACGAACTCGGCCTTGACCGGCAGGCGCTTGGGCGGATACGCGAGGTAGAACACTCCGTGGCTGCCTGCTCCGAGCCGCTGGATGAACTTGTAGTCGGCGATACCGCCGCGTTCGTCAGTCATGATCACTGCCTTCCTGGCTCCAGGGCGGAGACCGGGCTAGCGATTTCGGGGCGGTCTTCGATGTCCTCCCTGCTGCCTGCGCGCACGTTCAGGTGGACTTCAGGGCGGACGCCTGAGGCGCCGTCCTCGCTCGCGACTAGCAGGGCTCCCTCCGGCACCGTACCGCTGCTGGCCGAGATGCCCTGGCGGGCCAGTTCCGCAGCAGCGCTCCGGACTCGCCTGCCCTCGCCTCCGACTAGCACGAGCTCGAGGTGCCTGGCCGCGGCGAGTTGGGCGGCGACGTCGAGGGCGGCGGCAGCATCGGCGCCGTGCCCGGCGTAGACGGCCACGGCGCCCGGGTGGTCTGGCGGGGGCACGCGGGAGATGACCAGGCGGGTCTCGGTGTCAGCCCGGATCGCCGCGAGCACCTTAGCGCCTAGGCCGCCTGCGCCGAGAACGACGGTGTCGGGTTCTGCCGCGGCCACGTACGCCGGCAGCTCACCAGGCACGTCGTCGCTGAAGCGCGAGAGCACGACCGCCTGGGCGCCGCGGACCGCCGACCGCTCGGCGAGCGCGTGCAGCTGGCTCATGATGGCGGTCATCTGCAGCAGCTCGCCGCCGATACCCGCGCCCAACTCGAGCCTGCTTCCGCCCCGGACCGAGACGAGGTGGGCCAGGGCCAGTTCAGCGCCGGGCCGCGTCGAGGCCAGGTCAGCTCCGATATCCACCAGGGGTTCCGCGGTCTCCGGCTGGTCGATCAGCACCACGATCCGGTGAGCGGGGCCGCCGCCGGCCAGCTGCGCCCGGTCCGCGGCGGCCCGGTCTCGCTCCATGACCCGGTCGGGGTAGATCCACTTCAGCAGCGGCCCGCTCATCACGGTCGTGACCAGCGCCATGACCACCATCAGGGCGTACAGCGGCTTGGTCAGGATGTGCAGCTGGAGACCCACGCTGAGGATGACGAGTTCGGTCAGGCCCCTGGTATTCATCAAGGTGGCGATCACGCCGGCGTTACGGCCGCTGACCCCGGTGAGCTGGGCGCCGAAAAAGGCGCCGATGAACTTCCCGGCAATGGCCACCGCCAGGATCGCGCCGAGTTCCTCCAGCCCGGAAGTCCCGACCGTGGACAGGTTGATGCTCAGCCCGGACACCACGAAATACAGCGGGAGCAGTACCAGGACGCTGACCTGCTCAAGGCGCTCGAGGATTTCCTCGCGCAGCGCCAGGACGTCCTCGCGGGGCATGACGATGCCGAACAGGAACGCGCCGAAGATGAAGTGCAGGCCCATCCAGTTGGTGGCATAGCAGGACAGCAAGAGCCCGGCCAGCACGGTGGCCAGGACGTTCGGGGTGAGCCGGCCCGCCTTTGAGTAAACGCGGGAAAGCCGGCGTAGCAAGGGCCGGACCAGCAGGAACATCGCGGCGGCGTACGGGATGGCCAGCAGCACCTTCCACGGCGCGCCGTTACCGGCCAGCGCGACCACCACGGCCAGCAGCGTCCAGGCGAGCACGTCCGCGATCGCGGCGCTGGCCAGCGCGAGCCCGCCGATACGGGTGCGGTGCAGGCCCCGCTCGGTCAGGATGCGCGCCAGGACGGGGAACGCGGTCGCGGCCATCGCGGTGCCGATGAACAGCGCGAAGGTGGAGACGTGCGTCACGTGATTGCGGTGGGCCAGCCAGATGCCCAGCAGCGAACCGCCGATCAGGGGCAGGATCAGCGAGCCGGTCGATACGCCGACCGCGACGCGCTCGCGGCCTCTGATGAGGCGCAGGTCCACGTCGTAGCCGACCACGAACATGAACAGGACCAGGCCGAGGTCGGCCAGGGCGGTCAGCGGGGAGATCAGCGGGGTCGGGAACAGCGTCTTGGTGAGGTGGCCGTGGAAGAACGTGGGTCCAAGCAGGATCCCGGCGAGGATCTCGCCGATCACCTGGGGCTGCCCGAGGCGCCTCGCAGCGATGCCGAGCAGGCGGGCGAGGATGATGACGATCGCCACGTCGGCCAGGAGCAACTGGACGGCGCTCAGGCTCATAGTCCCGCCCCCTTCCCGCTACGTGTAACTCACCGGTGCCGATGCGAGTCGTACCGGAGCCCGTAAGCGTCGCCCAGGCGGATCTGCGCGCCCGCGACCAGGGGGGTCCGGACCCCCGGGGCCAGCTTGGTGGCAGCGCTCTCCCCGGGGAGGGCGACGAACGTGCCGTTGGCGGAATTGAGGTCGGAGACGTAGACCTGCCAGCCGTCCAGCTCGACGCGGGCGTGGATCCGGGACACCAGATCCGAGGCGCCGCCCAGCCGCAGCGGCCTGGCGCGGCCGTCGGCCACCGACTTGTCCAGCGTGGGTTCGCGGCCCATCACGTAGTCGGTGTCGAGCTGGCAGACCGACCCGTCGTCCAGGATGAGCACGCCGAGCGGCGGCCGCTTTCCTTCCTGCGGAATCTTGGTGAGCTGGGCCATGCCGATGCCGCAGACGGCGCAGTAGCGCGCCTCCGGGTCGTTGAAGTGCCCGCTCTTGCAGTAGATGCCCAGGACGACCGGGGCGGGTCCTTCGGCGGGGCCGAGGGCCTTGTCGTCCAGCGGTTCCGCGCCGAGCGGCAGCGGGTCACGCCGGGGCATATCGTCGGGGGCCTGGCCGCCGAGCAGCGAGAGCGCGACGAAGTCGCGCCCGAAGTCGCCGTCCGGCGGGTCGGCCACGGCCTGCTGACCAGCGCCGTACTGGAACTGGTCCTGCCCGTACTGGTCCTGCCCGTACTGGTACTGCCCCTGCCCGTACTGGTCGCCCGCCTCCTGCTGCCCGGCGCCCCACTGGGCGCCCTGGTTACCGAAGCCCGCGTCCGCGGGAGCGGGTCCTGGCGCCTGATCGCGCCAGGCCACGTCCAGGCTGGTCGGGCTGTGCACGGCGGCCGGGTCGGCCAAACCCGCATCCACCGGCGCCGGCTTCGGCGCCGCCTGCTCGTGCCAGGACCTGTCCAGGCTGGTCGGGCTGTGGACGTCTTGGTCGGCGGAGCCCGCGTCCGCCGGAGCGGGTCCCGGCGCCTGATCGCGCCAGGACCCGCCCGGGCCGACGGGAACGGGAACGGGCGCGGACATGGCCTGGTCGGCCGCCTGAGCCTGAGCCTGAGCGTCCGCCTCCGCTTGGTAGGCCGACTGCGCCTCGACGGCCGCCTGGACCTCGTCGGCCGCTTCCACCATGGCCGCCGCTTCCGCCACGGCGGCGGGTTCCGCGGGGGCCGGGGTCGGCTCGTGGGCGGGGGGCGCTGCTTGGCCGGCGGAATGTCCCGTGTCCGGCGGCACTTCGGCGGGAGCGTAGACCAGGGCGACGGCTCGGACCACGCCATCGGCCAGGCGCAGGTAGGGATCCGTATCCCCGACGCTGCTGACGGGCCGGACGCCCGCCCGGACCTTGACCACCGTGGACGGCAGGACGCAGAGCAGCCGTCCGTAGGGCTCGCCGGTCGCCAGTTGCTGTACGCCACGGGCGGTGGTGACTTCCGCCCAGGCCGTCCCGTACACGGCGACGGCCGTCCCGCCGCCGACGGGCCCGAACGCGACAGCGGCCGGGCCCTCCTCGTTCCCCGCGGCGGACGCCGCGTCGGCCTCGTACTCTGCGCAGATCAGGTCGGCGAACCGGCGGCCGCTCTCGCCCGCCCGGGCCGCCCTAGCCAGGAGATCGAGCAGCCGGTCCGTGAAGGGCCCTCCCGCGGGATGGACCAAAAGCACGAGATCTCCCTGCCTGGCCAGCACTCCGTCCCCGTGAATGGGCCACAGGCCAGGCAGCACGCCATACTCGCTCACGCTAGACTCCCGCCGCGGAACCGCCACCGGATGAACGGGACCCGCATCGGCCCATTCGCCACAAGCCATACCCCCAGCCAGACCAGGACGAACTGGATGATGAACGCGGCCCCGCCGACGTGGCCGACGATTCCCGGGATGGCTCCGGCGCTCAGCAGCAGCCAGATCACCAGGCCCTCGGGCACCCCTTCGGCCAATCCGAAAAACGTGGGCCAGTCCTTCTCCCACCGCCATTGCATCAGGAAATGGTAGAGCAGTTCCCAGAGCACGCCCACCACGGCGACGCTGGCCAGCACCAGGAAGCCATCCCGGTACTTATCGCCGATCGGCGCGCTGCCCGGCAGGAACGGGACGATGATCAGGGTGATGAGACCGCCGATAACGGCCAGCAGGAAGAACCTGGTCTGTATGCGGCCTGACAACGTCGGAAGCATGCACGAACCTGTCTCTATCGGAGCACGGGCATTGTGGGTGTAGAAATCACGGCTGCTTATTCCTGGCCCAGCGCAGCCATTGCGAAGTAGAACGGACCGGGCCGATTTTCTTGCAAAATCCCCGGCGGGCTAGGTCGTCCGTGATCTCCTGCGCGGCTATCTGCAGGCCCAGGAACGTGTCCACGCCCGGGAAGTACCCGCCCAAGGTAGCGGCCCCCGAGGCGTATATCACGCCAGGCGGATTGCCGGTGCCCCGCAGCTCGAAGGTGCGCTCGACGTCGAGGCGACCGACGGGGTTGCGCCCTGCGCCGGAATGCTCGAGGAGATCGGCGAGCACCCGGTGCTCGGAGATGTCGGCCTCAAGGCCGGTGCAGTCGATGACGAAGTCCGCGGCCACCTCGAGAAGGCCCTGGGAGGTCTTGACGTGGCTGACGACCATCCCGTCTTCGCGGACCTTCATCCCGTCGACCGTCCCCTCCAGCGTGCGGTACCAGCCGTTACGCCGGCCTTCGTTCATCTGCGCCTGCCAGCTCCGCCGCCACGGCGTGTTGGTGCCGCCCATCAGCTTGTACTCTTTGGCGCGCGCCTCGCCTTCCAGACGCCGCATCTTCGCCTTCAGCTGCCCGCCCCATACCGATTTGGGGTAGTTGAACCCCTGGTAGGCGAATCCGTTGCCGCCCCGGCGCCGCATCCAGGGGCCGGGTCCGTGCGAGCCGGATACGAATGTGCGGAACAGGTGGACGATCTCGGTGTCGAGCTTGTTCTTGGCCCGGTCGTCCATCAGGCGCTGCAGCACCCGCGAGGAAACGATCCCGCCGCCGCGGATGAGCACGACGCCGCGCTTCACCTTCAGCCGGTCGTAGATGTGCTCGTGATCTTCGTAGGCGCTGACCACGTGGTAGAAGTCCTGGTTCTCGGTCCGGAAGGCCTGCAACTCGGGAAGGTACTTCAGGCCGGGGTACCCGATGGCCAGGTGGACGAACTGCGACCGGTAGGCGACGCGGCGGGCCGGTTTGGCGTCCGGTGGCGTCAGGATGGTGAAGTAGCCGCCGCCCTGGCGCCGGCGGATCATCCGGACCTGCCCCTTGACCAGCATGTCGAAGTAGTTGATCCGCTTGGACTCGCGCTCGAGTTGCTCGAATACCATGCCGGCCCGCGGGGTGTAGAAGTCCGCCCACATCGGCTCGAAGAGCACCTGGCGCAGCGGCTTCAGGCTCTTGTCGTGGATCGCCTCCTGCAGGGCGTAGGAGGGGAAGCCCCAGATGTTGTCCGGTCGCGAGGCGGAGTCAGAGCGGATGCGCTCCGGGCGCGGAATCTGCGAGACGCGCGTCAGGTACTCATACGTCTGCCACGGGTGGTCGATGTCCGACAGCACCCGCATCCGGTCGGTGCCCACCCCGGCGATGCGCAGGTAGTCGACGGTGACGAAGCTGCCCATGCCGCCGCCCACCGAGACGAACGGCACGTCCACCACCGGTATCCCCGCCGCCCCGACCATGGCGTCGGTCCACGAATCGGACCTCAGCAGTTCCTCAGTCAGGTCGCCGCCGCCAGGCGGCCCCGGCTGAACTGGCCCTGGCTGCTGAATCGGTACGCGCTGCGTCGGCGCTTCGCGCCCCAGGCCGGCTGAAGCATCTGAACCCATCGCACTATCACCCTTGCGCTCTCGGCATCGGTGGAAATCCCCATCACGGGCGCCTGCGACCCTCCGCCGCAGGCGACACGTGACAATCCAGATCGTAGTGGGAGGGAGCGCGGCCGGAAAGGCGTAGCCTCGGGCCGGAGGCGAGCGGCTGCCTGGTAAGTCCCCGGACGCGAGAATTGTATTCCGTGTACGAATTCATACGGCCTGGTGGATGCCCGGATGCTCGCGACCGGCCGGGCCGTCATCCTCGGCCGGCCGGCGGTCGCCGCGGGCGGCACGAGCGATGCGTCGCGATCCCCCACTCACCCCGTCAGGTGCCGGTGCCCGAATCCCTGAACTGCGAAGGGATTTCCATCATCATCGAGTCACCCCTGAACAGCGGCGTGCTGCGGACCTCGCGCTCGATCGAGGTCGCCGACATCGTGTAGCCGAGGAAGAGCAGAAGCGAAACCGCCTGGACGATAATCCCGGGCCAGTACGAGTTGAACGTGGAAAGGCTCCAGTCGTTGAGCCCGTGGAGTACGGCCGCGATGGAAACTCCGAAGATGATCAGCGGCCAGCGCCGTCTCGGGTAATTCACCGCGATTCCGATAAAGAATGCCGAAATCCCGGCCCACACGGCGTGCTCGAAGCCGTCCACGAACACGCGGAAAGCGAAATCGAGG
Organism: Streptosporangiaceae bacterium; assembly: GCA_035505275.1. GTDB lineage: Bacteria > Actinomycetota > Actinomycetes > Streptosporangiales > Streptosporangiaceae > Palsa-504. Next base: position 83,918 of record DATJQX010000093.1, on the reverse strand, counting down.
ACTCCGGTATCAGCCTGGGCGACCTGATTCGCATTCGCCACCTGCGCGATGGCCATCTCGGTATAGAAGATCTCCTCGATGATGCCGAACGTCAGGCCGGCGATGGTTCCGAGGAACATCCACATCCGGACGCCCAGCTTGGCCTTGCGCCATCGCAGCAGGATGAGCGCGGACAGCAGGACCGGCAGCGCCTTGGAGATCTCCTCGTTGTACCCGACGGCGAGGGCGGCCAGGAAGTTACCGTTGCGGACGCCGTTCACCAGTTGGTCGTTGATGTTGATGGTCACCACGTTCAGCCATATGGTCACCCAGATGATGATCCCGACCGCGATCCCGATCTCCTGCGCATGCAGCCTGCCGGGACGCAGCAGGAGCCAGAAGGCGATACCCCACAGCGGCGCGATGTAGAGGCTGTACGCCAGGCCCGGCGTGCTGAGGCTCCGCGACGATGAGAACAGGGCCAGGAACACCAAGGGCAGCAGCGCGTAAACGATAACGAGCAGCCGGAGGCTCTGGTGCCAGCCGGGATTCTTCATCCAGCTCTTGATCGGGACGAGGATCTCGACGGCCATCGCGAGTCCCCCCGTGGTCGCGGGATGGCCCGGCTGCGGCACCCCCGCCCCCTGCGGGGCGTAGCCCCCGGCCGCGGCGGGACCTGCCGCCGCGCCGGCCCACGCGGGCGCGCCGACACCTGCGGGAGCGCCGGGCGGGCCCGGAGGGGAGCCATAGCCGGCACCCTGGCCGTAACCCGCGCCCTGGCCGTAACCCGCGCCCTGGCCGTAACCGGCACCCTGGCCGTAACCGGCGGGCTGGCCGGCGGGCTGGCCGTAGCCGGCGCCCTGTCCGTAACCCGCGGGCTGGCCGTAGCCGGCACCCTGTCCGGCGGGCTGGCCGTAGCTGCCGGGCTGGGCGTAGCTGCCGGGCGGAGGCTCGGCCGAGGCGCCACCTGGCCGGGGCGCTTGCGGCTCGGCGCCGGCCATAGGCTGGAACCGCATGACTGGTCCCTGCGGCGAGGCCAGCGACAGCTCGGTCGGCTGCCGCACGAAGACCTGGTGAACCTGCTGACCGTGCTGGAAGGCGCGGGCCTGTCCCAGGTTCTCGTATACCCAGCCGGTCGGTCCCCAGGTCAGCTGGGCATGTCGGCGCGAGACCGTCGGATCGTCGACGATGATGCTGTTATCAGACAGGCGTCCGATCGTGACGGTCTGTCCGGGCTGGAAGACATAGCTCCGGCCATCGATGATCACCTGCAGGTCGTTCATCCTGCGCCCCAATCCACCAGCGGGCACGCTGCCTAGTCGGTGTAAATCTGGCTCCGGACCGAACCGAAGTCGATGACCATGGTCCCGACACCGAGTCGGCTATGTCCAGTCCGCCTGCCGCACAAGCCGAAACGGGCCCGCTGCCGGGGAAGGGCTGGGTTCACCGCCAGCGCCGCCACCCGCGCGGCCGGCCCGCCGGCCGCGCGGCGGGCTCGACGGCCGACGGCACGGTGGGCGCCTCTGACCGCCGCAGCGCCGGCGGCGCGATCAGCAGCGCGATCGTGGTGTCATCGGCGCTGCCGTCGGCTGATGCGCAGCGGCTCGCCCAGATGGGCAACTGGTCGGCCAGCCATTCCGGCGGCCGTCCGCCGATCAGCCCGGCCAGGTCGGCGCTCACCGCGCCGGCCCACGGATAGGCCGCCTGAGCGTTGCCGTATCCGTCCGTGGCCAACAAGATCCCGAGCAGCGCCGTGCCGGCGAGGTCCACCACCGCAACGCGGAAGTCCTCCTCCGCGCCCGGTGCACACAGGCTCGTCGTCTGCAGGCCGTCCAGCGACGGGTCGGCGGGCACCGCCAGCAGCGGCCGCCCGCCTGGCTGGACGCCCACGATGTCCCCGTCGCCGATCTGGAGCAGAACGAGCCATCTCCACCCCGCGATGGCCAGCAGCAGCGTGGTCCCGTAGGCGATCAGCGCATCGTCGCCCGCGACGCGCGCACCCTGTTCCGCCGCGGTGAACGGCCGGGCGGCCAGGTCGTCGCGGACGGCGGCGCGCCATCGCCCGGTGATGGCCGGGACAAGCTGGCCAACAGACTCCGATTGGAGCTGCTCGGCTGCCTCGAACTCGTCCAGCCGTGCGGCCAGGTCCGCAGCGGCGTCGCAGGCGACGGAGACCGCAAGCTCGGCGCCCCGGGCGCTGCGGAAATGCCGGCGGTGCCCGTGTCCGTCGGCAACGGCCGCGACCACCACGTCCTGCGCGTCCAGGCGCGCCTGGACGGCATCCTGGTTGGGCAAGCCGGCCGCGTGGTGCGCCGCCCCGCGCTGCGATGCCGTCAGGGCGAGCCAGGTCTGCTCGGTGATGGGAGCATTCAAACAGAACTGCTCACGGTTGTCACCCGGCCGACGACGACGCCGACGGGCGCCAATTCATGGCCGCGGCGGAGTCAGCTGGTGCGGCGCAGCCTGCGCTTGGCCAGATCGTCCTCGCCCGGGGACCTGCCGTCGAAGGGGGCACTGAGGTCGGTCGCCATGAGACCATCGGCCCGCACGCCAGGCAGCACCGCCAGGTCACCTTCGACCTCCCGCCAGACCCGGCCGAGCGCGATCCCGAATACTCCCTGGCCGCCCTGGAGCAGGTCCACCACCTCGTCGGCCGACGTGCATTCATACACGCTGACCCCGTCGCTCATCAGCGTCACCTGGGCCAGGTCCGCGCTGCCGTGATCACGAAGATGCTGGACCGCCGCCCTGATCTGCTGTAGCGAGATCCCCGTATCCAGCAGGCGCTTCACGACCTTCAGCACGAGGATGTCGCGGAAGCTGTACAGCCGCTGGGAGCCGGAGCCGTGGGCCGCGCGCACGCTCGGCTCAACCAGGGCCGTGCGCGCCCAGTAGTCGAGCTGGCGGTAGGTGATCCCGGCGGCGGCGCATGCGGTCGGACCGCGGTAGCCGATCTCCGCGGCGGCGTCGGCGTCGCCCGGGACCCCTAGGGCACCTAGCGCCTCGTCAGTCTCGAACAGGGTGCCCTGAGAGCCTACGGAACCTTGTGGGCCGTCAGCGGCGGATAGGCCCCCTGGCCTCCCGCTGTCACTCCTGGTTACCGCCACGCCTTACCTCCACGGGAGCTGACTACCCACGGCACTCGAACCGTAAGCCGGCCCGGGTGGCGGCGTCAACGACCGCCCCCGGCGCGTCGCGACATTCCCTGCGGCATGCAGGCATACCGGGATGCATGTGGTCAGCGGGGTAAACGGGGCCAACAGGTTCAGCTGGGTGCCCGGCGGCGCGATCACGTCGCCCGGCCGAAATCCTCGGGTGAGATGGTGTCGAGGAACTCCCGGAACTTCTCTACCTCATCCTCTTGCTCGTCCGGGATGGCCACACCCACCTCGTCCAGGATCTCCTCGCTGGCGAAGATCTGCGCGCCGGTGCGCAGCGCCAGGGCGATCGAGTCCGACGGGCGCGCGCTCACCTCGGCGCCGTTGGAGAAGACGAGGTCCGCGTAGAAGATCCCATCGCGCAGCGCCGTGATGTTCACTGTCCGCAGCTGGACGCTCAGGGCCTCGAGCACATCGCGGAAGAGGTCATGCGTGAGCGGCCTGACGGACACCATGCCCTGCTGGGCGAAGGCGATCGCCGTCGCCTCGACCGCCCCGATCCAGATGGGCAGGTACCGATCCCCCTGCGCCTCCTTAAGCAAGACGATGGGGCTATTCGACGGCATCTCGACCCGGACGCCGATGACCTCCATCTGCCGCACTGCAGCTCCGTCCTCACGTACCTGGCGAACCTGTCTGGGCTACCTCTCCCCATGCCACGGTACACCCGTAATCGCCCGGAAGCCGACCGCAGCCCCCCGCCCGGAGGGCCGGCGGGATCGTCGACCTGGCCTGATGGGCCGGGACTCGGCTGGTACCTGGACACCGGCGCCACGGGCAGCCCGGCTTCGGCCAGCGCACATTCGACCAGCGTGGCGTGCAGTCGCAAGGTCAGGTCCACGATCTGCCAAGCGGTCCTCGCGGCTGCATCGCGCGCGCCGGCGCCGCGCTGGCGCAACTGGGGCGCCACCACCTGCTCGACCAGGTTGGCCTCCCGGTCCGCGGCGGCCTTGACCGCCCGCAGGTGCCGGGCCTGGACGCCGAACTGGCGGAGCGCTGCGACCGCACGGGCCACCGCGAGAGCCTCCGGGCCGTACTGCCGGCCCACCCGCCGGATCAGGCCGTAGTCTTCGAGCTCGGTCAGCTCCGCCTCGCCGATCCCCGCCGCCTCAAGCAGCTGGCGGCGGGACAGGTCCGCGGGGGCCTGGCCAGCGGAGCCGTCCTGGCCATTGCCGCCCGCGCCGCCGCGGCCGCCATGTGCATCCCCGGCGAGCCGCTCCTTGATCACCCGCAGCGGCAGGTAGGAGTCCCGCTGCATGGTCAGGATGTACCGCAGCCGCTCGATGTCCGCCGAGGAGAACCGGCGGTAACCCGAGCTCGACCTGGCCGGCTCGATCAACCCCTCGGCCTCGAGGAAGCGGATCTTGGACGGGCTGATGTCAGGAAATTCCGCGCGCAACTGGGAGAGCACCTCGCCGATACCGAACTGACCGCGCGCGGGCTGCTCGCTCATGCGTAATCCTGCGCGCCCCTGCCGCGATGGTCAGCCGAGGAGGTTCTCGGATCGAGGTTCTGGCTGGTCAGGAACAGCAACCGGAACTTACCGATCTGGACCTCGTCGCCGCCGGTCAGTTCCGCTTCCTCGATGCGCTCCCGGTTGACGTAGGTGCCGTTGAGGCTGCCCACGTCGCGGACGGTGAAGAACGCGCCCCTGCGGTAGAACTCCGCGTGCCGCCTCGAGACCGTCACGTCGTCGAGGAAGATGTCGCTGCCCGGGTGCCTGCCCGCGGTCGTCAGGTCGTTCTCGAGCCGGAACCTGCTGCCGGCGTTGGGCCCTCGCATGACCAGGAGCAGCGCGCTGCCCTCCGGCAGGGCGCCGAACGCCGCCGAGTCCGGGAAAAGATCGTCGCCGAAATCGGCGTCCTCGGGCCGGCCCAGGGAGAGCGTCGATGTGGTCTCGCCGGGGCGGGCGCCGCCCGGTCCGGCGGCCGCCAGCTGGGTACCGCAATTGGAGCAGAACCTGGCGTCCTCAGAGTTCGGCCGACCGCACCGGGCACAGTAAACGCGCGGCATAGCCCCGCTCGGCCTCCCCTCGGTGAACACCTCGGCATCCGGCGATGCAGCCCAAGGTACCCGCGCGGGGGCCTGCCGGTCCATGAACCACGCGAACAGCCCGCGCCGATTGGGCCTCATCTTCTGGTCGCGATGCTTCCGCCACATCGCCGTCTCACCTCCTCCATGCGCCTGCTGCACGCCTGCCGCCCCGCAGCGGATAGTGACCGCCGGGCAAACCCTGGTAGACGCGATTCTCTCATATTTGCGAATTTCGCGTAGTTCGCGCCGTTCAGATCCTCGAGCAAGGCACATAGCTTACCCGGATACGGGCCTGGTATCCGGGCCCGGTCGATCGGCCGGCCCTCAGCGGCCGGCCTGCTCCACCACCGAAGCCCATTCGTCGAGCAACTGCTGTGCGGTGTCCGCGTCGCTGCCCTCCGCCCACAGGTGGGTAACCGCGTCGGCCGGGTCCGGTGTCGCCAGTACCCAGCCGCGATCCCCCTCGACCACGCGCACGCCGTCCGTGGTGTCGGTCTGCCTGTCCCCCGCCGCCTCCAGCACCATCCGCATCACGCTGCCCTTGGCCGCCCAGGGTGTGGGGATGGATCGCCTGAGCAGGTGCGCGATCGGGATCCTGGCGTCGATCTGGCTGAGCGTCAGCCTGGTCCGCGCGACCAGGCCGAGCAACCGGACGAAGGCCGCGATGCCGTCGACCGTCCGCGTGCACTCGGGGACCACGAACCCGCCCCGGCCATCGGCCGCGAAGATCACGTCCTCCCCGGCCGCCGCGACGGTCAGCGCGTTCATCGACGTCGGTGTCCAGCTCACCTGCACTCCGTGGAAGCGGCACACCTGCTCGGCCACCCGGGTCGTGGTCACCGGCAAGGCCACCCGCCCGGACTTGCGCTCGGCCGCCACCAGGTCGAGCACGGACAGCAACGCCCGGTCTTCGCTGACCAGCTCGCCCTTCTCGTCCACGAGCTGGATCCGCTCGCCGACCGGGTCGAACCTGACGCCGAACGCCGCGCGGTAGGAGGACACCACCTCGGCCAGCCGCTGCAGGCCGGCGCGCTGCTGCGCGATGGTCTCGGTCGGCGATACCTCGTCCAGCCGGTTGTTCAGGGTCAGCACGTCCACGCCGATCGTGCCGAGCAGGCTCGGCAGCACCAGCGACGTGGTGCCGCCCGCGCAGTCCGCCACCACCCTCAGGCTGGCCTCGCGTACCCCGCTCATGTCGACGCACCTGAGCAGCTCGTGGGCGTAGTCCTCGACCACCCGGGGCGAGTAGCTGAGCTCGGCGATCTCGCCCGGGAACGCCCGCCGGAACTCCTGCCGGGAAAAGACGCGCTCCAGCTTGCGCCGGTCCGCCGGCGACAGCTCGGCGCCGCGCTCGTCGAGGAAGATGATGTCGACGGACTGCGGGTCCCCTGGCGTGGTGCGCAGCGCGATGCCGCCGCTGTAGTGGTCCCTGGCGGTCTCGTACCTGGCCACCGGGAGCGGCTGGGCCTCCAGGTCCACCACGTCGATCGCGCTGGCGTTGAGCGCCCCTTGCATGGCCCGCTTCAGCGTCCGCGCGGCCCGGGACACGTCCCTCGAGGTGGTGACCGTGGAGCCCTTGCGGAGCGTGGTCGCGTAGGCGCTGGCCAGGCGGACGGCCAGCTCGGGGGTGACCTCCACGTTGATCAGCCCGGACACGCCGCGCGGGCCGAACAGCGTGCGCTGTCCCCGTGACTCCCAGATCACGCTGGTGTTCACCACCGCGCCGGCCTCGATGGTCTTAAACGGGTAGACCTTCACCTTGGCGGACAGGTACGCCTCGGGCTCGATCACGCACTCATCCCCGACGATGGCGCCCTCCTCGATCCTGGCCAGCCGCATGACGTCGGTGTTCTTGCCGATCACGCAGCCGCGCAGGTTGACGCCCTGGCCGATGTAGACGTTGTTGTGCACCACGGCGCGGTGCAGGAACGCGCCCTCCTTGACCACGACGTTGCTGCCGATCACGGTGTACTCGCGCAACTGCGCGCCCGCCTCGACCTTGGCGTAGTCCCCGATGCACAGCGGGCCGGTGAGCACGGCGTCCAGGTCGACTTCCGCGCCCTCGGCGACCCAGACGCCGGGCGAGACCTCGAACCCGGCGATGTCGGTCCTGACCCGGCCGGCCAGCACGTCCGCCTGCGCCTTCAGGTAGCTCTCGTGGGTGCCGATGTCTTCCCAGTAGCCGTCCGACACGTAGCCGTACAGCGGCGCGCCGCGCTTGACCAGCTTGGGGAAGACGTCGCCCGACCAGTCGACCGTCTCGCCGGGCGGGACCTCAGCGAGCACCTCGGGTTCCATCACGTAGAGCCCCGTATTGACCGTGTCCGAGAACACCTGGCCCCAGCTCGGCTTCTCAAGGAAGCGCTGGATCCGGCCCTCTTCATCGGTGATCACGATGCCGAACTCGAGGGGGTTAGGCACGTTGGCCAGGCCCACAGTCACCAGCGCGCCCTTCTCCTTGTGGTACCTGACCATCGCGGTCAGGTCCAGGTCGGTCAGCGCGTCGCCCGAGATGACCAGGAAGGGCTCGTCGCGCAGGGCGTCCCCGGCGTTCCTGACGCTGCCGGCGGTGCCCAGCGGCACCTCCTCGGTGGCGTACTGCAGGTTCATCCCGAATTCCTCGCCGTCGCCGAAGTAATTCCGGACGAGCGCGGCGAGGAACTGGACGGTGACGATGGTCTCGGTGAAACCGTGCCGCTTGAGCAGGCGCAGCACGTGCTCCATGATCGGCCTGTTGACTACGGGAAGCATGGGTTTGGGCTGGTTGGCGGTCATCGGCCGCAGCCGTGTTCCCTCCCCCCCTGCCATGACGACGGCCTTCAATGGTTTTGCCGCTCCTTCCCGTTATCCGCCCCTTAGGTGTACCCCGTCACCGGCGAATTCACGGGCTCGCCTCGCCCGATCACCGATTCGCGCGACTCACCAAGCTTCGCACCTGGGTCAGGTACAGCACCGCGGCCCACCAGTACAGTGCGGTCCCCCAGATCGCGAAGTTCCACCCCAGGACCCGCGCCAGCGTTGCTCCCGCGCCGTGGTGATCGCCCAGGAACAGCAACGGGAAGGCGTAAAGCAGGCACAAGGTGGCGCTCTTGCCGGCGAAGCTGACCTGCAGGGTGCCGAAGCCGGCCCGGCGCCGCAGCACGGCCAGCGCCGCGCCGACCGTCAGCTCGCGCAGGACCAGGACGGCGACCAGCCACCACGGGATGATCGCCCGCACCGCGAGCGCCACGATGGTCGCCGCGATGTACAGGCGGTCCGCGGCCGGGTCGAGCACCTGCCCGAGCCTGCTGCCCTGGTTCAGCGCGCGGGCGACCTTGCCGTCCAGCCAGTCGGAAACGCCCGCCGCGATGAGCACCCCGACGGCCCAGTCATCGGCCGTGGCGGTCCGCGGCCCGAGCACCAGCCACAGGAAGACCGGGACCCCGGCCAGCCGCGCAGCGCTGATGGCGTTCGGGATGGTCAGGACCCGGTCCACGGACCCAGTATCCTCACGTAAGTGACGATGGCGGATACGGGGGCGCCTCCGCGGGCCCGCACTCCCCTGCCCGCTGCCCTTTCCGCGAAGGTGCTCGCCGAGGCGGGCAAGCGCCGGGCCTTCGCGGTGATCAGCCACCCGGACGCCGGCAAATCCACCCTGACCGAGGCCCTGGCCCTGCACGCGTCGGCGATCACCCAGGCGGGCGCGGTACACGGCAAGGCGGGCCGGCGCGGCGTGACCTCCGACTGGATGGCCATGGAGCGCGCCCGCGGCATCTCGATCACGTCCGCGGCGCTCCGCTTCGATTACCGCGACATGATGCTCAACCTGCTGGACACCCCCGGTCACGCGGACTTCTCCGAGGACACCTACCGGGTCCTGTCCGCGGTGGACTGCGCGATCATGCTGCTGGACTCGGCCAAGGGACTAGAGCCGCAGACCCTGAAGCTGTTCGACGTGTGCCGGAGCCGGGGCGTCCCGGTGATCACGTTCGTGAATAAGTGGGACCGGCCCGGCCGCGAGCCGCTGGAACTCCTGGACGAGATCGAGCAGCAGATCGGGCTGCGCCCGGCCCCGGTGAACTGGCCGGTCGGCGTGGCGGGGGACTTCCGCGCGCTGATCGACCGCGTCACCGGCGAGTACGTCACCTTCACCAGGACCCCGGGCGGGGCGGGCCGCGCCGGGGAGACGCAGCTCGACGCCGCGGCCGCCGCCGCGCGCGATGGCGAGGCTTACGCCACCGCCCAGGATGAACTGGCCCTGCTCGACGCGATCTACGGTGCGGGCCTGGACCTGCCGTCATTCCTGGCGGGGGTCTCGAGCCCGGTGCTCTTCGGGGCCGCGCTGCCGAACTTCGGCGTCCGCCGCCTGCTCGACGCCGTCACCGAGCTCGCCCCGCCGCCCGGCACGCGGGACGACATCAAGGGCGAGCCGCGGGCGGTCGATGCCCCGTTCTCGGGCCTGGTGTTCAAGGTGCAGGCCAACATGGATCCGGCGCACCGCGACCGGGTGGCGTTCGTGCGGGTCTGCTCGGGGCGGTTCGAGCGCGGCATGGTGCTCACCCACGCGGCCACGGGACGCCCCTTCGCCACCAAGTACGCGCAGGCCATGTTCGGCCAGGACCGCGAGACCGTCGAGGAGGCCTATCCCGGCGACGTGATCGGCCTGGTCAACGCCACCGCCCTGCGCCCGGGCGACACCCTGTACGATGACGTGCCCGTGGAGTTCCCGCCCATCCCCAGCTTCGCGCCCGAGCACTTCGCGGTGGTGCGCGGCATCCAGGCGGGCAAGCAGAAGCAGTTCCGGCGCGGCATCGAGCAGCTGGACACCGAGGGTGTCGTCCAGGTCCTGTCCTCGGACCTGCGCGGCGATCAGGCGCCGGTGCTGGCGGCCGTCGGCCCGCTCCAGTTCGACGTGGTGCTGCACCGGCTCGAGTACGAGTTCGGCGCACGCTCCGAACTGGACCACCTGGACTACGCCCTCGCCAGGCGCACCGACGCGGAAGGCGCCCGCGCCCTGTCCGGGCAGCGCGGTACCGAGGTGCTGACCCGGCGTTACGACGGCGCGCTGCTGGCGCTGTTCAGCGACAAGTGGCGGCTCGGCCAGGTCCAGCGCGAGCACCCCGGCCTCCTGCTCGAGCCGCTCATCGCCGGATAGGCCCCCGGGCGCCGCCGACTAGGACCCTAGGCGCCCTCCCCCGGCTTCAACACCCTCACCATCCCCATTGGCCCCACAGGTGCCGGGGCGCGGCGGGGCACAACCGATGGTTGCCACTTACTACCAGTTCTTACTGGTAGGTTGCCGCTTTCATCGGTTTGACGGCAGCCCGGCAGCCTTCAGCCCTCAGCCCTGCCTGGCGACGTCGATCTGGTCGAAGTCGCCGATCGCGTTCCTGACCCCGCCGCCGCCGGACCACTGCCACATGAGCGCGTAGCTGCTCGCGCTGGTGACGCCGCCGAAGAACTGCGCGCACTGGCCTGACTTGAGGCACCAGCCGTTCGGCGCTTCGGACAGGTTGGCGGTCTCGGGGGCGTAGGTCCACTCGTCGGTGTGCGGGATCGAGGCGGCGCTGCCCGTGCCGAAGATCTGGGTCCAGATCTCCTGATTCGAATACACGCCCGGCTTGTAGCTCGAGTGCTCGCTGACGTAATTGAAGAACCCGTTGAAGTCGGCGCGGTCGAGGGCGTAGGGCATGCCCACGTGCTTCACCGCGCCGCTGCACGCCGAGGTGTACACGTCATTCCAGCCGTTGTCGAAGGCGGGCGCGACCCCGGGAAGTTCGATGTCCATGAAAAGGACCGGGTAGGTCACGTGTTCGGTGGCCATGTCGGCCAGCGCCCGCGCCGCTTGGCGGGCGCCCCAGGCGCTGGCCTCGGCGGCGCTGCCGGTGTAATCGGGGTCGACGCCTGGCCCGCCCATGAACCAGTACGCCGCGGTGCCGATGCCCTCGCCGTACGACGTGTCGTTGGTGTTCGCCTGCGCGCTGTTGGCGGCCGACCAGGCGAGGAAGCCGCCCGGGCAGTGCAGCCAGTACGACCAGCTCCCGGCCATGCCGATGTAACCGCCGTAGGCGCCGCCGATGCCGGGCTCGCGGTAGGGACCGGTGCCGCTGATCGTGACCGGCAGGCTGTCGGTGCCGTACCAGAATCCGACCGGCGAGTCGCCCTCCGGCATGGTCGCCCGGTCGGTAACGGCCCGGACGGTTCCTGCGGTCATGCTCGTTGCGGCTCCCGGGGCCGGGCTCCCTGACGTTACCGGATCCAGCCGGCTGGCCAGCAGCACGCTGACCAGGACCAGGGTCACGCAGATCCCCAGTCCCGCGAAGACCGGCCGAGGCCACCTCATGGGACCTCCGCGTCGGCTGCCGGCCGCGCCCGCACGGCAGGCACTAGGCCCGGCGCGGCGCGGGAAGGCCGAGGCTCGGCAGTGCATCCGGGTCGTGCAGGATGGCGGCGCCCAGTTCGTTGACGCGCACGGCGAGCAGCCCGTCATAGCGGGACAGGCAGGCGTACTGGTCGGCGCCCCACAGGGTACGGTAGTCGTGACGCGCGCCGCACGGGTCGGTGTAGGCGACGTCGATGAGGCCGAGGGTAGCCGCGTACTCCAGGAGCACGCACAGCGCGTACCGGCCCTCGATAATGTCCCAGGACTGCGGCCCGGCGTGGCCGAGGGATCCGTAGTACGAATCGGCGACGTACAGCCGCCAGCGCGCCAGCAGGCTCCGGGTTACGGCCAGCCGCGGCGCCTGGGTCCGCAGGATCGACAGCAGCGCGCCGGTCTGGGTCCATGCACCGGGCCGGGTCGCGGCGAGCCCGGCGGCGACCGCGGCGCGCCGCGCGGCGGCCGGAGTCAGGGTGGCGGACCTGCGCTGTCCCTTGATCGCCTCGATCCGGGCCAGCTCGTCGTGCGACACGCTGGCCAGCCACCTGTCCCATAGCGCGCCGAGCGCCGTGTACGACGGCCTGGCGAGGACCGCCCGGCCGCGCGCGGTCAGCTCGAGCGTGGTTGCGGTGCGGCGAGCCAGCCCGCCGACCTGGAGCAGCAGCGGCCAGGCGAACGAGGCAATGGGCTCGCCGTCGTAGTAGTCGCCTGCGACCAGGACATCTTCGACCAAAGCCAGGGTGGCGGCGAATGGCCGCCTGGTCGCCGCGCTGCACCGCACCTGGCCGTCGGCGGCCAGCTCAAGGACGCCGACCAGGTTGGACAGCGCATCCGCCGCGGTGCAGCGGAGCTCGATCAGGCTCGCAGACGGGCCATCCTCGGCGTGCCCTGCCCGCCTGTCAACGATGCCGATGGTGCGCTCGGCCACCAGGAAACCCTAGCGGCTCAGGGGCCGGCCGGGGGGGAGCCTCGCCGGACAACACCGCTGAACGGGCGGTGTGTCACCGTAAACGGTATGCGCGTGACCGGAATCGATGCCTTCAGGCGCGGCTGGGTCGCGGTCATCCTGGAGGTTACCTCACCCGCCGGGATCCGGCCCGAGCGGCCCAGGGTGCACGCTGTCCGCGTCCACGAGTCACTCGTCGCGGTGCTCGGGGCGAGCGGCGGGGTGGCCGGGATCGACATGCCGCTTGGGCTGCTCGAGTCGGGCTGGCGGGAGGCGGACGTGATGGCCCGCGGCCTGCTCGGGGCCAGGCGCAGCGCGGTGTTCGCGATCCCGCCGCGGGCGGTCTGGGCCGAGCCGGACTACCCGGCGGCCAACCGGCGCTGCCGCGAGCTGACCGGCAAGGGCCTGAGCGCGCAGGCGTGGGGCCTGCGGGCGAAGCTGATCGAGGCCAACCGGTACCGGGAGACGTGCGGGCACCCGCTGTACGAGGTGCATCCCGAGCTGGCGTTCGGCGCAATGTCCGGCGCGCCGCTCGCCCTCAGCAAGCACACCGCGCCCGGCCTCGAGCTGCGCCGCGAACTTCTGGCCCGCGCCGGGATCGTGCTCCCGGCGGGCCGGTCCGGCCTCGCCGCGAGGGCCCCGGCGGCCGACACCCTGGATGCCGCGGCCGTGGCCTGGAGCGCCTGGCGCATCGCCACCGGCCAGGCGGTCGTCATCCCGGCCCAGCCGCAGCGCGACGGTCAGGGCCGCGAGATCACGATCCGCTACTGACCATCAGCCGGGGGGCCCTTCCGGCCACTTACGATTGTGGCGAGGAAAGGAGACCGATGACGGCGCTCCCCGACGAGGTGACGGACGACCTCCGCACCCACTTCGATGACACGATCGACCGCGGCCGGCGTATCGAGCCGCGGGACTGGATGCCGGACGCCTACCGCGCGACGATGATCCGCCAGATCGCCCAGCACGCCCATTCGGAGATCATCGGCATGCAGCCGGAGGGCAACTGGATCACCCGCGCTCCCTCGCTGCGCCGCAAGGCGATCCTCCTGGCCAAGGTGCAGGACGAGGCGGGGCACGGCATGTACCTGTACTCCGCGGCCGAGACCCTCGGCGCCGACCGCGCCGACCTCACCGACCGGCTCCTGCACGGCCGGCAGAAGTACTCGTCCATCTTCAACTACCCGACGTTGACCTACGCGGACGTCGGCGTGATCGGCTGGCTGGTCGACGGCGCGGCGATCTGCAACCAGGTGCCCCTGTGCCGCTCGTCCTACGGACCGTACGCGCGGGCCATGGTGCGCATCTGCAAGGAGGAGTCCTTCCACCAGCGGCAGGGCTACGAGCTGCTGATGACGATGATGCGCGGCTCGGTGGCGCAGCGCGCGATGGTGCAGGACGCGACGAACCGGTTCTGGTGGCCGTCGCTGATGATGTTCGGGCCGCCTGATGACCAGTCGCCGAACACCGCGCAGTCGATGGCCTGGGGCATCAAGCGGCACACCAACGACGAGCTACGGCAGCGTTTTGTCGACATGACCGTTCCCCAGGCCGACAAGCTCGGCGTCAGCCTGCCCGATCCGGACCTGAAGTGGGACGCCGAGCGCGGCCATTACGACTTCGGCCCGGTCGACTGGGACGAGTTCATGGCCGTGGTCAAGGGCAACGGGCCGTGCAACGCGCAGCGCATCGAGCGGCGGAAAGCGGCCCACGAGGACGGCGCCTGGGTCCGCGATGCCGCCTGCGCCCACGCGGCCAAGGCCGCTGCGCGGGAGAAAGCACAGGCAGCATGATGGCGGAAACGCAAACCGAGGATCAGGTGCGGTCGGACTGGCCGCTGTACGAGGTGTTCCTGCGCGGGAAGCGCGGGCTCAACCACGTGCACGTCGGGTCGCTGCACGCGGCCGACGCGCAGATGGCGCTGCGCCACGCCCGGGACCTCTACACGCGCAGGAACGAGGGCGTCAGCATCTGGGTGGTCGCGGCCAGGGATATCACCGCGTCGAGCCCGGACGAGAAGGACCCGTTCTTCGCGCCGTCCGGCGACAAGGTCTACCGGCACCCGACGTTCTACGACATCCCGGCCGACGTACCGCATATGTAGACCGATGACTGACGACGACTTCGACGCCTACCGGTCCCTCAGCGAGGAGACCGACGACCACCGGTGGGCCTTCGGCACCGGGTTCTCCGACCCGCTCGAGGGGATCGACACCGCGGTACCTGCCGGGGTCGACGGCGCCGCCCTGGCCAGCTACTGCCTGGGGCTCGGCGACGACGCGCTGATCTACTCGCACCGCCTCCAGCAGTGGGTGACGCGCATGCCGGAACTGGAGGAGGAGACGGCGCTGGCGAACATCGCCCTGGACCTGCTGGGCCAGGCGCGCCTGCTGCTGTCCCGGGCCGGCCGGGCCGAGGGCGCCGGGCGGGACGAGGATCAGCTCGCGTTCTTCAGGACCGAGGGCGAATTCCGCAACGTGCGGCTGGTCGAGCCCGCGGACGCCGACTTCGCCGAGCTGGCCGGGCGGCTGCTGATCTTCTCGGCGTGGCGGCTCGCCCTGTTCGGGCGGCTGACCGGGTCCGCCGACCCGCTGCTGGCCGCGATCGCCGGCCAGGGCGTCAAGGAACTCACCTACCACCGCGACTACGCGGCGCAGTGGGTCATCCGGCTAGGCGACGGGACCGAGCTGTCGCACGCCAGGATGCAGGCCGCGCTGGGCGTCATCTGGCCTCTCACCGACGAGCTGTTCCGCGCCGACGCCGTGGCGGCCCGCCTGCCCGGGGTGGCGGCCGACCCGGCGACGCTGCGGGCCGAGGTGGATGAGGTCCTTGACGCCGTGCTCGCGGCGGCCACCCTGGACCGGCCGGGCGGTGCGCCGCTGGCCCCGGTCGCCGGGCGGGCCGGACGCGAGGGCGTGCACACCGAGGCGCTCGGCTACGTGCTGGCCGAGCTCCAGAGCGTCGCCCGCGCCCACCCGGACGCGACATGGTGACCCGGAGAGCCGGCGCCGGCGTGGCTGACGGTCCGGAGATGGTGACCCGGGAAGCCGGCGACCGCGTGGCCGCCGGGCTGGAGCTGGCGCGCGAGATCGCCGCTGCGGTGCCCGACCCCGAGATGCCGATGATGACGCTGGCCGACCTGGGCATCCTGCGCCACGTCACGGCGCAGGACGGGCACGTCGTCGTGACGATCACGCCGACCTACTCGGGCTGTCCCGCGCTGACCGAGATGGCGCGCGACCTGCGGTACCGGCTCGGCCAGGCCGGCTTCGCTGACGTCATCGTCCGGACCGAGCTCGCGCCCGCGTGGAGCAGCGACCAGATCACCCCGGAGGGCCGCGAGAAGCTCCGCTCAGCGGGCCTCGCCCCGCCAGGCCCGCGTCCCCGCGGCCGGGACGCCAGGGGCCCGGTCCCGCTCACCCTGGCTACGGCCCGCCGCGAGCCCGTCGCCTGCCTGCGGTGCGGCTCCCGCGACACCGAGCAGACGGCGCCGTTCGGCCCGACCGCGTGTACCGCGCTGTTCCGCTGCGGGACGTGCCGGGAGCCGTTCGAGTACGTGAAGGACATCTGATGCCGCCCCAGGCGGGGTCCCGGACGCAGTTCCATCCGCTGACCGTAGCGTGCGTGGACCGGCTCACCGAGGACTCCGCGGCCGTGACCTTTGACGTGCCCCCCGCGCTGCGGGACGTGTTCGCCTTCGCGCCCGGTCAGTCGCTCACGATCAGGCGCGGCGACGAGCGGCGCTCCTACTCGATCTGCGCGGCCGCCGGGCGGGCGCCGCGGATCGGCGTGCGCGAGGTGGCGGGCGGCGCGGTGTCCGGCTGGCTGGTGCACGAGGTCAGGCCCGGTGATGTCGTCGAGGCCCAGGCGCCCTCGGGGTCCTTCACCCCGGACCTGGACGCCCCGGGGCAGCACGTCCTGATCGCCGCGGGCAGCGGGATCACGCCCGTCCTTTCCATCGCCGGGTCCGTGCTCGCCGCGGACGGCGAATCGTCCGTTGTCCTGCTTTACGGCAACCGGCGCAGCGACTCGGTGATGTTCGCCGACGAGATCGCCGACCTCAAGGACGCGTACCCGGCGCGGATCTGCGTGATCCACGTGCTCAGCCGCGAGCCGCAGGAAGTGGACCTGTTCAGCGGCCGCCTCGATGAGGCCAAGCTGCGGTCGCTGCTACCGGTCACGGTCGACCCTGGCGCGGTGGACCACTGGTGGCTGTGCGGCCCGTTCGCGATGGTCGAGGGGGCGATCGGCGTCCTGGCGGAGCTCGGCGTGACCCGCGATCGCGTCCACCGCGAGCTGTTCTACGTCGAGGACGCCCCGCCCGAGCAGGCCAAGCACGCCGACGCGCCGGTCGGGCCCGGGGCCGAGGTGACCGTCTTGCTCGAGGGGCGCAGCAGCACCGCCACCATCCCGCCGGGCACCCCGATCCTGGACGGAGCTCAGCGGGTCCGCCCTGACCTGCCGTTCGCCTGCAAGGGCGGCGTCTGCGGCACGTGCCGTGCGCTGCTCGTCGAAGGTGAGGTCACCATGCGGCGCAACTACGCACTCGAGCGCGAGGAACTCGACGCGGGATACGTCCTCACCTGTCAGGCCCTGCCCGCGTCTGACAGGATCACTGTCGACTACGACGCCTGAGGGGAGCCCGGCATGCAGGACCTCGAACCTATCGAGCGGGCGTCGGCCGACGAACTGCGCGCCCTGCAACTGGAGCGGCTGCGCTGGACGCTGCAGCACGCGTACGCCAACGTGCCGCACTACCGCGCGGCGTTCGACGCGTCGGGCGTGCACCCGGACGACTGCCGGGACCTGGCCGACCTGGCCAAGTTCCCGCTGACCAGCAAGGCCGACCTGCGCGAGAACTACCCGTTCGGCATGTTCGCGGTCCCCCGCGACCAGGTGGTGCGGGTGCACGCCTCGTCGGGCACCACCGGCCGGGCCACGGTGGTCGGGTACACGCGCGAAGATGTCGACACCTGGGCCACGGTGATGGCCCGCTCGATCCGCGCAGCGGGCGGCCGGCCGGGGCACATCGTCCACGTCGCCTACGGGTACGGGCTGTTTACCGGCGGGCTCGGGGCGCACTACGGGGCGGAGAAGCTGGGCTGCACGGTGATCCCGGTCTCCGGCGGGATGACCGAGCGCCAGGTCACGCTGATCCGGGATTTCCGGCCGGACATCATCATGGTCACGCCGTCGTACATGCTGGCGATCATCGACGAGATGGAGCGCCAGGGCGATGACCCGGGGGCGTCGTCGCTGCGGTTCGGCATCTTCGGCGCCGAACCGTGGACGAACGAGATGCGGGCCGAGATGGAATCCAGGCTCCGCATCGACGCCACCGACATCTACGGCCTTTCCGAGGTGATGGGCCCGGGCGTGGCGCAGGAGTGCGTCGAGACCAAGGACGGCCTGCACATCTGGGAGGACCACTTCTACCCCGAGGTGATCGACCCGGTCACCGGGCAGGTGCGCCCCGACGGTGAGGAGGGCGAACTGGTCTTCACCTCCCTGACCAAGCAGGCCATGCCGGTGATCCGCTACCGGACCCGCGACCTGACCAGGCTGCTGCCCGGCACCGCGCGCACCATGCGGCGGATGCAGAAGATCACCGGCCGCACCGACGACATGATCATCCTGCGCGGGGTCAACGTGTTCCCGACCCAGATCGAGGAACTCATCATGCGCATCCCCGCGCTGTCGCCGCACTTCCAGCTGCACCTGACCAGGCCCGGCCGGATGGACGAGATGGCCGTCCACGTCGAGCACCGCGCCGGCGCGACGGCGGACGACGCCGACGAGGCGGGCCGCGCGCTGGTCCTGATGATCAAGAACACGATCGGCGTCACCGTCCGCGCCAGCATCCTCGCGCCGAACTCCATCGAGCGTTCCGCGGGCAAGATGCGCCGCATCGTCGACGCGCGGCCGCGCTGAGGCGCGGCGCCAGGCGCACGGCCGCGCTGAGGCGCGGCGCCAGGCGCACGGCACCAGAACAGTGGCACCAGGCGCCACAACAGGAACCCCGCGTTACCCTTCAGCCGGGCCAGCGTTCCCGATCCCGGCCAGCGCGTCGGCCAGGCCGGCCAGGCCGATCGGGCCCAGGGACAGCGCGGCCGTGTGCCAGCGCTTGAGGTCGAAACCCGGCCTGCGCGCGGCCTCCTGCCTGGCCGCCAGCCACCCGCGCTCGCCGAGCTTGTAGGAGATGGCCTGCGCTGGCCAGCCGAAGTACCGGGTCACCTCGGCCCGGACCCGGCCTGGCTCACGCCGGGCCACCCCGCCCAGCAGCTCGGAGGCGTTCTCGAAGGTCCACCGGGAGCCGTCGGGTCGCGGCAGGTCCAGGTGGACGCCGATGTCGATGACCACCCGGGCCGCGCGTACCGCCGAGCCGCGCAGCATGCCCAGGCGCGTGCCACGCTCGCCGAACCACCCCAGCTCGTCAGCCAGGCGCTCGGCGTACAGGGCCCAGCCTTCGCCGTGGCCGCTGACGAAGCTGGTCTTCGCGAACCGCGACAGGTTATCCCCGGCCATGATGGACGCGCCCGCCTGCAGGTGATGACCCGGCACGCCCTCGTGGAAGACGGTAGACAGCTCGGGCCAGGTGCGGAACTTGCCCGCGGGCTCTCGCCCGGCCATCGGCCACCAGGTTCGCCCGGGCCTGGTCAGGTCCTCGCTCGGCGGCGTGTAATAGGCAGCTCCGGACGTGGAGCCGGAGGCGAGCACCACCTCGATCGTGCGCAGCGGCGCAGCGATGTCGAACAGGACGCCGTCCAGCGCGGCGATGGCCTGGTCATGGCGGTCCTGCAGCCACGCCAGGTACGCATCGGCCCCGGTCACGTACGCGGACTCGTCGAGGATGTCGGCCGCCTCGGAAAAGCTCGCGCCCGGGCTGATCGTGTCCGCTTCCGCCGCCATCTCGTCCTGGATGCGGCGCAGCTCGCCCCAGCCCCACTCGTAGGCTTCCGGCAGCTCGATGTCCGCGCCCAGGCTGAGCCTGGCCGCGACCGCGTACCGCTCCGCACCGACCGCGTCGGTCTCGGCCGCCCGCGGCGCGTAGTCCTCGCGGAGATACCGGGCCAGCTCGGCGTACCCCTCGTAGGCCGCATCAGCAGCCGCCGCGAGCTCAGCGGCGAGCGGGCCCTCGCCGTATGCGGCCACCAGCGCGTCGTGCGTTCCCGCGTAGCGCTCCGCAGTCACCGCAGCCTCCACCGCCTGCCTGCGCGCGGCGGGCAGACCCCGCTCGAGCCCGACGTCCAGGCTCGCCCGCCAGCTGGCGAACATCCCGGGGATCGCGGCCAGGCGCGCCGCGATGTTCCGCCAGGTGTCCTCGCCGTCGCGCGGCAGCAGGTCCACGCTGTCCCTGATCGCGCTGATCAGCCCGATCGGGGCGCGCAGCAGCCGCAGCGGCTCGCCCGTCTCGTGCCAGGCCCATTCCGCCTCGAGCCGCTCACGCAGGAACCCGGCTGCCAGCCGGTCGGCCTGCGACGTCACGGCCATCTCCGCCAGCGCGGCCAGCGTCTCGGCGATCAGCTCTGCCCGGGCGGCGAAGCCCTCGGGGCTGAAATCGGTGGCCGCGCCGAACGCCTCGGCGATCCCGTCCATCCCCGCCGCGACGGGATCGAGGGCGGCCGAGCGCGTCACGTAGTCATCGCAGAGCCGGAAAACCGGAGTCATCAGCCCACCCTAGGCGGCAGCAGCTAGCCGCAACCGGGCGGGTGAACCATGATGGTCTGATGACGGCCACAGGGAGCACGGTGAGCGGCGACGAGCCGGCCGGGGTGGTCTTCCCCGAGTCACCAGACGGGCGCCGGAGCACCTCCGCGCTGGGCCGGGCCGTCGTCGCCGACGCGCTGACCAAGGTCGACCCGGCCGGTGCGCAGGATGCGGAACGCGAGGAGAACTGGCGCGCCGGCTACCCGGAGCACTTCCGCAGGCTCATCGAGGCCGGGCTGACCTCAAGGCAGGCCGCGGTATCGGTGGCGGACCACGGTCTTGAGTCGCTGCACCGGCGGATGCAGGTGGCCGTCCCCGGCACCGAACACACCGCGCTCGGCGCCCTGGTCTCGGCGCCTGCCCGGCACGCCCTGGATACGACCACGGTGACGGGCGCCGGGGAGGCAGAACACGAGCTATCCGTGCCCTACCACGGGGAGCGGCTGCGCGGCGACGCCCTGACGCGCAGGTGCGCGGCGTGGGTCGCCAGCGGCGTCATCGAGCCGTCCTGCGCGGACGCCATCGCGGCGGTGGCGGCGCATCCGGAATGGCTGGCCTTGCCCGGCCGGACGATCGTGGTGCTCGGCGCGGGCGCCGAAGTGGGCCCGCTGCCGGTGCTGCTGGGCTGGGGCGCCCGGGTGATCGGCATCGACCTGCCCGCTCCGCCCATCTGGGAGCGGGTCCTGCAGACCGCGCGGCGCAGCGGGGGAACGCTGCTGGTCCCGGCGGCCGAAGGGGACGCGAGCCACCCCGGCCTCGACCTGACCGCCGACGTTCCGGCGGTGGCCGACTTGCTCGCCGCGACGGAAGGCCCCCTCGTGCTGGGCAACTACGTCTACGCCGACGGCGCGGCAAACGTGCGCGTGGCCAGCGCCGTCGACGCGCTGACCGTGCGGCTGCGGGCCGCGCGCCCCGACGTGGCGCTGGCGTTCCTGGCCACGCCCACCGACGTGTTCGCCGTCCCCGGCGATGCGGTCGCCCAGTCGGCCCGTGCCTACGAAAGCCGGTCCCCGGCGGCGAAGCTCGGCCGCTGGCCGCTGCAGGCGCTGTCGGGCGGGCGGATGCTCCGCCGGGCGTACCCGCCCGGCGCGGACCCCGGCATCTGCGACAGCCTGATCGCCCAGCAGGGCCCGAACTACGCGCTCGCCAAACGCATCCAGCGGTGGCGGGCCACGGTGGCCAGGGACGCAGGCGCGACCGTGTCGATGAACGTCGCCCCGCCGACCCGGACCCGGTCGGTCCTGAAGAACCGGGCGCTGGCCGCGGCGTACCAGGGCGCACCGCGGTTCGGGGTCGAGATTTTCGAGCCGGCCACCACCAAGACGCTCATGGCCGCGCTGCTCGTCCACGACCTGTACACCGGCGGTGACCGGAATCAACCGGCCCACGGCCATCCGTGGCAGGACGAGGCCGGCGCGGCCGCCCACGGCGGGCTGTGGCGCATGGCCTACACGCCCCGCAGCGCGTTCGGGCTCGCGGCCCTGCTCGGCTACGGCGCCGCCAGGCGCCGGGACCAGTTGCCCGGCTGACCGGTCCCGGTCCTGGCGTGCCCGTGGTTTCCCGGCCGGTAGCTGCCCGGCCTGGCCCAGGGCGGCGCTCCCGGGTCGCGGCCGAGGTAGCCCAGGAGGCGGTCACCCGGGCTCGCCCCGAGTGCGATCGGGACCGCGGGCGCGAACAGGCCCTCCCGGCTCGCCACGAGGAGCGGGCACAGCGCCAGCAGCCGGCTCGCGAGCCGGGGCGGGATGGCGCCGCCGCGGCCGAGGGCCGCCGACACGTCCCAGCCGTGCACGGCGATCTCCACCGCGCCGGTGCAGGCGACGACGCCGGCCGGCAGCGGCAGCCCGCCCACCGCGATGAACCGCTCGGAGCCGCCGTCGTAGCACGCCCAGAGCAGTCCCGCGGCCAGGTCCCGCAGGACCCCGAGCAGGCCTGACGGGTCCGATGGGGTAGATGGGTTCGACGGGGCGGACGGGCCTGACAGGGCGGACGGGCCTGACAGGATGGACGGGCCTGACAGGATGGACGGGCCTGACAGGGCGGACGGGGTGGGCGGGGTGGCGCCGGCGTCCACCGCGACCCGGGCCTCCAGCCCTGGATCGCCGAGGGATCCCGTCCGCAGGGCTGCCTCCAGGTCGGCCATCGACTCGGCCAGGTGCGAGAGCAGGGCCCCGATGTCCCATTCCGCGCAGGGCGTCGGCGACCCAACCTCGGCCGGCTTGACCAGGGCGCACACGCTCAGGGCATAGCGGAGCGCGCCGGTCAGGAGCCCGGTCGCACCACCGGGCCCGCGCTGTGCCATCTGTCCTCCCGCGGCCGCCTATCCATATAGACCGCCCGGGACGGCATTTCTCACCGGTGATCGCTGTCTGTTAGCCAGGAGCCGCCGGCAGGCCCGGCCGCGGCCTGTAGCCGATCCGGCACGGCGACCTGGGCCCCTTGAAGGCCCGGCGCAGCATCACCGGAGCGACCGGGTGCAGCCGCCCGGTCGCCCGCTGGGCCCGGTCCAGGCGGTTCATCTCGTGGACGGCGGACAATTCCAAAGGCCCGCTGTCGGGCGGATCGCGCGCTGCTCGTTCAGGACCTTCGTCAGCTCGTCCGGGAGCTGGAGCAGGTCGATGATGGTCCAGCAGATGTGGCCGGTGGTGCTGTCCTGCCCGGCGAGGGTCACGCCCAGCGCCATCTGGACGATCCACTGGTCCGT
This sequence comes from Streptosporangiaceae bacterium, assembly GCA_035505275.1. Lineage (GTDB taxonomy): Bacteria > Actinomycetota > Actinomycetes > Streptosporangiales > Streptosporangiaceae > Palsa-504. The sequence goes on along the minus strand of DATJQX010000093.1, from coordinate 61,035 downwards.
CGCGGGCGTGCCTGGCGCGCAGCAGGATTCCCTAGGCGAGGACGTCCGCGGGCCAGTCCACCGAGCCGTCGGGCGCGATGTTCAGCTCGGTGCCGTGCAGCAACTCGAGCGGGGTGTCGAGCGCCCGCACGCGGTCGCGCTGGGCAAGCATCTTCTCGTCGGTCATCCGGTGCATGACCAGGTTCGGCGCGTGATCGGTGATCGCGTAGTACGCGTACCCCCGGCGCTGCGCCGCCGCGACCATGTCCTCGAGCGTGGCGACACCGTCGGTCAGGTCGGTGTGCGTGTGCAGGTCCCCGCGCAGATCATCATCCCGAACGAGTCGTGGTATCACGCCTTGAGCCGCCGCTTCGACCTCGCCCCGGTCTTCGCGCATCGTCGGCGGTATCCAGGCCAGCCCGAGCCGGGCGTAGACCTCCTCCTCGGTGCGCGACACGATCAGGTCCCCCGTGTCAACGTCGAACAGCCCGTACTCCGACAGCTTGAGCTTGTTGCGCACCGCGATCTGCCGCACCGCGACGTTGTGCGCCGCCGACCCGGTGAAGTACTGGGCGACGAACGCCGCCATGAGCGGCGCCGAGTCGTCGGCCGCGGCCAGGACGTCCATGTCGCCGATCGTCTCCCGCATCCGCCGCAGCGAGCCCGCGGACCGAACGGGCCGCCTTCTCGTAGTTCCGCACGCGGGACGGGTCGCCGCCGGTGATCTGGGTCAGCTCCGCGTACTCGCGCAGCAGCCCGGCGACCTCCTCGTTGAGCCACGGCATCGTCAGGCGTGGCAGGTCAGGGGGCGGCCGCCGTTGTACGCCACCATGTCGGCGAGGGCCGGAACCAGGTCGATAGGCGCCCCCGGCGCACCGCCATCCAATTCGAGGTAGGCACGGTGGAGGTTCCCCATTATTCGTTCGGCATCTAGCAGGTCTTTGAAGTCACCCAGGTCGGCGGCGCGGGCGGCTTCCAGGGGAGCCAGTCCGGCCGCCTTCGCCTCGCGCGCGAGGTCCTGCACGAAGCGCAGGTAGGCGAGAACGTCGTCGATGACCTGCGGGCCGCAGACCGGGCCGTGGCCCGGGACGAGGGTCTGCGCGCCGAGCGGGCGGAGCACGTCCTGCAGGACCTCGATCCACCCGCTGATCGACCCCATCAGCGCGAACGGGGTGCCGCCGTTGAACAGCAGGTCGCCGGTGAACGCCACCGAACGGTCGGGGAGCCACACGATGGAGTCGTTGGTGGTGTGCGCGGCCGTGCCGGCGTAGCGGACCTCGCAGCGCAGGTCACCGGACCACAAGGTCACCCCGGCGGTGTAGGTCAGGAACGGCGGGGCGGGCTCCAGGTGCCCCCAGTCCACCTCGGCCCAGATACCGGGCGGCGGGGGCATCGGCGTGCCCTGGATAGCGGCGCGGCAGCGCTCGTGGCCGACGATGGTCGCCCCGGCGAACAGGTAGTTGCCGTGGGTGTGATCGCCGTGGTGGTGGGTGTTGACCAGGGTACGCACGGGCTGGTGCGTCACCGCGGCGATGGCGTCCAGGTAGGCGCGGGTGCGGCGCTCGGTCGAGGCGGCGTCGACGCTGATCACGCCGGTGCTGTCGACCAGGAACCCGGTGTTGTTGACCCACCAGCTGCCGTCAGGCTGCAGGTAGGCGTAGATGCCCTCGCTGATCTGGCTGACTTCGCCCAGGCTCATCGTCGTGCCCCTTCGTCGCGCGCGGCATCAGCAGCGAGGCCGCCAGCAAGACGGCGAACATCGCCAGCCCGGCGAGGACGAAGGCGTTGCCGGTGATGAGCGCCAGGCCGTGCCAGTGGTACTCGGGGAACCAGCGCTGGTCTCCGTACCACTGGTACCAGTACGGTTCGGTGTTCTTCGGGATCCAGACCAAGCCGAGCGAGTCGTTGCCGAGGTTCGGCGGCTTGACGTGGAACAGGCTCGTCGGCCAGGCGCCGAACCAGGCCGCGACGGCCACGGCTCCGACTCCGCACGCGGCCGCCGCGCGCCTGGCTCCGCTCTGCCACGCCCGCACTGCGTAGTGCGCGGCCACCACCGCGCCGGGCACGACCCACACCCAGTGGTGATCCCAGCTGACCGGCGAGACCAGGAGCCCGGTCAGGGCGGCCATGAGCAGGCCGAGCATGGCGTGGCCCTTGCGGTCGAGCAGGCCGGCGGCCACGACCCCCGCCGCGGCGACCAGCACGGCCACCGGGATCCAGATCCGCAGGCCGCCGTCGATGCTGCCGTCCAGCCGCGTGATGAAGCCGTCGAGCGACTGGTTGCCGGCCCAGCCGATGAACCCGGTCCGCTTGCCCTGGAAGAACAGCCCGTCGAACCACCACTTGGCCGAGTCGGCGGGCATGATCACGAAGCCGAGCACGACGGTGAACGCGAACCCGGCGGCGGTCATCGCCGCCTGGCGGAACTTCCTGGCGACCAGCAGGTACGGGATGAAGATCAGCGGAACCAGCTTGATGCCGGCCGCGACGCCGGTGCCGAAGCCCTTCCACCAGCGGGTTTTCTCGGTGTCGGGCTGGGTGAGGTCCCAGATGATCAGCGCGAGCAGGACCAGGTTGACCTGGCCGAGGTAGATGGTCCGCAGCACCGGCTCGGTCCACAGGACCGCCCCTGTCCCGAGCAGCGTCGCGCCGACCCGGATCGCGGAGCGGCGGTAGCCGAGCCCGTCGAGGGTGAACCAGACGGCCGCCAGCAGCGAGATGAGGTCCACCGCGACGGTCAGCTTCAGCGACAGCGCGTATGGGACGAACGAGACGAGCGCGAACGCGACGGCCGCGAACGGCGTGTACGTGAACGGCAGGTGGAGCTTGCCGTACCCGACCCAGTCGTAAAGCGGCGCGGCCAGGTGCGGGTTGTAGTCTGGCCTGATGTGCCGGACGATGAGGCCGCCGGCCCGGTAGACGGCCAGGTCGACCGGGTCCATGGTGTAGCTCTCTGGGTGAATCACCGTGTAGATCACGTAGCCCCCGAGCGCGACCGCGAACGCGGCCGCGCCGGCCAGGAGCAGCAGTCGGCCGGCTGACGGCGTGCGGTTCCTGGCCTGTCCGGGCGGTCGGGTGAGCATGGATCTCACCTCGCCAACCATAGCCGCTCGGACTAGGATCCCGTTCTCGGAGGAGGGGAAATGTCGCACGCAGGTACGGCCGCGCGGCCAGCGGCCGGACGATCCCAGGCCGACAAGCTCGCCCGGCTGCGCATGGCCAGCGTCGGCCTCGTAGCCATGCTGGTCCTGGAGTTCATCCTGGGCGTCATCTACAACCTGTACGGGACCGCGCCCACCGCCAAGAAGTCCATCGGGCTGTTCTCCAGCCCGGACCTCGCCTTGCACGTGGTCCTCGGCGTCCTGCTGCTCGTCGCCGCGTTGGTGCAGCTGATCAGGGCCATCGGCGCCCGGCACGCCCTGTCGGTCTGGCTGTCGGCGATCGGGCTCGTCACGATCATCGGCGCCGGTTCCGCGGGGCTCGGGTTCACCGGCAGCGGTGCCGCCGGGGCTTCCCTCGGGATGTCTCTCGCGTTCGCCGTCGCGCTGGGCTGCTACGTCGCCCTGCTCGTGGTGCTGGCCCCGCCGGCGCCGTGCAGGGCCCTGGCGGCCGAGGCGGCTCCGGCTTCCGCCGCGTCGCCCGAGTCCCCGCCCGCGTCTCCTACATGATGTAGGAGACGCGCGTCGACCGCCCCGCGGGGCGCGTGGCATAGTGATGCCATGACGGGCCGGGCCGAGCTGCAACGGGGGAAGCCGTGAGCGGAGTAGGCCAGCTTGTGACCTCGGGTCCGCTCCTGCTGGCGCTGCCCGTCGCCGCGGCGGCCGGAGCGGTGACCTTCCTGTCGCCCTGCTGCCTGCCCCTCGTACCCGGTTACCTCTCGTTCGTGACCGGCATGGCCGGCGCCGGCGGCCGGGGGGCCGCCCCAGCGTCCGGCGACCAGCCAGGCCAGAACGCGCCGGCCGACGGGCCGGGACCGCCAGACGGATCCGGGCCCCAAGGCGGGTCAGGCCTGCCGGACGGGCCCGGGGGTTCCGGGGTAGCGGTGGCCGCGCGGCCGGTCGCCGTGCCCGCGCCGACTCCGCCGAAGAGCCGGGTGGTCGCGGGGACCGCGCTGTTCGTGCTGGGGTTCTCCGTCGTCTTCGTCAGCTACGGGGCCGCCCTCGGCGGGCTGGGCCACCTGCTGACCGGGCACGCCCGCCTGCTGACGCAGATCCTCGGCGGTCTGACGATCCTGCTCGGGCTGCTGTTCGCCGGGGTCTTCGACCGGTTCTGGTTCGCGGGCCGGATCGTCCGCCCGTCCGCCCGGCCGAAGGCCGGCCTGGCGGGTGCGCCGCTGCTCGGCGTGATGTTCGGCCTCGGGTGGACACCCTGCATCGGGCCCACCCTCACCGCCGTGCTGGCCCTGTCGGCCTCGACCGGCACCGTCGCCCGCGGCGCCCTGCTCGCCTTCGTCTACGCCCTCGGCCTGGGCGTCCCGTTCCTGCTTGTGTCGTTCGGCTTCCAGCTGGTGATGCGGGCATTCTCGTTCGCCAGGCGGCGGGCCCGCCTGATCACCCAGGTGGGCGGGGCCATGCTGGTATGCGTCGGCCTGCTGGAGGTCACCGGCGCCTGGTCGACCTTCGTGGCCTGGCTCCAGGTGCACTGGGTGAGCAACTACCAGGCCCCCTTCTAGCCCACAGGTTTATCCACAGGGATTGTGTGCCTGTGGCTTTCCCGGGGCCGGGTCCGCGATTTCATGATTGTGGATTAAAAACTCCCCGAAAGGGAGTAAAGACGAACAGCAATTATCCACCGGGTTATCCACACGCTTTCGGTTGTCCACAGCCCGGGAATTTCTCTGGCGCCGGTCTGCGATGCTCAAGCCGGAAAACCAGGAAATGGACGACGAACCCGGTTTGAGATGGCGTTGTGGGCTCGAGTCCAAAACACGCGTTATATCCAGCAGGCCCGGACACAACAGAGCGCCGCGGCGGGCCTAAGCTCGCCGCGGCGCTCGAAGACGTGCCGCGTGATTCCCCTCGGGACTCCTCAGCGGCGGGCGGCCTGCCGCTTCGCCGGCCTCTTGTTCGGGCTGGCCACGTCGCGTGCGCCAGGCGCGACCGCCTGGCCGGCGGGTGCCGGGGACGGCTGCGGGACGGGAGCGGTCTTGGCCGCCTCCACCAGCGCCTCGAAGATTCGTGCGTCGTCACCCTCCTCCGGGTGCCACTGCACGCCGATGCCGAACCGGTGGTCCTGCAGCTCGACCGCCTCGATCGTCTTGTCCTCGGTCCACGCCACGGTGGTGAGCCCGGCGCCGAGCCTGTTGATCGCCTGGTGGTGGGCGGTCGGCACGGCCGACGACACGCCGAGCAGGCCCCCGAGCTTGCTTCCGGGGCTTATCTGCACGTCGTGGGTAGTGATCCTCACCGGGTCCGGCCGGTGGCTCTCGTTGCCTAGCCGGTCGGGCAGGTGCTGGATAAGGGTTCCGCCGCGGGCCACGTTGAGGACCTGCATGCCCCGGCAGATCGCGAGGAAGGGCAGGTCAGCGTCGATCGCGGCGCGGATCATGATCAGCTCGAACCTGTCCCGCCTGTGATCGGGCTGGTCGGTCTGATCGTGCGGCGCCTCGTCGTACAGTGAGGGGTCCACATCCCGGCCGCCGGCGACCAGCAGGCCGTCGAGCCGGGCGATGAGGGTCGGTACCGAACTGGCGGGGACGGGCGGCAGAACGACCGGCGTGCCCCCGGCACGCTCGACGGCTCGCGTATAGCTCACCGGCGAGATGACGGCTTCTCGAATCCAGTTGCGCCAGCGAGCGGCCTCAAGCTCGCCGGTGATGCCTATGAGCGGGCGGCCCATCCGTCGTCCTCCTGACAAAAGGTTCCAGTGCCCATAATGGTCCATCACGCCCACGCCAGGCCTGTTCACCGGGAAAATCTCATACACCGGTTGCTCCCCACTTGACGGTAATCCATTGTAACGTTCTGCTCCTAATGGAACACTGTGAGTTATGACTGTAGCAGCGGGTGACGGATGGCCGCACCGCGAAGGGGAATTTGTGCGGCCTGAAAATACGGGCGAAGGCAGCCTCGATCACGCTGAACGGTCATTCTTTCTGCTCGGGCCGGCCGCAGACGCGGCAATGACGTATTTCTATGGACAACTGTTCGCCATGGATGCCGAAATAAGGGCCATGTTCCCGCCCGCCATGGATCGGCAACGTATGCGGTTCTTCCGCGCCCTGGCCCGGATCGCGGCGGGCCAGGACGACCTGGCCGGACTCGTCCCTTATCTCGAGGGGCTCGGGCGCTCGCACAGGAAGTTCGGGGTTCGCGAGCGGCACTACGACGTGTTCCGCCGCGCGCTGATGGCCACGCTGCAAAAGTACGCGGCCGCGGGCTGGGACTCCGGGGCGCAGAACGCCTGGGAAGGCGCGTTCGACCACGCCGCGAGGATCATGATGGACGCGGCGAAGCGCGATGGTGAGGACTCCCCCGCGTGGTGGACCGGTACCGTCACCCATACCGAACGGCGCGCGCCGGACATCGCGGTGCTGACCGTCGAGCCCGGGCAGCCGATGGGCTACCTCCCGGGTCAGTACGTCAGCGTGCAGACCCTCCACCGGCCCAGGCTCTGGCGCAAGTACTCCATCGCGAACGCCCCGAGGGCCGACGGGCTGCTGCGCCTGCACGTCCGCGCGGTAGCAGGCGGGCTCGTCAGTCCCGTCCTGGTCAACCAGGTCCGGCCCGGAGACCCGCTGGTGCTCGGCGCTGCGGCCGGAACCATGACCGCGGACACGCGGTCGGCGCGGGACGTCCTGTGCCTGGCGGGCGGCACCGGGCTGGCCCCCATCAAGGCGGTCATCGAGGCCATCATCACCGCGGCTCCGCCCGGCCGGCGGCGCGAGATCGTCCTCTACTACGGCGCGCGCCGCCGGCAGGACCTGTACGACCTGGCCGAACTGCATGAGATGGAGCGTGCCTACCCGTGGCTTCAGGTCATCGCGGCGACCTCGGACGAGCCGGCCCAGGACGTCATGTCGGGCACCGTGTTGTCCGGCACCGTGTTGTCCGGCACGGTGTTGTCCGGCACGGTGATGTCCGGCACCGTGCCGGAGCTGGCCGCCAGGGCGGCCGTGGCCGACCGCGACGTCTACATCAGCGGGCCCGACGAGATGATCGTCAGGACCTCGGAGGTGGTCATGGGACGCGGCGCCCCGAGCCGCCTGATCCGCTACGACGTCGCCAGCTAGGCCGGCGCCGCCTCGTGCAGGTACCGCCCGAAGAACGCGGAGATCCGCTGCCAGGCTTCTTCGGCCGCGTCGCGCTGGTAGTCCATCCGCATCAGCCGCGTGAGCGGCGCGACCAGGGCCGGCTTCTGGCTCATGAAGCTGTGCCCGGCGCCCGGGTACACCTGGACGTCGTGCGGCACGTCCAGGACCGTCAGCGCCTCGGCCAGCCGCTGCGGAGGCCCGGCGCCCATCGGGTCCCTGGCACCGTAGCTGGCCACAATCGGGCAGGAGCCGGCGAGCACCCGCTCCGCGTCCTTGGGGACCTCGCCGTAGTTGACCGACGCGGCGGAGAACCCGCCCCGCGGCGCGCACAGCAGCGCGAAGCCGCCCCCGATGCAGAACCCGATCACCCCGATCCTGCCCGTGCAGTCCGCGCGCTCGGCCAGCCACCCGCGGGACTCATCCAGCGCGTCGAACGCCGGTCCCGTGCCCGCGTGCAGCTGCCTGATCGCGCCCTGGACGCAGCGCACCCAGGGCCGGCCGCTGTACAGGTCGGGCGCCAGGGCCAGGTAGCCGAGCGCCGCGAGCCGGTCCGCGTGGCCGCGGATGTCGCGGTTCAGCCCGAATATCTCGTGGATGACGACCACGCCGGGCCACGGGCCCTGCGGCCCCGCCGGCACCGCAAGGTACCCGGGCATGGGACCGACCGTCACATCAGGCACCGCCGCCGCCTCCTCACACCTTGCGCCAGCCCGGGACCCACGTACCGTCGGTCACCGTATAGTCGCCGAACAGCGCGGGCGCCTCTGCACGCACGATCTCGCCGATCTTGCCGAACACCAGGCGGATCTCCTCCTCGGCACCCTGGTCGGTCCTGGCCTCGATGGTGTGGCGCAGCGTGCGGATGTTGGCCGTCCAGACCAGCCCGGTGGCCACGCCCTCGGGCGCGAACCGGCGCATGAACGAGGTCTTGTGCTTCTTCTCGTGCATCTTGGTCTCGTCGTCGTCGAGCCCGAAGTGCCCGGCCATCCACTGCTGGAACTGCTCCATCTCGGCCAGCAGCGCCGTGGCCCGCTTCATCAGCTCCGCGTCCTCGCGCGCCCAGTCGGGGAACCAGAACGGCAACTCGTCCAGCCGGACGTACCGCAGCGACTCCTGCGACACGGCGGTCCCCGGCCGATGCCTTACGATCTCATGAGTATTGCCAGAGACAACGGGCTTTCCACTTCGCCTAACGAATAGAAGGCCATTAGGCACCTGAACGCAGTGGATACCACCCTCGTACTGCTCGATGCCGTCGTTGTAACCGTCCTCGTTCCAATATCGGCTCGTTACAGCTCGCATGTGGTTAACCATTGGCGTTAGACGGCGGGTAAGGATGGAAACGATGTAGCAAGGCCCCAGGTTGTGAAACTGCTGGCCATTCGGCATGGTGCGCTGAAGCCCTGTTCGATCATCTATGCGGATGTTTGCAGACCAGCCAGCTTTGATCGCCAGCACCTGCAAATCGTCCGCCATCTCGCGAGACGATGTATAGATAACTCTGTGATTGCTGCTATGTGTCGTTCCATCGCCTTCGATCATCGCTTCGAGGAAGATCCTGATGTGATAAGGACTCCACCCGCCTACCATATCAGGTATGCGCTTGTCGAAGGAGTGGCCTAGCCCGGCGAGCAGGTCGCGCAAGGACACGCAAGCCGTGCGCACGCTCCCGAGCCCCGATGCGGGAATGTATGCCGACAGTCCCATTGCGCGGATAGTATCGGCCATCTTGTTGAGAACCTCGCCACGGTTCTGCGATAGGGTGATCTGGTGGCCATTTACGCTGCCCTCGGCAAGGTAGTAACCAAGGAACCTCGCAAAAGGCTCGATACGAAATGATGCACCAGGATAATATCGGGTTGCTGACTTGACCCGATCTGAACGGTGATAAGTTCGGTACGTCCCGGGTATAGTTACGGAATCGGGCGAGCAGCCAATCCATCCTGCACATTTCTGGTACTCGACCCTCTTGTGCAAGATGTCTTCGGCCGTCTCGACTGTGAACGCCTGCTCGTCCCGCTTTGCTGCTTGAGTATCGACTCTTTTGATCCACATTCGGTGGTTGGGCGTGACCAGCAGATCCACCTGTTCTGAACGAACACGGTACATCGGTCCCGCATATTTCCCGTGGAAGATCTCGTTGGCTTTTTGATACTCAAGCTCGCCACTCACGGGGTTGAGCGTGCCGAACGCCTCAGTTCCGTCTACCTTGGGCCACGGCTTCCAGCCCTCGGTGGTTAGCACCTCGGTGTCGTCGTCGTAACAGCACACCCGGCTGACGTTGTGCAGCACGAAGGTGAAGCTGGCGTGCTCTAGTACCGAGCCGTGCGCCTGCTTCAGGATGTTCCGGAGGTAAGCCTCCTGGTCGTCGCGAACCTTACGGACATTGGGGTTGAGCCCCGGCTCCCAGGAGCGGTAGCACATTTTGCCCGCGAACTCGGCGAGATCCTGCGTGTCGTTGCCTAGCTGGTCGCGGTCCAGCAGCTCAAGCCAGCGCTCCCCGCCCACCTCGCGCAGGTAGGCGGCCATCGCACCGTAGTCGACCTTCGGCCGGGCGACCAGGAAAACCTCGGGTTCCACACTCCTCATGGGACATGACACTACAGCGGAGCACTGACATTCCGTCGGGCACGACACAGCGCCAGCACGTTGGCGATGACCTGGTGGCCGGCCCGGCCGGAGGCGGTCAGGATCGACTCGGGGTGGAACTGCACCGCCCACCGGCCCGCCTCATCGTCCTCGATGGCCATAACGACGCCGTCCGGTGTGGCGGCGGTCACGGCGAACTCGCCCAGGATCTCCCCCGGCGGGGCGTACAGGCTGTGGTAGCGGCCCGCGGTGAACTCGGCGGGCAGCCCGGCCAGCAGCGATCCCCCGGACACCCGGACCAGGCCCGGCTTGCCGTGCGCGGGCTCGGGCAGGAGCGAGAGCGCGCCCCCGGCGTGCTCGACCATGGCCTGCAGGCCCAGGCAGACGCCGAACGCCGGCAGGCCCCGCGCGTACACCTCGTCGAGCAGTTCTGCGCAGGCGAAGTCGGCCGGGCGGCCGGGCCCGGGTGACAGCACGACCAGATCCGGAGCGTAGGAGTCCAGCACCTCCGGCGGGAATCCGTACCGCAGCGTCGTCACCTCGGCGCCGTGCTGCCGGAAGTAGTCGCCGAGCGTGTGCACGAACGAGTCCTGGTGGTCGACGAGGAGCACCCTCAGCCCCTGCCCCGCGGCCGGCGCGTCCGGCTCGTCAGGTCCGGGTTCCGCCTCCCCCGTGCCGGCTCGCGCGAGGCGTTCGGCCTCGGCCAGGGTTTCCAGCAGGGCCCGGGCCTTGATGTGGGTCTCCTCCTCCTCGGCGTCGGGGATCGAGTCGTACAGCAGGGTGGCCCCGGCCCGCACGGCGGCGACCCCGCCGCTGATGTGCGCGGTCCGCAGCGTCAGGCCGGTGTTCATCGACCCGTCGAAGCCGATGGTGCCGACGGCGCCGCCGTACCAGCGACGCGGGGTGGCCTCGTGATCCTCGATGAACTGCATGGCCCAGGCCTTCGGCGCGCCGGTCACCGTCACCGCCCACATGTGGGTCAGGAACGCGTCGAGCGCGTCGAATCCGGGGCGCAGCCGCCCCTCGATGTGGTCCACGGTGTGGATCAGGCGGCTGTACATCTCGATCTGCCGGCGGCCGATCACCCGCACCGTGCCCGGCACGCACACCCGCGCCTTGTCGTTGCGGTCGACGTCGGTGCACATGGTCAGCTCGGACTCCTCCTTGGCCGAGCCGAGCAGGATGGCGATGTTCGCCGCGTCTTCCAGCGTGTCCTGCCCGCGCGCGATCGTGCCCGCGATGGGGCAGGTCTCCACCCGGTCCCCGGTGACGCGCACGTACATCTCCGGCGACGCGCCGACCAGGTACTCCCCCTCGCCCATGTTGAACAGGAACTCGTACGGGGCGGGATTACGCTGCCGGAGCAGCTCGTAGAACGCGGCGGGCGACGCGCACCGCCCGTGGAACACGTGGCTCGGCACCACCTCGAACAGGTCACCGCAGGCGAACCGCTCCCTGGCCTCCTCGACCACCCGCGCGTAGCTGCCCGGCCGCGGCGGCGGAGGGATTTCCGGCCGCGCGTAGCTGCCCGCCTGAGGCGGCGGGGGGATTTCCAGATCCCGAACGCGCGGTGGTGCCCCGCCCGGTCCCGTGCTTCCCGTCCGGCGGTCAAGCCCGGCGGTCGACTCGCCCCCGGCCTCGAACTCGTAGGCGTACCTGATGGCCTCCTCACGCTTACGGTCGAGCACCCAGATCTCGTCCGGCAGGTGCAGGACCAGGTCGCGCTGCCCGGCCGGGCGCTCGCGGTGCAGCCGGACCGGCTCGAACTGGAAGGCCAGGTCGTAGCCGAACGCCCCGTACAGCCCGAGGTGCGGGTCCGCGCAGCCGAACGCCGCCACGATCTCGCGCAGCGCGGTGAACACCGTGGGCCTGCGGCTGCGCTGCTCCTCGGTGAACTCCTCGCCGGTCTCCGCGACGATCACGCTGGCCTCGTCCGCGGGGCCGGGCACGGGCCGGCCCGCGGCCGCCAGGGCGGCGCGGATCACCGGCAGGACGACGCGGCCGCGGTCGTTCAGAGCCCGCGCGGTGACCTGCCGGCCGGTGGCGGTGATCTCCGCGCACGGGTCGGCGTACGCCATGTGCCACCGGCTGTACCGCCCGGGGTACTCCATCCCGGAGCTGAGCACGCCGCCCCGGCGCTCGTCCACGAGCGCCGCGATCCGGCCGAGCTCCACGGGGTCGAATGCGGTGGCGGTGCGGGTCACCCGCACGCCGCCGCGGGTCAGTAGTTCGCTGCGGTGGGAGTCCACGATGGCCCCTCGGTGTCGGGCCCGGGAGGCGGCCGGTAAAAAGAGAAAAGCGGCCACCTCGTCCGGGGCGGTCGCTTCGGTGTCTGAGCGCGAGTCAGCGTGCCGCCTACTGGCGGCGCCACCACTGCAGGCGGGCTGATACTCGCGTCACGCGACTTAGCGTAGCGGACCTAGCCGCTCGGCGCGAACGGGCAGGGCGCGGCGACCTGAGGCATCCGCCAGGCGGCGGACGCGGCCGAGATGAGCTGCACTTCGCTGCGCAGGCCCGCCTGGGACGCGCTGACGCCAGCCGGGACCGCGCCGTCGGAGAAGAAGCTGACCGTGAGCTGCCGGACACCGGGGTCGCCGAGCAGTCCGCCGTGGAACGCCGCCACGAAGATCACATGCGACGGCCAGGAGCAGGCGGGCAACGTGACCGCATCGGCGAGCGGTACCACCGCCAGCCAGGGCACCCGCTGGTCGCGGCTGACCATCTCAAAGTAGCGGGCGCCGACCTGGCTGACCGAGTCGAGCAGCGCCCCGGCTCCCGAGCTGCCGTACGGGGACATCCCGCCGACCAGGTTGTTCAGCGCGTTCAGCAGGTCGCCGGGAACGGTCCCGTCGGCCTGGCCGAGCTGGCCCGGCTTGACGATCGGGCTGAGCAGCACGACCGACCCGATCGGGACGTGCGGGTGCCTGGCCAGCATGGCGTAGACCCCGAGGGTGCCCTCGCTTTCCGCCACGACGTCGACCGGCGCGCGCGCGTGCCGGTACAGCCACTCCAGCTGGACCGCCATCCGGTCGCCCAGCGTCTGGATGGGCAGGTCGCCGGCCGGCTTGGCGTAGGGAACCGGGTTCCCCGCGGCGTTAAGGCCCTGGTAGGAGAACTGGCGGACGAGCATGCCCGGCTCGGCGGCGCGCAGGGCGTTCGCGTCGTGGCAGCAGGTCGAACCGAAACCCGCGACCACGAGCAACGCGCCGTGGACCCGTGCGGGGCCTGGCGTCGGGCCCGGCGGCCCGGGCGCGGCGGGTATGCCGGGCAGTTCCACGTTGTTCGCCGCGATGGCCTCGGTCGCGATGCCGCTCGTGCCGAGATTGAGGTGCAGGGTTCCGGTGAACAACAGCCTGGCCGTCCCCACGACGAGCGCGAGGACCAGGAAGGCGGCAAGCGGAGCAACCGGAAGCCAGCTCATCCGGTCGCGCAGCCCGTGCCGGATCCGCCACAGCGCCGCTCGCCATGCCCACGCCTGCGGCGGCTGCTCTGCCGACCGGCGTACCGCTACCAGGGTGAGACCGTACCAGGCTCGCGCGTTGATGACGCCGGCCAGCCCGGCCACCACGATGATGCCGGCGGTGTCCAGGCGCGTCATGAACGCCGCGGCCGCGGACATGGTCACGAAGGTCGCGAACAGCCACGCCGCGGTGGGCGCCGGGGGCAGCCGCCGCCACCAGGTCTGGCCCACGCCGCCGTGACTCAGCGCCAGCGCGGTGCCGAGCAGGATAGGCAGCGCGGCCAGGAACGGCCAGGAGAACGGCAGCAGCGCGACCCCGAACATCAGCGTGACCACAGGCGACATCACCAGCCACACCAGCATGGTCAGTACCGCGCACGACAGCAACGACCCGAGGAAACGCGGCCTCGGGATCGCGGCAGCCCCCGGTATCTCCGCGACACCGCCGTCGGATTGCCTCGGCCAGGCCAGCATCAGCAGGGCCGCATCCACGGCCGAGCGGGCCAGCAGGCTCAGCACGAGCACCACGGTGAAGGCGGGCCAGGGCTGGTTGAGCGCGAACAGCCACCGCAGGTCGTGGTAGGCCGCGAGCGGCGGGAGCGCGGTGACCTGCGGCGCGAGGGGCCTCGCCCAGGGCGCCAGGAACGTCAGCACGCCCGCTTCGAGCATCGCGCCGCTCGCCGAGAACGCGATAAGGCCCCGATGCCGGAGGAACCCGGCCAAGCCCGCCTCCCGTGTGCCTTTGCCCCCGCTCTGGCTGGTTTCAGCCTAACTCGGGCAAATTCGTGGCTCCCTGTCAGGGTGTAACCGGGTACCGCCGAGGAGTATGCCCGCCCCGGGTCAGAACTCGAAACCGCCAGGACGGCCGTTGCGGTCGGCGAGCAGGCCGGCCAGGGTGGAGATGGCGATCTCGGGCGGGGTCCGAGAGCCGACGTTGAGCCCGATCGGGCGGTGCACCCGGGCGATCTCGGCCGCGGGGACGCCCAGCGCGGTGAGCGCCTCGACGTGTGGCCCGACGTGATGCGGGTTGCCCATGATCCCGATCCACCTGGCCTTGGTGGCCAGCGCGTCGCGGAGCACCACGCCCAGCTCGGGGCGGTGATGGTCGGTGACCACCACGTCCACCGAGTCGTCGAGATCGTCGGGCACGGCGGCCAGGACCGGGAACCCGAGGGCCGCGGCGCCGGCCGCGCGCGCCTCGTCCGGCTCGAGCAGGAACCCGCGGAACCCCGCATCCGCACCGTATCTCAGCAGGTAGCCCGCGACCGGCGAGGCAAACACCGCGACCAGGGTGCGCTCCCCCGAGGCCGAGACGCTTCTGGATTCTCCAGGAACGGCGCCGTGGGCCACCGCGCAGGCCGAGTCCTCGTCGTGGCCGTGGTCGTGGTGCGTGTGCTCAGTCATGACAGCTAGTCTCGCACGGTCGCGAACGGATGGGCCGCAACGAGCGCGGCGTCGAGGTCGGCGATCAGGTCGCCCGCGGCTTCGATCCCGATCGACAGGCGCAGCAGGTCGGCCGGAACGGGTGAGGACGGCCCTTCCGTCACGGCCCGGTGCTCGATAAGGCTCTCGACCCCGCCGAGCGAGGTGGCCCGCTTGAACACCCGGACGGCCTGGAGCACCGCGGCGGCGTGCTCCGGTCCCCCGGCGAGCCGGATCGACAGCATGCCCCCGAACCCGCCGCTCATCTGGCGGGCGGCGACCCGGTGGCCCGGATGGGAGGGCAGCCCCGGGTAGAGCACGGCCGTCAGCGCCGGGTGGCCGGCCAGGTGGGTCGCGACGGCCAGGGCGGTCTCGCTGGCCCGCTGCACGCGCAGGAACAGGGTGCGCATGCCCCGCTGGAGCAGCCAGGCCTCGAACGGCCCGATCACGGCACCGGCGTGGTGCCGCCAGGACAGGATCCGCTCCCAGAGCGGGTCTGTGCGGGCCGTCAGCACCGCACCGGCCAGCACGTCGCTGTGGCCGTTCAGGTACTTCGTGGCGGAGTGCATGACCAGATCGGCGCCGTGCTCGAACGGCCTGGTGAGCACGGGGGTCGCCACGGTGTTGTCGACGGCCACCCGGGCCCCGGCGGCGTGCGCGAGCTCGCAGACCGCCGCGAGGTCGGTGACCTCCCACATGGGGTTGGCCGGCGTCTCGACCCACACCAGCCGGGTCCGGCCCGGGCGGATGGCCGACGCTAGCGCGCCGGGATCAGCGGGGTCGGTGAACTCCGCGTCCAGGCCCCAGGCGAGGGCGAACTCGGTCAGCCATTGCCGCAATCCCCAGTACAGAGCCCGGGAGACCAGGACGTGATCACCGGGCCGCAGGGACTGGAAGACCGCGGTGGCCGCGGCCATCCCCGAGGCGAACAGGGCGCAGGCGCCGGCGCCCTCGAGGGCGGCGAGCAGCCGTTCCGGTAGGTCGTAGGTGGGGTTGTCGGCCCGGGTGTAGGACCGGTCCTGCGGGTAGGACCCGTCCGCCTGCCGCTCGTAGTTCGTGGCCGGGGTGATGGCCGGTACCAGGCCGCCAGAGCCCGGGTCGGTCTCGCCGAGCGCCTGAGCGGCCAGCGTCTGCGGTGCCACCGATCGCCGTTCCATCAGCCGCTGCCTCCCTCGTCGTGCGGGGCTCGTCGGCAACCGAGGCTACCAGCGCCGTATCGTGGCAGGCGTGATCTCCCGTGACGACATCCGCGGCTGCTACGACACGATCAGGCCCTACATCCGCAGGACCCCGGTCGTCCAGGTCGACCTCGCCGATCTTGACGAGCCCGCGGTAGGCGGACCGGTCAACGGATCCCGGCCCGCGTGGCTCAAGCTTGAGTTCTTGCAGTGCGCCGGGTCCTTCAAGGCCCGCGGCGCGTTCACGAACCTGCTGCTGCGGGACGTCCCCGCCGCCGGAGTGGTCGCGGCGTCCGGGGGCAACCACGGGGTGGCCGTCGCGTACGCCGCCAGCCGTCGCGGCGTGCCCGCGAAGATCTTCGTCCCGACCGTGTCGTCCCCGGCCAAGGTGGAGCGCATCCGCGAGCTCGGCGCGGACCTGGTCGTCACCGGCGACCGGTACGCCGACGCCCTGGTCGCCGCCGAGGACTGGGTGCGGGACTCGGGTGCGATGAGCGTGCACGCCTACGACCAGCGCGAGACCATCCTCGGCCAGGGCACGCTCGGACTCGAGCTCGCCGATCAGGTCGCCCACCTGGACACGGTGCTGGTGCCGGTCGGCGGGGGCGGCCTGATCGCGGGCGTGGCCTCCTGGTTCGCGGGCCGCGCCCGCGTCATCGGGGTCGAGCCCGACGGCGCGCCCACCCTCACCTACGCCAGGGCCGAGGGCCGGCCGGTGGACGCGCCGGCCGGCAGCGTGGCCGCGGACGCGCTGGCGCCGCAGCAGGTCGGCGAGCTGGTGTTTCCCATCACCCGGTCCCACGTCGAGGACGTCCTGCTCGTCGATGACGCGTCGATCCTGTCGGCCCAGCGGGCCCTGTGGCGGACGCTGCGCATCGCGGCCGAGCCCGCCGCCTGCGTCGGCATCGCGGCGCTGCAGAGCGGGGGGTACAAGCCCGCGCCGGGCGAGAACGTCGCGGTGGTGGTCAGCGGCGCCAACATGTCCCCGTCCCGGCTCGGCTGAGCGAGACTTGGTCCGTGCGATTCGTCTTCACCCCTCCCGCCGATCACGCGGCGGGGCTGCTGACCCTGCCGTGGGCGCAGCCGCTGGCCGACTGGCACGACCACCGGCTGGTCGAGATCCGGCAGCGGGGCATCTCCCGGCACGTGGTCCGGTTCGTCACCGACGACGGTACGCTGTACGCCCTCAAGGACCTGCCCGAGCGGCTCGCCCGGCGCGAGTACCGGCTGCTGCGGGGGCTGGCCGGCGCGCACGTCCCGGCCGTCGAGGCGGTCGGGATCGCGGTCGACCTCGACGCGGACAGGCCCCAGTACCCGGACGGCGACGCGATCCTGGTGACCAAGTTCCTCAGCTACTCCACGACGTACCGGGCGGTCTTCTCCCGCCCGCGCAGCATCGAGCCCGTCGACCGGCTGCTTGACGCGCTGGTGGAGCTCCTCGTCCGGCTGCACCTGTCCGGGTTCTTCTGGGGCGACTGCTCGCTGTCGAACGCGCTTTTCCGCTACGACGCCGGCACGCTGGAGGCGTACCTGGTCGACGCGGAGACCAGCGAGCAGCACCCCGCGCTGAGCGATGGGCAGCGCCAGTACGACCTGGAGCTGGCCACCGAACGGGTGGCAGGCGAACTGCTCGACCTGCAGGCCGGCGATCTGCTCCCGGACCACGTCGACCCGTTCGAGATCGCGGACGAGCTGCGGAAACGCTATGACTCGCTGTGGCAGGAGCTGACCAGGGAGGAGATCATGCGCCCGGACGAGCAGCGGTACCGGATCGCGGAGCGGCTGCGCCGGCTCAACGAGCTCGGCTTCGACGCCGACGAGGTCGAGCTGATCCCCACCCCGGAGGGAAACAAGCTGCGGGTGCGGACCAGGGTCGCCGAATCCGGGCAGTTCGCCAGGCAGCTCTTCCTGCGGACCGGGATTGACGCCGGCGAGAACCAGGCGCGCCGGCTGCTCAACGACATCGCCAGCTTCCGCGCCTACCTCGAGCAGAAGGAGGGCCACCCGGTCTCGGAGATCGTCGCGGCCAACCGGTGGCTGGAGGAGGTCTACGACCCGGTGATCGCGGCGATTCCCGCCGAGCTTCGCGGCCGGCTCCCCCCGGCGGAGATCTTCCACGAGGTCCTGGAGCACCGCTGGTACATGTCGGAGGCGGCCGGCCGCGACGTCGGCACCACCGCCGCCACGAAGGCCTACATGAAGCAGGTGCTGCCTGAGGCGCCCGAGCCGCTGGACGCGGCCGGCCACGACAGCGAGGACGACGACCCGGCCTGAGTCGCTACGAGGCGACGAGCGCGTCGGTGAGCGCGTTGACGGCGGCCAGGTTCCCGGCCAGGTCGTCGCTGAGGTGATGACGGGCGGCGAGCGCCGCGGGCGCGTAGTAGGAGACCTTGGTCTGGTCGTCGTCGGCCCAGATCAGCACCTTGAGCGGGAGGTCAAGCGCGGCCAGCGGCGAGGCGGCCATCACCGGGGTGCCCGCGGCCGGGCTGCCGAAGATGACCAGCGTGGTCGCCCGCAGCGAGAGCCCCACCTGGCTGGCCTCGGCACTCTGGTCGATGACGTCGAAGATCTTCACGCCCTTGGCGTTGAGGATGCCCGTGAACCGGGCGACGGTCTCGGCCACCGAATGAGGGCTGACCTTCGTGACGATGTCCGGTTCGTTCGGGAGCGTGGCCTGCGTCATGGGCCATCACCTTAGCGGTGCGGGACGGCCGGGCCGGTCACCGGGGCGCCGGGTGCGCGGTGATGAACTCGACGATGGCCGAGCCGAGCCGCTCGCCCGCGTCTTCCTGGAGGAAGTGGCCGGCCCCGGTGAGGACCGGGTGGTCGATTCCCGCCGCACCCGGCACGGTCCGCTTGAGGATGGGCGCCATGCCCCCGGTGATCGGATCCCGGTCACTGAACGCGACGAGGAACGGCTTGTCCCACGCCGACAGCTTGCGCCAGGCGGCCCGGTTGGCTTCCGAGGCCGGGTCATCGGGAGAGGTCGGTACCAGGCCTGGCATGGCCCGGACCGCGGCTGCGTACGAGGGGTCGGGGAACGGTGCCTCGTAGGCGGCCAGCACCTCCGGCGGGAGCGGCGTCTGGCAGCCGGACTGCACCAGGCGGGACACGCTCAGCGCCGGCGCGGTGCGGACGACGTCACGGAACCGCAGCCAGACGTCGGGCATCGGCTGATCCCCGGTCGGCAGCCCGGTATTGGCGGCGACCACCCGGGCGAACCGGTCCGGGTGCTCGGCGACGAGCCGCAGCCCGATCAGGCCGCCCCAGTCCTGCCCGACGAGGGTCACCCCGCGCAGGTCGAGTGCGTCGAAGGCGAGCGCGCGGATCCACTCCACGTGCCGCGCATAGGTGTGATCGGCCATCTCGGCCGGCTTGTCCGACCGGCCGAACCCGGCCAGGTCCGCCGCGATGGCGCGCAACCCGGCGTCCGCGAGCACCGGCATGACCGTGCGGTAAAGGAACGACCAGCTCGGTTCCCCGTGCAGCAGCAGCACGGGCTCGGCGTCGGCCGGCCCGGCTTCCACGTAGGCGAGCCGCAGCCCGCCGACCTCGGCGTACCTCGGTGCGTAGCCGAAGCCGGGCAGGTCGGCAAACCGCTCCTCGGGAGTCCGCAGCACCTTCATCCCGCCATGCTGTCACGAACACGACAGCGGGGGGGCCGGTCCGGCCCCCCCGCTGTGACGATGTGCCGCGCGACTACGTGGACCAGTGCTGGTTGCTGCTGTTGTGGCAGGTGTAGACGATGAGCTGGGTGCCGTTGGTCTTCGAGTAGCCAGGATCGTCCAGGCACAGCAGCCCGTGCCCCGACAGGCTCAGGATGTACTCGCCGTTACTGCTGGAGTGGAACCACTTCTCGTTCGCGCCCCCGTTGCAGCCCCACAGGATCACGTGGCTGCCGCTGCCGCCGTTGCTCGCGTCGTTCGCGCACATGCCGTCGTGCCGCAGCTCGCCGTCCGTGTACGTCCAGCCCTGGGCCGAATCGGAGCTGTTGCAGCCCCAGATGATGACCTTGGTGCCGTCGGCCGAGCTGTTGCCCTTGTCATCCACGCACTTACCGTCGTACCCGCGGATCAGCGAGACGGGCCCGGACGACGACGACGACGGTGATCCCGTCGTGTACGACACCGTGAGGGTGATCTCGTTGGTGGGCTTGGCGCTCGGCATCTGGGCGGTGACCGAGACGTTGCAGCTGTCCGGGACGCTCCAGGGCAGCGGGATCGACTGGGTGTACGGCGTCAGTGCGGCGCCGGATCCCGATGTGTTGCTGACCTGGCTGCCCAGCGAGCACTCCATGGTCCACTGGTACGTCGGATACTGAAGCCTGGGCGTGACCGAGACCGTGACCAGGATGCTGGACGGGTCCGTGATCGTCTCCGAGACGTTGCAGTTCGCGTCGTCGCCCGGGGCCATGCAGGTGCCTGCCACGATGTCCTGCGCGTGCGCCAGCTGGCTCGTCGCCACCGCGCCGGCCGCGACCATCGCGGACACCGCGAGGGCAACGACCAGGCGGCGAGGTTTCCGCATCATCAATGCCTTTCTGTTGGCCGACAGCGATCAATCAGCTACGAGACCAGTGCTGGTTGCTGCCGTTGTTGCACTTGTAGACCATGAGCCGGGTCCCGTTGGTCTTCGAGTAGCCGGGATCGTCCAGGCACAGCGACCCCTTGGCCGAGTAGTACAGCTTGAACTCGCCGTAGGCTACGTGGGACCACTTCTCGTTCGAGCTCCCGGTGCAGGAATACAAGATCAGCTTGCTGCCGCTGCCGCCGTAGCCTGGGTCGTTCGCGCACATGCCGTTGTGCCGCAGCTCGTAGTCGGTCCACGTCCACCCCTGGGCCGAATCGCCGTGGTTGCACCCCCAGATGATGACCTCGGCGCCGTTCGACGAACTGTTCCCCCGGTCATCGATGCACTTACCGCCGTACCCGCTGATATACGCCACGTCCACCGACGAGGACGTCGTGGTGGTGGAGGTGGCGGTTGCCTGCGGCGTCCACTCCAGGTCCATCGTGAACGACCCGGTGGTGGCGTTGACGTAACTCGTCCCGTTATAGGTCTCGAGCGTGCCCTCCAGCGACAGGACTTCGCAGCTATATGGATTCGTGAGGCCCAGCGTGAGGTCTTCGGTCAGCGACGAGGTGATCGCATATTCGTCATCAGTGGGCTGGCTGGATGGGTATATGTTGCCGCTGCTGTCGAAGCACTGCACCGAATACTGGAGCTCGATGTACAGATCACTGGTGGTTGTAGTCGTAGAGCTGCTGCCGTTCAGCGTCACGACCGCCTCGATTGTGGACGGTTCACTGACCGTCGTGTCGACCGCGTCAGTGATGGTGCAGCTGATCGGCGCCGAAGTCGTACTCGGGCAAGAGGTGATCGTGGTCTGGGCGTTGGCCACGAGGGCCAGTCCCATGCCGACCCCACCGGCCGCGACCAGGGCGGTTACCGCCAAGGGAACGACTAGACGACGTGGTTTACGCATGAATTAACTGCCTCTCTGCATCGCGTAAGGCCCCCATGCATGACGCACTGGCATCAGGTCCGGTCTACACCAGAGATCACGGAGCGCGCCCGCCGAACGGAGATTTATGCCCGGTTGCGTAGCTTCTCGTACAGGGCTACGGTCTGTGACGCGATGGCCGGCCAGCCGAACTCGGCGACCGCGCGCTTGCGCCCCGCCTGCCCCATGGCCCGGGCGCGGTCCGGGTCGCGGAGCAGGGCGTTCAGGGCCGCCGCGAGCGCGACGGGGTCCCCGGGCGGTACGAGCAGCCCGGTCTCGCCGTCGGCGACGACCTCCGGGATCCCGCCGGTGCGCGACGCCACGACCGCCGTCTCGCAGGCCATGGCCTCCAGGTTCACGATGCCGAGCGGCTCGTAGACCGACGGGCACGCGAACACCGCGGCGTGCGTGAGCAGCTGGATAACCTCGGGCTTCGGGAGCATATCCGGGATCCAGAGCACGCCAGAGCGGGACGCCCGCAGGCTGTCCACCAGCTCGGTCACCTCGGCCAGCTGCTCGGGGGTGTCGGCCGCCCCGGCGCACAGGACCAGCTGCGCCTCCGGTACCAGGCCCGAGGCCGCCCGCAGCAGCACCGGGAGGCCCTTCTGCCTGGTAATCCGGCCGACGAAGATCACGTAAGGACGGGTGAGATCGACGCTGTACCTTTCCAGCGCCCAAGTGTCCGGGTCGGGCGCGTACTCGGTGGTGTCGATCCCGTTGCGTATCACATGGATGCGTTCGGCAGGAATGTCGGGATAAGCAGCCAGGATGTCGGCGCGCATGCCGTCTGAGACGGCCACCACCGCGGCGGCTGCGGTGGCGGAGGCCCGCTCGCACCAGGATGACAGCGCGTAACCGCCGCCGAGCTGCTCGGCCTTCCACGGCCGCAGCACCTCCAGCGAGTGCATCGTCATGACGTGCGGGATGCCGTAGAGCATTCCGGCCAGGTGCCCGGCCAGGTTCGCGTACCAGGTGTGCGAGTGGACCAGCTCCGCGTCGCCGACGCCGGCGGTCATCGACAGGTCGGTGGAGATCACCTGGAGGGCCGGGTTGGAGCCGGCGAGCAGGTCCCACGGCCGGTGCGCCACGGCGTCCGGCCGGTCCGCGCCCTGGCAGTGCACGGTCAGGTCGACCAGGTGAGCCAGCTCCCGGGCCAGGTACGTGACGTGCACGCCCGCCCCGCCGTACACCTCGGGCGGGTACTCGCGGGTCAGCAGCGCGACCCGGAGCCGGTCCGTCACGGGATCACCTCCTGGCCCTTGCCCACCACGGTGATGCCGTCGGCCGAGACCACGAAGCCGCGCGCCCTGTCGCGGTCCTTGTCCACGCCGATCTGGGCTCCTTCGGGTACGGTCACGTTCTTGTCGATGATCGCGTCCCTGACCACCGCGCGCCGGCCGATGGTGGTGTTGTGCAGCAGCACCGACCGCTCGACGGTGGACCAGCTGTTCACCCGCACGCCCGGGGAGAGCACGGACTGCCTGACCAGGCCGCCGGAGACGACGACCCCGTTGCTGACCAGGCTGTTGATCGCGCGCCCGACCCGGTCGCCGTCGTCGTGGACGAACTTGGCGGGCGGCGCGGCCGGGATGTGCGTCAGGATGGGCCACCGGTCGTTGTACAGGTTGAATATCGGCTCGACCGCGCACAGGTCCATGTGCGCGTCGAAGTACGAGTCGAGCGTGCCGACGTCGCGCCAGTACCCGGCGTCCCGCGCCGTCGCGCCGGGGACCTTGTTGTCCAGGAAGTTGTACGCCTGCGCGCTGCCGTTGGCGACCAGCATCGGGAGGATGTTGCCGCCCATGTCGTGCCGGCTCGAGTCGTCGTCCGCGTCCTTGCGCAGCGCGTCGACCAGCACGTTGGTGTCGAACACGTAGTTGCCCATCGACGCGTAGCACCGGTTCGGGTCGCCCGGCATCGGCGGCGGGTCCGCGGGCTTCTCGAGAAACGCGTCCACCGTCCTGCCGTCCGCCCCGACGCTGATGATGCCGAAGGCGGACGCTTCGCCGATGGGCACCGGGATGGCCGCCACGGTCACCCCGGCCCCGTGGTTTACGTGGTGCTCGATCATCTGCCGGGGGTCCATCCGGTACACGTGGTCGGCGCCGAAGACGATCACGATGTCGGGGCGGTCGTCGGTGATCAGGTTCATCGACTGGTGGATGGCGTCCGCCGAGCCGGTGTACCAGTGTGGGCCGAGCCGCTGCTGCGCGGGCACCGGCGTCACGTAGTTGCCGAGCAGCGAGCTCATCCGCCACGTGCTCGAGATATGCCGGTCCAGGCTGTGGCTCTTGTACTGGGTCAGCACGGCGATCCGCAGGATGCCGCCGTTGGCCAGGTTCGACAGCGCGAAGTCGATCAGCCGGTACAGCCCGGCGAACGGGACCGCGGGTTTGGCCCGGTCCGCGGTCAGCGGGCTCAGGCGGGTCCCGGCGCCCCCGGCGAGCACGATTCCCAGTACCCGTGGCTGTGGCATATCAGGCCTCCCGGGACGCTCAAGGTGTCAGGGGCACGCTGAGGGTTCAAGGGCCATGCTCCCCCGTATCGGTCGGTACGGGGAAGAGGTCGACGTTAAGCTGCACGACCGTGTCCGCCGACTCGACGACCGTCCCCGCCGACTCGATGACCGTCATCGGCGGCTGCGCGCCGGGTGGCACCGTGGCCTGCGACGGGGCCGGCGGCGCGGCCCCGGCCGGTCCTCGCGCGCGGGGCGCGGTGGCCTGCCAGGCCTCGCGGACCAGCACCTGCAGGGCGCCCGCGACCGGAATGGCGAGCAGCGCCGCGACGAACCCGCCGAACAGCCCGCCGACCAGGCTGCCGAGCGAGGCGCCGATCAGGACGGCCATCAGGACGAGCAGCGGGTTGATCTTCACCGTCCTGCTCATGATCACCGGGTTCAGGATGTGGTTCTCGACCTGGGTGTAGACCAGGAAGACCACCAGGGTGACGACGCCCGCGGTGATGCCTTCGACCCCGAACGCGAACAGCACGGTGGGGATGCCGGCCAGGGCCCCGCCGATCATCGGCAGGAAGTCCACCAGCGCGACCCACAATCCCCACAGTTGCGGGTACGGCACGTGGACGAGGGTCAGCGTCACGAACACCACCAGCCCGGCGATGATCGACGTCAGCAGGTTGCCGAGCATGTAGCCGGTGATCGCCTGGTTCACCTCCCGGCCTACCCTGGTCATCGTCTTGGCGTGCTGCGGGGACATCTCGCTGAGCAGCCAGCGCCGCATCTTCGGACCCTCCATGAGCAGCAGGAGGACCAGGACGAAGATCGTGAAGAGCTCGATGACCAGGGACAGGGCGCCCTTGCCGATCGTCAGGGCCGGCTTGGATAGCGACTCGGCGTAGCTCACCAGCTTGGGCACGTTCCGCTGCACCCAGGTCTCGACGTGGTACTTGCGGGTGATGTGGCCGATCCAGCCCTGGCCGTGCTCGGCCTTGGCCACGTAGGCGGGCAGCTCGTGGGCCAGGCTCGTGATCCCGTTCACCAGCGGGTAGCCGAACGCGAAGGCCAGGGCGACGAAGACCGCGGCGGCCAGCAGGCTGACGATCACGACCGCGATGCCCCGCCTCCGGCACAGCCGGTGCCGCTGCAGCAGGACCACGATCGGGTTGAGCAGCAGGGCGAGGAACCCCGCTACGACGATCAGCAACAGGATGTCCCGGAGCCGGTAGATCAGCTTGCCGGCCAGGTAGGCGGCGGCCACCACGACCACCGTGACCACGATGGTCCGCAGCGGGATCTTCCGTGCGTCGGCGGCCTTCCACAACCGCGCGAGCCGGCCCAGCTGCTGATCCTCCACGCGACCAGCATGCCAGGTCTCGGCGTCACCGCAAGGCGCGGAGGGTGGCTGGGGCTTTACGCGGCGTACCCGCCGATCGTGACCGGCAGCGTTCGCGGCCCGCGTACCTGGCCCGCGGACCAGGTGACCGCGGACGGTTCAGCCAGCTCGAATTCCGGGTATCGAGCCAGCCACTCCTCCAGGGCGACGCGGAGCTCCATCCGGGCCAGGCTGGATCCGAGGCAGCGGTGCCGCCCGAGCCCGAACGCGGCGTGCCGGTTCTGCGCCCGGTCGAGCTGCACCTGGTCGGGGTGCTCGAAGACGGCCGGATCCCGGTTAGCGGCCGGGAACGGGAGGAGCAGCCAGTCGCCCTCCTTGAACGGGTGGCCGTGGAACTCAAAGTCCGTGGCCACCAGGCGCGCCATCGTGACCGGCGCGTACGCGCGCAGCAGTTCCTCGACGGCGGTGCCCATCAGCTCGGGTTCGCGGGCGAGCCTGCGGCGGTCCGCCGGGTGCTGGGCCAGGTGCCACAGCGAGGCGCCGATCGCCGACCACGTGGTGTCGATCCCGGCGATCATCAGCAGGACCATGCTCCCGCGGACCAGTTCCGTCGGCAGCTTGTTACCGTCGATCTCCGCCTGCAGCAGGAACGAGGTGAGGTCGTCCCTGGGGCGGGCGAGGTGGTCGGCGATCTGGGCGTCCATGTACCCGTCGAGTTCGGCGAACATCGTCTCCCGCTCTTCCTCGGGACGGTCGACGTCCTCGAGGACCAGGCGGATGAAGCCCCGGAACAGGTCCGCGTCCTCCTGCGGGAAGCCGAGGAACCTGACGATGACGCGCACCGGGATGTGCCCGGCGTAGTCGACGGCCGCGTCGAAACTCGCCTTTGATGTCGTTTCGGCGAGCAGGTCGCGGCACAGCTGCCTGGTAAACGGCTCGATGGCGGCGATTCGCCTCGGCGCGAAGGCCGGCAGCAGCATCTTCCTGACGATGGCGTGGAACGGCGGGTCCGAGGTGATGGGCGGAGACAACCCGATGGGCGCGGGCAGGTCGTCGGGACCAGGCCGGTGTTCGCTTACCACGACCGAACGCGACGTGAAGTGGTCGGTGTCGTAGGCCACCTCGGACACCAGGTCGTGCGTGACCGGCAGCCACGTCCCCCCGTAGCGGTCGCTGTGCGCGACCGGGCAGCGCTGGCGCAGGTCGTCCCAGATCGGGTACGGGTCGGCGACCCAGCCGGGGTCGGTGTGGTCGAAATCGGTAGCCCAGTCCTGGACCGGCGGGTGGCGGCTAGTCACCTGAGCCTCGCTGCGGTCATGGCGCCTCCCTGGGTCGGGGCCCTATGTTCTCCCAGCGTAAATCGCGGGCTCCCGGGTGACCATAATCGTCAGTGTGAACGGGACCGGAGGGCTGTGGCTTCGTTTCCTGTCCGGGCCGGACATCGACTCGCTCGGCGTCACGAACGCAGAGATCCTCGCTGCGGTGGAAGACGCCGTGCGCGCGCACGGTGACGGACAGGCCGTCGTCGAGCCGCGCGTGCACCTCGTGCCGGACAACAACGGCGCCGGTCACTTCAACGTGCTCCGCGGCCACCTGCCGCCACCCGGCGTGAGCGACGTCAGGGGCGTGAGCGGTATCAAGGTGGTCGGTGACTTCGTTTCGAACTATGCGCTCGGGCTGCCCAGCGAGCTCGGGCTGCTGACGCTGTACGACCCGGAAACGGGCGTCCCGCTGGCCGTCATGGACGCCACGATGATCACGGCGTGCCGCACGGGGGCCATGACCGCGGTGGGCGCCAGGTACCTGGCCCGGCGGGACTCCCGCGTGCTCGGGCACGTCGGCGCGCGCGGTACCGCGCTGTGGAACATCGTCCTGCTCGACCAGCTGTTCAACCTGGACGAGATCCGGGTCACCAGCCGCAGGCCCTCCTCACACATCGCCTTCGCGCGGGAGCTGGCCGGGCTCGTCTCGACCCGGATCCTGGTCGCGTCCACTGCCGAGGAGACGTTCGACGGCGCCGACATCCTGATCGAGGCGTCGCGCCTGACGGTGCCCGAACCGCTGCTCCGCACCGCCTGGGTCAAGCCAGGCGCCTTCGTCGTTCCGTACGGCACGGTCAGCGCCGTCGAGCTCAACCTGCTCGATGCGATCGACAAGGTGGTGGTGGACGACTGGCGGGAGGCGCAGTCGGGACGGTTCGGGGCGCTGCGCCCGCACGTGGACACCGGGCGCCTCACCGCCGCGTCGCTCTACGCCGAACTCGGCCAGATCGTCACCGGGCGCGTGCCAGGCCGGGAACGTGCCGACGAGCGGATCCTGTTCTGGCACCGCGGGCTCGCCATCCTGGACATCGCCGTCGGCCTGGCGATCTTGCGCCGCGCGGAGGAGCAGGACGCGGGGACGATGCTGAGGTACCGGTAGTCCATGTCGGCACTTGTCGCTGGCTCGTGCGTCGACGGCGCCGATCTCGGGCTCATCAAGGCCGTGGCCGCCGGGCGGCCTGTCGCCATCGCGCCGGGCGCGCTTGCCGCCGTGCAGGACCGCTGCGAACAGGTGCGGCGGGCACTTGCTGACGGGCGGCTGGTGTACGGCGTGAACACGGGGATGGGGGCCCTGTCCTCGGTCCGCCTGACCGACCAGCAGCAGCGCTCCCACCAGCGCAACCTGCTGCTGGCCCGGGCCACGGGCGGCCCGCCGTGGCTGGAGGAGCCCGAGGTGCGGGCGATCTTCATGGTCAGGCTGCTGACGTTCCTCTCCGGTGACGCTGGCGTATCAGGCTCGCTCTGCGAGCGGCTCGCCGATTTCCTCAATCACGGGATCGTGCCAGCCGTCCCCCGCACCGGCATGGGGGAAGCGGGCGAGATCATGCAGCTAGCGCACGCGTTCGGGCCGCTGGTGGGGATCGGCCAGGTCATCGGGCCGGACGGCGCCCTGCATCCCGCGCGCGACGCGCTTGCCGGGCTCGCCGAGTTCAGCCTGGGCCCGAAGGAGGGCCTGGCCCTCATCGAGGGCCAGGCGGGGGCGACCGGCCTGTGCGTGCTCCGCCTGGACGAGGCCGGCGCGCTCGCGTCGCTGATGGAGGCGTCCGCGGCGCTGTCGATCGTCGTGGCCCGGGCGTCGCGCGATCCGTACAGCGCCGCGTGCGGCCGCGGCGATGACCTGCTCGCTTCGGTGCTCGGCCGGCTGCGCGCCTTGGCCGGCGACGAGCCATCGCCGCGGTCGCTGCAGGCTCCGGTGTCGTTCCGGGTCGCCGGACCGGTGCTCGCCCAGGTCCTGCGTTCGGCCGGCCTGCTCGAGGCGGCCGTGCAGCGCGCCCTGGCCGGGGTCACCGACTCCCCCGCCTACCTGGACGGGCGGTTCACCGGAACCGCGGGGTTCTACGGCATCGACCTGGCCGCGCACTGCGACCAGCTCACCGCGGCGTTCTGCCACGCGGCGGAGGTGGCGGCAGCCCGCCTCCACCGGCTGCTGAACCCCGTGGTGACCGGGCTCCCCGCCCAGCTGACCCGCCGCCCGGGCCCCGAGGCCGGCTTGTCGCCGGTCCACAAGCGCGCCGCCGGGGAGGTGCACGCCATGCGGCGCCTGGCGGTCGCGACCCCGGTCGGCCTGATCGAGACGTCCGGTGGTCAGGAGGATGTGCAGTCGTTCGCCTGGGAGGCTGCCGACAAGCTGCGCGCCGCGCTGTGCCACGCCCGCGCGGTCACGGCGTGCGAGTTGCTGGCTGGTTACCAGGCGATGGCGCTGTCAGGAAGCCCGCCGCCTACCGGATGCGCGGCGCTACTGGACTGGCTGGCCGGGATCATCGGCCCGATCGACGGCGACCGCCCGTTCGGCGAGGACATCGAGCGCCTCATCCGCGCCCCCTGGCTCCCCGCCTGACGTGCGGCCGTTCTGCGACCGTCCTGGACAGGCTCAAGGACCGGTCAGGCCCGGCGGTAATGAAGGCCGATCGCGCAGAACCCCTCGTAGTTGGTGCGGCCCACCACGATCGTCGACGCGCCACGCCAGATCCCTTCGAAGTGCGTCGCCGACGGTGCCCGCCGGGCATGTTCTACCGGCCAGGCATCCCGCGCGGGGCCTCCCGGGCCGCTGGTGTAGCCATCCATCGAGATCGTCACCCATGCGACGACCCGGCGCCGCTGCTCAGGCACTGTCAGTCCTCCGTTGCCGGTTCTGCTGGTAGAACGGCTGAGCCGAGAAAAAACTCATCGGTCAGGCGGCGGCTTCCAGGCCGACCGCGACACACCGTGCGGCCGGAGATTTATCGCTGGCGGCTGGCCGTGGCCGCCGTGCTGGGCGATCGAGAGTTCGGTGAGCTGGCGGGAGGCGTCTGGCTCGGTCTCCTGGCCGGACGGGGACGCGAGTACGCAGACGACGCGCGGCCAGCGGCCGTCCTGCTCGACGAGGGTGAGGTCGGCGGCGCTTCCGGGGGCCAGCCGGCCGTGGTCGGGTAGCCCGACGGCTTCGGCCGGCCCTGACGTGATCAGGGCCACCGCGGCCGGGAACTCCACGACACCCCGCCGGGCCAGGTCGAACGCCGCAGCAAGGAGCGTGGAAGGCGCGTAGTCCGAGGCCAGGCCGGTGCAGTAGCCGAGCGCGATGAGTTCCTCCGCCGAGGCGTTGCCCGAGTGCGAGCCGCCGAGCAGGACGTTCGGCGCGCCGAGCACGACCGGCATCTCCCGGTCGCGGGCGGCGCGCGCCGCCTCTACGGTGCAAGGGAACTCGGCCACCGCGGCCCCCCAGCGCCGCGCCTGCGCGACCTCCTCAGCGTCCACGCAGTCGTGCGCCAGGACCCGGGCCGACCCGGCGGCCGCCAGGTCGCGGATCCGCGCCAGGGTCGCCTCGCGGATCGGCAGCCTGGCCTCGGCCTCGGCCATCTGCCGGGCGACCTCGGCGTCGACATCCCCGATCCTGGCCCGCTCCTCCTCCGAGAGCGCTGCCTTGAACTGCTCGATGCTGCGGTACTGGCCCTGGCCGGGCGTGTGGTCCTCGAAGGACATCAGGGGTACGTCGCCCTCCGGCTGCCCGCCGGGCAGGCATTCGATGGCCCGGTCGACCGAGCCCATGCTGCGTGCGGGCACCCGGAACAGCACCCGGTGGTTGATGCGCGCGCCCGTGGCCCGCCTCGCGGCGACGACGTCGACCAGCCGGGCGGCCATCTCAGGCGTGCGCATCCGGTCGCCCTCGCCGAAAAAGTTCACGCCATGGCAGGCGGTGGTGATGCCGGCCCCCAGGAACCGGGCCTCGAGCGACCGGAGCGCGAACTCCAGGTCGAAGCTGACCGTCGGACGTGGCGACACCTCGCGCTCGAGGGCATCGCAGTGGGAGTCCACCAGGCCCGGCAGGCAGAACGCGCCGCGGCCGTCGATCGCGCCGGAGTACGACCGGTTCTCCTCGACGCTCACGATCCTGCCGTCCTCGCTGGCGACGGTCGCGTCGTCGACGATGCGGCCGCCGACCACGGCCCGGACGTTGCTGAGCAGGTGCACGACCATGTGCCGTCCTCTTCCCTGTACCCTGGCCCCCGGAGTTCGCCGGCCGGGTGCGAGCTGACCTATAGAAGTTATGGACCGAGTCTGGTCTCCGGCTCGGCCGCCCAGTGCAGTTCCATGACCTCGCCCCGGCGGCGGAACCCGTGCCGGGCGTACAGGGGGAAGCTGCGCGGCGACGGCCAGAGCACGACGGTGTCGGCGCCGTGGTCGCGGCAGAAGTCCACCGCGGTCCGCAGCAGCACGTCGCCGATTCCCCCGTCGCGGCAGCCTGGCCGGACGTAGAGGCTGCTGACGTAGCCGATGCTCTCGGGCTCGACGACTGGGTTCGG
The DNA here is from genome assembly GCA_035505275.1 of Streptosporangiaceae bacterium. Taxonomy (GTDB): domain Bacteria; phylum Actinomycetota; class Actinomycetes; order Streptosporangiales; family Streptosporangiaceae; genus Palsa-504. The sequence goes on along the minus strand of DATJQX010000093.1, from coordinate 30,040 downwards.
TACTTTCTCCAGCAGGTGCGCCAGGACCAGCCCGACGGGTTCCTCCTGCTCGTGCTCCTGCTCGTCCTCCCGCTCTACGGCCAGCCAGCCCGTCCACGAACCGAGTTCCAGCCGATCCGCCAGCCAGGTGGTGGCCCGCTCGACGAACTGCCGCTCGGACTCGACCGGCGTGCCAAGCTCCGTACGGAAGGCCCACCGCATCATCGCCATCACTCTGGCGTCGGGCCGCCCGGCCCGGCGCACCTGGGTCACCAGTCTCCCGGTCACGCCGCGCTGACCCGGTCCAGCGCCTGGTTTGGCGTTCCCTCGGCGACCACCTGCCCGTCCTTGAGGACAACCACCCGGTCCGCTAGCGCCCGGACGGCCTCGGGGTCGTGGAATACGCTGAGCACCGAGACCCCGGCGCGGGTGAGCTCGCGGATCAGCCGGAATACCGTCTCACGGTACCCGGCGTCGAGGGCCGCAACGGGTTCGTCCAGCAGCAGCAGCCGCGGCGGGCAGAGCGTTCCCGCAGCCAGGTTCACCCGCTGCTGCTCGCCGCCCGACAGCACGACGGGCTGCGTGCCCCACAGTTCCTCGCTCAGGCCCAGCCTGCGCAGGGCGGTCGCGGCGGCCGCGGTGGCGTCGGCCGCTTCCAGGCCGCGCCTGATCGCCGCCCGGCCGATCACCTCCAGAACCGTGCGCCGGGCGTCGGGGCGCAGGAACTGGCTCACGTAGGCCAGGTCATCCCGGCGCACCTCGACGATGACCCGGTCGTCCGCGCTGGCCAGGTCGGTGACGCGGGAGTCGCGGCGGCGCAGCCGGATCTCCCCGGCAGAGGGCAGGCAGCTGCGCCAGACGCACTTGAGCAGGGTCGACTTGCCCGCTCCGCTCGGCCCCATCAGCGCGACGTGCTCACCGGGGGCGACCTGCACGTCGACGCCGCGCAGGGCCGGGACCAGACGGCCGATCGCGTGCATGACGAACTGCTTGTGCAGGCCGCGGACGTCCAGGACGGTCTCGCTCATCCCAGCCCTCCCCGCGCCGCGGCCACCAGCTGCTGGCTGTAGGCGTGCTGGGGATCGTCGAGCAGCTGGTCGGTCAGGCCCGCCTCGACGATGCGCCCGTCGCGCATCACGATCGCCCGCGAGGCGAGCATCGAGATCACTGTCATGTCGTGGCTGACCACCAGCGCGGTCACCCCGCTCCCCTCGATCAGGTCCCTGATCAGGTCCAGGACCCCGGCGGCAATCGAGGCGTCCAGGCCGGTGGTCGGCTCGTCAAGGAGCAGCAGGCCCGGGTGGTTCGCGACCGCCTTGGCCAGCTGCACCCGCTGCATCATGCCGCCGGAGAAGGTGCCCACCGGGTCGTCCATCCGGTCCAGCGGCACTTCGACACGGGTCAGCAGTTCGGCAGCCCTGGCACGGAGCTGGCCGAAGTTCCGGCAGCCCGCCGCGATCAGCCGCTCGGCGATGTTGCCGCCCGCCGAGATCCGCATGTTCAGGCCCTGCGCGGGGTCCTGATAGACGATGGCGACGGTGCTTACCCGCAGCGCACGGCGCTCCGGACCGGCGAGCGCGAACAGGTCGGTGTCATCATCGGCGCTGCGGCGCAGCAGCGCGGTCCCGGCGTCCGGGGTGACGTCCCCGGCGATGCAGCGCAGCACCGTGGTCTTGCCGGAGCCGGATTCGCCGATGACGCCGAGCGCCTCGCCCCGCTCCACGTCGAAGCCGATGTCCTGGCAGGCCAGCACCCGGCCGAACCGCTTCGTCAGGCCGGTTACCCGCAGCGCCGCCTCAGGCATCGACGGCCTTGTGATCGCCGTCCTCGCCGTTTTCGCTGGGGCGGCGCCGCTGGCACCAGTCGGTATCGCTGCAGATCCACCCGGCGCGGGCCGGCACCTCGACCAGGTAGGCGTCGACCGCGCCGCAGAGCAGGCAGGAAGCGCCCTGCGTGCGCTCGACCTGAAATGCGACGTCCTCGAAGGCCAGCGGTTCCACGCTGGTATGCGGCGGCACCGCGTACACCCGCTTCTCCCGCCCGGCCCCGAACAGGGACAGAAACTCGGCCTGGTCCAGCTTGGGCACGTCCCAGCGCGGGATCGGGGTGGTGGCCATGACGTAGCGGCCGTCGACCAGCACCGGGTAGCCCGTGCTCTGGGTGATGACGCCGTTGTGCACCAGGTCCTCGTACAGGCTGACCCAGATCGCGCTGTAGTCGGCCTCGGCGTGCATGCGCCGCAGCTCGCGCATGTCCCGCTCGACGCCGCGGAGCGGCTCAGGCACCGGTACCTGCAACACCAGGGCCTGATCCGGGCCGAGCGGGTCTTCGGGGATACGGTGCCGCGTCTGGATGATGCTCGCCTGCCTGGCGTCCGTCGTGTCGGCCGCGCCGGTGCTCGACACGATCAGCCGGCGCAGGTTCGCGGCGTTGACGCCTGCGTCGTCGCCTTGATCGATCACCTTGATCGTGTCCTGCGGACCGATCACCGCCAGGGTGACCTGGAGGCCGCCCGAGCCCCAGCCCCTGGCAACGGGCATCTCGCGGCTGGCGAACGGGACCTGGTAGCCGGGGACCGCCACCGCGGCAAGCAGCGCGCACCGGATCTCCCGCTTGGACTGCTCGTCAAGGTGCCCGAATTCCTCCGCTGGCGCCGATGCGGCCAGGGCACTCACCGTCACCGGTTCACCGCCGCCGCGGTGCCGGCCGCACTGGTCTGGCCGGCCTCGCTGGCCTCGCTGGCCTGGTCCGCCGCTTGCGCCGCCCGCTGCCTGGCCGCCGCGCGGATGGCCGCCTTACGGTCCACCATCGACCTGAAGGTGACGTAGTGCGGTAGTTTCAGGTGCTCGAGGAAGCCCGACGCGTCCAGACCGTCCGTGGTCATCAGCACGCTCTGCTCCAGCGAGCTGCGGCCGCCGTCACGCTCCACGGCGATGTCGAGGTTGGCCATCGCGATCGCCTTGCGCTCGTTGTGCCCGAGGCACAGCCCGTATCCGACGTCGAACAGCCCGCGCTCCTCGTCCGCGCCGTCGAGGTCCTCGATCGCCTCGACCTCTGTGACCCGTACCGCGCCGAGGCATACCGGCTGCAGGGTCACCGGGTGCATGACCCGGACCGGGAGCCTGCCGTGGCGCACCTCGCCGAGGGTGACCTCGTGGATGTAGCCGTCCGGACCCAGGACGTTGCGGTACCAGAGGTTGACCAGGGCCCCGGTCTCGGCCCTGGCCATGACCGACAGGCGGGCGGACCGCGGCACGCCGGGCCGCACAGGATCCCTGGTGACATCGTGCGGCTCCGGGTCGTCGGGCCGGCGCCGGTCCCGGATCATGCCCTGGCTCCGGAGCAGGTCGAGCAGCCGGCCGGGATGACGTACGGTCTGGGCGGTGGCCGCAGCGGAGGCTGCCGGGAGTTTTGGGAGTTCTGGGAGTTCTGGGAGTTCTGGGGCTTCGGGGGGCGGCGCGGACGGCTCTGGGCCGGCCAGCGCAGGCGGATCGGCGGGCCGTGGCCCCGACCTGGCGTCTGCGACCTCCAGCAGCCTGCCGACGTAGTCCAGGGTCCGGCCGAGCAGCTGCGGGCCTGGCGGGACCCGGTAGGCCGGCACGATCCGCCGCAGGATCTCCAGCTCGTCGGCGTGCACCGTCACCGGCTCAGCCAGCCGCATCCGGGTCGACCTATAGGCTCTCAGCAGGTGAGCCGCCTCGATGATGTCGCCCTCGGCCTGCCGGAGGGCCAGCGCGGCGAACTGCGGGGCCCACAGCCCCGCCTCGCCCATCACCCGGTCGACGGCGAGGTTCAGCCGCTCGGTCAGCTGGTCGATCCCGAGCGCAGGGCTCGATCCGCCGTCCCGCTTCGCGCGCATCAGCTCCTCGGCCGCCAGGATCGCGTCCAGGCCGCCCCGGGCGGCGCTGTAACCCACTCAGATCACCACCTGCCGGGTGGATCGCGGTAGCCCGGCCACCATGCCGCGCTCGTCGATCAGCCACACGTCGACCCCGGCGGGGAACATCGCGTTGGCGGCGCGCAGGGCGTCGAACACGTCGCGGCGCACGCCGTCCACGCCGAGGCGCGCCCTGCCCGGCACGCCCGGCCCTGACAGCTCGAGGGTCGTCTCCCCCGGACCGCCCTCGGTCAGGGCATCGCAGGTCAGGCCCACCTTTGCGCCGTCTTCCGGCACCGTGGCCGAGCCGCGCCGCAGCAGTGAGACCGCCCGGGGGTCCGCCGTTCCGTAGAACGCCACCAGCGACGCCTCGGCCAGGTCGGCCGCCGACGCACCCGTGGCCCGGCAGATCCGTGCCTGCCAGGACGGCGCGCCTGCCACGGCGACCTTCGAGCCGACCACCGCCAGGGCCAGCGGCACGATGCCCGGCCCGACTCCCCGCCCGGCTTCGGCGCCCGGACCGCCCCCCGCCGCGGGCCCAGGTAGTGCCATGACGCGGCCCGGCCGGGCCAGGCTCTGCAGCAGGACGCGGAAAACGGCCTGGGACGTCAGGGGGCTGAGCCGGTCGGATGCTGCCCCGGCGCTCATCAGGTCAGCTCCTCGAAACGCACTTCGGTGCGAGCCAGCTCCGCCCATTCCCTGGCGGCGTCGTCCGCGCGATCACGTTCGGTGCGCCGGCACAGCAGGTCGACCTCCAGCGCCAGGCCGGCGCCGGCCGCCGCCTCGGCGTCGCAGACCGCCGCGGCCAGCGTGGCGGCGGCGTCACCGCCGAGGCGCATCGCCCAGCCGCGCTGCCCCCGGTGCTCCACCTCGGCCCGGGTCGCGAGCACGTCGGCCAGGATGAACCGCTCGCCGACCACCGGCTCGCGCACGCACAGCGGGATCGTCCCGACGGTCGGCGGCTCGATGACCTTTGTATCCGGCGTGGCCGCCAGGCAGCGGTCGGCGAGCGCCACCAGCTCGGACTCGTCGGCAACCGCGAGCAGCTCGGCTCGCCGGCCCGGCAGCAGGGGAGCCAGCGGGTCGAGTGGGCCCAGGTCGCGGCCGTCCCATTCAAGCTGGGGAACTGCTCGATCAGCGGGCGCCGCGTTTTCTCCGGGAGACATGATGTCGCTCCGTCGCTCGCGTGGGCTTGCGTCGCAGGCATGGCAGCCTCGGACTGGGTTGTCTAGGTTATCTATACAAGCAGGGGCGCCGGAGCGTCAAGCGAGATCCTCGCCGCCTCGTTACTTGAACTCGCCCACCTCGACGACGACGTTGAACCTGTCGGTCCGCAGCCAGCCATCCTGGATCTCGATCGGGATGTGCAACCGCTCCGACTCCAGCCGCCCGCAGCTGCGGAAAAGGTCAGGCCGACCGCGGAGGTTGAGCCGCAGCGCGACCTCCTCTGGCGCGGCCGCCACCTCGCACCGGTACCACGCCCGGCTCGGCTGCAGGTCGTACTCCTCCACCAGCGCGCGGTACAGCGAGCCGTCCGGGCCGAGCTTCTCCTCCAGGCCTGGCACGAGGGCGGCGGGCAGGACGCTCGTCCCGACGCCGACCGGCTCGTAGTCGAGCCACTGGGTCCTTCGCAGCTCCACCACCTGCGCCCGCGGCGCGAGCGCGAGGGACCGGCGCTCGGCCGGAGTCGGCGCGCGGACCTGCACCAGGTCGGTCGTCGTGGACGGGTTGCCGCCCGCGCTGCGCACGATCTCGGTGAAGGACGGCGGGCCTTCGGTCGAGATCCGGTAGTCCAGGCGGCGGGACACGAACGTCCCGCGGCCCTGGACCCGCCGAACCAGATGCCTGCGCTCAAGCTCCTGCAGCGCCGCCCGCGCGGTCAGCCGGTGGACCTTGTGGGACCGGGCGAGCTGGTTCTCTGACGGGACCGGGTCACCCGGCGAGGCCTTGGCCAGCTGCTCCTCTAGCCGCTGCGAGAGGGTGAGGTACGACATCACCCAGCCAATGTAAGGCCGCAGCGGACCATTCGGCACGCCTCACGCCACGGACCGTTATTACCGCACGTCAATCTTGGTTCCCGCCACGACGGCCCTGGTTATGCTGAAGAGCTCGGCGCCCTCCTGGTCGCCACCACCGTGGGTTGGCGCCAGATCCGATCGTGCCAGCTCACCAGCGCCGAGCTGAGGCCGATTCTGCCTATTGCCTTCGCGAGACCTTGGAGCGAGACTAGGCATAGGCCCGGTATGCCGGTTTTGGCGATGGGAGGGGATAATGTTTCGTGGCGCGGGTTTTTATGCGGTCGCCTTGACTATCGTGACCACTACCGCATTAACTGCCTGCGGATCACCGGTTAGCTCCGCGCAGGGACCAGGTGACAGCCTGCCAATGACCAGCAACCCGCATCACGGCGGCAGCGGATCAGCAGGCAACGGCGGCAGGTCAGCAGGCAATATCGTGCTAACCGGGGTATCGTGCTTTCCCATCGCAGCCTGGCCGGGCTGGTCCGAGATCTATACGCAGTGCGCGTCTCCTAACCATACGCTGGCACGGATGACCAATATCTCTAATTCATCTGGGTGGGATGTTGTCCTGGTCTTTCAGGTGCCGCCAGGCGAGGAACTGCGATGGAGTATCAGCCCGCCGTACGGGGGTTCCGAGCCGATAAGCACGGTGATGGAAAAGGTATTCCCGCGCCCCCTCCAACCCGGCTATGCGCTGGTCCCGCCAGGATCGACGCTCACATCCGAATCGGTGAACGGGACGCCCGTGCATCTGGTCTTCCGCATCGATTACCCTGCCACCGCAGAGGAAGTGACCACGGCGGAACTCGTCGGCATCGTACAGGACGAGATCAACCCACTGGGGGCCGAGGAGCAGGCGATCGCCAACTGTGCCCTCGCCGTCAACAACTTGCCAGAACAGATAAACCAGTGGCGTCCCAGCTCGCCTGATTTCTGGGCAACTGTCGCCAATCTCCCCGCTTGCTACCATGCGTTCCACACGGCGGCGGCGGCGATCAGCAAAGACGACGAAACCACAGTCATCGACGATGCCGCGGATGGTACCAGGGGATTCTTTGAAGACCTGCTGTCCAAGCTCAGCCTCTTGGGTGTCGAGGACATATTTCACTAGCACAGGCATGCCTGATGACCGGAGAGCGTCTTTCGCCTCGTGATCCGAGGTGGCGGCGTTAGCTGTAGCCCTGCAGCGTCAGCTTGCCCTCGATGTAGCTCGAAACGTACACGGTGCCGCCTAGCGGCTTTATCGCGCTTCTCAGGTCGCAGGTGCCGTTGGACGGCCTCGGGTTCTCCCTCACCAGGAGACATGCCCTGGGTGACCGCAGCAGGCAGGCCAGGGCTACCGGACGTCGAGCCCGGTGACGGCGCGGCCGATGATCAGGCGCTGGATCTCCGAGGTGCCCTCGAAGATCGTGAAGATCTTCGCGTCCCTGTGCCACCGCTCGACGGGGAAGTCCCTGGTGTACCCGTTCCCGCCGAGGACCTGGATGGCCTGCTCGGTGACCCGGACCGCGGTCTCCCCCGCGACCAGCTTGGACATCGACCCCTCGGCCCGCGTGAACGGCTTGCCCTGCCGGGCCATCCAGGCCGCCCGCCAGACCAGCAGGCGCGCCACGTCGACGGAGGCCTGCATGTCGGCGAGCATGAACGCCACGCCCTGGTTCTGCCCGATCGGATGGCCGAACTGAACCCGGGTCCGCGAGTACTCGGTCGCGTACTCCGCTGCCGCCCGGGCGATCCCCACCGCCATCGCCGCGACCCCGGGCCGCGACGCCTCGAACGTCTTCATCGCGGCCTGCTCGCCCGCCTTCCCGCCCTCCCGGACGCGCGCCAGCCGCTCCTGCAGCCGCGCCCGGCCGCCGAGCACGCAGTGCCCGGGCACCCGGACGTCGGACAGCACGACCTCGGCCGTATGCGAGGCCCTGATGCCGTGCTTGCGGAACTTCTGCCCCATCGCCAGCCCGGGCGTGCCGGGCGGCACGACGAAGCTCGCCTGCCCGCGCGACCCCAGCGCCGGATCCACCGTCGCCACCACGACGTGCACGTTCGCGATGCCGCCGTTGGTCGCCCAGGTCTTCACCCCGTTCAGCACCCACTCATCACGCGCGGCGTCGTAGATCGCCCGGGTCCTGATCGCGCCCACGTCGCTGCCCGCGTCCGGCTCCGAGGAGCAGAACGCGCCTAGCTTGACGTCCCCTGGCCCGCCGAACATCTGCGGGCACCACTGCGCGGCCTGCTCCGGCGTCCCGGTGGCCACGACGGCCAGCGCGGCCAGGGTGCTGCCGGCCAGCGACATCCCGATCCCCGCGTCGCCCCAGAACAGCTCCTCGAACACGACGGGGATGCCAAGACCGGAGGGATCGAGGTACTGCTGCCCGTAGAAGTCGAGCGAGTACAGCCCGATCTTGGCCGCCTCCTCGAGCACCGGCCACGGGGTTTCCTCGCGCTCGTCCCACTCCGCGGCGGCCGGCCGGATCACCGACGCCGCGAACTCGTGCAGCCAGTCCCGCATCTGCGCCAGGTCCTCCCCGAGCTCCAGCGAGAATCCCCCGGTCCCCGGGCCCGCCTCTGGCGCATCGCTCATGCTGCCCTCCGCCGCTAAGTTACTCGAAGGTAACATCGTCGCTCTGGCCGCAGGAAGGCGTCCCGGCGTAGATTCCGGAAATTTATGCCGAACGAACGGTGATGCCACCCCCGGGATGCCCTGGCACGTCAGGCGCCAGGCTAGGCACCGCGGTCGGCCACGAGATCATCGACCGCTTCCCGGACCAGGGAGCCGAGTTCGGTGTTGGAGACGGTATCGAACGCATCCCCGGACAGGAGAAGCGCCCCGAACACCGCGCCGAGTGAGCACGCCATCCGGACCCGATCGCGCACTGACAGCGACGGATCGTTGAGGGCCTGCCGGAACCGCTGCTGGATGTCGTCGTGCTGGTCGTCGTGGTCGTTGCGGTGCAGTTTCTCCAGGGCCGCCTGGTTGCGCTCGTGCATGAGGAAGATCTTGCGCTGGGCCAGGATCTGATCCAGCACTTCATTGAGCAGTGAGCCCCAGAGTTGGAGCGTCACGGTCTGGCCGGTCAGACGTTCGAGCGCCACCTTGCCGAACTCGTGCAGGCGCATGTGCAGCGCCACCAGGATCTCTTCCTTGGACGCGAAATGGTAGTAGATCGCCGGCTTGCTCATATGGAGCCGTTCCGCGATCTCGCGCATGGACGTGCCGTCGAAACCTTGGTCGGTGAACAAGTCCAGGGCGACGTCGAGGATCCGGTCACGCGTGGATGCGCCGGCCTGGTCGCCGCTGGGCTGACCATCCCGGGCCGGCGCGCTCGCGAGCGCTGCGTCTGCCTCTGTCACGGACCCCATTTTAGCGCCGGCAAGACACTTACCTAACGTTCGGTAGGTAGACCGTGTATGCTGGCGTCGTACTTACCGACCGTTAGGTAAAAGATCACCGAGCTTCCAGGGGGATGACCGGCGATGGCTGACACGATGATCGAGGCCGACGGCCTATTCAAGAGTTACGGCGAGACGCGGGCGCTGGCCGGGGTCAGTTTCTCCGTGCCGGCCGGGAGCGTGCTGGGGCTGCTCGGCCCGAACGGAGCCGGGAAGACCACCGCCGTGCGGATACTGACCACGCTCGCGCGGCCGGACGCGGGCCAGGCCCGGGTGGCCGGCATTGACGTCCTGGCCCGGCCGGCCGCCGTCCGCGGGCAGATCGGGGTAGCCGCCCAGGACGCCACCCTGGACGGACTGCTGACCGGCAGGCAGAACCTCGTGCTGGTGGGCGAGCTGAGCGGGGTGCGAACGGGCCGGGCCCGGGCCAGGGCCGCCGAGCTACTCGAGCTCTTCGAACTGGCGTACGCCGCCGACCGGGTGGTCAAGGGGTACTCCGGCGGCATGCGGCGCCGGCTGGACCTGGCGGCCAGCCTGGTAACGCGGCCTCCCGTGCTGTTCCTGGACGAGCCGACCACGGGCCTGGACCCGGTGAGCAGGCAGGGAGTCTGGGAGGTGATCAGGGAACTCACCGGCTCCGGCGTCACGGTGCTGCTGACCACCCAGTACCTGGATGAGGCGGACGCCCTGGCTGATCACATCGTGGTGGTCAATCACGGGCGGGTGATCGCCGACGGGACGCCGCTGGAGCTGAAGGAGCGCAGCCGGAGCGCGCACGTCGAGGTGACGCTGGCCGAGCCCGGGCCGGAAGCCGCCGAGGTGATCGCGCCCCTGGTGGGCGGGCGGGTATCGGTCAGCGCCGACGGGCTGCGCCTCGCCGCTGCCGTGGACAGCGCGCCCGGCCTGGCGACTGCGCTGGTACGGGCGCTGGACCGGGCGGGGATGCTCGTCGACAACATCGAGGTCCGCCAGCCCTCCCTGGACGACGTCTTCTTCGCGCTCACCGGTGCGCATATGCCCGGCGACGGCAACGGATCAGAGGCGAAGGGCACGAGCGGCGGGTCAGCGGATGCGGCAGAGCTTGAGAGCGAAGGGGCACAGGCATGACGTCGGCCATCGCGCAGCGGCCGCGTGACGCGGCCGGGAACCGGCTGATCACCCGCAGCCTGGCCGAGCAGGCCAGGAACGTGGTTTCGATGACGCGCCGGAACCTGGTGCACATCTCCCGGGAGCCGATGCAACTGTCCGACGTGACGATCCAGCCGGTGCTGTTCACTGTGCTCTTCATCTACATCTTCGGCGGCGCCATCCCGATCCCCGGCGGCGGTAGCTACAAGGGCTACGTCCTGGCCGGGCTGCTGGCGCTGAACCTGACCACCTCCACCATGGGAACCGCGGTAGGTCTGGCCACCGACCTGCATGAGGGGATAATCGACCGGTTCCGGACGCTCCCGATGTGGCGGCCCGCGGTGCTGGTCGGCCGGTCCTTCGCGGACCTGCTCACGGCCTGCCTGTGCGCGGTCGTGGTCGCCGTCACCGGGCTGGCGGTCGGCTGGAGAACCAGCGCGAGCCCGCTGCCGATCATCGGAGGATTCGCCCTCGTCCTGTTCTTCGCCTACTCGCTGTCATGGGTGGCCGCGTGCGTCGGGCTTAACAGCAAGAGCCCGGAGTCGGCCGCCTCGTTCGGATTCATCGTGCTGTTCCCGCTCGCGTTCGTGTCCAACGCGATGGTGCCGACCCAGCACATGCCGGGCTGGCTGCAGGCCGCCGCGGACTGGAACCCGGTCAGCGCGGTGACCGCCGGTGCCCGCCATCTCTGGGGCAACCCGAACCCGTCCGCGTCGATCAGCGCCTGGCCGATGCAGCATCCCATCGAGGCGTCACTAGCCTGGTCGGTGCTGATCCTCGCCGTGGCCGCGCCCCTGGCCTCCTGGTTCTTCCGGCGCCGGACTACCGAATAGCGATGATCCGGGGCCGCCGGGTCGGGCTCGGCGGACACCGAGCGTGTTCGGGCGACCTATGGTTGTTTGTAAACGGTCGACTACTTTCGATACTCTTCGTGTACTGTTCTGGACATGACGGAAGCCGCCCAGCCAGACCCGCGAGCCTATATGCGGCTCGCGGCCATCGTTCGGCAGCAGATCTCCGAAGGCACGCTGACCGGGGGAACTCAGCTCCCTTCGATCGCGGTCCTGCGCCGCGAGTACGGGCACTCCCGCCAGACGGTCGGCAAGGCCATGCACGTCCTTGAGGACGAGGGCCTGATCTACCGGGTGCCCGGCCTCGGCTACTACGTCAGCGCCACCACGGTCGCCGCATCACGCGGCTGATCCGGGCTCAGTCCTGGGCGTGCCGGTCGAGGAACTCATAGATGTCGGCGTCGTCGACGCCGGGAAAGCTCCCGGCCGGCAGCGCGGCCAGGATGTGCGAGTGCGCGCGCGCGGATGGCCAGGCGTTGCCCTCCCATCGTTCGGCCAGCGCGGCGGGGGGCCTGCTGCAGCACTCGCCGTCCGGGCACCTCGAGCGCGTCCGCGTGGTCGCCTCGCGCCCCCGGAACCAGCGGGAGTGCTCGAACGGCACGCCGAGCGTGATCGCGAACGACTGGTCGGCGCGCGGGTCGACCTGGGCGACACAGAAGTAGGTGCCTGACGGGGTGTCCGAGTACTGGTAGTACGGGGAGAAGCGGTCCGCCGCCCCGAACACCTGCCGCCCCGACCACTGGCGGCACAGCCGCTGGCCCTCGATCGCGCCCGACGGGTCCGCGGGGAACAGCACCCCGTCGTTCTCGTATGCCTTGTAGATGACGCCGCTCGCGTCGTTCTTCACGAAGTGGCAGGGCAGGCCCAGGTGATGGGTGGCGAGGTTGGTGAAGCGGTGCGCGGCCATCTCGTAGGACACGGAGAACAGGTCCACCAGGTCTTCCACCGCCAGGTCACGTCCTTGCTTCGCCTGGTCGAGCACCTGCACGGCGGCCGGCTCCGGCATGAGCACGGCGGCGGCAAAGTAGTTCGCTTCCACCCGCTGCCGCAGGAAATCGGCGAAGTCGCGCGGTACCTGGTGGCCGAGCAGGAAATGGCCGAGCGCCTGGAGCACGACCGCGCGCGGTGAATGCGCGCCGACCGGCTCCTGCTTGACGTAGATGCGCCTGTTGCGCAGGTCGGTCAGGGACCGCACCGACCGGGGCAGGTCCTGGACGTACCGGACGGCGAAGCCGTGGTGGCTCACCACCGAGACCAGCATGCCCTGGGACAGCGCGCCGCCGGCGTATCCGCCGGCCCGCAGCGTGGCGGTCGCCTCCTGCTCGATGACCTCGAAGTAGTTGCCGCGTTCGCGCATGGCCTCGCGCAGCGCCGCGTTCGCGGCCCTGGCTTCTTCCGGCGTGGCGGCCGGCTTGGACCGCTGCGAGCGCAGTTCGGCCGCGACGGCGACCAGGTGCTCGAGGACATCGGTGGGCACCCGGGCCCCGATCTTGAGCTGCGGCAGGCCGAGCTGCCGGTAGGACGGGTCCTGCTGCGCGTCGGCCAGCGCGATCTCCAGCTGCGCACGCCGGCTCGGCGGCTGCTTGCTGAGCAGTTCGGCCACGGGGACCGACAGCGCCGACGCCAGCTGCTCGACCAGCGACAGCTTCGGCTCCCGCCGGCCGTTCTCAAGCAGGGACAGGGCGGAGGGGGCACGGCCTACCCGCTCTCCCAGCTCGGTCAGGGTCAGGCCGCGCACCCGGCGCAGGTGCCGAAGCCGCTGGCCGAACGTTACTAGGTCTATACCATCGGTCTGAACCAAATTTTGGCGATCTTTCATGGTGAAACTGACTATAACTTGTTGATTTGGAAAAAATCAAAGATCTTCATTACGGCGTTCTCTACCCATCCCTGGCCCGGCCGGAGACCCTGAGAGAACAGGTCCGCCCGCCCGGAACCGATCGGCACGCGAGGAAGGCACCACGATGGAGACGATCAGCCAGCAGGCCGCCAGGCTAGCCAGCCAATGGGAGACCGACCCCGGCTGGAAGAACACCGCGCGAACCTACTCGGCTGAGGACGTAGTGCGCCTGCGCGGCACGGTGCGCGAGGAGTACACGCTCGCGAGGCAAGGCGCCGAGCGCCTGCGCCAGCTGCTCGCCTCAGAAGACGCCGTCACCGCGCTCGGGGCGCTGACGGGCAACCAGGCGGTGCAGCAGGTCAGGGCCGGGCTGAAGGCCATCTACCTGTCCGGCTGGCAGGTGGCGGCGGACGCCAACCTCGCCGGGCAGACCTACCCCGACCAGAGCCTGTACCCGGTCAACTCGGTGCCGCAGGTGGTGCGCAGGATCAACAACGCGCTGCTGCGGGCCGACCAGATCACCTGGTCGGAATCGGCCGACGGTGATATGCACGACTCGCCGTACTGGCTCGCGCCGATCGTGGCCGACGCCGAAGCCGGCTTCGGCGGCGTGCTCAACGCGTTCGAGCTGATGAAGGCGATGATCGCGGCGGGGGCCGCGGGCGTGCACTGGGAGGACCAGCTTGCCTCCGAGAAGAAGTGCGGGCACCTGGGCGGGAAGGTCCTGGTCCCGACCGGGCAGCACATCAAGACGCTGAACGCGGCGCGGCTGGCCGCCGACGTGTGCGACGTGCCCACGCTGATCATCGCGCGCACCGACGCGCAGGCGGCCACGCTGCTTACGTCCGACGTCGACGAGCGCGACCAGCCGTTCGTCACCGGCTCCCGGACCGCCGAGGGCTTCTACCGGGTCAGGAACGGGATCGAGCCGTGCATCGCGCGCGGGCTGGCCTACGCGCCGTACTCCGACCTGCTGTGGATGGAGACCTCCAAGCCCGACCTCGACGTGGCCCGCGAGTTCGCCGAGGGGATCAAGCGCGTCTACCCCGACCAGATGCTCGCCTTCAACTGCTCGCCGTCGTTCAACTGGCGCGCGCACCTGGACGAGGCCACCATCGCGAAATTCAGCAAGGAACTCGCCGCGATGGGCTACCGGTTCCAGTTCATCACGCTGGCCGGATTCCACGCGCTCAACCACTCGATGTTCGAGCTGGCCAGCGGCTTTGCCGCCGAGGGCATGCCCGCCTACGTGCGGCTGCAGGAAGCCGAGTTCGCCGCCGAGCAGTCCGGCTACACCGCCACCCGGCACCAGCGCGAGGTCGGCACCGGCTACTTCGACCTGGTCACCTCGGCGATCGCGCCCAACGCCGAGACGGTGGCGCTGGCCGGATCGACCGAGACCGAGCAGTTCCACGCGGCCTGAGCAGAACGGCCCCTTAGCGCCATAACGCCTGATGCCAGGCGCCTTTGCGGCTGCCTGGCATCAGTATCGTTTGGGCCGTTTACCGCCCGGCGAGTTCTGGCCGGTAATACGCCAAGGACTGCCTGCTGAACAGGAGGACCACCGCCGCGGCGGCGATGACCCACTGGAGGGCGGCGACCGAGAAGTCGGCCGAGGCGTATACCGCGGCTCCCTGCGAGAGGCAGTACAGCAGCATGAGGGTGAGCACGCCGAAGAACGCCCCGAAGGCGAGTCTGGCCCTGTCACGGCCGCGGCCGTTCGCCCAGGCCAGGCATAGCCACAGGACGATGGCCAGCGGCGCCCAGCATTCCTTGATGGCGAGCTCGACGAGCACGCCGTGCCACTGCGCAGCAGTAAAGGCCGGGTTCTGCGCCAGGATGGCTGACTTGACGTTGCCGGTGGTCACCACCAGGGTGATCAGCAGCGCCACTGAGGTGGCCGCGCCGACGCACATCAGCCGGATCGCGCCTCGCACCGCCCGCGGCGGCTGGCCCGCGGGGCGCAGCCGCATCCGCAGGGCACCCCGGATCAGGTCCGCCGATTCGGCTGGCGCGACCCGCCGCTGGTCCTCTGCGGCGGTGGCCAGCAGGACGCCGATGATCTCGTCGGCGTTCTCGCGCCGGAAGGCTCGGGGGTAGCACGCCAGCAGCCGCCGGTACCCGCGCTCTAGTTCCAGTGAGTAACTCATGTCGCCATCCCTCCGGCCAGCCTCAGCCGCTTTAGCGCGACCGTGGCGTTGGCATGCAGCCGGGCCGCCTCGGCGGACAGCACCGTGGTGCCCGATGGAGTGAGGCGGTAGTACCGGCGGAGCCGGCCTTCCACGATCTCTTCCCGGTCGACCTCGATCAGCTTGTCCGCGCGCAGACGGTCCAGCGCCGTGTACAAGGTTCCCGCGCGCAGCCTGACCCGGCCGCCCGAGATCTGTGCGACCTCGGTGATGATCCCGTACCCGTGCTGGTTTCCGTCGGCCAGCGCCGTCAGGATCAGGAAGGTCGCTTCCTGCATTGCTCTAGTACCCATACTGACGTTATATACCGTTTAACTATCTATGTCAAGCACGCTCCAGGAGCGCAGTTTCAGCTAGGCACGAGCGAGCGCGCGGCCCCCGGACGTGGCGGCGGCGGGCAGTCCTAGACGGAACCGGTGGAACCTCCGGTACCGCCGGAGTCCAGCGGGCCCCACGGGGCCTGCGAGATACCTGGATTGACCTGCGGCTGCGGCCTGGTCTGGGTCCAGTCGGACATGAGGTCGCCTCCCTGGGCCATGGTCTGGGTCTCTTGCAAACCGGGATAGGTCGCCGTCGAAGCCGACTCGTCGAAGGCAGCCGTGACGGCGGCTACGGGCGCGGCCCGCCACCTGGAGGGCACGAACAGCGGGATGATCATCGCCAGGCCGGCCAGGGCCAGCACCCCGTCGTACAGCATGGCCTCAAAGCCCATGCCGTAGGTGTGCGTCTTCAGCGGGATGTACTGGACCGCGCGCCGCACGCTGAACAGGTACAGGCCCGTCCACGCCAGCAGGACGATCCCCGGCAGCCCGGACGCGAGCGGGGATACCCGCGGCAGGGCGATCAGGAGCCCGGCGACCAGGCCGGCGCCCAACAGCGCGCCGAACCCCTCGAGCACCGCCGTGTGATGGATGAGCGAGCCCCCGCCGCCCGGGAGCGTGCCCAGGGTGGACGGCCCGACGAGCAGTTTCAGGTAGCCCCACGAGCCTGCGAAGAAGACCGCGGCGGCTAGCACGACGGCCAGCAGGATACCGACCAGATGGCGCATACGCCTCAACCCCTTAGTGGTTCCCAGATGGCAAGCTTACGACCGGGCCCGCCGCGCGTCATTCGAGTCGCTTTCGCAGCTTGCGTGAGCCTTCGGCCGGGTTCGCTGCTGGCGCACCGCCTCGCGGCTGGCGCGGACCGGAGCTTCTGTAAGCTTGCCACGTGCGCATTCACGCCATCTTCGGGGGAATCGGCGCGTTCGCCGTCAAGTTCCGCTGGGCCGTCATCGCAGCCTGGCTGATTGCGGCGTTCCTCGTGCCGCACTTCCTGCCCTCTCTCAACAGCGTCACCCAGGGCAATAACAGCCAGTTCCTGCCGGCCAGCGCGCCCAGCGAGCAGGCCGCGCAGCTCGCGGCGCCGTTCGGGGGCACCAACTTGATCCCGGTGCCGGTGGTCGCGGCGGTCAGCCAGGGCACCCTCACCGCCACCGACACGGCCTGGCTGGCCACCCTGCAGCACGACCTCGCCACGGTGCCGACCGTGGTCAAGGTCCACGACCTCGGCCGGTCGGCCGACCAGCAGGCCGACCAGCTGCAGGTGCTCTCTGACGTCGGCGGCGGGGACGCCGCCGGGCAGACCACGCTGGTCAAGGACCTTCGCGCGCAGATCGTCAAGGCGGCTCCGCCCGGCGGGCTGCAGGTGCACCTAGCCGGCGACATCGCCATCAACGTTGACCAGCAGACCAAATCCGGGACTACGGGGAACCAGGTCGAGGGCCTATCCGTAATCTTCATCCTGATCCTGCTCGCGCTGATCTTCCGGTCGGTGCTCGCGCCGCTGATCACGCTGATACCGGCCTTCCTGGCCGTGGCCATCTCCGGGCCGCTGGTCGGCGAGGCGGCGCACGCGGGCCTCAAGGTCTCAACGATCGCCCAGCTGCTGCTGATCGTCCTGGTGCTCGGCGCGGGTACCGACTACGGCCTGTTCCTGGTATTCCGGGTTCGCGAGCAGCTCCGTAACGGGGCCGACCCGAAGGAGGCGGTGGTTTCCTCGGTGACCCGGGTCGGCGAGACCATCACCTTCTCGGCCGCCACCGTGATCGCCGCCCTGCTGTCCCTGCTCATCGCGACCTTCCAGATCTACTCCGAGCTCGGCATCCCGCTGGCGATCGGCATCGGCACGATGCTTCTGGCCGGGCTCACCCTGCTGCCCGCGCTGCTGGCCGTCTTCGGCCGGGCGGCGTTCTGGCCGAGCAAGACGCGCCAGGGCACCGGGCAGGCCGGCCTGTGGGGACGGATCGCGGCGCGGCTGGTGCGCCGACCTGCCGTCCCGCTCATCATCGGCGTGGTCGCGCTCGGTGCGCTCTCGATCGCGGTGGCCAGCTACAAGCCCGGCGGCTTCGGCGGCGCCATCACCGCGCCTGCCGGGTCCGACTCCGCCGCGGGCACCGCGC
Source organism: Streptosporangiaceae bacterium (assembly GCA_035505275.1). Taxonomy (GTDB): domain Bacteria; phylum Actinomycetota; class Actinomycetes; order Streptosporangiales; family Streptosporangiaceae; genus Palsa-504. The sequence goes on along the minus strand of DATJQX010000093.1, from coordinate 12,325 downwards.
TGCTCACCAAGCACTTCCCGACCAGTTCGGCCAACCCGACGAACCTGGTCTACAAGCTGGATCAGCCGGCCTGGGACGACACGGCGCCGATAGCCGCCGCCACCGGCCAGCTGGCCGCCAGCGGGGTGTTCACCGGCGTCACCGGGCCGCTGAACCCGGCCGGGGTCACCCTGACCGGAGCTCAGTACACCTCGCTGCACACCACGCTCGGCAACGCGGCCACGCTGCCGGCCGTTCCCGCCGGGCAGACCAGCGTCCCGCTCGCCACGTACGAGGCCTATCGCGCGACCGCGCAGTACGTCAGCCCCGACGGCGAGACGATCCAGTTCGAGACCGGGCTGACGGCCGGTGATCCGTCCACCACCAAGGCGATGAACGCCGTGCCCTCGATCCGTGCCGAGGCCGCCACGGTGGCCAAGACCCTCAACGCCAGCGCGTACGGGGTCGGCGGCGAAGCGCCCGCCTTCTACGACATCAGCCAGATCTCCGACAGCGACCTCGCGCACGTCGTCCCGGTCGCGATCATCGTGATCGGGCTGCTGCTGTGCCTGGTGATGCGCTCGCTGATCGCGCCGCTGTACCTGATCGCGTCGGTGGCCCTGTCGTTCTTCGCCGCTCTCGGGCTGTCCGTGCTGCTGTTCATCAAGATCGGCGGGGACAGCGGGCTTACCTTCATCCTGCCCTTCCTGATGTTCATCTTCCTGCTCGCGCTCGGCGAGGATTACAACATCCTCGTGATGAGCCGGATCAGGGAGGAGGCTCACCACCTGCCACTACGGGAGGCGGTCAGCCGCGCACTGGGCGTCACCGGGACCACGGTGACATCGGCCGGGCTCGTGCTGGCCGGCACGTTCTCGGTGTTCGCGCTGGTCGGCGGACGCGAGTCGGGCGGCAGCCAGATCGTGGACGTCGGGGTCGGCCTAGCGCTCGGCGTGCTGATGGACACGTTCATCGTGCGCACGATCCTCGTGCCCTGCCTCGTCGTCCTGATCGGCCGGTGGAACTGGTGGCCGGCCGCGCTCAGCCGGGCCAGCGCCCAGCCGGGCGGGGAAGGCACGGCGCGGGATCCGGAGCCCGTGGCCCCACAGAGCCGCTAAGGGTTCCCGGGCGCTGACGAGACTAGTCGGCGAGGGCGTCGATCGCGGCGGTCAGGTCGCGTAGGGCGGGAGCGGCATCGCGCAACGCGGCCTGGTCGCGCTCCGGCAGCGCCGTCAGCGCCGCCCGGACGATCTCCTCGTTCACCCGGTGCCATCGGGTCACGGCCGCCAGTCCCTCATCCGACAGGTCCAGGCTGACGGTGCGCCGGTCACCGGCGTCGTGACCGCCTGGGGTCCGCCGCACGTAGCCGGACGACTGGAGGCCGGACAGGAGCGTGGCCACCGAGCTTGGCGCCAGCCTGAGCATCCTGGCCAGCTGGCTGGGCCGGACGCCCGGATCGTCGGCCATGCAGGACAGCAGTTCGAGCTGGGCCACAGAAAGCCCGAGGGCCGGGTCGGCCGCGCGGCCAGCACGGCGGATGGCGCGACGCAGGCGGGACACGATGTCGGCCAGTTCGGGCCCGATCTGCTCCTGGCCCAGGACCTCCCGCGCGTGGACCTGTTCCTGGGCCAGATCTCCCTCACGTGAAGGCACTTGACGGGTCCGCCTCCTGGGCTGTCCTGGCGGCCCCCGTCTCTGGCCGCGGCTGGCCAGCGAGATCGCGGCCGCGGCGGCGGAGACGGCGGCGAGCACGATGAACGCGGGCCGCGCCTGCGTTGCCCCAGCGTACCCGTGACCTTCGCCGGCGGGTGAACCTAGCCGCAGGGCCAGTGCCAGCAGGGCGATGCCCAGCGTGGTGCCGATCCCCCGGGCCATGTTGGCCAGGGCGCCGCGCAGCGACGCCGACGAGTCGGCGGAAAGGCGCATGATGGCGGCGTCGTTCGCGGGGACGAAGCACTCCGTCGCCGAGGAAGCCGGATTAGCTGACGAGGTGGCGCCGGATGTAGTGGCGGGATACCGGATCAACTGGCGTAATACCGGGATTAACGGCGGACATGCCGGACGAGGTGCTGGCTATGGCGTTCCGGAGCCGACAGACTCAGGGACGTGGAGTGGTCCGGCACCTCGGGGCTGGCCGCTCGGCTAGAGTACGCCGGGAAAGGGCCGGGAACAGGCGGCCGCCGGCGGGCGCGGGGCCGACCGGCGTGGTTCAGGGAGGGACCGGAGCGGAAGGGACGACGATGCAGGAATTGCGCTTCGTCGCGGTAAGCGAGGACGGTCGTTACGCTGTCCTCGCCGTGCCCGGGCGGAGCGCACGCTTCACGTTGCCGATAGACGAGCGGCTCAGGGCGGTCGCCCTTGGCCAGACCTCCCGGCTCGCGCAGTACGAGATCGAAGTGGAGAGCCCGTTGCGACCCAAGGAGATCCAGGCACGAATGCGGGCCGGTGAAACGGCGGAGGAAATCGCGGACGCGGCCGGGATCGCGGTCGAGCGCGTGCGCTGGTTCGAGGGTCCGGTCCTCGCCGAACGCGCCTACGTGGCGGACCAGGCGCAATCCGCGTCCGTCCGCCGCCCAGGGGAATCCCTCCCTTCGACCCCGGGCCCGCGCCTGGGTGAGATCGTCGCCGAGCGGCTGACCGCGCTGGGCGTCGACCCGGAAGACGCCCAGTGGGACGCGAAGAAGCGCGGCGACGGAAGCTGGCTGGTGGAGCTCACGTTCACCGTCGCCGGCCGCCTGCACATCGCGGAGTGGGTCTTCGATCCGCGCCGCAGGCACGTGCTGCCCGCAGACGAGAACGCGGCGCGCATGTCGCTGCCGGGCGCCGAGCCACTCCAGCCGAACGCCCCGCGGCCGGGCGAGGCCACGGTCACCCAGCTCGCGCCCAGGCTCACCGCGGGGCATGGCGCCGCGGCGTTCAGCTCGCCGGGGAACGGTACGGCCGGGCCGAGCGCCGACGCCTGGAGCAGATACGAGCGACCAGGAGCCGCGCGACCGCCGGCCCCCCAGCACGCGCCTGCGGTGCCGCCGCAGGCTCCGCCCGCCGCGGTACCCGCTGAACCGCGAGGCGAGATTTCGCGTCGGCCTCCGGCCGAAGCAAACCCGGTGCCGCCGGCCGCTGCCAACCCGTCGGCCGAGGTACCCGCGTCCGCCGCGGAAGCGAGCCCTCCGACGGCCGCTCCCCACCAGCCAGCACAGGCAGCCGCGGTCGCCGCGGACGCGAACCCGGTCGCGCCGGCCGCTCCCCGCCAGGGCGCGCAGGCACCCGAAGCCGATGCCGCCGCGACCGGAACCCCCGTTCCGCAGGATGACACGGCGCCGGCTCCGCCGGAACCGGCCGGCGAGCAGGCGGGGCGCCAGGGCCGCAAGGCGGCACGTGGCAAGCGGTCGTCCGTGCCGTCCTGGGACGAGATCATGTTCGGCAGCTCCAGGCAGCACGACTGACCCTCGCTGGCCGGCCCGACACACCCGGCGTCCAGGGCGAGCAACAAATGGCGCCGTATCGCCTTACGCTTCCTGGCAGGTTTTACTATCAACCGACGGCATGGCGTCAGCAGGAGGCAAGCGTGGCATCGGGCCGGGACCGGATCCGCCGCGGCGTAAGGCGGCCGACGTCGCGGTGGACCGCCGCGGGCACGGCCGTGCTGGCGGCCATGGCCCTGGCCGGCTGCGGGAACGACGGTTCCGGCACGGCCGTCGTGCTCACGACGATGACGGTGAGCAGCGCGGCGTTCAGCCAGAATGTGCTCCCCCAGCGCTATACCTGCCACGGGGCCGGGATCAGTCCCCCGATCGACTGGTCGGGCGCGCCGCCGGGTACCAAGAGCTTCGCGCTCGTGGTTGATGACTCGTCGGCGCCGATCACGCCCTTCATTTACTGGCTCGTGTTCCATATTGAACCGGGTACTACCGACATTCAGGAAGGCATGCGGCCAACCGGGGCACGCCAGGCGCTGAACAGCCAGAACACCGAGCGGTACGACCCTCCGTGCCCGGGTGCCCCTTATCACATGTACCGATTCACCGTTTATGCGCTCAGTAGCGAGATTAACCTGCCCGCCGGAGCCTCCTTGCAGGCAGTATGGTCAGCGATCGCGGCCGCCACAATCGGGCGGGGACGAAAAGTGGTTACCGGGTACCCGTGATCAGGCTGACACATTTCGTAACCGGTTCTCAATAAAAGTTTTGCAATCGTGTGACACGATCCCCGCTCGTGAGTAAGAATCGATGATCAAAGCGGGTACAGGGTGCTAGCGACTACGGGGAAAGGCTCGCGTCATTGGCCGCGTGTGCCTGGCAAGCGCCCGCCACAAGGCCCCGGCGTTCTGGATGGAGACCATGATTCTGGTCGCGGGACTTGCCATCGCGGGCCTTGCGGGCATCGCGGCAGCGTTTTACTTCAGTGTCCGCCCGGGCAACTCCGGTAACTCCCGTATCCGGGCGGCCGGCGCAGGACGTTCCCCGGCTGTGCGCTCCGAGGCTGAGCGGCCCCCGGCCAGGTCGAGCAGGTCCGCGATGGCGCCGACCCGGAGCGGCCGGTCCAGGCCCGATCCCGACGACGAGTATGACTATGCCGAGCCGCCGCGGCGGCGCGAGGACGGCGGGCATCTCGCCACCGGCCACCGGGTCCGCCGCAGCGGATCCCCCGATGCGAGGGCAGACCACACGGCGCCTCGCACCCTTCCCGTCGGCGCCCGCCGCGCGGCGAGCGCCGGATCGGTGCCGAGGCGGGCGGACCGGGACGACGAGGACGCCGACACGACCATGCTGACGGCCCAGGCCAGCCGGTCACGCCGGCGCGTCGGCTTCCGCAAGGGGTCGGACGTCGACGAGGAACTCTGGCCAACCGAGACCTTCGGCGGCGTGAGCGACGAGCAGTTCTGGGACGACATGGCGTCGGACAAGCCGCTGGCGACGACCGCGCGCACCGCCGCCGCGCCGGATCCGGGTTCCCGGCGGCGGCTGCCGGACGTCGTTCCTTCGCGCGACAGCGATGACCGGGGCCGCGGCGACGGCAGCCGGATCGCGAGCGGAGGCTCGAGTTCGGGTTCAGGGGCGTACCCGGCGTCCGCCGCGCGTTCTGGGCCCGCGGACCGCACCGCTATCCAGCCGATCCAGACCGGCCCGCAGCGGGTCCAGACGGGTCCGCACGCCATCCCGACGGCGCTCCAGCCGATCCAGACCGGTCCTCAGCCAGTCCCGACGGGCACCCAGCCGACCTCGGTACCAGCGCGTTCCTACCAGCCTGGCACTCAGCCGTATCCCGCGGCGCAGTCCTACCAGCCGGGCACCCAACCCGCTCCCATCTCGGGCCAGGCGGGGCGCGCCGCGCAGCCGGCCGATCCACGCGGGCGCGCGCGCACGGCGAACGGTACTGACACCGGGACCGGGGCGGCCGCAGGTGAGGATCCGCTGACCAGCTCGGCCTACTCGCTCAGGCCGCCCGGAGCGGTGAACGGCAGGTCTTATCAGTCGCCGCGCCGGTCCAGGGACCAGTACGACGCCGCCGTCTCCCAGGAGACGCAGACCTTCAGCCTGGCCGACACGCAGGCGGCCACCGGCGGGTACCCCAGTGGCGTCCCCCCGTTCCGGCAGTTCGACCAGGCAGCGGGCAGCGGCAACGGCCGGGCCCTCGAATCCAGGCCCGACGCGGTGCGCTCCGACACCGTTCGCTACGACGACCTCAGGTCCGACCCGCAGCGTACCGACGCGCTCCGTACGGACGCGCTCCGCGCCGATCCGCTCATGTCCGACGGGTACTGGTCCGGCGGGCGGCCCGACGCGCTCCGGGGGGCGGGGGCGGGCGATATCTACGGCAGCACCGCCGGGCACCCCTACCCCGAACGCCCTTACAGCGACGCAGCCCCGTCGACCGCAGCCATGCCGTCGTATCCGGGATACGGGTATCCGGCTAGCCCGGCTGACGATCCCAGGGAACCGAACGGCACCCGCGGCCAGGGTCGTTCCGGCACCGGCAGCTGGGGCGCTCGCCAGTCTCACCCGACGGGTAACGGCTACCGCGGGCCCTATGACCCCAGGACCAACGGCCGCAGCTTAAGCGGTCCGCTCGACTCTCGCGCACACTGGATTCATGCCCGAGGGAGACGCCGTCTGGTACACGGCTCGCCGCCTGCATGAGGCGCTGGCCGGACGGCCGCTGACCCGGAGCGACTTCCGGGTACCGCGGCTGGCGACCGCCGACCTGACCGGTGACGTGGTGACCGAGACCGTCTCGCGCGGCAAGCACCTGCTCACCCGGACGAGCAGCGGCCTCACCGTCCACACGCACCTGCGCATGGACGGCAGCTGGCGCGTCCGGCCCGCGGCCGAACCGATGGCGGACAGTCACCGGGTCAGGCTGGTGCTGGCCAACGACCAGTGGCGGGCGATCGGCTACCAGCTCGGTGTCGTCGAGCTGATCCGCACCAGTCAGGAGGCGCAGGTTACCGGGCACCTGGGCCCGGATCTGCTCGGCCCGGACTGGGACTGCGCCGAGGCCGTGCGGCGGCTGGCAGCCGAACCAGACCGGCCCATCGGAGATGCCCTGCTCGACCAGCGCAATCTGGCTGGTATCGGAAATATCTACAAGGCCGAAGTTCTGTTCCTGCGCGGCATCAACCCGTGGCGCCCGGTGGGCCAGGTCGCCGATCTCGGCGCGGTGGCCGAGCTAGCCCGCCGGCTGCTCGAGGCGAACAAGGAGCGGCTAGGCCAGGTCACCACCGGCAGCCGACGCCGCGGTGAGGAGACGTGGGTGTACGGCAGGCACGGCCGTCCGTGCCGGCGCTGCGGCACGCTGATCCGCTCCGAAGGCCAGCAGGAGCGGGTCACGTTCTGGTGCCCGTCGTGCCAGCCCGGCGCCTGGCCCGCACCGACGGCCACGCCATGACATGTCACGTATCCCATCGACGTCTAACTATTTGATATCGTATCTTTAGATATCGAATAACTGGAGGATGTCGTGGAAGAGCGGTTCATGCGCGGGCGGGTGGCCCTGGTCGCCGGGGCGAGCAAGGGGATCGGGGCGGCGACTGCGGAGGCGTTCGCCGCGGCCGGAGCGGCCGTGGTGCTTGGCGCCCGCGATACCGCCGCGGTAGAGGCCGTGGCCAGCCGGATACGGTCGTCCGGCGGTGAGGCCGTCGCCGCCGGACTCGACGTCACCGACGCCGACTCGGCACACCGCCTGGTTGACCTGGCCCTGTCGCGGTTCGGCCGGCTCGACGCGGCCTTCAACAACGCCAGTGCGGGCCCCCTGCCCGCCCCGCTCGCGGACATCGATCCCGCCGAGTTCGACCTCGGCATCGCGACCAACGTCCGCGGCACGTTCCTCGGCATGAAGTTCCAGATCCCGGCCATGCTGCGGACCGGGGGCGGCGCGATCGTGAACATGGCCTCCATCGCCGGGCTGAACGGCACCGCCAACCTGGCCGCGTACGTCGCCGGCAAGGCCGGGATCATCGGCCTGACCAAGGTTGCCGCGCTCGACTACGCCGACCAGGGCGTACGGGTCAATGTGGTGGCCCCGGGCCCGATCCTGACCTGGCACCTGGAGGCCGCGGGCGAGCAGGCGCAGCGCGGGGCCGCGATGTCCACGCCGATGCGGCGCGTGGGCAGCATGGCGGAGGTGGCGAACGCGGTGCTCTGGCTGTGCTCTGACCAGTCGTCGTTCATCACCGGGACGGTCATACCGATCGACGGTGGGCAGGCCGCGGGCAACAAGCCGCCGCAGATGTACGTACCGGGCCGGCCGATGCAAGACCAGCTCAAGGGCTAGTGGTGAGGATGGCCGAGGTCGACGATGCAGAACCGGTTCCCGTCCGGGTCGGCTAGCACGACGAAATCTGGGTCATCGGGGAAGCTGTCCCAGTCCACCCGGCTGGCGCCGAGCGACACCAGGCGCTCGGCCTCCGCTTCCTGCTCGGCCACATCGGCCACGTGCAGGTCGAAGTGCAGGCGCGGGTGGTCCTCCGGGGGCGTCTGGCTGGTCTGCAACGCGATCATGGTCCCGGCTCCGCCCGGCGGGCCGAGCACGCGGGCCCATCCGCCGAACCCGTCGTCGCGCACCTCGTAGGCGAGCGCCGCGCACCAGAACTCCTCGGCCCGCCGCCGATCGGTGACACCTAGCACCACCACGCCGAACGTGAGCATCGACCCACTCCCTCCCGACCTTCCCCGCCCTCCGGATTATCCACGACGACCTCATGGGTTCCCGAAGTCCACGGTGACAGACACGGCCGTGCTGACCGAGACCGAGAACGACGTGGCCCCAGCCAGGTTTTCGACGATCCGCTTCAGTACGCCGAGCATCCGGTCGAGCCACTGCCTGAGCTTCTCGAGCACTTCATCGACGGGCGCGCCCGCACCCATCATGGCCTGCGCCTGCGTTCGTGCCGTGAGCTGGTTGATGCGACTCACGGTCGTCATCAGGTGCGTATAGGCATCCCGAGCGGATTGGTCATCGCTGACGTCCAGGGCGTCCAGGGCGTCCAGGCGGGCCTCGATGACCTGTACCTGCTGGTCCGTTGTCCATGGCTCCATACTGGGGCCTCGGAGTCCCGGCTCAGGCACCGGCTGGCGGACTCCTCGACCGAGCCCGGCATCCCGGCTACCCCAAACCGGCCCGCGCGAAGGCCAGGGACGCGCTTAGCCATATGTAGACCCCGCAGCCAACCTGAGGTCACCGCGCACCTGCACCCAGGACACAGATGTAGCTCGGGTGATGTCCCCATTACGGGGTCTGATTCGTCAACGGTATGAGTCCCCTCCTGAAGGAGAAAGACAATGCAAGCACGCATGAAGCACCCGGCCTTCGTCCTGCCGGGCACGATGCAGGCGCTCACGAGCCTGAGCAAGTCCGTTGACCACGCCGGACTGCCCCAGGTCACCAGGGACCTGGTGGCGCTGCGGGCCAGCCAGATCAACGGCTGCAGCGTCTGCGTCGGCATGCACGCCCAGGATCTGCGCAAGCAGGGCGAGAGCGACGAGCGCCTGTTCGCGGTCGCCGCCTGGCGCGACGCGCCGTACTTCACCGACGCCGAGCGCGCCGCTCTCGCGCTGGCCGAGGTGGTTACCCGCCTAGCCGACACCGCCGACCCGGTGCCAGACGAGATCTGGGACGAGGCCGCGGCCCACTACTCCGAACCCGAGCTCGCCGGGCTGCTGATCACGATCGCCACCATCAACGTGTGGAACCGGTTGAACGCCGCCACCCGGCAGGTCGCCGGCGCGGCATGGTAGCCATCGCCGGGACGTCGCGCGCTGACGGATTCGTCCTCGCCGGATTACGCTTGCCCCGTGCAGGGTCAGCGGAGACGGTGGCTGGTGATAGTCCCCGTTCCTTCTCCACGCTGATGATCCTGATGCTGGTCCTGAAGCTGACCGGCGTCATCGCCTGGTCATCGTGGCGGGTGCTGTTCCCGCTGTGGGTCCCGGTCGCCATCGTGCTCCCGTTCGTCCTCGACTACTTCTGGTCCACCGGGATAGACCGGCTGAACCAGTGGGCCGTATCGGAGGGGTGCCTTCCATTCCGGCGAGTCTGCAGACGAGCGCTGGCTAGTCGACGCCTTGCACGGCGACCATACGCAGGTGTGCCGCGCCCTTGCGAAGCTTTTTCGCCTCCTGGTAGATCTCCGACTCATACCAGCGCCTCGCCGCCGCCAGGTCTTCAAACTCAACCACCACCAGGCGGGTCGGCTGCCAATCGCCCTCGAGGACGACGTGTTCGCCGCCGCGAACGAGGAACCGCCCACCGCCTGCCGCGATCGCAGCAGGCGTTGCAGCCTTGTATTGCTCATAACGCTGTGGGTCGGTGATGTCGGTCTCGACGATGACGTAAGCAGGCATGCCGGGACTCTACGCCTGCGACCTTGAGAGGACCAGCTAGCCTGCGGCGTACCGGGGAGGTTGTCGTTCCGACGGCTGTCCGGCCAGCCCCGACGCTTCACCGTTTCCCGGGAGGCGCCGGACGGCACCGCGGTCGCGTCCAGTAGCCTCAGCCCGTCGGCCCATGACGGGCACGACGTGGCCAGGTACAGCGTGGTCGTGCAGATCAGCGGCGCGGCCGCCTTGACCCGCTTGTGGTAGCCGGGCTGCTTGGGCAGGTACGTGAACAGGTGGCCAGCCGGGCGTAGCACATCCGCAGCCAGTGGTGCTCGCCCCGCGCGCCCAGCAGCACCTGGGCCACCGCCAGGCACACCAGTTCCGCGTCCGACAGCTTCTTGGCGGCCCGGGCGGTGCTGCCCGGAACCGGTCACGTGATCATCGATCAGCACCTACAGTGCGATCGGGGGGGTGTCCAGGTTTCTTTCCAAAAAGAATCATGGACGCCCTCCTCCCATGTCCGGTCAAGCCCCGGCACGCCGGACCCGGGCCGGGATTCAGTGGTCGAGGAGGTAACGGTGGCCGAGCGGGAGATGCCGGCGGGGCTGCACGACGAGCGGAGCCTGCTCGACGGCTGGCTGGACTACTATCGGGCCACGCTGCTGGTCAAGTGCGAGGGCCTGACCGGCGAGCAGCTCATCAAGCGGTCGTGCGAGCCGTCTCCGATGTCACTGATCGGGCTGGTCCGGCACATGACCGAGATGGAGCGGGTCTACGGGCACCGGCTGGCCTACTGGGAGATCGGCTGGCTGTACTGCACGGACGAGAACGAGGAAGGCGACCTCCAGGCGGTGACCGCTGCCGGGACCGCCGAGGACCTGGAGACCTTCCAGGCGCACTGCGTCCGGACCAGGCAGATCATGGCAGCGCACCAGCTCGACGACACCTTCGGGAAGAAGAACTCCTACACGCTGCGCTGGTTCTACCTGTACCTGATCAAGGAGTACGCGCGGCACCTTGGCCACGCTGACCTGCTGCGCGAGCGGATCGACGGCGCCACCGGCGAGTAGCCTGGCACACCGGAGCGGGATGGGAATTACTCGACGCCGCCGGAACATCGCCGCTTTACGGGCGCGTCGCCGTCGCCCCGAGTGAGTCCGACCAGGCGCTGCGCGCCATCGAGGCGGCGCCTGGCAGGTGCGGACCAACGAGACCGGACGCTGCGCCGTGCTGTACCCGGCCATTGCCGAGGCGGCACGCCGGGTAGGCGCGAATGCGGTTGGGCTGATCGACGTGGGCTGTTCTGCTGGGCTCAATCTCAATGTCGAGCAGGTCGCCAGGCTCGAAGCGGAGATGGCGCTGGCGGCGAGGGCCCCTCCGCTGCTACTGCAAGGTGCCGCCATCGAGGTGATGCCGACGCCGTCGCTCGTGTGCCCGCGGACGCCCTGCGTGTCGTCATCACGACATGGACGCTGTCGCACTTCCCGCTCGACAGCCGCCTGCGCTTCCTGCACCGCCTCGACGATACGGCGGTGGGCCGGGCGATGGCGTGGGTGTCAGTCGAGGGGGTCGGAGTCGCGCCGGCGATACCGGCACTTGGCGATCGCCGCGCCTCTGGCCACAGCATCATCGGCCTGGCGGTGTTCGACCAGTCGGCTCTGCACGCCGAGGCCATCGGCCGCTGCTGGTCGCAGGGCCCCTTCCTGGCTTGGCCGGCAGACACCTTAAGTGCCCGGCGCTCAGCGCGCGCTGAGCAGGACGCCGACCATCACGGCCGTGTCGCGCGAACGGTTCTGTCAGTCGTGCGGCACGCCGGGCTGCTGTACCACCGAGTCGCCGGGATGCAACAGCACTTCAGTGCCGCCGACGACCAGCGTCACTTCGCCGCGCAGGATGGTCACGTAGTCGAGCGTGTCGGTCGCGTGCGCGCCCTGGAACTCCGAGTGCGCGCCGGCACCGGCCTCTCCGCCGTGGGACTCGTCAGGTGCCAGCTCGACGATCCGGAAGCACGCTCCGCCGGTCGGCGGCTCAAGCGCCCACTCCCGCGCGGACGTGTCGGTAACACCGGCCGACAACGGGCCGGCGCCGGAGACCCAGAGCTCGGTCGTCGTATACCGGCCCGCGTGGATGACAGTCGGCGGCTCGCCTTGCGCGATGATCGCCGGGCTCCCGCTCACGTCGAAGCCCGTCACGATTCTGTTCACAGCAGTCGCCTTCACCCGGCGGTATCGCCAGTTATAGCGGCTGCGTCACGTTCGCACATCCATTCTCCCCTGTGTCTTCGTGCTCTGGCGGAACCAAGACGGAACAGGACCGTGGGCGTTCAAGGAACGCTGTTGACCGCCGCGACGGCCTGATCCTGGTCATCGATGGCCGGTGGCCTTCTCGGTGTGAACTAGCCGGAGGAAGCGTGGTCATCGGCTAACCTCCTGGCCGGCATGGCGGCGGCCACTGCCTTCTCATCGGGGAACGCTCCGGGCTCGAACCGGTCGAGCCGGTACCTGGACGCGTCGACCCAGTCCGACCCGCCT
>DATJQX010000092.1:0-13066 GCA_035505275.1 Streptosporangiaceae bacterium | reverse complement strand
CACGACCTGCCCGCCGTGCGCGGCCGCCGCGATCCGCGCCGCCCGGTGCACGTCCAGCCCGACATAGTTGTCCTCGTGGCGGGTCGGCTCACCCGAGTGCAGGCCCATCCGCACCCGGACCGTCGCACCATCGGGCCAGTCATGCCCGGCCAGGGCCCGCTGCCCGGCCACGCAGCAGCCGACTGCGGCGCTGGCCGACTCGAAGACTACGAAAAAGCTGTCCACCTCGGTGCTCAGCTCCCGGCCGCCGAAGCTGCGGAACGCGGCCCGCAGCAGCGTCCGCTGCGCCGATAGCGCCTCGCCGTACCGCTCCCCCAGGCGTCTGACCAGCACTATCGACCCTTCGATGTCGCTGAACAGCATCGTCAGCGTCCCGGTCGGCAGCTCCGCCACCGTCTCGGCCAGGCCGGGACCACTCTGCCCCCGGCCGGTATCTGGCCGGGCCGCGCCGTCCTCTGCGTCCTGTTCGGCGTGCGGGCGGGGCTGGAGGACGGTCTGGATGCCTGCCGCACGACCAGCCTGGCCGGATGGCCCGCCGACCGCGCTGGGAACCTGCGCATACGGCGGCAGGCCCAGCGACCCGCGCAGCGCGTCGGCGAACTCGCGGCAGCTGGCATACCGGTCGGCCGGCGCCTTGGCCAGCCCCCGGGCCAGCACCTGGTCCGCCGCCGCGGGAAGATCCGGTCGCTGGGAGGTCAACGGCGGCGGCGGCTGCGAGGCATGCGCGAACATCACCGCCATCGCCTCATCCTGGTGGAACGGCGGCGAACCGGCCAGCATCTCGAACGCCGCGCACGCCAGCGCGTACTGGTCCGCCCGCCCGTCCACCGGCTGGCCCCCGAGCTGCTCGGGAGCGACGTAGTCCAGCGTGCCCATGAACTGCCCGGTGGGGGTCAGGCCGGCGGCCGCCAGCGCGGACTTACTCAGCCCGAAGTCCGACAGGTACACGTGATCGGGCCGCCCGGCCCGCGCGTCAAGCAGCATGTTGGCGGGCTTCACGTCACGATGGACCAGCCCGGCCGCATGCGCAGCGTCCAGTGCCGAGGCCACGGCGGAGATGATCGCGGCCGCCCGCCCGGCCGGCAGCGGGCCCTCACGCTGGACCAGCGTGCGCACGTCGCCGCCGGGCACGTACCGCATCGCGATGAAGAGCACGCCACCGGCCTGGCCGGCCTCGAACACCGGGATGATGTGCGGATCGTCGACCGCCACTGCCGCCTGCGACTCCCGCAGGAACCGTTCCCGGAACTCCGCATTGGCCGCCAGCCCCGGCGCCAGGACCTTCAGCGCCACCAGCCGGCCCAGCCGCTCATCCCGCGCCCGGAACACCACCGCCATCCCGCCCGCGCCGACCTCTTCCTCCAGGAGATACCCGGCCACCCGCGAGCCCGCCGTCAACCCGGCCGGCAAACCGCTAGCATTCCCGGGCACCTCACCGCCCACGGAGCCTCCCCACCAGCAAGCCCTCCCGGCGCTCGCCTCCCGGCGCGGGCCCAGCGCGAACGCGTAACGGGACTACCCAGCGGCCCGGATGCCCGCCGCCGGGACACTCCAGAGTATCCGGCGTGACCACGGCCGCCGCAATGCGATGCGGCACCAGGGACGCAGCTGCCATGGCCGATGAGGTCACTGACTCATCCGCCGACCGGGCTGGTATCCGGTTGGCCTGCCACAGGATTGCTTCGCGAACGGCCCGAAGTATCCGCAGACGGAGCCGATGTCCGTCGGCCTGGTGCACTAGCCGCAGTTTGTTTGGCTTTAGCAATCTACAGCTAGGATGCCGGCAGGAGGGCTGATGACGAATCGAATTCCTGCCCGGGGGGGCGCCGCGGAGGCGCCACCCCCTTCCCGATGAGTGAGGCAGCGCAGGGCGAGCCGTCCGCGTTGAGTCCCGAGCTACGCGACCGGTTGCTCTACTACGCCTGGCGCGCGCCGTCGCCGCATAACGCGCAGGGCTGGCGTATCGAGGTCGACGGGATGCGCTTCCGCGTGTCGCGCGATCCGGGCCACCAGGTGCTGCGGGAGTTCGATCCTGACGGGCGCGAAAGCGACCTGGCCTGCGGTGCCGTGGTCACCAACCTGTGCGTGGCCGCCCGGGCGTTCGGCTTCGAGACCGAGGTGCACTGGCGGCCGGCCGACGACGCCGCGGCCGATGTGACGCTGCTGCCCGCCGCGGTGCCGCCGGACGAGGCGGACGAGGCGGCCGGGGCCCGGCTCGGCGCGCTGCGCCGCCGCGCCATGAACCGCTCGCGCTACCGGGCCGATCCGGTTCCCGGCCCCGCCGTCGACGGCCTGGCGGCCACCGCGGAGCGGCTCGGGTTTACGCTCGCGGTGCTCACCGACCGCGCCGGGATCGACCGGATGGCCTCGGTCGCCGGTCGAGCCGGCGTGATGAAGCTGATGCACGGGCCCACACAAGCCGAGCTGTACTCACTGACGCGCTACACCGCCCGGGACGCAGCCCGGCACCGCGATGGCCTCGACTTGGAGCTGTTCTTCACGCCGCCGCTGGCGGCGCGGGCGGCAGCGGTCGCGATGCATCCGCGCGCCTTGAGCGCGCTTGAGCGGTTCCGCGCCGCCGAGATGGTCATCCGCGATACCGATGAAGCGCCGCTGCGCAGCGCGCCCGCGGTTTGCCTGCTGTATGCCGAATCGCTCGATGCCGAGACGTTCCTGCGCGGCGGGGCCTGCTTCGAGGAGATCGCACTCGACGTCACCCAGGCCGGGCTGGCTATGGCCCTGCACAGCGCGCCGATCGAGGTCGGCCTGGCCAGCCCCGGGCCGTTGTCCCCATCGGTGCCGGGCGACTGGCACGCCGGTATCGCGGAGGTACGCCGCGACCTGCTGGCCGCGTTCGGTGCCGACCCGCAGGCCGTGCCGATCGCCTTCTTCAGGCTCGGGTCGCCGACCCGCGAGCCCGAGCGCACAAGCCTGCGGCGCAGGCCGGACGGGCCGCGCCCGGAGACCGACCACTACCGGGAGATGACGCGGCGCAACCAGCCCTCGCTCAGCCGGGAGGAGCAGGGCGCGCTGCGCGCCGTGCGGGTCCTGGTCGCGGGCTGCGGCAGCATCGGCGGGGCGCCGGTCGTGCCGCTGGTCCGGCTGGGGGTCGAGCGGTTCGTCCTGTGCGAGCCGGGTGAGTACGAGCTCAACAACCTCAACCGGCAGGCCGCCGACATCGGCGACATCGGCCGTAACAAGGCCGCGGTGCAGGCGGACCGGGCCCGGGCGATCAACCCGGCGGTCGAAGTGCTGGTCGAGCCGGACGGCGTGACCGAGGACAACGTCGACTGGCTGGTGGGCACCACCGAGGTGATCATCGACGGCGTGGACGTGACCGAGCCGGCCGGGATCGCGGCCAAGCGCGCGCTGCACCAGGAGGCCTGGCGGCAGCGGCGCCTGGTCATCTCCGGGCTCGACCTCGGCGGCACCCAGGTCGTGTACGCCTTCGACTACCGCGACGGCCGGACCCGCCCGCTGAACGGGCGCCTGGACAAGGCACCGGACGACCTCGACGCGCTGCAGTTCCTCACCCGCCTGGTGAGCCCGCTGGACGTGCCGCGCGAACTGCTCGCCTACAGCGAGGCGATGATCCGGGGCCAGGCAGGCTCGCCGCCGCAGCTCGCGCCGACGGCGGACCAGTTCGGCGTGCTGGCCGCCTGGATGGTGCTGGACTTCGCGGCGGGCCGGCCGATACGCCGGCGCGTCAAGGTGGCCATCCCGGACCTGGTCATGCCGCGCCGCCGCCGGGTCACCAACGAGGCCGCGCGGATCTTCGAGCTGGCCCGGGCGAAGTACCTGCTGGAAACCACGCGCCGCCGCAAGGGAGGCAGCCCATGAGCCGGGTCCTCGTGCCGCCTCCGGAGATGCGCGCCGCCGCGCCGGAGCTCATCGACGCGGCCGAGCCGGTGTACGTGGCCGAGACCGAGGCCGAACGCGAGGCGGTGTTCTCGTTCCGGTACTCGGTGTACGGCGCCGAACTGGGCCGCAAGCTCGGCAACGCGGACCACGGCCGTTATCGGGTGCACGACGACGAAGACGACAAGCCGTACACGATCCTGCTCTACACCGACGACGGCGCCGGTCAGCTGACCAGCACGGCTCGCCTTCGCCACTGGGAGCCGGGGCAGGTCCCGGCCAAGGAGTGGGAGGCGTTCTCGATGGAGCGCTTCGACGGCCTGGACCAGATGAGCACCTCGGAGATCGGGCGGCTGATGATCGAGCCTGGGCGCCGCGGGCAGCTCGGGCTGGTCTCGATCGTATGTGCGGTCTACCAGCTTTACGCAGGGGAAATGCCCGCCGACGTTGGGTTCATCAACTGCGCCGCGGGCCTGGTGCGCCACTACCGGCTGCTCGGCTTCCGCACCTACGACGGCCGCCTCGTGTCTACCGCCGACGGCATCGAGGTGCCGCTGGTGGTGATTCCAAGTGACCGCGCCTACCTGGAACAGGTCGGCTCGTTTGTGGCACCGTTCGCGGACGTCTTCTACGGGCCGGGCAAGCGCGCGCCGGTGGACGTCGGGCGCTGGGCCCGCCTGCTGGACGCCGACTCGGCGCCCGTCAGGTTCGACACGTCCGCCGTCTGGGATCGCGTCAGCCGGCTGCGGCAGGCGGAGACCGAGCGCGTGTCGATGATCGAGGCGCTCAGCGAGGACACCGTCCGCAAGCTCAGCGACAAGGGCTTCCTGATGAACGTCTCGTCGGGCCAGCTGCTGACCGAGAAGGGCCTGACCCAGCGAGAGATCTTCGTCATCCTGGACGGGGCGTTCGAGGTGCACGACGGTGACCGCCGGATCGCCCTGCTCGGCCCGGGGGAGGTGATCGGGGAGGTCGGCTTCTTCGGCACCTCGGGACGGCGGATGGCGTCGGTGACGGCGGCGTCCGACGGGCAGGTGCTGGCCCTGCGCCGCCGCTTCGTCGACGAGATAATGAAGAGCGATCCGGCCTGCGCGGCCGAGATCCTGTTCGGGCTGGCGCGCGTGCTCGCCGACCGTCAGTACGTCTGGGTTTCCTGATGGCTGCCGCGCGGGCCCCGCTGGCAGGCTGCCCTCAGTGAGCGATCAGCAGGAACGGGCAGAACTGAACGCCTTCCTGGCCGACATCCCCTTCTTCGCCTCGCTTGACGAGAATATCCGGCTTGAGCTCGCCGGGCAGCTAGAGCCGGTGCACGTGGCCGCCGGCGACGTGATCTTCAGGCAGGGCGACCCGGGCGAGGGCCTGTTCCTCGTGGTCAGCGGCAGGCTCCGGCTCTCCGTGGCCGCCGACGGGCCCGAGCGCGTGTTGTACGACGTGGGCCGGGGCGCGATCATCGGCGAGATGGCCGCGCTCACCGACCGGCCCCGGGCGGCCACCGTGCAAGCGGTCCGGGACAGCGATCTGCTTCTGCTGCGGGTGTCGTCGTTCACTGCCCTGCTCGAGCGCAGCCCCGCCCTGGTCACCGGGATGATCCGGCTGCTCGCCGACCGGGTGCTCGCCGTGGACCGGCTGCTTACCGTAGAGCGGCCGCAGGCACCGCCTCCGGGCCGCACCATCACCGTCGCCGCCGCGGGCCAGGACGCCCGCGCGGCCGCGACGGTCGCCGGGCGGCTGGCGGCGCAACTGGCGCGCGCTGGTTCGGTCTTCGGTGTGGACGCGGGCGTCGTCGCGCGGTATCTGGGCCCGGACGCGGCGCAGCGCGGGCCGGGCGACCCCGGGCGGGCCGAGCTGACCGGGTGGCTGCACGCGGTGGAGCGCGACCACGATCACGTGATCTACCAGCCTGACTTGGAAGACACGGCGTGGAGCAGGCTCTGCCTGAGCCAGTCTGACGTGGTACTGCTGGTCGCCGCGGCCGGAGACGACCCGGCGCTCGGCGCCGTCGAGGCCCGCGCGCTGGCCACGGGCCCGTTGCGCTGTGAACTCGCCCTGCTGCACCAGGCCGACACGGCCCAGAGGCCGGCCACGGCCAGGTGGCTGGAACGTCGGCCGGTGGCCGATCACCACCACCTGCGCGCTGACCGGCCGGGCGACGTCGCGCGGCTGGCGCGGATGATCACCGGCACCGGCTGCGGCCTGGTGCTCGGCGGCGGCGGCGCCCGCGGGATCGCCCACCTCGGCGTGATCCGGGCCCTTGAGGAGGCCGGGGTGCCCATCGACGTGGTCGGCGGCACCAGCATGGGCGCGATCATAGCCGGACTGTGCGCCCTGGGCATGGACCACGCAGAGCGGGTACGGCGGTTCACTAACATCGCGCGCAACGGCCGCCGGCTGGTCACGCCTACGCTCCCGCTGCTCGCCTTGTCAGCGGCCCGCTACCTGGACCGGATCCTTGCCGACAACCTCGGCACGGTACCGATCGAGGACCTGCCGCTGCGTTTCTACTGCGTCTCCGCCAACCTGACCCGGGCCGAGAAGGTCATCCACGAACGCGGGCCGCTGTGGCCCGCGGTGCGCGCCAGCCTGGCCCTGCCCGGCATCTACCCGCCGGTCTACGCCGACGGAGAGCTGCTCATCGACGGCGGGGCGCTGGACAACGTGCCGGTCGACGTCATGCGCGGGCGAGTCGGCACCGGCAGCATCGTCGCGGTCGACGTGTCCCCCGAGGTGGTGCCGCTGACCGCCGCACCATTCGAGACCACCCTGTCCGGCTGGCGCGTGCTCGGACGCCGCCTCAACCCCTTCGCCGAGCGGCAGCCGCTCCCGGGCATCGCCGACATCCTGATCCGCTCGACCGGGCTGTCCCAGGTTCCCCACCAGCGCGCCGTGCTGGACGACGACCGCGTCGACCTGCTGCTCCGACCGCCCGTCGCCGGATTCGGCGTCCTTGATTTCAAGGGCGGGATCGCGCTCATCGAGGCCGGCTACCAGTACGCGGCCGAGGCGCTGGCCAAGTCCGGGCTAGCGGAACGGTTCGTGTCTTGAACTAATGATCGGCGAAGGCCTGACCCGCCAAGCCGTGCCGGGAAGGCATCAGGTGGGCGCTCTGGGACTCAGATGCGCTGCTCGGTCACGGGGTCCGGTACCCCGCCGAAATACTGGTCGAGGACCTGGCGGAACACCGGTTCGCCGGGAGCGGCACGCAGGAACAGCGTCATGGACGAGCACAGCTTCATGGCGTCTACTTCGCCGAAGATCTGCTCCGCCGTGCGCCCGGGCACGCGGGTGAGGATCGCGGCGCACTCGATCAGGTGTGGGCCCAGGACCGGGTGCGCCAGGTACGCCCTGGCCTCATCGAGCGAGGAGATCGCGTACGTCCGGGACGCCGGGCTGTAGCCCAGGCCGGCGATCTGCGGGAAGACGAACCACATCCAGTGGGTGGCCTTGCGGCCAGCGCGCAGCTCAGCCACGGCGCGGTCGTAGGTTCCGGAGGCGTCCTGGGCCGCGACGAACCGCTCGAGGTCATACGGGTCTTCCGCCTTCATACCCGGTAATCCTGCCCCGGCGAGGGCGGGTCAGCACGGCGTCAGCGGGATGTCAGGGGCGTCAGCGCGGTCTGGGCGGCCTGTCAGGACGGGTCGGCATGGTGGGGGCATGACTTACTCGATCATTGCCGAAGGGCTGGTCAAGCGGTTCGGGGACACGCTCGCACTGGACGGGATCGACCTCGCCGTTCCGACCGGCTCGGTATTCGGCCTCCTCGGCCCCAACGGCGCGGGAAAGACCACGGCGGTGCGCATTCTCGCCACGCTGGTGCGGCCGGACGGCGGGCACGCCACCGTCTGCGGGCACGACGTGGTGAGCCACGCGCACCAGGTCCGTCAGCTCACCGGGCTGACCGGGCAGTACGCCTCGGTGGACGACACGCTCACCGGGTGCGAGAACCTCATGCTCATCGGGCGGCTCACCGGCCAGTCGCGGCCGGCCGCCAAGGCGCGGGCCCGGGAACTGGTGGACGCCTTCCGGCTCGCCGACGCCGGCGACCGGGCGGTCAAGACCTATTCCGGCGGAATGCGCAGGCGCCTTGACCTGGCCGCCAGCCTGGTCAGCAGGCCGCGGGTGCTCTACCTGGACGAGCCGACGACCGGTCTTGACCCGCGCAGCCGCAACGAGATGTGGGACGTGGTCCGGGGCCTGACCGCCAGCGGGGTCACGGTCCTGCTCACCACGCAGTACCTGGAGGAGGCCGACCTGCTGGCCGGCGAGATCGCGGTCGTCGACCACGGCACGGTCATCGCGACCGGGACGCCGGAGGGGCTCAAGGCGCGCGCGGGCGCGCTGACCCTGAGCGTGCGGCCTGCCGTCCCGGCGGACCTCCCCGCCGTGGTGGCCGTCGTGGCCGGCTTCACCCGGACCGAGCCCCAGGTCCGCGCCACGACCGTGTCGATCCCCGTCAGCGGGGACGACGTGATGCCCGCCGTGGTCCGCCGGCTGGACGACGCGGGCGTGCGGGTGGCCGAACTCACCCTGCGCGGGTCCAGCCTCGACGAGGTGTTCCTGTCGCTGACCGGCCGCCGCACGGAGGAACCCGCCACCGAAGAACTCGAAGGGAGCGCGGCATGACCGCCGAAAGCACCGTCATGGGTAATACGGTTTCGGAATATCCCGGAATGGCGTATACGGGAGCGGAACATACGGAGTACGCGGGAGGGCTGGCCGCGCGGGTCGGGCCGCTCGACGGGCTGCGGCAGACGTTCTCGCTTGCCTGGCGGACGCTCGTGCAGATCAGGCACAACCCCAGCGAGCTGATCGACTTCAGCATCCAGCCGGTGATGTTCCTGCTGCTGTTCACCTACGTGTTCGGCGGAGCGATCGGGGGCTCGCCGCACGCGTACCTGATGTTCGCGCTGCCGGGCATCATCGTGCAGAACTCCCTGTTCACCACGCTGAACACGGCCACGGGCCTGTCCACCGACCTGGAGAAAGGGTTCTTCGACCGGTTGCGCTCGCTGCCGATCGCCAGGTTCGCACCGCTGGCCGGCCGCATCCTGGCCGACCTCGCCAAGCAGGCCTGGGCGATCGGAATGCTGTGCGGGATCGGGATCATCCTCGGGTTCCGGTTCGGGGCGGGCGCGGGCAGGCCGCTCGGCGTGCTCGCCGCGGTCGGCCTGGTCCTGGCCAGCACGCTGGCCATCTCCTGGGCGCTGGTGCTGGTGTCCATGCTCGCGGCCAACCCGGAGAAGGTGCAGATCTTCGGGTTCGTGGTGCTGTTCCCGATCACGTTCACCAGCGACGCGTTCGTCCGGACCGCCTCGATGCCGGGCTGGCTGCAGGCCTGGTCGAAGGTGAACCCGGTGTCGCTGATCTCCGGCGCGCTGCGCGGGCTCATGGTGTCGGGCCCCGCCGTCCGGCCGGTGGCTGAGTCACTGCTCTACGCGGCCGCGTTCACGCTCGTGTTCGCCCCGCTCGCGGTGCGGGCGTTCAAGCGCCGGGTCTAAAGGCCGCGACCAGCGCGGCCAGTGTGTCCAGGGTGACACGCTGGCCGCGCTCGTATGCGTCGTCGTAGCGGGCCCCGCCGAGCGCGGCATGCGCGTCCCTCGACACCCTCTCCTCATCTATTACCGAACGATCCGTGGTTCCCCTGATCGCCGAACTGGCTCCCAGCAGGGTGGCCGAGCGGGCCGGGTCGTCCTCGCGGAGGGCCAGGTCGGCCAGGCCGACCAGGGTCTGCGCGATGATCGGCGCGTCGACCGAGGACCGGGCGGCATCCAGCGCCTTGGCGTGCCAGTCGCGGGCCGCGTCCAGGTCGCCCTCGGTGCCGGCCAGGTAGCCGAGCGAGGTGGCGGTTATCGCGTAGATCTGACGCGCGCTCGCGCACGCGATGGCCCGGTCCAGGGCGTCGTGCGCCGCCTCGAGTTCGCCATCCAGCCGGGCCAGGTCGCCGACCTGGTAGGCGGCATAGGCCACGGCATCGGGCATGGCGTACTTCTCCGCGCCGCGCTGCGCCAGGATGAGTTCGGCTCGGGCCTGGTCGGGCTCGCCGAGCAGCCAGAGTTCCCGGGCCAGCATGACCTGGAATTGGAGTTCGTCTTCGGTGGTACCGAGTTCGGCGGCGAACTGCTTACCCCGGCGGTAGTGCTCGGCCGCCGCGGCGTGCTCGCCCCGCCAGCTCTCCATCATGGCCAGGCCGGCGAACGCCAGCGCCTGGCCCGACCGGTCGCCCGTCGCGCTGGAGATGCGGGCCCCTTCCAGGAAGTCCGCCGCGGCCTGATCGTGGGACCGGCCCATGTTGATCGCCAGGTGCCCGCGAAGGATCCGGGCCGTCATGCGGACCCAGGGGTGCGGGTCCTCGATCGCCTCGTCGAAGGCGCCGGCCGGCATCGGGACCTGCTCGGGGCCGAACGCCGCGAACAGTGCGCTGAGCGGCCCGATCAGCCGGAGCAGCGGGTTACCCGGGTCGGGGATCCGGCCGGCGAGAGCGGCGGCGATCCGGAACCACTCCGGCGACCGCTGACCGGCGGGCGTGTCGGCGGCCAGCAGCGCACCTATCCCGTACGTCACGGCCAGGGCTTCTGTATCGGCCGTTTCCGCGGCTCCGGGAGCACCGACGACGTCGGCGATCAGGTCGACCGCCTCCAGCCTCATGCTGCGCAGCCACCAGTACCAGCCGAGCGCGGCGGTCAGCCGCACGGCGGTCGCGCCGTCAGCGGCCGCGACCGAGCCGCGGATCGCCGCATGCAGGTTGTCCTGGTCCGCGGAGAGCATCCGCAGCCAGTCGAGTTGCCCGGGACCCCGCAGATGCTCCGGTCCGGCCTCGGCCAGCCGCAGGAAGCACTGCGCGTGGGCGCGGCGCACCTCGTCTCGCTCCCCCGCCTCGGCCAGCCGTTCCAGGCCGTAGGCCCTGATGATCTCCAGCATCCCGTACCGCGGCGGGTCGTGCCGCACGGTCAGCAGCGACTTGTCCGCGAGCGCGGTCAGCAGGTCAAGGACCTGGTCGGCGCGGATCCCGGACCCCGAGCAGACCTGCTCGGCGGCCTCAAGCGTGGCGCCGCCGGTGAAGACCGAGAACCTGCGCCAGACCGCGCGCTCGTCGTCGTCGAGCAGGTCCCAGCTCCAGTCGACGACCGCGCGCAGCGTCTGGTGCCGTGGCACCGCGGTGCGACGGCCGCCGGTCAGCAGCTGGAACCGGTCATCGAGGCGGGCGGCGACCTGGTCCGGGGCCATGGTGCGCAGCCGCGCCGCGGCCAGTTCGATGGCCAGCGGCATGCCGTCGAGCGCGCGGCAGATCCTGGCCACGGCGGCCGCGTTGGCTTCGGTGACCTCGAAACCGGGCCGCACGGCGCGGGCCCGCTGGGTCAGCAGCCGGACGGAAGCGAAATCCTGGACCTGACCGGCTTCGCCGTTGCCCGCCAGCCCCGTTTCGGGTGACAGGGGCACGATGACGGGCACCACCGTTCGTTCGGCATAAAAAGAGGGTGCTACGGCGGGGTCCGGCGGCAGGGTCAACGGGCCTACGGCCCACAGCGCTTCACCGGTGATGTTCAGCGGTTCCCGGCTCGTGGCCATGATGCGTACCTGCGGGCAGGCGGCCAGCACGCGGTCGGCGAGGCCGGCCGCGGCCCCGACCAGGTGCTCGCAGTTGTCGAGCACGAGCAGCGCTTGCTGCCTGGCCAGCGCGGCCAGCAGCCGGCCGAGCGCGTCGCCCTGCTCCTGTTCGGGCGCGGACCAGGACGGGATGGTCCCGGTCGCGCGGCCCGCGTAGAGCAGCGCCTGCTCGCGGAGGCCGAGCGCGCCCAGCACGGCCCATGCGACCTCGGTGGGGTCGGTCACCGGGGCCAGCTCGACCAGCCACACCCCGTCGGGCATGGCGTCCAGCTCGGCCCGGGCCGCCTCGACCGCCAGCCGGGTCTTGCCCGCACCACCCGGCCCGGTCAGGGTGAGCAGGCGGTGGGCTCGGAGTAGCTCGGCGACCCGGGCGAGTTCGGCGTCGCGGCCGACGAAGCTGGTCAGCGCGGCGCGCAGGTTCGTGGAGCGCGCGGTAGTGCTAGTCCGGGGGGACGATCGTGCTGGCTCCCGGGGGGACTCCATCCCCCCAGACCCCCCTGGCGGCCCCCCCGCGCACGGGGGAGCTGCCCGCCCCCCCATACCCCCCGGGGGCTCGTCGGCGCGCAGGATCTCCAGGTGGAGCGCCGCCAGGTCGGCCGACGGCTCCACGCCCAGCTGCTCGACGAGCCGCCGCCGGGTCTGCTCGTACACCTCCAGGGCCGCGGCTCGCCGCCCGGACGCCTGCAGCGCGCGCATCAGCAGGCCGGACAGCGTCTCGCGCATCGGGTGCGCGATGACCAGGCCCTCCAGCTCGGCGACCAGCGCAGCGGAGTGGGCCTGAGCCGGGGCCCGCAGGTCGGCGTCGATGCGATGCTCCAGGGTGACCAGCCGCAGCTCGTCGAGCCTGGCGATGACGGCCCGGCCGAAGTCGGTCTCGGCGACGTCGACGAGCGCCGGGCCGCGCCACAGTCCGAGCGCCTCTTGCAGGGTGGCCGCGGCCGTGGCGGGATCCTTCGGCAGCTGTGCGCGGCCCGCGGCGGCCAGCTGCTCGAACCGGACGATATCCGTGGCCTGCGGGTCGAGCGCGAGCTGGTACCCGGCCGGGCGGGACTCGATCGCCGCTTCCGGCAGCGCGCGGCGCAGCCGGGACACCAGGGCCTGCAGCGCATTAGCCGCCCCGGCCGGCGCCGCGTCGGCCCAGAGCCCGTCGATCAGCTGGCTGGCGGGCACGAACTGACCCGGGCGCAGCGCCAGCATGATCAGCAGCGCCCGCAGCCGGGCCCCGCCGACCTCGGTTATCGTCCCTGGGTCGCCGTCGGTCCGGACCTCCAGCGGCCCGAGCATCGCGACCTGCACAGGCTCATTCTGCCCGACGCGCCGCGAACCTCCGCGTCAGCACGCTCCGGCAGCAGGCGCTACGGCTGATCTGGTCCGCTCGGTCGTGGCACGACTGTCCCGTTGTTCCCACCCGTTTCGCTATTTGTAAGTGACCTCACGTGTCCCATTTTTGCGGGAGGATCGGGGTTTGCGGGAGGATCCGGGGGACTGGGGGCCACCGCATCCGCACAGCGCCCGCACAGGGACGCTACGCCTCGCGCCTGACTGCGCGGGCGTGCGCCGCTGCCGGTCTGACGCCTCGCACCCGGCACGGATCCTGACGCTCATA
>DATJQX010000091.1:0-39581 GCA_035505275.1 Streptosporangiaceae bacterium | reverse complement strand
GCGTCCTGCGCGCCACCGGGCGCCTGGGCTGACCTGGCCACCCGAACCCAGACCGCGGGCCGGCACCACCAAACCAGCTTCCCGGCCGCACCCAAGCGGGCGAACGTTGCCCGCTGCGGCACAAGTTTCCAAACAGGCTCTTAGGCCTTTAGCCCAGCGGGAGTACTTCGACGAGGCCGTGGCGCAGGACGGTGTCGCCCGCGGACGTGGCCTCGAAGGCGTAGGCGTGCAGGCCCTCGGGGGTCGGTCCCACGTCGTAGACGGTGGCCTCGATGTCGTTGCCCGGGTAGACGTACCGACTGAAGCGGACCGCGAGCCGGCGGATGCGCCCCGGGTCCCCGCCGGCGGCGAACGCCACCAGCGCGCGGGTGGTGATGCCGAGCGTGCAGGCCCCCTGGTTGAACTTCCGCGGGCGGCCGCCCTTGATCGCGGCCGCGTCGCTCACGTGGTGGGCCGACCGGTCGCCGGACGCCCCCGCGTAGCGGAACGTCTGATCCCTGGTGGTGGGCAGGATCATCGTGCCGACCGGGCGGGACCTGGCCTCCTCTGGGAAGGTGTGGTCCGGCATATCAGGGCCCCGGCTCGGCCCGGTGGCCTCGCCGGCCATGATCGCCGACCAGTACTGCTCGATGACCAGCTCACCGTCGTCGTCGACGCTCGTCACCTTGGTGAAGGTGTTGATCCCGGCCTTGCTCACCACCGCCGAGTACCGTTCCGCGGTCGTGTGCAGGGCCATGCCGGGCGTGATCAGCTTGCGGATGTACAGGTCGTGTTCGCCGTGCCCGCCGCCGCGCGCGCCCGCCGTCGCTTCCGGTGGCAGCGACGCGGCGACGCTGCGGAACACGTCAAAGATCGGCACAAGCGCGTATGTCGGCGGCACCGCACGCCCCGTCAGGTACAGCGGGTTGGGGTCGTTGATGGCCAGGGCGAACGCCACGATCTCGTCCGCGTCGGCGTAGTTGGTCACCGGCCCGGCGCTTTCCCCCAGGGGGATCTTGGTGGAGTCCATCACGAGCGCCTTTCTCCGAGGGTGTTGAAAGTTAGCTATCTTTCAAAGCTTAACGGGGGCCCGCTTATCGTGCTACGGGAACGCCGTCCTCGTTCGGCCAGGCGTAACGGGCGGCCTCGGCCGCGCTCATCCCGAGCCAGTCAGTCAGCACCTCAATGTTGTGCTCGCCCAGGCGGGGAGTGCGCCGGCTCACGCGCGGCGGAGTCTTCGCCATGTGGTGGACGGGACCGGGGTACTCACCGGTGCCCAGGTCGGGGTGGTGCATTTCGTAGAAGAAGTGGCGTTCGCGATGCTGGGCGTCCACGGCGACGTCCTCGGCGTTCTGGACCCCTCCGGCGGCGAGGCCGAGCTGCTGGAGCTGGCGCGTCGCCTGCTGCGTGGTCAGCGGGCGCGCCCAGCTGGCCAGCGATGCGGTCATCTGTTCGCGAGCGGATTCCCCGGGCGGCTGGCTGGCGTCGCGGAGGTCCGGGCGGTCGAGCACGTTGGCGAGCCGTTTCCAGTCATCAGCGTCCTCGAGTTCCACGGCGAGCCACCTGTCGTCCCCGGCGCAGGCCACGACCTGCGACAGGACCGCCCCCGGTACCCGATTGCCCGCCGGTTCCTGGTCGTGGCCGTTCGCGAGGAAGTCGAGCATCAGCTCGCCCATGACGCAGGCGGCGGCCTCGACCTCGGCCAGGTCCAGGTGAGTGCCCAGGCCGGTGCGGTCGCGCGCCGCGAGGGCCGCTAGGACCCCGAATACGCCAAGCGCTTCTGACACGTAGTCAAAGTGGGTGCCGTTGACGTACCCCCAGGTCTGGGTCAGCCCGGAGAAGGTGGCCACGGTCGAGCCGTAGGCGAGGGAGTGCGAGCGCGGACCCGCCGCGTGGCCGAAGCCGGACAGGGACAGCAGGATGATCCGGGGGTTGGCCGCCGCGAGCTGGTCGTAGCCGGCCCCCCACCGGTCCATCACCCCCGGACCGTAGTTCTCCACGATGACGTCGCAGACCTGGACCAGGCGAAGGAGGAGCTCGACCGACGCGGGATCCTTCATGTCCAGCGCGAGGCTCCTCGTGCTGCGGTTGAAGTTGGCGAACATCGGGGAGGTGTCCGCGCCGGACGGCTCGTGCACCTGCGGCAGGCCCCTCGGGGGGAACCGGCGCAGGTTGTCCGGCCGGTCCGGGCCCTCAAGCTTCACCACGTCCGCGCCCAGGTCGGCCAGGACCGTTCCGCTCCAGGCCCCGGCGATGGCGGTGCCGAAGGAAATGACCCGGATTCCGGCGAGCGGTGCGCCCGCGGGCGGCGCGGACCTGGCCGCACGCCACTGCCGCGCGACGTCGGCTGCGTCGTCTTGGGCGAGCAGCGGGGCTGGACGGCGGTACGGCGCGAGTACCGGGCGGGTCGACAGGAACGGCGCTCCGGGAGCTTCGGTGGTTCCGGTGACCGTGCTGTGCAGGGGGACGAAGAAGCCGCGACCGCGCGGCTGGGGGTCCTTGGCGAAGTCCCCTATGGTGTTGACCGGCGTGCACGGCACGCCCAGGTCCTGACCCCGCCGGATGAAATCCTCCTGGCTCATCGCCGCGACGATCGGGGTGATGACCTGCAGCAGCGCGTCGGCGCGCTGGGCCTGCACCCACGGGTGGGTCAGGGCCGGGTCCAGCAGGGCCTCGGGCCGGCCGAGCAGTTCAACCAGGCCCCACCACTGCTTGGGGGTGGCGGCACCGAACTCCACCATGCCATCCCGGCACGGAAGGCGGCCGCCCGCGATCCCCGTCAGCTCGCGCCTGCGGTTGATCATCTGCGCGATCGTGTAGTCGTACAGGTCCATGTAGCTGGCCGACAGGACCTCGTGCGCGGAGATGTCGATGAGCTGGCCGCCCGCTGAAGGGCGGGCCCGCAACGCAGCCAGGATCGCGATCGCGGCGTTGGTGCCAACGTGGTCGTAAAGCTGAAGGCCGGGAATCACCACCGGCGGCCCGGGCACGGGACCCTGGGCGTACATGACCCCGGACAGCGCCGCCGAGGTGAGGTGGGTGGCCCGCCAGTCCCGGTACGGCCCGGTGAGGCCGAATGGGGTGACGACGCACGTTATGGCCTCCGGCGCAACCCAGGAAAGCAGCCCCCGGTCTGGGTCGAAGCCGGCGACCGGATGCCGCGGCGTCGGGGACAGCACCACGACGTCGCAGTGCTGCCCGAGCTCCTCGAGGGTGCCCAGGGCCCGGTCGCTGGCGAAGTCGACGACCACCCCGCGCTTGTTGGCGTGGTAGTAGGCGAAGCTCAGGCTGCGTTCTGGACCCGGCTGGCCGCCCAGGAACGGGGGCCTGCGGCGCAGTTCGTCGCCGTCCGGGGGCTCGACCTTGATCACGTCGGCGCCCGCGTCGGCCAGGAGCCTCGTGCAGTAGGCGCCAAGCGGGCCGGCCAGGTCCAGCACCCGGGTCCCGCTCAGCCCGAGCCCGTCAGCTACTGATTCAGCTCCCGATTCGGCCAGGCCGCCGGCCAACGACGCCTCCTGTCTCCATCCCTACAGCCCTACAGCCCTACAGCACGCTGCCCGCTGGCATTTCGCGGATCATGTTCACCTGAGCGAAGGAAGCCACGAGCGTTCCCTCGTGCGAGACCATGTCGCCGTAGCCGAACGACCGGCCCGCGCCGGCGTGGACCGCGTGGACGTTGAGGAGATTCCACTGCCCGGCGTCGACCGGCTCGTGGTAGACGATCGTGTGGCTCAGCGGCCCGGTGGACAGGGTCTGGTGGGCGCCCGAATACCCCACCCCCTGGTGCGGGCGCATGGCCGCCCCGATCAGGAACATGTTGGTGTAGAAGGCGCTGAGGGCCTGGTGGACGGTTTGGTCCTGGCTGCGCACGTGCCAGCGAACCCAGACGCTGAGCTCCGCGGGACCGGGCGTGTCGCCGCTGAGCAGCAGGTCCGGATCCCCGATGAGCCGGACTTCCGAGTCGCTCGCGCTCTCGAGCGACGCCATCGCGCCCACCAGCAGGTCTGACGCAGCCTCGGGCCCGGGAACGGGCGGCTGGTCGATGGCGTAGCGGATCACGTCCCGCTCCCCCGCGTCAAGCAGCACCAGCGCGCGGCATACCAGCCGTTCGGGCTGGCGGAACGTGACGGTGACGCTCGAGACGGACCGGCCGGTGTGCATGACCTCGACGTCAACGTCCAGGGGCAGCGCCGGCCGTCCCGAGCGGGCGTAGATGGCCTGGATGGACTTGACCCGTTTCCCGGGGTCGGCGGCGTGCGCGGCCACGATCGCCTGGCCGAGCATCTGCCCGCCGACGATGAACGCAGGCCGGCCGGTAGGTCCGAGCTCGTCGGAGGACATGTTCTGCGCCCGGTAATGTCCCGGCCCTGTTTCTTCCAGTACGAGTGCGTCTTCGAACGAAAGCTTGGCCACTTCTGCTCAGCTGGCCGCGTAGAGGATGTCGTACGGACCCTGCTTGAGCGTGCACATCTGGAGGCCGCTGGCGTTCATGCCCTGGTGCTGGGTCGGCGAGAAGGACAGCGTGAAGCCGGGCACGTTGGTCGGCAGGTTCTGGATCGTCTCGACGGCGGCGGCGAGCTTGGCCCCGTCCAGCGAATCCGCCTTGAGGATCGCCGCCTTGATGACCAGCAGCGACGTATAGCCGAGCAGGCTGATGCCCATCACTCCCGGAATCACGCCGATCTTTGCCTTGAGGCCATTGAGCAGTGCGGTGTTTGTCGGGGTGAGCAGCGTCGAGGTGTCTCCGTTGGCTGGGAAGTAGACCGAGCAGCCGTCCACGGTGCCCGGCGGAACCTGAGACGCGGTAACCCCGAAGTCGGCCAGACCCCCCCAGCCCACGAACGCCGGTGCCCAGCCGATCTGCTTGAGCCCGGCCACCATGGTCGGCACCCCGATGAACCCGGTGGGCAGCAGCGTCTTGATGCCGGACAGCTTGGCCTCGGTCAGCTGAGTGGTCAAGTCGAGCGCGGTCGGCGAGTAGGTGATCGTCTTGACCCAGGTAAGACCGGCCGCCTTGGCATCGGCCACCGCATCGGCGGTGAGCTCGACCGCGAACGACGTGCCGTCGCTGAGCGCCCCAAGGTCGTTGTCGTTATGAGCTTTAGCCCAGCTGATCATGAGCTGCGCGTACTGAGCGTCCGACGGGCCCGCGTCGAAAAACGTCGGATTATATTTCGGATTGGCCAACGCGAATGCGCCGTTGTTGGTCACGATCAGGACGTGATTTTGCATCAGGTACGGCTGGATCGCGTTCTGCACGACGGAAACCGAGTCGCCCAGCATGATCGTGCCTCCGGCGGTCACAAGCTGCCGGGCCTCCGACAGCCCGGTGGCCGGGTCGGACTTGTCGTTGAGGAAGTCGAGCACAAACTTGTGCCCGCACACGCTGTCGTGCGCGTCGAAGTAGTTCACGTTGAGCTGAGACTCGGTCAGCGCCAGCGTCCCCGAGGTCGAATCCGGCCCGCTCAGGGACTCGATCTCATAGAGCTTGATGGGTCCGCTCGGAATATTCGCGCACGTTCCGGTCGCCCCTGTCGTGCCGGCGGCGGACGAGCTGCTGCTGCTCGACGAGCACGCCCCGACCCCTAGCACGAGCACCGCGGCGGCCATGAGCGGAATGAAACTGTGGCGGGACGATGTAGACCGGAGCTGTAGCATGTCGGCTCCCTTGCCGCTCAGAGCGTGTCTTGTTTCGAAGCGTAGAGATATATCGAATGAGAGTCAATAAGGATCCCGGACCGCCCGCGCCGCGTTTCTGTAGCGCATGGGCTGGGCAAACGCGGCCATGACTTTTGGTACGCCGACGGCCAGTACTTGAAGATTTCAAGGTTAGGAACGTGTCAACGCTTGTCGTGTCAGGAATCCTCGGGTAACTTCGGCGGCACGCAGACCCGAGCGGTTCGTCGCCCGTGGCCGCTGCCCACCGTGCGCTAGGAGGCACTGGATGGACCTCGCGCTAACTGACGAGCAGCGATCGGTTCAGGAGCTTTTCAGCGAGTTCTTCTCGAAGGAATCGACCCCCGAGCGGGTGCGAGCCGCCGAAGCGCTCGGCTTCGACCAGCCCCTGTGGGATGCCCTCACCGGCATCGACGCGGTCACGATGGGGCTGCCCGAGGACGTAGGCGGCGCCGGTGCCTCGGCGCTGGACCTCGTGCTCGTGGCTGAGCAGTTCGGCCAGCGAATCGCCGCGGTTCCCCTGGTCGAGGCCATGGTGGCGGCCTCCGTGCTCGCGCGGTCCGAGGCCGGAAGAGGCCTGCTCGATCTGGTGACGGACGGGACGGTGATTCCTACCATCGCGCTGCGGCCGGTCGTGGCCCGGGTGGTGCGGCTGGCGCCCGCAGGAGCCGTCGCGGACGTCATCGTGGCCCTGGACGGGGACGATCTGGTGGCAGTGCGCCGCCCGGGCCAGCGCCCGTACACCCAGCCCCCGAGGAATCTGGCCTCGGCGCCGATCGCAGACTGGGATCTGGCCGCGGCCGGTTCCCAGCGTTCGGTCCTGGCCAGCGGTGAGCAGGCGCGCCAGGCGTACTCCGATGCCGTGTCCCTGTGGCGCGTGCTCACGGGGGCGGCTCTGTGCGGGCTCCGCCGCGGAGCCCTCGACATCGGCGTCAGCTACGTCAAGGTACGCGAAGCGTTCGGCGCCCCGATCGGCCACTTCCAGGCGATCCAGCATCGCCTGGCCGACCTGTACGCGGCAGGCGACGCGTTGCAGTTGCTGGTCTACGAGGCGGGCTGGGCCTGGGACGCCGATCCGGTGCACGCCCAGGTTCTGTCGTGCATGTCGTTCCTGGCCGCCGCCGAGATCGCCTTCCGCACCTGCCGGGAAGCGCTGCAGTTCCACGGCGGCTACGGCGTCACGGTCGAATACGACATCCAGATGTATTACCGCCGAGCCAAGGCCTGGCCGCTCGCCGCCGGCCCGGTCCGAGATTCCTACCAGCACCTGGCCGGATTGCTTTTCGACGAGCCAGGCCGGCTGAGCCCCGGGCAGGAGTGACATGGAATTCGAACCCGAAGACCACTATGCGGCGCACCGGGCCGCGGCCAAGGCGTGGGTCGCCGCCCACGTGGAGTCCGGCTGGCTGGAAGAGCAGGAGCTTACCGGCAACTATCAGACGCCTGAACTCCACCTGCGGCTCGCCAGGGACGGGCTGCTGGGCGCCGCGTGGCCCGCCGAGTTCGGCGGCACCGATGCCGATCCCGAATTCGCGCGGGCGGTATTCCAGGAGGTACTCGGTCTCGGGCTCCGCCTGGACGGCTGGTTCAGCACCCAGATGGTCCTCAACACGGTGTTGCACGTGGGAACCGATGAGCAGAAGCGGGACATGCTATCGGCCGGAGCCCGCGGCGAGATGGTGATCGCGCTGGGCTATACCGAGCCTAGCTGCGGCTCGGACGTGGCCGCCGCCAAGACGCGCGCCGTACGGGACGGCGACGAGTGGGTGATCAACGGCAGCAAGATGTTCACCAGCACCGCGCAGGAGGCCTCGCACGTCTTCCTGCTCACCCGCACCAACGTCGACGTGCCCAAGCACCGCGGGCTCACCCTGTTCATGGTCCCGCTGGATTCGCCGGGGGTCGAGATCCGACCCGTGCACACGATCGGCGGGCAGCGGACGAACGCGACCTTCTACAGCGACGTGCGGATCCCCGACCGCCTGCGAGTCGGCCCGGTCGACGGAGGGTGGGGCGTCATGCGCACCGCCCTGACCTACGAACGCGGGCTGAGCGCGCCGCTGACGGGCCCGACCTGGGCCGACCGTGGCGCCGACTGGGCGCGCTCGGTCAGCAGAGACGGCGGTTCACCGGTTATCGACGATCCCGTGGTACGCGAGCGGCTGGCCAGGATCGCGATCGAGACCGAGATGACCCGCCTGCTGGCCGTGCGGAACGCGTGGATAGTGGAAACCGGCGGCATGCCCGCTCTGGAGGGGACGGTACACAAGCTCTTCTCGACCGAAACGGGACAGCAGCATCTGGCGAGCCTGCTCGACCTGATC
The DNA here is from genome assembly GCA_035505275.1 of Streptosporangiaceae bacterium. GTDB lineage: Bacteria > Actinomycetota > Actinomycetes > Streptosporangiales > Streptosporangiaceae > Palsa-504. Next base: position 31,602 of record DATJQX010000091.1, on the reverse strand, counting down.
GGCGAAGAGGCCGTGATCCAGGATCCGATGGCCGATTCGTTCCCGCAGGCGGTCGAGAGCGCGTTCCGCAAGGCCGTGTTCACCACGATCGCGGGCGGCTCGAGTGAGGTGCAGCGCGAGATCATCGCCGAGCGTGCCCTCGGCCTGCCCAAGAACCGCCCGTCGTAAGGTCCCGTCGCGATCCGGGTTCTGCCGCGCGGCAGGTTTGCCGCGCGGCTCGCGTGCCGGATTGGTCCTATCGATGAGTCCCGTCGATCGGTGCTATCGCGGGAGGCCGAGGCCGCGGGTGGCCAGCACCATCCGCTTGACCTGCGAGGTGCCGCCCGCGTGGTTGCGGATCGAGGTCCGGAACCAGGCCTCAGGGCCGCCGCTGGCCACGTCGATCGGGGTCCAGGGTGAGCCGACGGCCAGCTGGCCGACGCGCCCGGCGATGAGGTTGGTCAGCTCGGTGAACCGGGTGATCGACTCCTTGGTGACCACGGAACCGATCGCGCCGGCGAACGCCGGGGGCCGCCTGCTCTGGATGTTGGACAGCGACTCATACGTCAGCAGCCGCTCGGCCTGCACGAGCAGGTCCATCTCGGCCAGCTGGTCGCGGACCACCGGGTCGTCGATGAGCAGCCTGCCGTTGCGCCGGGCTGTCTTGCACCAGGCCACCATCTTGTCGAGCTTCTGCTGGGCGTCCATGTAGGCCGCGCCGATGTTGCCGCCGTAGAACCCGCCCATGATCAGGTCCCAGCCCCGCCCCTCGGAACCGATCATGTTCTCGTGCGGCACCCGCGCGCCGTCCAGGAACGTGTGGTTCTGCCGGCCGCCGCCGAGGTTGAACAGCGGCCCGAACGAGACGCCCGGCTGGTGGATCGGCACCCCGAAGATCGTGATGCCGCGGTGCCGCGGCGCATCGGGATCGGTCCGCGCCGCGCAGTAGAGCATGTCCGCGTGGCTGCCCCAGGTGGTGAACGTCTTCTGCCCGGTGACCACCCACTCGTCCCCGTCGCGGACGGCCCGGGTGGTCAGCGAGGCCAGGTCCGACCCGGCCTCCGGCTCGGTGTAGCCCTCCGCCCAGAGCACCTCGGTCCGCTGGATCGGCGGCAGGAACTTCTGCTTCTGCGCCTCGGTACCTCCGCGCAGCAACGTCCCCGCGGCCAGCCCCCAACCGATGGTGTTGACCACCGGCGCGTCCCGATAGGTGAACTCCTCCGAGAAGATCAGCTGGTCGACCACCGGCCGTTCCAGGCCGCCGTACTCCTTCGGCCAGGTCAGCCCGATCCAGCCCTTCGCCGAGACCTTTCTGGTGAACGCCGTGGCGAACTCCCAGAAGTCCTCGTCCTCACACCACTCGGTCGATCTTTCCCACCGGGCCGGCAGCTCGGCGTCGAGGAACTCCTTGACCTCCTCGCGCCACTCGTTCTGCGCGGCGGTCAATTGCAGCTCCATGACCTCTCCTCAGGCTCCGGGTACCAGGCGGCCGCGGCGGATAGGCCGCAGCCGCCAGCGCCGCACTACCGTAGGTCACTTATAGAATTATCGAAACTTTACCCGGCCGTCAACAGGCCGGCCAGGACAGGCCGGCCTACAATGGCAACCGCTGGCCGCCGGCCAGGATGGAAGCGAGGTGGCCATGAGCGAGTATGGGCTACGGCCCGGATCAGCCGAAGTGCAGTTCGCCGGCCCGATCACCTTCGGGCCCGCCGGGATCTTGTTCCTGGCCGACAACGGCTCGGCCAGGGTGTTCGCGGTGGATGTGGCCGACGGCGGCCAGGCCGCCGGGCCAGAACCGTTCGACCTGGCCGACGTCGACGCGCGGATCGCGTCCTACCTCGGCTGCGAGGCCGACGACGTCGACATCAGGGACCTGGCCGTGCATCCGACCTCGCACAACCTGTACCTGTCGGTGCAGCGTGGCCGCGGCGAGGCCGGCCGGGCGGTCCTGGTGCGGATCGACGTCCCCGAAGGCACGGTCACCGACGTCCCGCTCGGCGAGGTGCCCATGGCGCAGATGGCGATCGGCGACGCCCCCGACGAGGGCGATCAGCGCCAGGACGTCACCCTGCCCACCGGGGACGAGGGTGAGGAGCTCACCTACGGCGGGCGGACGATCCGCATCCTGCGGCGCCCGATCCGGACGTCGACGGTCACCGACATGGCGTACGTCGACGGCGACCCCGGTACCCTGCTCGTCACCGGGCTGTCGAACGAGGAGTTCTCCTCCAGGCTGCGCCGGATCCCGTTCCCGTTCGGCGATGATGTCACCGGCAACAGCCTCGAGATCTTCCACGTGTCGCACGGGAAGTGGGAGACGGCCGCCCCGATCCGCACGTTCGTCGCGTACGAGGGCGGCACGAGCATCCTGGCCAGCTACACGTGCACGCCGCTCGTGCACTTCGGCCTGGCCGACCTTACGCCGGGCACCAAGGTGGTCGGCCGGACGGTCGCCGACCTGGGCAACATGAACCAGCCGCTCGACATGGTGTCCTTCGACAGCGAGGGCGAAGAGTACCTGCTGGTGGCCAACACCTCGCACGGCCTGCTCAAGATCGCCTGCCGCGACATCGACAGCCAGGCGCCGCTGACCACGCCGCACGAGCCGCTCGGGGTCCCGCGCGAAACCAAGGATCTGGCGGGCATTGCCCGCCTGGCCGCCCTGAACGGCAGCCACGTGCTAGCCCTCCAGGTCGACGAGGAAGGCCGGCGTCACCTGCGTTCCCTGAAGACCGACTCGCTGTAGTGGGCCACGCGGGCCCGGCCAGCGCCGGCTGGTCGCACCTCGGCGGCGCCGACTGCGTCCGCCTGAGCCGCCTGGCCCCCGGGACGGACGTCCAGGTCCGCCCCGTCCTGGCGGTGGCCGGGGACCAGTTCCCTGCCATGGCGGGACGGCTGGTCCGCGACGGCGATGACCTGTGCTTCGTGCCGCGCTTCCCGTTCGTCGACGGCACCAGTTACACGATCGCCCTCGACGGCGTGGCCGCCGCCGTCCTGACCCGTCCCCGGCCGGAGCACCCGGCCACGACCAGGGTGCTCGCCATCTACCCGACCGCGGCGCAGGTCCCGCGCAACCTGCTCCGGTGCTACATCTGGTTCTCGGCCCCGATGAGCGAAGGTCACGCGGCCCGGCACGTCCGGCTCGTCGATGACGCGAGCGGTGAGCCCATGGCGGGCGCGCTCCTGGCGACCGAGGGCGAACTGTGGAGCGCCCACCGCCGCCGCCTGACCGTCCTGCTCGACCCCGCCCGCATCAAGCGGGGCCTGGCCACCCAGCGCGACGCCGGCTATCCCTTGCAGCGTGGCCGCCCGTTCCGTCTCGTGGTTGACGGCGGGTTCCGCGATGCGCTCGGGCGCCCCCTGGCCAGCGCGGCCGAGCGCAGGTACGCGGTGGGGGACGACGAGCGGCGGCACGTCGGCCCCGGCACGTGGGCCGTGGCTGCCCCGCCCGCCGGCACGCGCGAGCCGCTGGAGGTCACGTTCGGCCGGCCGCTCGATGCTGGCCTGCTCGCCTGGTGCCTGCGCGTCACGGGACCGGGCGGGCCGCGCGTGGCCGGCCTGCCGGAGCCCGGGCCCGAAGAGCGATCATGGCGGCTGACCCCCCGCGAGCCCTGGTCGCCCGGCGGTCACCAGCTCGTCGTGGACCCCGTCCTTGAGGATCTGGCCGGCAATTCGGTCAGCCGCGTCTTCGACCGGGACGTGACCCGACCCGAAGACGGGCCTGCGCCGGACCGGCCCGTCGCCGTGGCTTTCCGCCCGTCCTGATCCGTCATGGCTCGCAAGCCCGCGGCCCGCTGTCTTACCCGGATATTTTCCCCCGAACGGAACGCCTGAACCGGACCGCGAAGGCTGCCCCGCCCCGGCCGGCTGGACAACTTAGCCGAGCTAACTGTTAAATTAGCTATATAATCCGATGGCGGGGAGGGTCGCGGCGATGGCAGAAAGCCTCACGGCGGCGTGGCGGTCGCAGATCGTGGCGCGGGTGGTGGAACTGCGCCCGGTAGTGCTGGCGCTGATGCGCGAGTCGGTGCCGGATGAGCGGCAGGCCGGGTTCGGGCCGGTGACCAGCCGGCAGTTGCAGGCCCTGGTGCGCCTTCCCGCAGCTGGCCTGACCATGGGGGAACTGGCCACGTTCCTGGGGGTCAGCGGCGCGGCCGCGAGTGTGCTGGCCGACCGGCTGGTGACCCAGGACCTGGCGATGCGGCACGCCGATGCCGCAGACCGGCGGGTGGTCCGGCTCGTGCCGACGCCGAAGGGGACGGAACTGGCGCAGCGGTACCAGGAGAACCAGCAGCGCGGCGTCGCGGCGCTGCTCGGCCGGCTCAGCGACGCCCAGGTCGTGGCGTGGCTGGACGTCATGGAGACCCTGGCCGCCGGTCGCGAGCCGGCCTCGCAGGCGGCGGCTGAACCGGCGGGTGCGGCCCGGTGACACCTTCTTCGCACGAGCGCCCTGGTGCGCCCGCACCGGACGCCGACCTCTACCGGGGCCGCTGGTCGACCCTGTCGAACACCACGCTCGGGATGCTGATGGCGACCATCGACGGCTCGATCGTGCTGATCTCGATGCCGGACATCTTCCGCGGCATCAAGCTGAACCCGCTCGCCCCCGGCAACACCAGCTATTTCCTGTGGATGCTGATGGGCTACCTGCTGGTCACCGCGGTGCTCGTGGTGAGCTTCGGCCGGCTGGGCGACATGTTCGGCCGGGTCCGCATGTACAACCTGGGCTTCGTCGTGTTCACCGTGTTCTCGATCCTGTTGTCGGTCACCTGGATGCACGGCCCGGCCGGAGCGATCTACATGATCGTCATGCGGGTCTTCCAGGGCGTCGGCGGAGCGCTGATCATGGCGAACACCGGCGCCATCATCACCGACGCGTTCCCCCGCAGCCAGCGCGGCCTGGCGCTTGGCATCAACGCGGTCGCCGCCATCGCCGGATCGTTCATCGGCCTGGTGCTCGGCGGCGTCCTGGCGCCTATTGACTGGCGGCTGGTGTTCTGGGTGTCGGTGCCGGTCGGCGTGGCCGGCAGCATCTGGGGCTACATCAACCTGCGGGACCGCGGGGTCCGCACCCCGGCCCGGATCGACTGGGTCGGCAACGCGACCTTCGCGGCCGGCCTGATCGCGGTCCTGGTCGGCATCGTGTACGGCATCGAGCCGCACGGCGGGCACGTCATGGGCTGGACCAACCCGCTGGTGCTCGCGGCCCTGGCCGGGGGAGTCGCGCTCCTGGCCGCGTTCGCGTGGATCGAGACCAAGGTGCCCTCCCCGATGTTCCGCATCTCGCTGTTCAAGATCAGGGCCTTCACCGCCGGGAACGTGGCCAGCCTGCTGGCCGCCCTGGGTCGTGGCGGGCTGATGTTCATCCTGATCATCTGGCTGCAAGGCATCTGGCTGCCCCGGCACGGCTACTCCTTCAGCCAGACCCCGCTCTGGGCCGGGATCTACATGCTGCCGATGACCGGCGGGTTCCTGATCGCCGGCCCGGCATCGGGCTGGCTGTCTGACCGGTTCGGCGCCCGCCCGTTTGCCACCTGCGGCATGCTCCTCGCGGCGGTCACGTTCGGCCTGCTCGAGGTGCTGCCGGTCAACTTCTCCTACCCTGCCTTCGCCGTGCTGCTGCTGATGAACGGCCTGGCGATGGGCCTGTTCGCGTCCCCGAACCGGGCCGCGATCATGAACAGCCTGCCCGCCCATCAGCGCGGCCAGGGGTCCGGGATGAGCACCACCACCCAGAACTCGGCGATGGTGCTGTCCATCGGGATCTTCTTCACCCTCATCATCACGGGCCTGGCTTCTCGCCTCCCCGTCACCCTGGCCAGGGGCCTGATCGCCCAGGGCGTGCCCGCCGCGGCCGCCGCCAAGGTGGCGGCGTTGCCGCCGACCGCGACCGTGTTCGGCGCCTTCCTCGGCTACAACCCCGTCGCCAGCCTGCTCGGCCCGACCGGCGTCCTGGCCCACCTGCCCCACGCCAGGGTCGCGTACCTGACCGGCCGGAGCTTCTTTCCCGACCTCATCTCCGGCCCGTTCAGCAACGGCCTGCACGAGGCATTCGACTTCGCCATCGTCGCCATGCTGATCGCCGCCGCGGCCTCCTGGATGCGCGGCAAGCCCTCGCCGGCGCCGGACTCCGAACCCGCGTCGCTGTCCTCGCCGGCCGCCGCCGGCTCCCCGGTCAGCCTCGCCCTGGACCCCGGAGCAGACCTGGGCGGCAGCCAGCCTGACGCGATGCACGACGCGCCGATCTGAGACCGCCTTGACGGCCCACCGGAACCACCACCTTGACTTGCCCACCGGCCCGGTGGCATCGCCACCCTGACTGCCCACCGGCCCGGTGGCATCGCCACCCTGACTGCCCACCGGCCTGGTGGCACCGCCACTTGACTGCCCACCGTCTCGTCGCGAGAATATTTATAACTATCAAAGTAACTCCGGACGGGGTGCGCCTGGTGGACCGCTTCGAGTTGCGCTACAACGATTTCAGCCTGGACGACGACCAGATCGCCACGCGGGACGCCTTCCGGGAGTTCTTCGCCAAACAGTGCCCGACCACGGTGGTGCGGGCCGCTGAGCCCTCCGGCCACGACGGTCAGCTGTGGGGCCGCCTCGTGGGCCTGGGCGTGACGTCGATGGGCGTCCCCGCCGCGTCGGGGGGCGACGGCGCCTGTTTGGTGGACCTGGTCGTCCTCGCCGAGGAGTACGGCGCGGTGCTGGCCCCGGTCCCGCTGATCTCCCAGGTCGTGGCCGGCCGGCTGCTGGCCGCGGCCAGCGGGGCCGGCGACGCTCTCGCCGGGGTGATCTCCGGTGACCGCCCGGTGGTGGTCGCGCCGCAGGCGACGCTCGGCCAGCGGCAGCTGGTGCCGGATGCGGCCCTGGCCCGCGACGTGGTGGTGCTCGACGGCACGTCGCTTATCCTGGTCAGCCTGCCGGCCGCCGCACCGCACGTACCCAATCAGGGCTCCACCCCGCTGGCCTGGTTCGACCCGGCCCAGGGAACCCGGCGTGTGCTGGCCGAAGGCAGCGCCGCCGCCACGCTGCACGCCCGCGCGGTCCGCGAGTGGAAGCTGCTGACGGCCGCCGCGCTCGTCGCCATGACCTCCTCGGCGCTGCGCATCGCGGTCGAGTTCGCGAAGACCCGGCAGACCATGGGCGTGCCGATCGGTTCGCTGCAGGGCGTGGCGTTCCCCCTCGCTGACGTTGCGATCAACGTCGGGGGAACCCGGAACCTGGTGCGCAAGGCCGCTTGGATGGCCGAGCACGAGCCGGCGTCAAGGCCGGACCTGATCCCGATGGCGTTCGCGACCGCGGCCAGGATCGCCACCCACGGCACGACCACGGCGGCGCACACGCAGGGCGGCCTCGGGTACACCACCGAAGCCGACGCCAGCCTGTACTTCCTGCGGGCGAAGGGCTGGAGCGTGCTGGCCGGTGACCCTGACGACGACTACCGGGCCGTGGGTGACCTGCTCGCGGCCGGCGTGGTCTGACCACCGAGCGACGGGTAAGGAGCAACGATGAACTTCGGGATGGTCGAGCTCGACGCCGGCCAGCGGCGATTCCAGGACTACGTCGGCGACGTGCTCGACGAGATCGTGACCGACGAGGTCCGCGACAAGCTGCGCCGCACCGGCGAACTGTTCGACGAGCAGATGATCGCCGCCCTGGGTGCTAAGGGCCTGGCCCAGCCGGACTGGCCGGTCGAGGACGGCGGATCCGGCCTGGACCCGCTGCGGCTGCGGATCTTCGACCTCGAGTTGCTGCGCCGCGGCATCTCGAGCATCGGCGGCGACATGATCTGGCGGGCCGTGGCCGCCTACGGCGCGCCCGACCTGGTGGCCGAGCTGAAGCCGAAGGTCGCCGCGGGCACCGTGCACTTCTGCGCCGGCTTCACCGAGCCCGACGGCGGCTCCGACATCGCGGCGGCCAAGGTGCGCGCGGTCCGCGACGGCGACGAATGGGTGATCAACGGCTCGAAGATCTTCACCACCAGCGCGCACCAGTCCCAGTACGTATTCCTGATCACCCGTACCGACCCCGCCCAGCCGAAGCACCGAGGGCTGACCATGTTCCTGGTGCCGCTGAGCACGCCGGGCATCGAGATCCGCCCGGTCCATACCTTCGGCGGCGAGCGGACCAACATCGTGTACTACGGCGACGTCCGGATCCCCGACCGGTACCGCCTTGGCCGGGTCAACGACGGCTGGACGGTGCTCCGTGGCCCGCTTGACGCCGAGCATGATTTCGCCCAGCAGCACGACGGCCTGGCCGACACGTTCGGGCGCCAGATGATGCGGCGCAGCCCGATCTTCCGGTCCTTCGACGCCGCGCTGGCCTGGGCGCGCACCGCCCGCCGGCCGGACGGTACGCACCCGATCGACGACCCGGCCGTGCGCACGCGCCTGGGCCGGGTGGCGGCCGACCTGGAGTGGGCGCAGTGCGCCGAGGGGCCGCTGGGCCGGGTGGCCAGCTCTGTCGCCATGACGCGGTGCTCGGCCGAGCTGGTCGACCTCGTCGGCGTCGAGGCGCTGCTGCCCTACGGCGCCGACGGAACGGTGGGGGCCGGGGCGGTCGATGACGCGCATCGCTTCGCGCAGGGTGCGGCGACCTACGGCGGCACCGTAGAGGTCTTCAGGGAGATGATCGCGCAGCACGTCCTCGGGCTGCCACGCGCGCAGCGCCCAGGGTCCAAGGCCTTCATCGGCTCCGGCCGCGAGACGGCCGGAACGGTAATCAGGTTAACTAATAGAGATTTGAAAAAGAATCGAACTTTCTCTTGACATCCAAGTCAACCGAGGGCGAGGCTGCGATCATGGCTGACAAGTGGCAACTGATCCACCCGAACCACGTCAACGCGATCGTGGACGGGTACGAGGAGACCATCGAGCACTTCCGCGACCGGATGGGCTTCACCCTGGACCACCGGATCCCGGACTCCGGCGACGGGACGAACGCGTGCCTGATGACGCTGGGCGGCGTCATGTTCGAGTTCTTCGCGCCGGTGGAGCGGGGCGAGCGGGGCCAGGGGCGGCTGCTGGCCCGGTACGGCGACCACTACATCGGCATCGAGTACCACGTGCCCGACACGGTCTCCGCCCGGCAGTTCGCCGTGGAGAACGACATCCGGATCATCAACGACCTCGGCCCGGCGTTCTTCACCTACCCGGGGGCCTGCTTCGGCATCGCGTGGGAGATCTACGACGGCGACTTCCGTCAGTATGACCAGCCGGAGGGGTACTGGGAGACCCAGCACCCGCTCGGGCTGACCGGCCTGGCCCGGCTGAGCGTGGCGGTGGACAGCGTGGATGCCGCGGTGGCCCGGCTGAACGAGATCGCTTACGTGTCGCCGCTGGGCCCGGTGAACCGCCCCCGCGCGGGCGCGAAGGGCGTGCAGATGCAGGTCGGTAACACGGTCTGGGAGCTGCTGGAGCCCGACGGCGACGGGGCGCTGGCGGACTACCTGGGCCGGTACGGCCAGCGGATCCGCAGCACCGTGTTCCGGGCCGGCAGCCTGGCGCAGGTGGAGAAGCACCTGACCGCGCAGGGGTTCGACCTCGTCCCCGGCGACGCGGACGACGCGCTGGCCATCAACCCGGCGCAGAACAAGAACCTGCTCTTCGAGTTCACCGAATAACAAAGCCCGCGGGGCCAAGGAGGGTCATGAAGCTCGAGCTGAGTCCTGAGCAGGCGTTCTTCGCCGGGACGACGCGCCAGTTCCTGGACGACAAGGTGCCCACCTCGCTGCTGCGCGAGCTCAGGAACGACCCGGCCGGCTTCGACCGGGAGTTCTGGCGCCAGGGCGCCGACCTGGGCTGGACGTCGCTGCTTGTGACCGAGGACGACGGCGGCGGCAGCGTGAGCGGCGAGGGCGTGTGCGACCTGGCCCTGGTCGCGTTCGAGTTCGGGCGGTACGCCGCGCCGGGCCCGCTGACCACCGCGAACGTCGTTACCGCCGCCGTGGCCCGGTCCGGAACGGCGGAGCAGAAGGCCGGGTTGCTGCCCGACCTTATGAGCGGAGCCCGGATCGGCAGCTGGGCGTACGCCGAGCCGCGCCCGTTCGAGCGGCTGGGCACGGTAAGCCTGCAGGCGACGCGGCGCGACGGGCGGTACGTGCTCAGCGGCCACAAGGCCCCGGTCGAATCGGCGGTCGAGGCGGAGGTGTTCCTGGTCACCGCGGCCGCCGAGGCCGGGGGACTGACCCAGTTCGTGATCCCCGCCGACACGCCCGGAGTGTCGGTGACCCCGATGCGCACGCTGGACATGACCCGGCGCTACGGGCATGTCGTGTTCGACGAGGCCGCCGTGCCGGACTCGGCCGTCCTGGGCGAGCCGGGTGCCGCCGGTGACGACGTGGAGCGGCAGCTGCAGATCGCCCTGGTCATCCAGCTCGCTGAGATGACCGGCGCGATGGACCGCGGTATGGAGATCACCACGGAGTGGCTGTTCAACCGGTACTCCTTCGGGCGGCCACTGGCCTCCTACCAGGCGCTGAAGCACCGTTTCGCGGACATGAAGTCCTACCTGGAGGCGGCCAACGGCCTCGCCGACGCAGCGGCGCAGCACGTCCAGGACGAATCGGCCCGGGCCGGCGAGTACGTCAGCGCGGGCAAGTCGTTCCTGGGGGAATACGCGCTCCAGGTCCTGCACGAGTGCGTGCAGTTCCACGGCGGCATCGGCGTCACCTTCGAACACGACCTGCACCTGTACCTGCGCCGCGCCGTCCTGGACGCGCAGCTGTACGGGACGGTGGCGGATCATCGCGACCGGCTGACGTCCATCCTCGAGAGCAGGGAGCAGCTCCATGTCTGATCTGGCGCAGGCTCCGGATATCGAAGACCTCGACAGCTTCCGGTACCGGCTGCGGGACTGGCTGAAGGAGAACATGCCGCCGGCCGACCCGCGGCGCGCGCCGTTCCGCCGGATGTCCGACGAAGAGGAGCTCGCGCTGGTGGCGTACCACCGGGAGCTACAGCGTCGGCTCTACGACGGCGGGTTCGCCGGGATCATCTTCGCGAAGGAGTACGGCGGGGCCGGGCTGACCCCGGCCCACCAGGAGGTGCTCAACGAGGAGATCGTCGGCTACGAGTACCCGGCTCGTTTCCAGGTGCCCACGTTCAGCCCGTGTGCCTCGGTGATCTACGAGTTCGGGACCGATGAGCAGAAGCGGCGCCACATCCCGGCCATCCTGCGGGGCGAGGAGATCTGGATGCAGTTCCTGTCCGAGCCTGGCGGCGGCTCGGACGTGGCCGGGGCGCAGACGACGGCCATCCGCGACGGGGACGAGTGGGTGATCAACGGATCGAAGATCTGGACCACCGGGGCCTGGTGGTCGGACTGGGGGCTGTGCCTGGCCCGGACCAACTGGGACGTGCCCAAGCATCGCGGCTTGTCCGTGTTCATGCTCAAGATCCACCAGCCCGGCATCGACGTGCACCGGATCGAGATGCTCAACGGCTCGAAGGAGTTCTGCCAGGAATTCATGACCGACCTGCGCATTCCAGACTCCGACCGGATCGGCGAGGTCGACGGCGGCTGGACGGTCGGCACCCGGTGGATGTACCACGAGAAGAGCCTGGGCATCTCGCACTACTTCATCCGCCCGGTCGGCAGCATGCGCGGCGCGAACCTGGGGGGGCCGACTCCGCTGGGCGTGGCACGCCAGGCCGGACGGCTGGATGACCCGGTGGCCAGGCAGCTGGTCGGCGAGGCGCACACCCTCCAGCTGGCCGGCCAGGAGGCCACCGCCAGGATCGCGCGCGGCATGGCCTCCAGGAAGCTGTCCGACCAGGCCGCCGGCATCTCGCGCATCCTGGCCGGGGTCCTCAATACCCGGCTGGCCACCATCAACTACGAGCTGGCCGGGGCCAGCGCGGTGGCGTGGGACGAGCAGGACCAGCCGCTGGGTGACCTCGGGGTGGAATTCCTCATGCGCCAGGCACGGCAGATCGGCGGCGGGACGGTAGAGATGTCGCGCAACGGCGTCAGCGAGCGGCTGCTCGGCATGCCCAGGGAAACCCGCCGCGACAACGACGTCGCCTTCCGCGAGGTGCCTCGTAGCGCACCTAGCCGGTGACTGGTCTCGCCTGGACCAGGGTAGCTGCTAGGTCAGGTAGGTCAGGGCAGCTGTTAGGTCAGGGCAGCTGACCGCACGCCAGCCTGGAGGCGGCCAGCTCGATGTCTGACTGGTAGCTGAGCAGCATCCGCAGCGAATCGGCGACTAGTCCCGCGTCCAGGTTCTCGGCTCCGAGGGTCAGCAGCGTCCTTGCCCACTCAAGCGTCTGCGACACCGACGGGCGCTGCCGGATGTCCAGCTGGCGAAGGGATCCCACGATGGCCGCGATCTGCTCGGCCAGGTGCGCGGATATCCCGGGCACCCTCGTCCGCACGATCTCCCGTTCCCGTTCCGCGGGCGGGTAGTCGATATGCAGGTAGAGGCACCTGCGCCGGAGCGCCTCCGAGAGGTCCCGTGAGCTGTTGGACGTCAGGAAGACCATCGGCACCTGGCTGCCGGACACCGTGCCGAGTTCGGGGATGGAGACCTGATAATCGGACAAGATCTCCAGCAGCAGCGCTTCGGCCTCGATATCCATCCGGTCGACCTCATCGATCAGCAAGACCACGGGGTCGGCCGCCTGGATCGCTTCCAGCAGCGGCCTGGGCAGCAGGAAGTCGCGGGTGAAGATGCCGGACTCGAGATTCGCCCAGTCCCCGGCCCGCCGTACGGTACCCGCGTTATCGGCCTGGATCCGGAGCAACTGCTTCTGGTAGTTCCACTCGTACAGCGCCTTGCCCTCGTCGAGGCCCTCGTAGCACTGCAACCGGATCAGCCTGGCCCCGGTCATCGCGGCCGTGCTCTTGGCCAGCTCGGTCTTTCCCGTACCCGCGGGGCCTTCGACGAGGATCGGCTTGCCGAGCTGGTCGGCTAGCCGGAGCACGTTACACGTGTGCTCGTTAGCCAGGTAGTCCACGCTGCGCAGCAGGCCTGCGATCTGTTCGGCGGAGCTGAACCACCGGGCGGGCGCGCCGGGTACCGCGGCCCGCATCTGCGCTGTCATCAAAAGGCTCCCGCAGTGCGCTATGGGCGTTGTGACTAGTGTGTCGCAACTACGCGGACGTCGGTACATGCCCGCTGACCGGTGCCGAAGCCCAGGTCCGGCCAGTTGCCGGAGGCCAAACACTTCGACTCTATGCCAACTATCTTCTCATCAACGACGGCAGACTTCCACCCGCAAGTTTGCCTCGACGCGCCCAGGCCCGCCGCCGGCGGGCCTGGGCCTGGGCGTAGGCTGGACTGGGCCATGCTGCCACATGGAGCTATTGACCCCTTATGCAGACTTCGGTAAGTTTTAAATGGATCGAATAATTAAGCATGCCGGAACCTAGACCAGCCGGGGTGGTCATCAGTGCCGAAGATCATCGTTCTCGTCAAGTACACGCCCGACCTCACGGCTGACCGCAGTTTCCTGGCCGACGGAACCGTCGACCGGGCCGGTGCGCCCGGCAGGCTGTCTGAGCTGGATGAGCACGCCGCTGAGCAGGCGCTCCAGGTTCAGGAGTCATCGCCGGGCTGGGAGCTGACGTACCTGACGATGGGGCCGGATGGCGCGCAGGAGGCCCTGCGGAAGGCGCTGTCGATGGGGGGCGACGCGGCGGTGCACGTCAAGGACGACGCCCTGCACGGATCCGACGCGTTTGCCACCTCGCTCGTGCTGGCGGCGGCGATCACCCGGCTCGGTTTCGACCTGGTCCTGACCGGGATGGCGTCGACGGACGCCGGGATGGGCGTGGTGCCGGCTCTGCTGGCTGAGCGACTGGGCGTACCGCAGGTCACGTTCGCCGGGCGGCTGTCGGTCAGCGGTGACACCGTGGAGATCCTGCGTGACTCTGACACCAGTACGGAGACCGTGACCGCCGCGATGCCAGCGGTCGTCAGCGTGACCGACCGGACCGGGGAGGCCAGGTACCCGTCCTTCAAGGGGATCATGGCGGCGAAGAAGAAGCCGGTGCAGACCTGGAGCCTGGCCGACCTCAGCATTGATCCCGCGCAGGTAGGCCTGGCCGGTGCCCGCACCACGGTGCTGACGGCCACCCGGCGCCCGGCCAGGACCGCCGGCCAGATGGTCAAGGACGATGGCGATGGTGGCCGCGTGCTGGCCGATTTCCTCGCCGCCCAGCGCTTCATCTAGTCCGGCCAGGACCCAGCAAGAAGGAGACTCATGCCGCAGGTTCTCGTGGTCGTCGACGCCATTGATGGTTCGGCGCCCAAGCCCACGCTCGAGCTGCTGACGCTGGCGCGCCGGATCGGCTCGCCCGCCGCAGTGGTATTCGGAGCCGCCGCCAGCCAGGCGGTAGCGGCGCTGGCCGAATACGGTGCCTCGCAGGTGTACCTCGTGCCGGACCCGCGAGTCACCGATCATCTCGTCGTGCCGAAGGTCGATGCCTTGCAGCAGATCGCCCGGCAGGTCGGCGAAGGTGACCAGCTGGCCGCCGTGCTGCTCACGGCGAGTGCGGAGGGAAAGGAGATCGGGGCCAGGCTCGCCCTGCGGCTCGACTCGGGCTTCGTCTCCGACGCGATTGACGTCGACGCCGGGGAGCCGGCCTCCGGTCACGCGGTCGTGGCCACCCAGTCGGCCTTTGCCGCATCCTTCGTCGTGACGTCCGCGGTCACCTCCGGCGTGCCCGTCATCGCCGTGAAGCCGAACGCGACCACGCCCACCCCGGATCCGGTCGAGCCGGCGGTGCACGACGTCACGGTCGAGCTATCGCCCGCCGCCCTCGCGTCTACCATCACCGCTCGCAGCCTCCGGGAGAGCTCCGGGCGGCCGGAACTGACCGATGCCTCGATCGTCGTGTCCGGCGGGCGCGGCCTGGGCGGCGGCGAGCATTTCGCGCTGATCGAGGGCCTGGCCGACCTGCTCGGCGCGGCTGTCGGGGCCTCCCGGGCGGCGGTCGACGCTGGCTGGTACCCGCACAGCAATCAGGTGGGCCAGACCGGTAAGACCGTCTCGCCGCAGCTTTACCTCGCGATCGGGATCTCCGGCGCGATCCAGCATCGGGCCGGCATGCAGACGTCGAAGGTCATCGCCGCGATCAACAAGGATCCGGAGGCGCCGATCTTCGATCTGGCCGACTTCGGCATCATCGGAGACCTGCACAAGGTCGTGCCGACGCTCACCGAGGAGATCGTCCGCCGCCGCGGCTGAACGCCCGGGCGCGGTGCCGCCGCATTGGGCAAGCCTGGCGCGGGGGAGGCGCCGCGCCAGGCCTGTTCCGTGACCAGTCACCTGGCCGTCATAAGGGCCGGACCAGCAGCAGCGCGTCGACCGCCTGGAATCCGTCCGGGCCGAACAGCAGCGGGTTCACGTCCAGTGACGTGATCCAGTCGCGGCCGCCGGCGGCGAGCCTGCCCGCGGCCACCAGGATGTCCGCCAGGGCATCGAGGTCCCAGGCCGGCTGGCCGCGGAACCCGTGCATGACCTGCACGTCGCGGAACTCCTCGATCAGCCCGCGGGCCTGCGCGGCGTCGAACGGCGCCATCCGGCCGCCCACCTTGCGCAGCGCTTCGGCGAAGATGCCACCCAGGCCGAACACCACCAGCGGGCCGAGCTCGGACTCGCCCTGGATACCCAGGAGCGCCTCACCGGTCGCGGCGATCATGGGCTGCACGGCCACGGTCGCGGGCAGCCCGTCCCGTGCCGCCAGTTCGCGCAGCCCGGTTATCGCCTCCGGCAGGCCCGCCGGGCCGACGTTCAGCCGCACCGCGCCGTGCTCGGTGCGGTGGGCGACATCGGCTAGCTTCACGACGTACGGCCCGGCGAACGGGACGTCAGCCGAACCTGGCGCGGCGTCAGGCGGGACCATTGCGAAGGGGGCGACCGGGATCCCGGCCTCGGCCAGCAGCCGCATCGTATCGGCGAACGGCAGCATGTCCCCGATAAGGCCGGCGGTCGGCCTCGGCAGCCGCTGGCCCGCATCGAGCGGGGCCGGCAGGTTCTCGCGGTACTGCGCGAACGCGCCCAGGGTCTTCAGCCCGCGGATCGTCGGGAGCAGGCCGCGCCCGAACGCCACAGCGTCCCCGACCAGCGGCTTCGCCCAGTACCCCGGCACGCCCGAGCAGTTCGCGAGCACGCACGGCTTGGCCACTTCGGCCGCCGCCCGGACGTACTCCTTGACGATGGGCGGGGCCAGATCCTCGTCCTCATCGGCCAGCGGGTGGATGACCATCACCGAGTCGAGCTCGTCACTGGAGGTATACTTATCGATCACCTGCGGCCACAGGTGCCCGCCCACCCCCGCCGTGTCGAGCGGGTTCGGCACCAGGTTGGCGATGACGTCGGCATTCAGGTTTGTGCGGATCCAGTCGACGAACGAGTCCAGTGCGGGTACCTCAATCCCCTCGGCTGTGGCCAGGTCCAGCGCGAGCGAGGCAAAGCCGCCGGTCAGGGTGACCACGCCCAGGGACCGCACCGGCGTCCACCGGTGGCGCGGGATCTGGTCGAACAGTGCCAGCCGGTCGATCAGCTCCTCCGGGTCATAGGCCAGCGCCACGCCAGCCTGCCGGAAAGCGACGTCATACACCCACGCGTCGCCGGTCAGCGCGCCGGTGTGCGTGGCGGCCATCCGCCGCGAGCGCTCATTACGGGCCAGCTTCAGGGCCACGACCGGCTTGCCCGCCTCGGTGGCCCGGCGGACGGCGGCGAAGAACTCGGCCGGGCGCCGTACCTTCTCGATGGCCAGCCCGATGGCCGTGGTCTCCGGGTCGGCGGCTAGGTAGTCCACGTAGTCCGCCAGGTCGGTGTAGGCCTCGTTTCCCGCTGAGACGATCAAGTTGAGCCCGCACCCGTCGTACTGCCAGGCCGCCATCGCGACCCCGCTCAGCAGCGCCCCGCTCTGCGAGATCACCGAGATGCCGCCCGGCCGCCGCTTGTGCCGGCCGGCGATGGTCAGGCTGATACCGTGCGGCACGTTGACGTAACCCAGGCCGTTCGGCCCCATCACGGCCATCCCCGCGGCGGCCGCTGCCGCCCTGACCCGTTCCTGCAGCTCTATCCCCTCGCCCCCGATTTCCCTGAACCCGCTGGCCACGAGGACCAGGCCGCCCACGTCGAGGCCGGCTGCCTCCTCTACGAGTTCGGTCGTGCGGACGTTGGACATGAAGCTCATCACCGCGTCGATGGGGCGTCCGAGCGCGCTGAGCGTGGGTACCGTCGGCCGGCCCATGACCGTGTCGTAGCGCGGGTTGACGAAGAACATCTCCGCGCTGCTGTCCAGCGTGGGCCGGATCAGGCCGGCCAGCGCCGAGTTGTCGCTGAGCCCCACGATCGCGATGCTCGACGGCTTGACCAGTCGCCCGAGCGCGGCACGGTGCCGCGCCCGCTCCTGCGCCTCGTCTGATCCGCCGTCCTGCCCGATCGCTTCCGCCTGTCCTCCCGACAGAACCTCGGTCATGCTTGGCTACCTCCGCAGCTGAACCCGTCCGCCCTTGTCGGCGGCTGAACCCGTCTGCCGCCCGCGCCGGCGACAATATTTTCAAAACAGTCTATGCATTTAGCCTAACCTGTCGGTAGGCAGATCGCTAGTGGGCCCGGCGGCCCGCCTGCGGGTTCGGCACGGGCCCCGCCGACTCGGCGGCGTCGGATGATGAGCCCCTCCGCGCGCAGAACGGGCCGGACGATCGCGTTCCCGCCTGACTGCGTTACCTGTCCATCACGATCCTGGAGGTCCATTGACAGATTCATGACGATCGAACTACGCTAGCGCCAAATTCAATGTCATCAGACTATGCACGTGTTTCTGGCATACATTTGCCCACCCTGGAGCTGGTCGGCCCGGCTCTAGCGCCATCGGAGGTCTCCTAATGGTCGTTCATCGCAGAGCTAGATCGCGGACCCTGGCGTTGGTCACGGCGGCTGCCCTCGTCGTAGCGGTCGCAGGATGCACGAGCAAGTCGGCGACGAGTACCACGACATCGACGTCGACCGGGAGCGCGTCCACCGGGAGCGCCAGCAGCAGCGCCTTCAAGTACCCGGTCGGTGCCGTCACGCAGGCCCAGGCCGCTCAGGTCGTCCAGCAGCTCGAGGGGCCCATCCCGAAGTCTGTTGGCGACACCACCCGCGGGATCAACGGTCACACGATCACCATTGCGGGGGTCGCCGACATCACCGCGGAGGGCCAGACCATCGAGGCGGGCGGCTGCGCCGGCGCGGAGGCGGCCTTCGCCGCCGCGGACCGGGCGGGCGGAGTGAACGGCTATAAGATCAACTACATCGGATGCAGTGATGATCAGAGCAGCGGCACGCTCGCGCTGCAGGACATCCAGAAATACGTCGACGTTGACCACGCGTTCGCGATCGTGCCGCAGGGCAGCCTGTATGTGAACGGCACGTTCCTGAACCAGAACCACGTCCCGTACTTCGGCCTAGGCAGCGGCGAAGCCTACTGCCCCGGGTACGCCGACCTCTCCTACGGCGTCTCGCCAGTCGACGGCGTAGGCTGCACGCTCGCCCCGGCCGATCCCAACGAGTCCGTCCTATCCGATGAGGCACTGGCCTGCGTGCTGGTGGGGCTGCACCTGAATCCGGCCAAGGTCAAGTGGGCGCTGGTCGGTGAGGACCTGTCGCAGACCAAGATAATCCAGGACGACTACGTGGAAATAGTCCAGAAATACCTCGGCGGTCAGGTCGTCTACAACGCTGTCCCAGGCCCGGCCCCGGGCGCGCCGCCGCTAGCGGACTGGGGGCCCGTCGCCCAGGCTGTGGTGAAGGCCGGAACGAACGTGGTCGATATCGTCTCGCTCGAGGGGACCGCCTTCGAGGGCTTCGTGGCGGCGCTGAAGGCCGCCGGGTACAAGGGCGTCATCTACTCGAGCCCGAACCAGGACATCGACCTGAGCAGCCCGTCACAGGCAGCGCTCCTCCAGGGCGTCTACCTGCAGTCCGCGTGGGCCAGCGCGACGGTCTACCCCGGTTCGTACATGGACCAGATCGGGGCCGACCTCAAGGCCATCGGGTCCACCGCCAACCCGAACGACGACGCCACCGCCTTCTCCTTCATGTCGGCCGAGTTCTTCCTTGACGCGCTGGCCGCGCTCAAGGGGCCGCTGACCGCCGAGAACCTGATGAACATGATCAACGCCGGATTCACGTTCCCTGGCCAGACCAACGGCTGGAGCTCCATCCCTTACCCGGGCGGCCGCCTGGCCCAGGACGAGTACGTCGGGCTGGTCGAGGTCAAGGGCAACCAGGAGGTCGGAGTGCTGACGCCCGGGGACTACGGGCGGAACTTCTTCCTCTCGGTCTGATGCATTGCTGACCTCATGACAACAGAAAGCTCGCAGACGGGGCTCCCCGCGGTAGCCGGGGAGCCCTACGCCTTGGTCGCCCGGGATCTGACGATCGCGTTCGGCGGTATCACCGCCGTCGACCAGGTGACCATCGGGGTCAGGCCGGGGGAGTGCCTCGGGCTGATCGGGCCTAACGGGGCCGGGAAGACAACCATTCTCGATTGTCTTTCCGGCCTCTGCCCTCCCACTTCCGGCCGCGTCCTGCTTGACGGCGCCGACGTATCGCGCCGGTCTGGCACCTGGTTCTCCAGGGCCAAGGTGCGCCGGACCTTCCAGCGAACGCAGGCTTTCGGCTGGCTGTCGGTCGAAGAGAACGTCATGATCCCGCTGGAGCTGCACGGCAGGTTCAAGTACCTGCTGCCAGAGATCCTCCGGTTGCCGTCGGCCCGCAGGCGGGCCGGGCGGATGAGGCAGGCCGCCGATGACGTGCTCCGCGAGTGCGGGCTCACCGAGGTCAAGGACTCACCGGCGGCCGCGATCCCGATCGGGCAGCTGCGCATGCTGGAGTTCGCCCGCGCCATCATCGACACGCCGCGGCTGCTGCTGCTGGACGAGCCGACGTCGGGCTTGGGATCGGCCCAGAGCGAGCGCGTCGCCGAGTTCATCAGGGAAGTCAAGGGCAAGCGGGACTGCTCGATCATCCTGGTCGAGCACGACGTGGAATTCGTCATGAGCCTGTGTGACCGGATCATCGTGCTGAGCCAGGGTCGGGTGCTGTGTGAGGGAAGTCCGGAAGAGGTGCGGCGTGACCCGGCTGTCATTGATGCCTATATCGGCCGATAGCGGCCACGGCCCTCGTGAACCGGACCGTCAGGACAGGTTCGGCGCCCGGGCAGACGCCGCGAGTAACCGGACCCGGATAGAAAGGAGTGCCCGGCGGTGATCGGCTTCCTGGGGTTGGTGATCGGGGGATGCGTTGCCGGTGCCATTTACTCATTGCTGGGCATCGGGCTGGTCGTCTCTTATTCGACGGCGCGCGTCTTCAACTTCGGGCACGCTGCCATAGCATTCGCCACCGCGTTCGTATTTTACCAGCTCGAATCCGGCTTTCATTGGCGGATGGCGGCAGCGCTGATCTTCTCGGTATGCATATTCGCGCCGCTGATGGGAATCGTCTGGGACAGGTTGGTCTTCACCAACCTGGCCGGGGCCGACGATACGGCCAAGATGGTCTGCGGGATCGGCGTCTTGCTGGTGATGCCGGCGCTGGTCGAATGGATCGCCGACATCGGCATGACGGATTTCCACTGGTCGTTCCTGAACACCGCGGACGCATTTTCGGTGCCCGGCGTTGGCCCTAATCCGCCGAAGCAATTCCATGTGGCGTCAGGATTGATTCTCAGCTCCGATTCGCTGATCGCGCTGGGCGTCGGGATCCTGGCCTGCATCGGGTGCTGGTGCCTGCTCCGGTTCACCAGGCTCGGCCTGGAAATGCGGTCCGCCGTAGACGCCCCGGTGCTGGCCGGGCTGCGGGGGATCCGCGGCGCCAAGGTTTCGCGCCTGGCCTGGATCCTGAGCTTCACGACCGCGGGCCTGGCCGGTGTCGTGGCCGCGCCGCTCGTCGGGCAGTTCGGGCTGGTTCCCGACAACTATACGTTCGCGCTGTTCGTGGCGATCACCTGCGCGGTGGTCGCCCGGATGAGGTCGGTTCCGGTCGCGTTCGCCACCGGACTGGCCATCGGCGCGCTTAGCAACCTCTCGATCGGCTACCTGACGTCACAGTACCTCGGGCCGGTCGGCAGCTGGATCCAGGGCGTCAGCGGGCTGAGCAGCTCCCTGCCGTACCTCCTGCTGCTGGCGGCCCTGATCTTCCTCGGCCGGGACAACACGCTGACCAAGGTCGCGGGCACGTCCGCCCTCGCGCCGCCGCCGCCGCAGTACCTGTCGCATATCTCGGCCTTCCGCAGGCGCGCCCCCTGGCTGATCTCGGGAGTCGTGCTGCTGATCCTCGCGTTCGGCCCGGCCAACATCGTCTGGCGCGAGTTGATCATGTCGGGCATCGCGACCGCGATCATCTACCTGTCCATCACCTTGCTGACCGGCCTGGCCGGGCTGATCAGCTTCGCGCAGGCGTCGATCGCCACGATGGCGGCCCTGCTGGTGGGCTACTTCACCTACCACGGCCTTAATTTCCTGTTCGCGCTGATCCTGGCCTGCCTGATCTGCATGGTCGTCGGCGCCGTGGTGGCCCTGCCGGGGCTGCGGCTCGGCGCTCTGGCGGTCGCGTTCACGACGCTGGCGCTGGCGCTGATCCTGAGCACGATCGTGCTCCAGACCGGTACGCTCGACAACGGTCAGCAGGGCTGGACCCTGGCCCGGCCCTCGATCGGGCCCATCAACTTCGCCAACGACAGGCTGTACCTGATCGTGCTGGTGGTCGTCGCCGCCGCCGCCTTCGGGTTCGTGACCGGGTTCACCCGCTCCTCGGTCGGCCGCGCGATCATGGCCGTCCGGACCGCCGAACCGGCGGCGGTCTCCGCCGGCGTCAACCCGGTGGTGGTCCGGTTCGTGATCTTCGCCGCCTCGGCCGGGCTGGCCGCGCTCGGCGGCGTCCTGCTGGCCAGCATCGGCGGAACCGCCACGGCGTCCACCTACCCGCCGACGATCGGTTTCCTGTGGCTCGCCGCGGTGGTCATCTTCGGCATCAACCGGCCTGGCGGCGCCGTAGCCGCCGCCATGCTGGGCACGATATTCCCGTACCTGCTGGCCGAAGGATTCCACATCGGCTCCTTCGGCTGGAGCGGGACCGGCTCGGGTGGCCCCACCTCGTCGCTGCTCCCGGACATCCTGTTCGGCCTGGCCGCGGTGGGCTTGTCCAAGCATCCCTACGGCGCGCTGTCGCAGATGGCCGAGCAGCGCTACCAGCGGCGGAGCCGGCGCGCGGAGCGCAAGCGGCCGGCGGCCGAACCCGAGGGCCCGAAGGTCGCCATGCCCGTGCAAGTCACGCCGCGGGCACCGGACGGCCGGGTGCCCGACGGCCGGGTGCCCGACGGGCAGGCCGCCGCGCCGCTTGACGGCACCGCAGAGGTCCTGCTGAGGCTGGAAGGCGTGTCGGCGGGATACGGCGAGGCCGAGGTATTGCACTCGGTGTCCATGTCGGTCCTGGCCGGCAGCGCGCTCGCCGTGATCGGCGCCAACGGCGCGGGCAAGTCCACGCTGGTCGGCGTGGTCGGCGGATCGGTGCCGGTCAGGGGAGGGAAGATCTATTTCGGGGGCGAGGACGTCGGTCAGCTGGGGGTGTCCAGGCGCTCGGAGCTGGGACTGGTCCTGGTGCCGGAGTCACGCGGCGTGTTCCCCGGACTCTCGGTGGAGGAGAACCTCAGCATCTGGCTCCGCGACAAGTCCAAGCACGGCGAGGTGTACGAACGGTTCCCTAACCTGAAACGCCGGCAGCGCGTAGCGGCCGGGAACCTGTCCGGCGGTGAGCAGCAGATGCTCAGCCTGGCGCCGTTCTTCGTCCGGCGCCCGCGCCTGCTGATCGTGGACGAGCCGACCCTTGGATTGTCGCCGACCGTGTCCACCGTCGTGCTCAACGCGCTGCTCGACCTCCGCCAGGAAGGGGTGACCCTGCTGCTCATCGAGGAAAAGGCCAAGGGAGTCCTGACGCTGGCCGATTACGTGGGCGCCATGGCCCGCGGGAACGTCATGTGGGTCCGCCGCGCGGCGGACGTAGAAGAAGCGGAACTGCAGGCCACGTATCTAGGCTCGGCTTTGTAAGACCGGAGATCCGGTGATGGTTCACCATGAAGGCTCTGGCGCGCATCTCCGGGTAAGTTCGGCCGTGCGCGGCGATTACCTCATATGTCCCACATGAGCATCAGTAACCTGTCCCAGTACCCTGTTCGGACTTGGGGCCCTTGCTGCCGTCTTGCGGGCTCGGGGGTCCCGCATGCCCCGGGCTCCGGGTTGCCTTGCCCGGCAGGCGGGTTCAGTTCCTTTTGCCGCTTACGGGCGCTGGCGGTAGTCGTGGGCCCGTGCCTCTGTTACCCGCCCGCACGCCTACCGTGGTGATCACCAGATAGATGAGCAGGGTAACCGTGAATCCACAACTGGCCCGCTACCGCAGACCCTCCGGGTTATCGTCGGCGGCCCTGAGCTGGACTACGCCGGTCAGCGGCGCGGCAGGGCGACCGTGGCGGTGCCCGGCGCCATCGTCTTGCCTGAGTCGTTGTCGGTCCAGATGTCCAGGTCCACGATCGTCTCGCCGTCTTCGGAGCGGATCGCGGTGATCTTGCCGTGCGCCGTCACGACCATGCCCTTGGTGTTGGGCGAGCGGAACTGGCAGCCGAGCCGGACGATCCGGCCCTCGTTGCCTATCCACTGGCGCAGCAGCGCGTGCAGGAAGGCCCACTGCAAGCTGCCCATGCCGAAGGCGGTGGGGTAACCGGCCGCCTGGCCGGCCTCGTCGTCCATATGGATATCCACGAACTCGTAGTTCACCGCCGCGTACCGGTTCCAGTTGTGCAGCCCGGTGGCCCGCTGGAACACCGGTATCTCCTCACCGACGGTTAGTTCACTCACGGTCCCCTGGGTCACTGCCAGCTCCTTCCAGCCGAGCCTGCTCTCGATGCTGTTCGTAGGTCAATAGCAAGGTTTCGTTGCCGGTATGGCCCGGCGGTCAGACGCTGATGCCGACCAGCTTGGTTTCCAGATACTCCACGATGCCTTCCTGGCCGCCCTCGCGCCCGAGGCCGCTTTCCTTCATGCCGCCGAACGGAGCCGCCGCCGACGTGGGGTTGATGTCGTTGACGCCGACGATGGCGAACCGCAGTGCCTCGCTGACCCGGATGGCGCGGGAGATGTCCTTGGTGTAGAGGTAGGCGGCCAGGCCGTACTCGGTGTCGTTGGCCATCTTGATCACCTCCTCCTCGTCGTCGAAGATGATCACCGGCGCGATCGGCCCGAAGGTCTCCTCCCGGTAGATCACCATCTCCGGCGTGACGTCGGTCAGCACGGTGGGGGCGAAGAACGTGCCCGCGTCGTAGGCGTCACCGGTCAGCCGCTGGCCGCCGCACAAAAGCGTGGCTCCTTTGCCGACCGCGTCCGTGACGTGCTCGTCCATCTTGGCCAGCGCGCCCTCGTCGATGAGCGGGCCGATGGTGACCCCCTCCTCCAGGCCGTTGCCGGCCTTCAGCCGGGCGACCCGGTCGGCCAGCACGGTCAGGAACGGCTCCGCGATCGAGCGGTGCACGAAGATCCGGTTGGGGCAGATGCAGGCCTGGCCGGTGTTGAGGAACTTCACCAGCGACGCGCCGCGGGCCGCGTGCGCGGGATCGGCATCGGGGAACACGATGAACGGCGCATGCCCGCCCAGCTCGAGCGACACCCGCTTGATCGAGGCTGCCGCGCCCTGGGCTAGCAGCTTGCCGACCTCGGTGGAGCCGGTGAAGGTCAGCTTGCGCACCACCGGGTTGGACACGAACTCATCGCCCACGATCCCGGCCTTCGCCGCGGTGACCAGGTTGACCACCCCGGCCGGCACGCCGACCTCGTGCAGGATCCGGAACACCTCAACCGCGCACAGCGGGGTCTGCTTGGCCGGCTTGAGCACGACCGTGCAGCCGGCCGCTAGGGCAGGCCCTATCTTCCTGGTCAGCATGGAGATCGGGTAGTTCCACGGGGTTACCGCCCCGACGACGCCGACTGGCTGGTGCATGACCAGGAAACGCTGGTCGGCCCGGGCCGACGGGATCGTCTGCCCGTAAACGCGCTTGGCCTCCTCGGCGAACCAGATCAGGAAGTCGGCCGCGTACTGCACCTCGATCCGGGCCGTGCGCAGCGGCTTGCCCTGCTCGGTGGTCATCAGCCAGGCCAGCTCGTCGGCCCGCTCCAGCATCAGCCGGTGCGCGTCGTACAGGTAGCCAGCTCGCTCGTACGCCGTCTTGGCCGCCCACGAGGCGAACGAGCTTGCCGCGGCGTTCACCGCATCCCGCACGTCGCCGGTATCCGCCGCGCTGATCTGGGCCAGCACCTGTGACGTGGCCGGGTTCGTCACTGCAAACGTTTGCCCGGACGCCGCGTGACGCCATTTGCCATCGATATACAGAGTCCCAGAGCCTACGTCGGGTACTGCCATCTGGGCCTCCCACTCCTCGGGCACATCATTTAGTAGTTGTACAAATATAGGTTAGACCGGGCCTCAGCGCCGCTACGGCGGGTCGCTTCTGAGGCAACGACCTGCTCCGCGCGCCATTCCGTCTTCAATCCCTGGCCATGATCAGTGTTCCCGCGTGGCCGTGGACCGCCATGCCCTGCGCTAGCGAGACGCCGATCCGCGCGTCGGGAACCTGCCGGTCACCGCACTCGCCCCGGAGCTGGCGGACGACCTCAATCGTGTGCATGCCGGACGGGTGCGTGCAGTGGCTGTTCGACAGGAGGCCGCCGTAGGCCGCCTCCGCCCCGCCCAGCACCCACACCGGCGGCTTGCGGCAGTCGCGCGCGATATCCTCGGCGGCCATGACGATGGCGTACCCGCCGTCGTTGTCGACCGCGCAGTCGAGCAGGTGCAGCGGATCGGCGATCATGCGTGACGTCACCACGTCCTCGACGGTGATGGGACCCCGCCGGCCGCCCGAAGCCAGGCCGACGTCCATGAACGTGATCGGGTGCTCGCCGAGCTGCTCGGGCCAGAACATGTGCGCGTTGGACGTGCGCCCGTACGGCGACTGGTCCAGCGGGATCAGGCCATCCACCGCGGCCGGGGTCAGCCTGGCGTCGTCCAGGGCCCCCTTGATCGATTCCAGCTGCAGGGAGATCCCGGTCCTGTCCATGAACCTGGCCTGCTCGGTGGTGTACACCCCTACGATCGCGGCTCGCCGCTGCGCATAACCCATAAGCGGACCTCCACGGCCAGGGCCTCGTCGTCTCATTGTTACGATACGACGAATGTACAAGTATTGCACTATCAGTCGGCTCGCGGATGTGGCGCACTCGAGGGGCGGCAGCGATCGGTAGCCCACGCAGCGCTACCACCGCGCCCGCGACCAAGGAGCCGGCCATGACGTCCCCAGCCCCCCCGCAGTTCTGGCTGTACCTGCCGCAGATGCGAATGCCGTTCGGCGCCATGGCGGAGCGCGCCCGGGCCGCCGAACGGGCTGGCTTCGACGGCGTGGCGCTGATGGACCATCTCGCTCCGCCCGCCATGACGTCGGCCGACATGTACGATGCGATCACGACGGCCGCCGTGATCGCCATGAGCACCTCCCGGCTGAAGATCGGCCACCTGGTCTTGTGCTCGTCCTTCCGCCACCCATCCGTCCTGGCCCAGCAGATGGTCAGCCTGGACCACCTGTCCGGCGGGCGCTGTGAGCTGGGTATCGGCTGGGGCTCGGTGCCGGGCGAGCTGACCAGGTTCGGCCTGCCGCTGGTTTCGGCCGCCGCCCGCGCGGCCAGGCTCGGCGAATACCTCCAGGTCGTCGAGGCCCTGTTCACCGGGCAGCCGGTCGACTTCGCGGGCGAGTTCTTCACCCTGCACGGCGGGCAGCTGAGCCCGCGGCCGCTGGCGGGCCGCGTCCCCGTCGTCATCGGCGGCGGCGGCGCCCGGCTGACCATGCCCCTGGTGGCGACGTACGCCGACTGGTGGAACTGCCCAAGCTACGCCATCGACCGGCTGGATCAGCTGCGGCCGCTGGCCGGGCGGGCCCAGGTCTCCAGCCAGCACCCGGTCGGGCTGGCGGCCACGCGGGCCGACGTGCCCGCCGTCACCGCTCTGGCGCAGCGCCGCTTCGGCGGCTGGGGCGGCCTGATCACCGGCACCGCGGCCGATGTCGCGGCCCGGCTCGCCGAGTTCCGCGACCGTGGCGTAGAGCGGTTCTACCTGCAGTTCTCCGACTTCGCCACGCCCGAGACGCTGGCCCGCTTCGGTGCCGAAGTGATCCCCCGCGTAACAGGTCGCCCTCCGCTGGACCTGGCCCCCGGAACGTGATGTCATATCGTTTTAAGGTTCTATGTATAACGAACAAAGGATGCGGCCATGCCGGATTACCGCTACATCAGGTACGAGCTGCTCGACGACGGCCTGATCGCCAGGATCACCCTGGACCGGCCCCGGACCAGGAACGCTCAGAACCGTGGCCTGCTGGTCGAGCTCAATGAGGCGTTCCTGCGCGCCGAAGCCGACGACACGGTGCGCGTGGTCATCTTGTGCGGGGCCGGGCCGCTGTTCTCCTCCGGGCACGACATGGGCTCAAAGGATGCGCTCGAGGAACGCCAGCCCGGGCCCAACCAGCACCCGTCGGTCACCATCAACGGCGGGACCAGAATCGGGGCCGAGGCCAGGATGCTGCAGGAGTGGCACTACTTCTTCGAGAACACCCGCCGCTGGCGCAACCTGCGCAAGATCACCATCGCCCAGGTGCAGGGCACGGTGTTCGCGGCCGGCCTGATGCTGATGTGGGCCTGCGACCTCATCGTGGCCGCCGACAACGCCAGCTTCGCCGACGTGGTCGGCACCAGGCTGGGCATGTGCGGCGTGGAGTACTTCGCCCACCCCTGGGAGTTCGGCCCGCGCAAGGCGAAGGAACTCCTGCTGACCGGCGATTCGATCGACGTGCACGAGGCGCACCAGCTGGGCATGGTCAGCAAGGTGTTCCCGGTCGACGAGCTGGCCGACCAGACCCTGGCGTTCGCCCGCCGGATCGCCAAGACGACCACCGTGGCGGCCCTGCTGATCAAGGAGTCGGTCAACCAGAGCGTCGACAACATGGGCTTCTACAACGCCCTCAACGCGTGCTTCACCCTGCACCAGGTCAACCACGCGCACTGGGCGGAGGTCAACGAGAACCACCGCCCGGTCGGCACGCCCGAGTTCGGCGTCGTGCCCTGGAACGAGGCACCGCCCGTCAAGCCCGCGCTGAAGGACGCCGCCGAAGCACCCGTCGGCTGACCGGGCACCGGGCTGACGGGCACCGGGCTGATCGGTTGCCGGGCTGACCGGTTGCCGGGCTGACCGGTTGCCGGGCTGACCGGGCACCGGGCCGAGCCCCAGCCCGGGCCTACCTCACTCCGCCTCCAGCTCCGGTCCCGACGGCTGCGGGGCCAGCGCTGGGATCAGCGCCGGAACCGGCGGCCGTAGCCGGGTCACGCCGACGGCGGCCAGGGCGGAGACGCCGGCCAGGATCAGCAGGGGCAGGCGGTAGCTGCCGAACCCGCTGTGCAGCGCGGCCAGCACCGCCGGCCCGCCGGCCGTGCCGACGCTCGCGCCGAACTGGCTCAGCGCGTAGATGCGCGGATAGTCGGCCAGGCCGAACAGCTCTACCACGACCAGCGGGATCAGCACGGTCAGGTTGCCGATCGTGATGCCGAACAGCACCGTCCCGGCCGCGAGGCCGGACAGCCCGGGCAGCAGCGCGAGGGCGGCGAACGACGCTCCCTGCAGCACGCCCATCAGTGCGGAGAAGCCGACCACCGGCAGCCGGCCCAGGGCAAACGCGCCGATCAGACGGCCCGCGATGGTAGCCGAGGCCATGATGCTCACGGCGATTCCCGCGTCGCGCACGCCCATGGCCGAGCCGATGCTCACGATCTGGACCTGGGCGCCGACCTGATCGGCCATCAGGACGGCGAAGCACACGGTGACCAGCGCGAAGGCGGCTGACCTGACCGCCTGCGCGTAGCTGACGCCCCGGTCCGCCTGCGCGTAGCTGACGCCCCCGTCCGCCGGCGTCGCCGCCTCGTCGTCGGCCGCGAGCGGGGCGGCCAGCCGGCCGCGGATGGACACGACTACCGGCGCGCCCGCCAGGATCAGGTAGGCCAGGCCCAGCCAGGGGGCGGTCGCGGTCAGCCCGCGGGCGTCCAGGATGCGGGCCAGCAGCGGCGCCACCACCACCCCGCCCACCGAACCGCCGGTCAGCCCCACCGCCAGCGCGCGGGCCCGGTCGTGCTCGAATAGCGCCACGATCACCGCGGTGCCGGGGAGGTAGCTTGACGCCGAGAACCCGCAGCCGAAGACGGTGAACACCAGGTAGAGCTGCCAGACGGCGTCAACCCGCCCGAGCAGCAGCAGGGCCAGGCCGGCTACCGCCGACCCGCCGAGCATGATCCAGCGCGGCTCGACCCGGCGCACCAGCCGGCCAAGCGGCACGTTGACCACCGCACTGACCAGGAAGAACGCACTGATCGAGTAAGAGACGGTGGTGAGCGCGAAGCCGCGGCTGCTGGTCAGGATGTTCAGGTAGAGCGACAGTGCGTAGAAGCCCAGCCCGGTGGCGATGGTGAACGTCCAGCCGATGACGAACACCACCAGCCAGGCCCGGCGCCTGCTCAGGCCGCCCGGCTCCAGACTACGTGGCCGCGACGCGCGCGTCCGGATCACCGCGGTGGGCCCGCCCGGATCACCACGTCCCCCTCCGCCGTCAGCCGCGCGCGGCGGGTTCGGCCTGCCCGGCCGAGCCGGCGACGATGAACGACCTGGTGGCCTTCGCGATCCGGCGGTCCCTGTCACCGGGCAACGCGGTGCCGAGCGCGCCGATGACGGCCTGTTGCAGGCAGCCGATCCGGTCCAGGGCGAGCTCGGGAAGCATGCCGTCGGAGATGCCCAGGCCGATCAGCTCGGTACTGGTCAGCTTGAGCGGACCGGCCAGTTCGTCGGCCCGGGACGGGTCGCGGAACAAGATCGCGGCCGCGCCCTCGGGACTGATGACCGAGAAGATCGAGCTCGGCAGCATGAATAGCCGGTCGGCGTGGGCGAGCGCCATGGCACCGCCGCTGCCGCCCTCGCCCACGCAGATGCACACGCTCGGCCCGCGCAGCCGGGCCATGGCCGCGATGGTGGCCGAGATCTCACCCGCGATGCCGTCCCGTTCGGCGGCCGGGCCCGGCTCGGCGCCTGGCGTATCGACCAGGGTCAGCAGCGGCAGCCCGATCCGGTCGGCGAGCCCGATCGCCCGCCTGGCCAGCCGGTAGGCTGCCGGGCCTGGCTTGGCCGCCCCCAGGCCGTCGGCGTACCGGTCCATCGCCACCACGATGACCCGCTCGCCGGCGATCCGGGCCAATCCGGCCCGGAAGGCCGGATCCGGCCCCTTCAGCTCAACCCAGGACGAGCACAGCGCGGCGGCCCACTCCAGACCGGACGGCCGTGACCGGCTGCGCGCCTGCCTGACGGCCTGCTGCGCCGATGACGGCAGCACCGCGGGCACGGTCGCTGGTATCCGGCCGGGATCGGCGTGGGTCAGCGGCCAGTCGGCCGAGCCGAGCACGGCGTCGACCCAGGCCACCTGGTCGGCCCGGTCAACCAGCGCATCGACCAGGCCCGCCGCGCTGGCGCTCTCGGCCGTGTGCGACCAGGCGGGCGGCTCCGCACCGGTGACCTGGCGCACCACCCGGGGGCCGGCGAAGCCCATGGTGGCATGCGGTTCGGCCGCCCGCACGTCCAGCGCGGACGCCCACGAGGCAAAGACCCCGCCGGTGGTCGGTGATCGGTACACGATCGCCGACAACAGCCCCGACCTGGCGTGCTCGTCGACGGCGGTCACGGTGCGCGGCATCTGGATCAAGGCGGCCATGCCCTCCTGCATCCGCGCGCCGCCGGTGCGGGTGACCGCGATGACGGGCAGCCGCCGGTCGACGGCCCGCCGGAACGACCGGACGATCTTCTCGCCGGCCACCGCGCCCATCGTGCCGCCGAAGACCTCGAAGTCAGTCTGCACCAGGACGGCGCGGACGCCCCGCGACGTCACCACGCCCGTGCGGACCGACTCGCCGGGGGCCTGCGCGAGCGCGTCAGCGTAGCCCGGGAACCCCAGCGGATCCGCCGAGGCCAGCTCCCGGTCCCACTCCTCCGTCAGGGGCAGCAGCAGTTCAGCGTCGCGCACGACCGCCCTCTCATGGCCGGCCGCGCGCTGGTGCATCATCACCGCATCGCGCATGCGCCCGGCGCCGCGTGCGCGGGCACCAGACATCGGACCAGCCTGACCTGGCTGATAATTCGATATAAGCCTAAACGTCGAATTACTGCCGAGTCAACTCGGCCTCAGGCGAGCCCGACCAGGACCGCGGCCGCCCGAGCGAACAGGACAATTTGATATTTACCGAACGAATAGTGGCCGGAGGGTCCGAGCCTGGCTCCAGACCCACCAGGTACCGCTAGCGTGGACCTAGGTTCGCGGCGAGTCGCTGGAGGACGCTTGCACGGGTCTGGTGCCGCTAGCTGCCTTCGAAGGTGGGGGTGGTGTGCTCGCGGCGGGCTTTGATTCCCTTGTGGATGTCGGCGGTGGCCATGGTGACCGGCTGGGCCAGCGCCTCCCACTGCAACGCCAGCTCGAACCCGCCCGCGGACCGCTGCC
>DATJQX010000090.1:0-58379 GCA_035505275.1 Streptosporangiaceae bacterium | reverse complement strand
AACAAGTGGGCGATGGAGGACTTCGGCGGTGAGACCGACGTGCCGTACGCGACCACGTTCGGCCTGTTCAACACCGGCGGCTCGGACCAGGTCGGCGACTACAGCAACCCGACGGCCGACGCGCTGATCAACGCCTCGATCGCCAGCAGCAACCCGACCGCGGTGAAGAACGAGGCCTCGTTCCTGACCGCGAACCAGCCGGTGCAGTTCCAGCCCAACCCGGACGAGATCTGGGCCTGGAAGAACACGCTGTCCGCGCAGAACCCGCAGGCCTGGGAGAACCTGACCCAGTACTACGCCACACCGGAATTCTGGTACTTCAACTAGTCACACGAGTTACGGCGACGCCCCGGCACTCCGGTGCCGGGGCGTCGTGCTAGCTGGTGGGCTTGAACCGGTCGGTGAAGCGGGAGTCGTCCTGCCACCACAGCCGGGTGCCCGCGGCCTCATCCGCGTCATCCTCGGCCGCCGCCGCGACCTGGCGGTTGGCGTCCCGTTCGGCCTCCTGGGCGTCGAGCTCGGCGTCGATCCTGGCCGCGTCCGACTCGTCCTCGTGCATCAGCTGCATCAGCTGGGCGGCGAGGAACGGCAGGCCGACCAGGTCACCGAGGATCCACAACGCTCCCCCGCCGACGACCTGGGAGGTGGCGAGGCTAGGTCCCCACGGCCGCGCCAGCGCGTGATAGTACGACGCGCCGAGCAGGTTCTGGTCGGCGATGACGGCGAGGCCGAAGAACGCGTCGCCGACCACCTCCGCGCCGGTGATCCACATGGAGACCACGTAGGGATACTCCTTCGGCACCGGGTCGACGCGCAGCAGCGTCCAGAAGAACGCCAAGCCCGGCGCCATCAGCACCAGGTAGGTGAGCTCGCGGACCGTGCCGCTGTGGAAGACCGCGGTGTACCAGGACGTGAAGTACATCACGAACGGCACGCCGACCAGGGCGAGCGTGGTGATCGCCGGGAAGGTGAGGACCCGCATCGGGAGCGAGCGGACTACCGCCTCGACGCGGGCCCCCGCACCGGGCAGGGCGGTGATGGCCAGCGTGATCGGGCGCCCCAGGGCGAGGAACAGCGGGACCACCAGGACGAGCAGCACCGTCTGCACCGCCCGCGCGTAGAACAGGACCGCCTGGTAGGCGCCCACCCACGACATAGTGGCGATGACCAGGAAGCCGAGGCCGAGGCCGAGGAACCAGATCCGGCGCGCCACCGGCCATGGAACGTCGCGCCGCCGGACCCGGCGGACGCCGGCCAGGTAGGCGGCGCCGAGGATGACGATCAGGGCCAGCATCCACGGGTCGAAGGTCCACTCGGTCAGCGCGCGGACCGGCGTCAGCTCGGGGGGCCCGTGGTAGCCAGACGCGAGCACGGTTCCCATGCCCGCCACGCTACCGCGAGCTAGACAGGGGTGAACCCCGCCCCGGGGCCCTTAGCGCTCAGGTCGAGCCGCCCGCGCCGGCCTGGACGGGACCGATGAACGTGGTCTGGACCGGCTCGGCGCAGGCCTCCGACTGGTTGGGCAGGTAGACGGCGGCCGTCTGGCCGGGCGGGTAGATCTGGAGGTTCGTCGCCGCGGCCGGGCTGCACGTGGCGCTCGGGAAATTCAGCGCGTCCACGATCTGGAGCAGCGCGTTCGCGACGTCACCGGGGGCCAGCGTGATCTGGTTGACCGGCGTGTTGGTGCTGCGCTTAGCGGAAAGCCCGATCTGGACGTAGGGTGGGCCTGACACCAGCGAGACGCCCGGATAGCCGTACAGCGTGCAGGTCGAACCCGAGGTGTTGGTGAAGTCGATCACCTCGTACGTGCCCCCCGCGTACCCCTGCCCGAGCCCCTGAGTCACCTTCAGGGAGCCGTTCGCGCAGGCCTGGGCGCCGACCACGGCCGGTGGGACGGATGAGGACGACGTGACCGGGGCCGCGCTGCTCGTGCTGACCACCGGGGCCGGGGTTGAGGCGCTCGTCGAGCTTGATGCCGAGGTCGGCGCGCTTGACGAAGCCGACGAGCCGCAGCCGGCCAGCGCTAGGGCAGCGAGGCAGCCCAGGGCCCCTGTCGCCAATCTGGTCCGTGAACTCCCAGGCCTTGTGAACACTGCCGTGCCTCCATGCGATCGGGGCCTACGTGCCCCTTCTGCCATTATGACGGCTCTGCGGGCGTCCCGGTTGGAGCGGCGCTGCGGCGCCACCGGACCGGGGAACGTTCCCCGGGCGGGAACCCACGGCCCGTTCGGCAGAATTTTCCGTGGATCAGGCGGGCAGGTACGCCGCGACCTCGCCCGCCGCGGGCGCTCCGTAGGCGGCGGCGAAGCGTTCGGTCAGCGGGCCGGGTTTCAGGTCGTATTCCTGGGTGCCGACGGTCTCGAGCACGTGCACGGCCAGCAGGTTGCCGAGCTGGGCGGAGCGCTCGAGGGACAGCCCCCACGCCACGGCGGCCAGGAAGCCCGAGCGGAACGCGTCGCCGGTCCCGGTGGGCTCGGCCATCCGGGCATCGGCGACGCCGGGGACGTCGATCGCGGGCTGTCCGGCCCGTTCAATCCGCGCGCCCGCGGCGCCGAGCGTTGTCACCCGGATTCCGACGTGGCCTAGCACGTCCGCGGGCGTCCACCCGGTCTTCTGCTCGATCAGCGCCGCCTCGTACTCGTTGGAGAACAGGTAGGCGGCCCCGTCCAGCAGCTCCTGCACGTCCGGTCCGTCCACCCGGGCGAGCTGCTGTGAGGTGTCGGCGGCGAACGGGATGCCGAGCTTGCGGCACTGGCGGGTGAAGCTGAGCATGGCCGCCGGGTCGCTCGCGCCGATCAGGACCAGGTCGCAGCCGCCGGTCAGGTAGCCGAGATCGATCTCCACGTCCTCGCTCATCGCGCCCGGGTAGAACGACGCGATCTGGTTGCCCACCAGGTCGGTGGTGGCGATGAAGCGGGCCGTGTGGGCCATCGTGGACTCGCGCACGCCGCTGGTGTCCACTCCGTGCCGTTCCAGCCAGTTCCGGTACTCGGTGAAGTCCGGCCCGACGCTGCCGATCAGCATCGGGCGCAGGCCCAGGCAGGCCAGGCCGAAGGCGATGTTGGCCGCGACCCCGCCGCGCCTGATCTGGAGCTCATCGACCAGGAAGGACAGCGCCACCTTGTCGAGCTTGTCGGCGATGAGCTGGTCGGTGAACTTGCCAGGAAACGTCATCAGGTGGTCGGTAGCGATCGACCCGGTGACCGCGATGCGCACGGTTAGGGACCCCCCGACCCGGCTGTGCCCGGGCTCAGTGGAAAGAGTCGCCGCAGGCGCAGGAACCAGTGGCGTTCGGGTTGTCGATGGTGAAGCCCTGCTTCTCGATCGTGTCGACGAAGTCGATGGTCGCGCCCATCAGGTACGGCGCGCTCATCCGGTCGGTCACCACCTGCACGCCGCTGAACTCGCTCACGATGTCGCCGTCGATCTCGCGCTCGTCGAAGTAGAGCTGGTAGCGAAGCCCGGAGCAGCCGCCGGGCTGCACCGCGATACGCAGCCTCAGGTCGTCCCGCCCCTCTTGCGCGAGCAGGGTGCTCACCTTGGTGGCCGCGGTATCGGTCAGGATGATCCCCTTGGTGGCCTCTTGCTGAACAGTCATCTGTGGTTAGCTCCTGCTTTGCTCGGATGCCGCGTGCGCGCGGCGCGGGCGTCGGCCCACGTGCAATCCCAACGATATGCGGTCCTGTTGCATTCCGGCCAGCGCCCCTACAAGCCTGGGGCGCCCCAGACGGGGAACCAGCGGGCCAGGTCGGGCTCCCACTTCAGGTCGTCGCCGATCGTTCCCTTGACCTGGAGTTCGAGCGCGTTGTCGCGCTTCTGGCCGGACAGCGGGGCGAACGGGTAGAACGTGCCCCGCTTGAACAGGTAGATCAGGGCGAGGCGGCGTTCCTGCTCGTCGCGGAAGGCGACCAGGGTACACAGCAGCTGCGGGCCGAAGCCGTTGTCCACCAGCGCGGAGTTGACCGCGTGCAGGTCGGTGACCAGCGCGTCGATCTCGCTCGACATGCGCGAGCTGACCACCCAGGTGAAGCCGTAGTCGTCCTTGGACACCTCGACGGGCAGGCCGCCCTCCTTGCCTGAGCTCATGTCGAGGAGGTCGGTCACGTCCTTCTGCACGTCGGAGAAGGACCGGCCCTCGACCGGGCGGAAGCAGACCGAGCCGGAACCCGTCGGGGTGAAGCCGGCTCCCGCCTCCAGCGTCACCGCTGCAGACGGGAGCGCGAACAGGTCATCGAGCTTGGGCTGGACCGGCTTGGTCCGGCCCAGCAGGGTGTCGAGGAACCCCACTCGCGGCCCGGCCTCTACCTGGCCTGGCCGAGCTGCTGCTGGACCTTGTCGAGTTCGGCCAGCCTGCGCTCGAGCGACGGGTGGGTGGAGAAGACCGTGGACAGGCTCGCCCCGGACTGCAGCCTCATCGCGGGGGCGAAGTAGAAGGCATTCAGCGGCTCGGCCGCGCGCAGGTCCCTGGTCGGGATCCTGTTCATCTGGTCGCTGACCTTGATCAGCGCGCTCTTCAGCGCGCTCGGCTGCCCGGTGAGCAGCGCGCCGCTGCGGTCCGCGGCGAGCTCGCGGTACCGCGAGAGCAGCCGGATGAGCAGGAAGCTGATCGCGTAGACGACGATGCTGACGGCCATCATGGCGAGCATGACGATCGCGAGGTTGCCGTTGTTGCCCCCGCGGCCCCGGCCGCCACCGAACAGCTCACCGTAGAAGGAAAACCTGATCAGCAGCGCGGCGATGATGGCCAGGAAGGAGGCGATGGTCATGACCTGCACGTCCTTGTGGGCCACGTGCGACATCTCGTGCGCGAGGACGCCCTCAAGCTCGTCCTTGTTCAGCCTGTCCAGCAGCCCCGTGGTCACGCAGAGCACCGCCTTGTCGGCGCTGCGCCCGGTCGCGAAGGCGTTCGGGATGGGGCTCCTGGCGATGGCCACCCTCGGCTTGGGCATGTCGGCCAGCGCGCACAGGCGGTCGACCACGCCGTGCAGCTCAGGCGCCTGCTCAGGAGTGACTTCGATCGCGCCCGCGGTCCGCAGCGCGATCTTGTCGGAGTAGAAAAGCGACCCGATGGCCATGCCGCCACCGAGGAGCACCGCGACCAGCACGATCGCGGCCGCCGACGCACCGTAGGCGCTCATGAGCCCGACGATGAGCGCGACGAACCCGACGAACACCAGCCCGAGCAGGAACATCGTCGCGGTCATCCGCGCCGTCAGCCCCCGGTCAGGCGCATACCTGGTACGCGCCGCCATGGCGCCACCTCCGTTCGGCCCTGGGCGGTGTTAGCGCCGTGAGGCCAGCAGCTTTACCTAGCCTTTACTCTATCCGACGGACGCTGGTGGTTCGCTGAACGTTGCCCGCGAGTCTGCTGTGGCCCGGGTTCTTCCTGGTCGTGGTCCCGGGTGTCAGCCCGGGATGAGGCCCTCGTCCGTGAGCAGCTTGCGCACCTCGTCCATACTTGAGTCCTCGTGCGGAAGGATCAGGTCCGACGGTTCCAGGATATCTGGGGCCAGTGGTGCGCCATTCGCGCGAACCTGGGCGAGCAAGCTGGTCAGCGCGGCGGTGAACTTACCCAAGTCGCTGTGCTCCACCGCGGCCTCAAGCTCAGTGTCCAGTTGGTTCAGCTCGGCGGCCACGGAATCCTCGACCCGGAACTGCCCCTCGCCAAGGATTCTGACGATCATCAGCTATCACCGTCCTGCGGCTGGTCGCCGCCCAGACCGGGGAGGTCGGCCACGGGCAGGCCGGCGCCCTGGGTCTGCTGGTACTGGTCTGCCTGCTCAGCCTGCTGCGGCGGGGTGTACTGGGGCGTGTACGGTCCCTGCGCGGCCTGGGGTGCCTGGGCGGCCTGGGAACCGCCGTTGGGGCCGCCCGCGCCCGGCTCGATCTGCTTCGGCGCGCTCGCGGTCAGCTCGCCCTTGAGCCTGGCCAGGTCGCGCTCCACGTCGCTGCTGGCGGCCATCATGTCCAGCTCGCTCTGGATGTCGTCGCGGTGGCCGCCCACATCATCGAGCGCACCCGAGGCCATCAGCTCGTCGATCGCGCCCGCCCGGGCCTGCATCTGGGCGGTCTTGTCCTCGGCGCGCTGGATCGCCATGCCGACGTCGCCCATCTCTTCCGAGATGCCGGAGAACGCCTCGTTGATCCGGGTCTGCGCCTCAGCTGCGGTGTAGGTGGCCTTGATGGTCTCCTTCCTGGTACGGAAGGCGTCCACCTTGGCCTGCAGCCGCTGCGACGCGACGGTCAGCTTCTCCTCCTCGGCCTGCAACTGGGCATACTGCACCTGCAGGTCGTTCAGCTGGCTCTGCGCCGAGGACTTGCGCGACAGCGCCTCCCTGGCGAGGTCCTCGCGGCCCATCGACAGTGCCTTGCGCGCCTGGTCCTCGAGCTTGTTCGCGGACTGCTGGAGCTGGTTCATCTGCAGCTCGACGCGCTTGCGCGACGTGGCGACGTCCGCGACCCCTCGGCGGACCTTCGTCAGCAACTCGAGCTGCCGCTGGTAGGAGTAGTCCAGGGTCTCACGCGGGTCTTCCATTTTGTCCAGGGCCTTGTTGGCCTTGGCCTTGAAGACAAGTGAGACTCGCTTCATCACGCCCATACGCGCGGCCGTCCCCTTCATGTACATCGACGCCGCCGACGTGGCCGGGCGACCGGGCTTGAAGCGGCCGGGCACCCGGCTAGACGGCGGACGAGCCCGTGCGACTAGTCGCTTCCACCCTACGCGGTCGCCGGCATTGCCAGCTACTGTGCCAGCCCCCCGCGGGGCACGGTGCCAGCCCCCGGGGACACGTGGTGCCAGCCCCGGGGGGGCGACTCCCGGGATCTGGCGGGTGTCCGTTTTGAGGATCCGTTCGGTTGGCTCGTCTGGCGCCTGTTTCTATTGTCTTTCTGTTGTCATCGGTTCTATCCTCCGGCCGCCTGTCATGGGGCGTGGTCGGGGACGAGAGTGGCTTGGGCGGCATTAAGCTATGCGCGTGTTCCGACGCCATGGCGCCGGGGCGACGGACGGCACGGCCCAGGATTCCCCGGGCGCGCAGAGCCCGGACGCACCGGCAGATGTCAAGCAGGCCCGCTCCCCCGCCGAGGCGGGCAAGGGGCGGCCCACGCCCAAGCGCAGTGAGGCCGAGCGCCGGCGGTACCAGCCGATCACCGGGGCCAAGGCCTCGGCTCCGGCGCGCCCGCGCACTCCTGAGGACAAGCAGAAGGCGCGTAACGAGCGCGCCCGGCGCATGGAGTCGATGAAGCGCGGTGAGGAGTGGGCGCTGAACCCGCGCGACCGCGGCCCGGTCAAGGCGCTGGCCCGGGACTACATCGACTCCAAGCGCAGGGTCAGCGAGTACTACATGTACGTCCTGCTGGTGCTGGTCGTCGCCTTGTTCTCCAGGAACAAGTCGGTCCAGGACTACATCTCGCCGCTGATCCTGGTGCTCGTCGTCGCTCTCCTCATCGACGCCCAGCTGATCAGGCGCGGCCTGGCCAGGCTGGTCGCCCAGCGGCTGACCGGCCAGTCCATCAGGGGCGTGACGGTGTACGCGGTGATGCGCGCACTGCAGATACGGCGGTTCCGGATCCCGGCCCCGAGAGTTCAGCCGGGGGACCACATCTAGGCCGCCTCCCGCCCAGACCGCGATGTCAACTTCACCGGGGCGGTCCGCATTCAGACCCACGGCCTAGGGTTGGGGTCATGGAATACCGACACCTTGGCAAGAGCGGCCTGATGGTCAGCGAGATCGCGTACGGGAACTGGATTACCCACGGATCCCAGGTCGAGGAGGACGCCGCCGTCGCGTGCGTCCGGGCGGCGCTCGACGAGGGCATCACCACGTTCGACACCGCCGACGGCTACGCGGGCGGGCGGGCGGAGGAGGTCCTGGGCCGGGCCCTGGACGGCGTTCGGCGCGAGTCCATCGAGATCTGCACGAAGGTGTTCTGGCCCACCGGCGACCGGCCGAACAACCGGGGCCTGTCCCGCAAGCACATCATGGAGAGCGCGCACACGTCGCTGCGCAGGCTGCGGACCGACTACATCGACCTGTACCAGGCGCACCGGTACGACCACGAGACGCCGATCGAAGAGACCATGCGCGCCTTCGATGACCTGGTCCGCGCGGGCAAGGTGCTGTACGTCGGGGTCTCGGAGTGGCGCGCGGAGGAGATCGCCGCCGCGCTGCGGGCCGCGGAAGAGCTCGGCCTGGACCGGATCGTCTCGAACCAGCCGCAGTACAACATGCTGTGGCGGGTCATCGAGGCCGAGGTCATCCCGCTGTGCGAGAAGGAGGGCATCGGCCAGATCGTTTGGTCGCCGATCGCGCAGGGCGTGCTGACCGGCAAGTACACCCCCGGCACCACTCCCCCGGCGCATTCCCGCGCCACGGACCCTGCGGGTTCGCGGTTCATGCGGGAACTGCTCACCGACGAGGTGCTCACCGCGGTGCAGGGGCTGCGGCCGCTCGCGGAGGAGGCCGGGCTTTCGATGGCCCAGCTCGCGGTGGCCTGGACGCTGCAGAACCCGAACGTGTCTGCCGCCATCGTCGGCGCCACCCGGCCCGAGCAGGTGCGCGAGAACGTGAAGGCGGCCGGCGTTCGGCTGGATGCGGGGCTGATGAGGCGGATCGACCAGGTCCTGGGCGGGGTGGTTGTGCGTGACCCGGCCGAGACCGGCAGCCCGCCCAGGCGCCCGTAGGGCGCTGCCGCTCGCGCTTCGGTCAGGTGGTAACCCAGCCGGCCGCGTTTTGGAGGCCCGGCACGGCGTGGCGTCGGCGGCGGGTCGGCTTGGCCGGCGTTGGCCGACGGGCCGACGGGCCGACGGGCCGGCGTTGGCCGACGGGCCGACGGGCCGGCGTTGGGCCGGTCCGATTTGCGTGGTTGATTCGGGCTTCGTGGTTGATCCGGTGCATTCCCGTACCCTCAATCAACCGCAGGACCTGGATCAACCACGAAAATGATCCGCCAAATGGGAGTAAAACGGGCGCCGGCGGCGGCTGTCGTTAGTCTTCGGGGTGAAGGCTCATCGGGCCGTACTCAACCGTAGTGTCGTCGAACAGGGTGACCTGGTCGATGCCGGCCGCCAGCAGCGCGCGCCAGTTCTCGCCGAGCCAGCTCTCCGCGTCGCCCTGGCTGATGAAGATGGCCTCTTGCAGGTCATCCGCGGGGATCACGGTGCCGTCCGCCTTCTCGTACCGCCACGTCCAGGGCATACCGGCCGAGCCTCCTCAGGGTGTGTGCGCTGAGGTTAGCTCAGGGCACGACTGGGCACCCAGGTTAACGTGAGACGGAGGGCCTCAGGCGCAGAACAGGATGGCCCAGACGGCCTTGCCGCGGCCGGTGACCGGGCTCCAGCCCCATACGTCGCTCAGCGCGTCGACCATCTGCAGGCCGCGCCCGGCCTCTTCGTTCTTGTCCGGTGCCTTGAGGACCGGGGCAGTGTCGGACGGGTCGAGCACCGCGCACATGACCTCGCCCGTCCTGCGGAGCAGTCGCACGCCGATGGGCTGGCCCGAGCCCGCGGCGCGCGCCGCGTGCGACACGGCGTTCGCGACGAATTCGCCGACGATCACCTCGGCGTCATCGGCGAGCGGGCCCAGTCCCCATTCCCTGAGGGTGTTCCTGGTGAAACGGCGGGCCAGCCGACCGGACTGGGCGTTGGTGCTGAGCGGGCACGCGGCGACCGCGGGCGAATCCCACCAGTCGGAAGGCATCCGGACCACCCGCGGGCGTCCCGGCGCGCACTGCAGCCTCGAGCTCAGGTCAAGGGGCCGACGCATAGCAGGGTCGATCTTGGTACGCATCGGCAAACCTACCGCGCTCAAGCCCATCGCGACCCCGCGAAGCGTCGTGCACCGATCCCGGCTGACCGGCGCAATTGCCATCCTGCCCGACACTACACCCTCTGTGCAAGACCCAAATGCACGTTCATTTGTAAGTGCAACAGATCCATCTTGGCGGCACCACATGCCCAGTCACGCCTGCTAGACGCCGTGTTAACCCTTTTTTCACGGGAATTAGGCGGGCGCCGGACGGGTTGCTGAGCGCCGCGACGCCATGCTTCGGAGTCGGATCGGCGGCGGCGGGTGAGCCGCCGGCCGGGCGTCCTCGGCCGGGGCCTGGAGCTCAGGGGAAGGATCCGCGGCCGGCCTCGTCGCCTGCGCCTGCGGTGGCGGCGGCGGCCCTGGCCTGGGCGACCGTGCGGAGCAGTCGGCGCTGCGAGCGGACCTGGAAGAACACGATCACGACCACGAGGCCGATCGAGATCCACAGGCCGTAGTGCGAGATGGCCTGCGCGACGACGACCGCGTGATGGCCGAGTTCCCACCCCAGGCCCGCCAGCATGCCCGCCCACGCCAGCGAGCCGATAGCGTCCAGGATGATGAACGTGACCAGGCTCATCCCGGCCCAGCCCGCGACGACGTAGATGATCGCGGTGGGGATGGGCAGGAACTGGGAGACCAGCACGGCGGGCCAGGTGAACTTACGGCCCCACCGCTGCACGCGGCTCATGTACTTGGCTCCCCGGTTGCGCTTGCCTGACAGCATCGCGATGAGGCGCTCACCCCACAGCCGGCCCGCCCACCAGTAGAGCGGGTCGAACAGCATCAGGCCGGGAATGGCGGCGAGCAGGACCACGGCCAGGGTGCCGTGCCCGATCCGGGCGAACGCCGCGGCCGCGATAATCGCCTCCGTGCTCCCGTTCAGCAGCTCGCTGATCACCGGGTGCGTGCCGACCAGCTCGGCGCGGAACGGCAGCAGCGACCAGTAGTAGATCCCGCTGGCCGCGATGCCGGCCCAGCAGAGTATGTCGGCTCGCCGGGGCCGCCCGGTCCAGGGCACCCGCGGGTCATCCCACGTGCTCGGCCCGGTCTGAGCCTCCTCCGGCTCCGGCGGCTGCGGATCGACCCCCTGGGCTTCCCCGGCGTCCCGGGTCATCGCCTGTTCGTCCACCAGGTCACGCTATATCGGATCGCGGGCTTTCCCATCATCGGCCCGAACGAACAGTGGTACCACGCCAGCGCGACGATTCCCTTCCCGGGGCGGCCCGGCCGGGTCCGATGCGCCATGATGACCCTCGTGACTGACGACCCTTGGGCCGCCGCCGATCCTTGGGCCGCCGCGGCGGCCAGCGCCGACCGCCTGACCGCCCTGACCGGGCCGCCCGATGTCGCCGTGGTCCTCGGCTCGGGCTGGAAGCCCGCCGCCGACGCCATCGGCGCCACCGAAGCCGAGATCCCGCTGACCGAGCTAGGCGGGTTTCCCGAACCCACCGT
This sequence comes from Streptosporangiaceae bacterium, assembly GCA_035505275.1. Taxonomy (GTDB): domain Bacteria; phylum Actinomycetota; class Actinomycetes; order Streptosporangiales; family Streptosporangiaceae; genus Palsa-504. The sequence continues at coordinate 47,118 of DATJQX010000090.1, read as the reverse complement.
CGCGGGGCACACGCCGACGGTGCGCTCCGTCGGCGCGGGACCGCGGCGGGCCCTGGTGTTCCTCGGCCGGGTCCACCTGTACGAGGGGCTGCCGCCCGCCACCGTGGTGCACGGCGTCCGCACCGCGATCCTGGCGGGCTGCCGGGCGGTGGTGCTGACCAACGCGGCGGGCGGCATCCGCACCGGGCTCAGCGTCGGGGAGCCGGTGCTCATCAGCGACCACCTGAACCTGACGGGCAAGTCCCCGCTGACCGGGCCCAGCCCGCCGAACGGCCAGCGGTTCGTCGACCTGACCGACCTGTACTCGCCCCGGCTGCGGGCGCTGGCGCGCAACGCCGATCCGAGCCTGACCGAGGGCGTCTACGCGATGCTGCCCGGCCCGCACTACGAAACGCCGGCGGAGATCACGATGCTCGGCCGGGCCGGCGCCGACCTGGTCGGCATGTCGACCGCCCTGGAGGCGATCGCGGCGCGCCATCTCGGCGCGGAAGTTCTGGGCATCTCGCTGGTCACGAACCTCGCGGCCGGCCTGGCCGGGCACGGCCTCAGCCACGCCGAGGTGATCGAGGCCGGCCAGGCCTCCGCCAGCCGGATGGGCGCCTTGCTGGCCGCGATCCTGCCCCGCGTGTAGGGGTCCCGGCCGGAGAGGCGGAAGGTATCCCTCCGGCCCGCTATCCCCATCCGGACCCACCGGTGACGCGGCGCAGTCAATGGGCGCGGCACCGTACCCGATCTATCCGGTAGCAAGCCATACCCATTGGCTGGAGCATGCCCTAGGTGGCGGCGTGGTCGGCCAGGAGGGCGTGATGGTCGGCGCCGTCCAGCGGGTCGGCGTGGACCACGGCAGCCGCCAGCCGCGGGATCGCGTGGATCAGCGCGTGCTCGGCGGCGACCGCGACCGCGTGCGCCTGGATGACGGAAACGTCCGGGTCGACGGAGATCACGCACTCGGCGCGCAGCGTCCGGCCGACCCAGCGCAGCCGGAGCGGACCGACGTCCAGCACCCCGGGCGTGGCGCGCAGGGTCGCCTCGGCGCTCTCGGTCAGCGCCGGGTCCACGCTGTCCAGCAGCCGCCGGCCGACCTCGCGGGCCGCCTGCCAGGCTACCGCCAGGATCGCCGCCGTGATGAGCAGGCCCACGGCCGGGTCGGCCCAGCGCCAGCCGACCGCCACCCCGCCCGCTCCGGCGAGCACCGCCAGCGAGGTGAACCCGTCGGTACGGGCGTGCAGGCCGTCGGCGACCAGCGTGGCGGACCCGATGCGGCGCCCTGTCCTGATGCGGTAGCCAGCCACCAGTTCGTTGCCGGCGAAGCCGACCGCGGCCGCGACGGCGACCGCGAGCAGGTGGGTGACCAGATGCGGGTGCAGCAGGCGCTCGACGGCGGTGAACGCGGCCGCCGCCGAGGACAGCAGGATGACCGCGACGATGACCACGCCGGCCAGGTCCTCGAACCGGCCGTAACCGTAGGTGTAACGGCGGGTTGGGCGCCGCCGGCCGAGCAGGAACGCGATGCCGAGCGGGACCGCGGTCAGCGCGTCGGCCGAGTTGTGCAGCGTGTCCCCCAGGAGCGCCACCGAGCCGGACAGCGCGACCACGACGGCCTGCGCCGCCGCCGTGGCGGCTAGCCCGGCGAACGAGATCCACAGCGTCCGCAAGCCCTGGGCCGAGCCCTCAAGGACCGGGTCGACCGCGCTGTCGTGCGAGTGCGAATGCGGCCCGACGGCGTGCCGGACCCGCGTCCAGACACCACGGCCCTCGTGATCGTGCCGGCGCGGATGACGGTGCCCGGGCTCGTGGTGATGGTCGTGTTCGTGGCTCACCATCCCAGGATGACCGGAAAATCCCGTTGCAGCACATCGACACCAGCCACCCGCATGCTGCTGCGACCTGCTCGCAGCAGCGTGAACACGGCCCCGGCGGGGATAATCACGACATGGGAAACGAGGACCGGCAGCCGGTGCCGGAGACAGCCCGGCGGATGGCCGGGGCCGCGGCCGCCTTCCTGGCCGGGCTTACCCAGGAGCAACGGAACCTGGCCTGTTACGCCTTCGGCGACGATCGGCGCGACTGGTCGTACCTGCCGATGCTGGACCGCAGCGGCCTGCCCATCGGCGCGCTCGATGACGGGCAGCGCAGGCTCGCGCACGAGCTGATCGTGACCGGCACGAGCCTGCCCGGGTACGCGAAGGTCGTCTCGGTGATGGCCATGGAGCATGTCCGGCGCGCGCTTGTGCCGGGCCTCGCCCGGCTCTTCGATCCCGACCGGTTCTGCTTCAAGGTGTTCGGCACGCCCGGCGACGAGGTGTGGGGCTGGCAGTTCGCCGGACATCACATATCGCTCAACTTCGCCATCGTCGATGGCGAGTCCATCTCTCCCACGCCCTGCTTCCTGGGCTCCGCGCCCGCCCGCTACGGGCCGCTCGCGCCGCTGGCTGACGACGAGGAAGCCGGCTACCGGCTGGTAAATTCCCTCGACGACGCGCAGCGGCGCGCTGCGATCATCTACCACCGGCCGCCACCGGATCTCGCGACCCGGACGGTGCCCAGGATCGGCGTGATCGAACGGCCCGACCCGGTGTTCGAGCCCGAGCCGGACTACGTGATCAGCGAGGACGAACGCGACCTGCTCAGCTACGTCCGCGCCAGCCCCAAGGGCATCGCGGGCTGCGCGCTCAACGAGCGGCAACTCGACGAGCTGACCGAGCTGGTCGGGGCGTTCGCCCGGCGGCTGCCCGATGAGGTCGCCGGAGCTCAGCTGCGTGACTTGGAACGCGCCGGGACGGACAACCTCGTCTTCGCCTGGGCGGGCAGCACGGAGCCCGGGCGGCGCCATTATTTCCGCGTCCAGGGTCCAACGCTGCTCATCGAGCACGACAACACTCAGGGCAACGGCAACCACGTTCACTCCGTGTGGCGGAACCCGGCGGACGATTTCGGCGACGACGTGCTGGCCGAGCACTACCGCACGCACCACGCGCGGAACACCGGGACCGCCCCGTGATCGCTATCTTGGTCCGCATCTTCAGCCAGCAGCACCAGCGCTCAATAGCCGCCCTGCTCGCCGGCGCGGCCGCATGCGTGCTGGCCGGCGCCGGGCTGTTCGCGCTGACCCAGGACCTTCCGTTTACGACCGGGCTGTACTGGGCCGTCACCACCGCGACGACCGTCGGGTACGGCGACGTGACGCCGCACAACGGCGTGGGGCGCTTGATCGCCTCGGCCGTCATGCTGACCACGATCCCGATGCTTGCCGCGGTATTCGCGCTGGTGACCGGCGGGGCCGCCGCCGCAGGGCTTCGTAGAATACTCGCCATGGAGACAGCGGCGCCCGAGGGCACCTACCGGCTCGTGGTCGGGATGCACCCCATGGTGCACGCCATCCTGGACCAGCTAGCCGTGGCCGGCATCCCCGTTGTGCTCGCCGCCGACGTCGAGCCGGGCAGCGTCCGCGGGGACGTGCGGGTGGTCCGCGGCGACCCGACCCAGCCGGCCACGATCCGCAAGGCCAAGCCCGAGGGGGCCCAGCAAGCTCTCATCACCGGCGCCAGCGATGGCGATGTGCTGGTCAGTGCGGTGATCTTGCGCAAGCACGCGCCCGACCTGCCCATCACGGCCCTGGTCAGCTCGGCGTCGGTGCGGGAGGCGCTGGAAGAACTCGGCATCCAGCATGTGCTGTCGTCGGAGGAACTGATCGCCCGCACGCTGGCCACCACCCTGGAGACGCCGCACGCGGGCGAAATGGTCGCGCAACTCGTCGAGTCCGGCCGGGACATCCTGGCCGAGGTCGACGCCGGGCCGGACACGATCGGCAAGACCCTCAGCGCCGTCCGCGACGAGCGCGGCGGCCTCGTCCTCGGCGTCGTCCACGCGGGCCGGTTCAGACTCGGCATCGGCGAGGATCCCGTCATCGCGTCCGGAGACCGGCTCCTGATCGCCGGCCCCGCAGCCGACCGACGTCACCGGCCCTAGCGGTCAGCCGGTGACGTAGCGGGCCAGCAGCGGGACCAGGACCTGCGCGTCGGGGCTGCCCCAGCCGGTGACCGGGTCCCAGCCGGGCCCCGCCTGGTACCCGGTGAACGTCCTGGGCGGGAACTCCACGGTGTTGTTCCCCGTGGTGATGTCGTGGAAGGCCTGGTGGTAGTGGTTACCGCGGGCGATCTGGTAGATCGCCGGGTTGACGAAACCCAGGTGGCGGCCCGCGTACTGGTCCGCCAGGGCGATCAGCGCGGCCCAGATCGGGGCGCTGGCGCTGGTGCCGCCGCTGTTGCGGACCATGGACGCGGCGCCGTTGCTGAGGACAATGGCCATCCCGGTGTGGCCGCTGGCGTCGGCTGATACGTCGGGTACCCCGCGGGCGGTCCCGATGCCGGGAACGCCGTCCTGGTAGGAAGGACGGGCGAACAGGCGGCTGAACCCGCCGCCCGAGGCCTGGAACGCCGATCCCGGGTCGCCGTAGGGCAGGCCCCAGGCGGTCTCGCTGATCCAGGCGCCGCTGGTGTGGCTAGCGGTCAGGCTGGTGCCGCCCGCGCCCAGGACGAGCGGGTCGGAGGCGAGCAGGTTGACGTCCCTGACCGGGATGAAGGTCCCGGTGCCGGTCAGCGGGTCGATGATCGCGCACCCCTCCCCCACGACACCCGCGTCGCCGGAGGCGGCGACGACCGTTACGTGGCGGCTGACGGCTAGCTCCAGCGCCGCGTTCACCCGATCGGCCTGCGCGCGGCTGATGCAGTGCTCCCCGGCCACCTGACCGGCCGCGCTGACCGACATGATGCCGCCCAGGGAACTGCCCAGCCGGATCGAAGCCACGGCGGCCGCGACCGCGTTCGCGGTGTTGTTCAGCGAGGTCGCGGGGACCAGCAGGATGACCAGGTTGGCGCCCGGCGCGAGCGCGTGCACCATCTCGACGTCGAGCACCTCTTCCCCGAACGCCAGCCACGGGGAGGCGGGACCGCCGGCCAGCGTGGACACCACGCGCAGGTGCGCGGCGGGCAGGCGGAACAGGCGGTCGAAGCCAGCCATGTCCTGGCGCAGGTCGGTAACCAGCGGCGGGTTCAGCTTGGCCTCGGCCAGCTCGGGGAACACGACGGTCTCGCCGCGCCCGTCGATCCCGCGGTCAAGGAGCGGCTTGACGCCGTACGCCACCTGGAGCTGCTGCGGGGTGTAGCAGGTCGTCACGGAGTCGCAGTCCGCCGTCGAGGCCGGCGGGAGGGAGCTTGTGGCGCTGGCGGCCGCAGCGGACACGCAGGCCACGGCCAGCAGGCCAGCCGCCGTCACGCCTGACGCGATCCGCAGCAGGCGGCTCGTGCCCGGATGAAGGCCGAGGCGGGGGCTTATCATGGTGTGCTCCTAGCGCTTCCGGCTCGTACAGATGCCAGTCAGGCTAGGTTTCTGGCCCCCGCCAGCGATATACGGCTGGGCGGCGTCTTGCGGGGTGTACCTACGTACCCGCGGGGTGCCAGACGGTCTTGGTCTCGAGGTAGGCGAGCATGCGATCCAGGCCGGGGTCCTGCGGCCGGTCCTGGTCGTGGTCGCGCGGCCGGAACACCCGCTTGAGGTTGTCGGCGGCCGCCACGGCCAGCTCGTCGGCGAGGGCGGCGGGCGCGCCGGACACGTCGATGGCGTTGACGTCCATGTGCGAGGCGAGCCAGGGGGCGACCTCCGCGGTGCGCCCGGTCAGGACGTTGACCACGCCGCCGGGCACGTCAGAGGTGGCCAGGACCTCGGACAGGGATACGGCGGGCAGCGGGAAGCGCTCGCTGGCCAGGGCCACCACCGTGTTGCCCGTGACGACCGCGGGCGCGATCACGGACACGAAGCCGAGCAGGCTCGAGGCCTCCGGCGCGATCACCGCGACCACGCCGGTCGGCTCGGGCAGCGAGAAGTTGAAGTAGGGCCCGGCCACCGGGTTGGACGCCCCGCGCACCTGGGCGATCTTGTCCGACCAGCCGGCGTACCAGACCCAGCGGTCGATGGCCGCATCGACGGCCGCCTCGGCTTGCCGCATGGGCAGCCCCTCGGCCGCGCGGACCTCGGCGGCGAACTGCGCGCGCCTGCCCTCGAGCAGCTCGGCGACGCGGTAAAGGACCTGTCCCCGGTTGTAGGCGGTCGCGGCCGACCAGCCGGCGAACGCCTTCCGCGCGGCCGCGACCGCGTCCCTGGCGTCCTTGCGCGAGGCCAGCGCCGCGTTGGCGAGGAACCCGCCCTTGTGGTCGGTCACCTCGTAGGACCTGCCGCTTTCCGACCGGGGGAAGGCCCCGCCGATGTAGAGCTTGTACGTCTTCCGCACGGCGATGCGGCCCGCCGTACCGCCCGATGCGCCGTTATCAGACATCGAGGTAGGCCTCCAGCCCCTGCCTGCCGCCCTCCCGGCCGTAGCCGGATTCCTTGTACCCGCCGAACGGCGAAGTAGGGTCGAACTTATTGAAGGTGTTGGCCCACACCACGCCGGCGCGCAGGCGGGACGCCATCCACAAGATCCGCGACCCCTTGTCGGTCCAGACCCCCGCGGACAGCCCGTACGGGGTGTTGTTGGCCTTCTCCACCGCCTCGCCCGGCGTGCGGAACGTCAGCACCGACAGCACCGGGCCGAAGATCTCCTCCCGGGCGATGCGGTGGGCCTGCGATACCCCGGTGAAGACGGTCGGCGGGAACCAGAAGCCCTTCACCGGCAGCTCGCACGGCGGCGACCAGCGCTGCGCGCCCTCCGCCTCGCCGACGTCGGACAGCTCGCGGATCTTGGCCAGCTGGACGGCGGAGTTGATGGCGCCCACGTCGGTGTTCTTGTCCAGCGGGTCGCCGAGCCGCAGCGTCGCCAGCCGCCGCTGGAGTGACGCCAGGACCTCTTGGTACACGGACTCCTGGACCAGCAGCCGCGAGCCGGCGCAGCACACGTGGCCCTGGTTGAAGAAGATGCCGTTCACGATCCCCTCGACCGCCTGGTCGACGGGCGCGTCCTCGAACACGATGTTGGCGGCCTTCCCGCCCAGCTCCAGGGTCACCTTCTTGCGCGGGCCCGTCGCGCAGGCCCGGGCGATCTGCTTGCCGACCTCGGTGGATCCGGTGAACGCCACCTTGTCCACGTCCGGGTGCTCGACCAGCGCGCGCCCGGCCTCCCCCGCGCCGGTGACGATGTTGACCACGCCGGGCGGCAGGTCGGCCTGCTGGCAGATCTCGGCGAAGGTGAGCGCCGTCAGCGGCGTCGTCTCGGCCGGCTTGAGCACCACCGTGTTGCCGCAGGCCAGCGCGGGAGCGATCTTCCAGGCGAGCATGAGCAGCGGGAAGTTCCACGGGATGACCTGGCCGGCCACGCCGAGCGGCCGCGGCGCGGGACCGTACCCCGCGTACTCCAGCTTGTCGGCCCAGCCGGCGTGATAGAAGAAGTGCGCCGCGACCAGCGGGATGTCCACGTCGCGGGACTCCCTGATCGGCTTGCCGTTGTCGAGCGACTCGAGCACGGCAAGTTCCCGGGATCTTTCCTGAACGATCCGGGCGATGCGGTACAGGTACTTGCCACGCTCCTTCGGCGGCAGGCCCGACCAGGTGAGCTCGTAAGCCTGCCGGGCGGCGGCGACCGCGCGGTCCACGTCGGCCGGGCCGGCCTCGGTCACCTCGGCCAGGACCTCCTCGGTGGCCGGCGAGATGGTCTTGAACGTGCGGCCATCGATCGTGGAGACGAACTCCCCCCCGATGAACAGCCCGTACGACTCGCGCAGCGAGACGATGGCCCGCGACTCCGGCGCGGGGGCGTACTCGAACCTTGCCATGTCAGTCCAGGGTGAAGTAGTCGGGACCGGAGTAGCGGCCGGTGGCCAGCTTGGTCCGCTGCATGAGCAGGTCGTTCAGCAGGCTGGAGGCGCCGAGGCGGAACCAGCGGGGATCCAGCCAGTCCTCCCCCGCCGTCTCGTTGACCAGGACCAGGTACCTGATGGCGTCCTTGGCGGTGCGGATCCCGCCGGCCGGCTTGACCCCGACCTGACGGCCGTGCGACTCGCGGAAGTCGCGGGCGGCCTCCAGCATGACCAGGGTCACGGGGAGCGTCGCGGCGGGGGTGACCTTGCCGGTCGAGGTCTTGATGAAGTCGGCGCCCGCCAGCATGGCCAGCCAGGAGGCGCGCCGCACGTTGTCCAGCGTGACCAGTTCACCGGTCTCCAGGATCACCTTGAGGCGAGCACGCCCGGCGGAGCCGGAAAGGGCAGCAGAGTCCGCGACGACCTCGCGGACCGCGGCGATCTCGTCGAAGACGAGCTGGTAGTCCCCGGCGAGGAAGGCGCCGCGGTCGATCACCATGTCGACCTCGTCCGCCCCGGCCGCGATCGCGAACCTGGCGTCCGCGAGCTTGACGTCCACGCTGGTCCGGCCGCTGGGGAACGCGGTCGCGACGCTGGCCACGTGGATGCCGCTGCCGGCCAGTTCGGCCGCCGCGACGTGCGCCAGGTCGGGGTAGACGCAGACCGCGGCGACCTGCGGCGCGGTGGGGTCGGCGGGGTCGGGGCGCTTGGCCTTGGCGCACAGCGCCCGCACCTTGCCCGGCGTGTCCTGGCCCTCCAGCGTGGTCAGGTCGATCATCGAGATCGCGGTGTCCAGCGCCCACGCCTTGGCCGTGGTCTTGATCGACCGGCTGGCCAGCATGGCCGCGCGGGCCTCCGCCCCGACCTGGTCCACTCCCGGCAGCCCGTGCAGGAACCCCCGCAGCGAGGTGCCGGAGAGCGGCTGCGTGTCAGCCAGCGCGCTCATCAGCGACTCCTTCGGTCCGTTGACCACTATTCTGACCCACGGCCATGGCTCAGAGCTTCCCGCGGTTCCTCGAGGCCAGGATGATCTGCGTGACGGTGTAGGGGGTCAGGCCGAGTTTCTGCGCTATTTCCTCCGGCCGCCGGCCTTGCTCGTTATAGAGCAGAGTGAGTTTCTCCTGCGACCTGCTCCACGGGCGCCGCGCCGGCTGAGGCGAAACCGGGCGGCTCCCAGACTGCCGCCGGGCACGCTGAGCGCTATCCACCCTGCGGGCTGCGGGGACCACAGAGGTGGCGGACGGGACCGAGGTGCCGAACGAGCTGCGCCGCTGGTCGCGGAACTTGCCGCTGGCCAGGTCATCCCGCGTCTGGTCGTCGAGGATCAGGTACTGCTCCGCGGCCTTGTTCACCCCGATGCCAACCATGGTCAGTCCCTTGAGGTTCTTCTCCTGGCAGTCGGGTGCCAGGCAGTAGTCGTACTTTTCGGCCCGTTCGGGATGCAGCTCGCTCCCGCACGTTACGCACTGCGCCATTAATCTTCTCTCGCTCTAAAACACGCGTCCAGGGCTCAAAGTAGAACACCGGATCGGCTGGCGGTGTTCCTTGCGGTCTTCGGGTATCATAGACGGCAGGTCTGAAACATAGACCACGTATCGATCGAGGTGATCATTATGACTGCCCACGTTTCGCCCGTACGGCGGGCTCTGGGCCGGTCAGCCGCCGCCATCCGGAAGCTGTACACCGAGCAGGTAAACGCCTTTGAGGCCCTGTTCCGGGCCGGGCTTCCGCGGCGGTAACCGGTAGGCCGCGACCGCGGCCTCGATGACACGCCCGAGGGCGATGAGCTGCTCTTCGCCTCCGGGCGGTCCGATGAGCTGGAGCGACGCGGAAAGGCCCGCGGGGCCGCCGGGAACGGGAAGCGCCAGCGCGGGCAGCCCGGTCAGGTTGGCCGGCATGGTGAGAATGGTGAGCGGCATGCGAGTGCCGATCACCGGGGGCGGCCCCACCAGCGTCGGCAGGGCGAGGAACGGGTGGCGGGCCAGCTGATCCATGAACCAGCCGCGCACCGAGGCTCTGGCCTCTTCCGCCGCGGCCACCTGCTCGGGAGTGATCGCGGCCGCCTCGGTCATGTTGCGCTGGATGTTCTCGCCGAGCCTGGCGAGCTCGGGCATCAGGTACGCGTTCGCCTGGTACGCCTCGGCGTCGATCAGCGCGTCGGCGGCCCGCTCCACGGCCTCGAAGTCCAGGCCGGCGACCTCGCCCGCGCGCACGCCGGCCGCGTCGAGCGCCGCGTCGAGCGCGGCCTCGGTGCCGGGGTTAACCGCGGCGCGGCCCTGCGCCGGACGGATCCGGCCGACCGCGAGCTCGCAGAGACCGGCCGTGAAGCCCGGCTCGATCAGGCGCATGCCGAGTTCGACCGCGGCCACGTCGGCGCCGAGCGGACCCACGCAGTCCAGCGACGGGGCCAGCGGGTACACGCCGCCGGCCGGGACCCGGCCCCAGGTGGTCTTCAGGCCGACCACTCCGCAGCAGGCGGCGGGAATCCTGACCGACCCGCCGGTGTCGGTGCCGAGCGCCACGTCGGCCTCGCCGAGGGCGACGGCGACCGCCGAGCCGCTTGACGACCCGCCCGGCAGCCGCCGCGGATCGGCCGGGTTGACCGGCGTACCGGACCAGGCGTTCGTCCCGCCTGCCGACCAGCACAGCTCGGTCAGGTTGGTCTTGCCGACGATCTGCGCCCCGGACCGCCGCATCGCGGCCACCACGGCCGCGTCCTGCCTGGCCGGGCCGGCCTTTTCTGCGATCACCGCGCAGCCGACCGTCGTGGGCAGGCCCTCGACGTCGATGCAATCCTTGACGGCGAGCCGCGGGCCTGGGCCGGCCGCCGCCAGCCGCACGATCCAGGTCGACGTGCCGGTCTGATTCATGCGGTCATTGTCGCAAATCCAAGAAGTCACAGATATTTCGCCTGAAAGTCATGGCGGCACTGGCGCTTCGATCCCCTGATGTCGCACCTTGTGTGCATGAGGATTGCGATCATCACCGAATCCTTCCCGCCGGACATAAACGGCGTCGCGCATTCCGTACAGCGGGTGGCCGAGTCGCTGGTCGACCGCGGCCACGAGCCGCTCGTCGTCGCGCCGCGGCCGACCCGCGACGCCAAGGATCCCGGCTCGTTCCCCTACCCGGTGGTGCGGGTACCCGCGGTACCGCTGCCCGGCTACCCGAGCTTCCGGCTGGGCCTGCCCAGCCGGCGCGTCAGCGACGCACTCATCAAGCACCGCACCGAGGTCGTCCACCTGGCCAGCCCGGCCTTCCTCGGCGCGCACGGCTCGGCGGTCGCCCGGCGGCTCGGCCTGCCGGCGGTGGCGGTGTTCCAGACCGACCTGCCGTCCTACGCCCGGGCGTACCGGCTCGGCCACGCCGGCGAGGCGTTCGCCTGGTGGTGGCTGCGCGGGATCCACAACCGCACGGCCAGGACGCTGGCCCCGTCCACGGTCACCGCGACCGGCCTGCTCGGCCGCGGGATCCAGAACGTCTGGCTGTGGGGCCGCGGCGTCGATACGGCCCGCTTCGACCCGGCCCGCCGTAGCGAGCGGATCCGCGCCCAGCTGGCCCCGGACGGCAAGCTGATCGCCGGCTACGTGGGGCGGCTGGCCACGGAAAAGCGCGTGGAGCTGCTGGCCGGGATCACCGCGCTGAACGGGGTGCGCCTGGTCATCGTCGGCGGCGGCCCCGCCGAGGCGTACCTGCGCCAGCACGTGCCCGGAGCGTTGTTCCTCGGCGAGCGCCGCGGGGAAGAGCTGGCCGCCATCTACGCGAGCCTCGACGTCTTCGTGCACAGCGGGCCCTACGAGACGTTCGGGCAGACGCTGCAGGAGGCCGCCGCCAGCGGGCTGCCCGTGGTGGCGCCGGCCGCGGGCGGGCCGCTGGACCTGGTCGACGAAGGGGTGACCGGATACCTGGTGCCGCCGGGCGAAGCGGACGCGTATACCGCCGCAGTCGCGCGGCTGGCCGCGGATCCGGCAATGCGCCAGGCGTTCGGCGCGGCGGGGCGGCGCAAGGTCCTCAGCCGTAGCTGGTCCGCGCTGACCGACGAGCTGATCGGGCATTATTTCGACGTGGCCAGCCGCTCCCGACCGGCTAAGGTCGCCATATGAGGATCGTCAGGCTCGCGAACTTTGTCGCCCCGCAGTCGGGTGGCCTGCGCACGTGCCTGCGCGAACTCGGCGCCGGCTACCTGGCGGCGGGTCATGAGCCGGTACTGATCATCCCCGGCGCCAAGGACAGCGACGAGCAGACCGAGCAGGGGCGGGTCATCACGCTGCACGGGCCGCGCGCGCAGTTCCTCGGCGGGTACCGGGTGCTGATGCGCAAGCGCAAGGTGGCAGCGCTGCTTGGCGAGCTGAAGCCGGACACCCTCGAGGTGTCGGACCGGGCCACGCTGCGGTGGACCGGGCGCTGGGCGCGCGGGCACGGCGTGCCCGCCGCCATGGTGTCCCACGAGAGCCTTACCGCGCTGCTCGCCATGATGCCGGTCGGGTTCCCCGGGCTGTGGCGGGCCATCGCGGATGCGCTCAACCGGCGTACGGCCCGGTCGTACCAGCGGGTGATCTGCACGACCGAGTGGGCCGCGGCGGAGTTCGAGCAGGTCGGCGCGGACAACCTGGTGCGCGCCCCGCTCGGCGTCGACCTAGAGATCTTCACCCCCGCCCGGCGCAGCGCGGCGCTGCGCACCTGCTACGCCGCGCCCGGCGAGACGCTGCTCGTGCACTGCGGCCGGCTGTCCGCGGAGAAGAAGCCGCAGCGCTCGCTGACCACCCTGGCCACCCTGCGGGCCAGCGGCCTGGACGCCCGCCTCGTGGTGGCGGGCGATGGCCCGCTGCGCGCTCCCCTGGAGCGGGTCGCCGCGCGCAGCGGGCTGCCCGTCACCTTCGCCGGCTTCCTGCGCGGGCGCACCGACCTGGCCACGTTGCTGGCCAGCGCCGACGTCGCCATCGCCCCGGGCCCGGTGGAGACCTTCGGACTGGCCGCGCTCGAGGCGCTGGCCTGCGGGACGCCGGTGGTGGTGAGCGCCGAGTCCGCGCTGCCCGAGGTCGTGGGCGAGGCCGGCGCCGGCGTGGCGGGCGAGGACCTCGCGGCCGGGGTGACCGACGTCCTTTCCTGGCCAGAGGCGGAACGCCGGGCCGCGGCCAGGGCGCGCGCCGAGCGGTACGCCTGGCCCGCCGCCGTCCAGGCGTTCCTTGCCGTTCACGAAGACCTCGCCGAAGACCGCACCGAACATGTCGTTACCGCAGGCCGGAGGATGGTATGACAACGTTCGTCGCGATGGGCGACTCCATCACGGTGGGCATGGGCGACCCGGCGCCGGAGGGCAAGGGCTGGCGAGGCTTCCCCGCCCTGCTGGCCAGCACCCTGCCCGAGCCGGAGTTTCACAATCTCGCGTTCCTCGGCGCCCAGGCGGCCGACGTGGAACGCGTCCAGCTGCCGGCCGCCCTGGACTACGAGCCCGACGTGGTCACCCTGGTGGTCGGGATCAACGACACGCTACGCGGCGACTTCAGCTCGGAGCGGACAGGCGCGTCGGTCGGCCGTACGGTGGCGGCGCTCCGTGAGGCGGGCGCGCAGGTGCTGACCATGCGGCTGCCCAACCCAGGGCAGATGTTCGGCCTGCCGCAGTCGCTGGCCAGGCCGCTAGCGCGGCGGATGCGGGCGGTGAACGCGGCCCTGGACGAGGTGGCGCAGCGCCACGGCACGCTGCACTGGGACGCGGCCAGCGACCCCGCCATCTACGAGCGGTGCTTTTGGAGCGTGGACCGGCTGCACCCGAACGAGCGCGGGCACCGCCTTATCGCGTGCCGCTTCCACGGCCTGCTGGCCGAGGCCGGATACCCGGTCGGCCCCGGTCCCGACCCGGAGCCGACCAGCGCGCCGCCGACCCGCTTCCAGGAGTTTGCCTGGATGGCCACCAAGGGCACCGCGTGGGTGATCCGCCGCTCCAAGGACCTGGTCCCCGCCCTGGTGTACCTGACCGTGCGCGAGGTGTTCACCAGGCATGACGAGGACACCGACGAGGCCGCGGACCTGGAACTTGTCCCGGCCGGCGAGAGCCCGTCAGCCTGAACGGGTTCAGGCGACCTTCAGGAAACCTCCAGCAGCACGGCGGGCTATCCTGCGCTGCGCTCAAGGTCCGCGCCCGATTATCAGGTTGTACAAACGCCACCAAACCGGGGACGAGACCCATGAGCCAGAACTACCCCTACGACGCCTACCCGGGCTTGCCGGGCTCCGGCAGCACACCGCCGCCGCCACCGCCACCGCGCCGCCACCACAGGCGCGGCCTGATCCTCACCGGAGCCGTGGCGCTCGCCGCCGGAGCCACGGCGGGCGCGCTGATCGGCCACCTGAACCCCACCACCGACCACACCGCCACCGCGGTCTCCAAGACCGCCCTGTCCACCAGCGCGATCGCGGCCCGGGTGGACCCGGCGCTGGTCGACGTGGTCGCCACGGACAGCTACCAGCAGGCCTACTCCGAGGGCACCGGCATCGTCCTGACCTCGAACGGCGAGATCCTCACCAACAACCACGTCATCGAGGGTGCCACCTCCGTCAAGGTCACCGACGTCGGGAACGGGCGTACCTACACGGCGACGATCGTCGGCTACGACGCCAGCCACGACGTGGCGGTGCTCCAGCTGCAGGGCGCCTCCGGGCTCACCACCGCCAGCCTGGGCAACTCCTCCAGCGTCCAGGTCGGCGACGACGTGGTCGGGCTGGGCAACGCGGGAGGCAAGGGCGGCACGCCATCGGTGGCGGCCGGCTCGGTCACCGCGCTCAACCAGTCGATCACCGCGTCCGATGAGCTGTCCGGCGTCAGCGAGCAGCTGACCGGGCTGATCCAGACCAACGCGGACATCCAGGCGGGCGACTCGGGCGGATCGCTGGTCAACGCCTACGGCCAGGTGATCGGCATGGACACCGCGGCGTCCTCGGGATACCAGTTCCAGTCCCAGTCCGAATCGGCCGAGCAGGCCTACGCGATCCCGATCAACGAGGCGCTTTCCGTCGCCAACCAGATCGAGGCGCACACCACCTCGGCTGACGTGCACATCGGGGCCACCGGCTTCCTCGGCATCGAGATCGCTCCGCCGGACGCCACGAGCACCGGCTCCGGGTTCGGCGGGTACGGCGGGTACGGCGGCGGGTTCGGCGGCCAGACCGGTACCAGCAGCGGAGTCGAGATCGCGGGGACCGTCTCCGGGTCCCCGGCGGCGAACGCCGGCCTGACCGGGGGCGACGTGATCACCGCGCTTGATGGCCATCAGGTCACCACGGCCGAGGACGTGGCCCACGCCCTGGTCCCCTACCACCCCGGCAACTCGATCTCGGTCACCTGGCTGGACCAGTTCGGGCAGTCGCACACTGCGACCCTGACCCTGACGACCGGCCCGGCGGCCTGACGCGGCGGGCCCCTGCACCGGCGATCCCCGGCCGGCCCTGCGACGGGGATCGCCGGTCCCGCTGTGCCCGGAGGGCACGCCAGTAGCACCGCTGCGCCCGGAGGGCACGCCAACGGCACCGTTTCCGGGGACGGGCGCACCAGTCCTGCTGGGCCCAGGGACCCGGACGGCGCCGCAGTGCCCCAGGACGGGCACCAATGGCCCGTTCGGGATAAATAATGTGGTGGTGCGGACGTGGGTCGCGTTGCTGATCGACGCTTGCTGGGTGCTGCTGTTCGTGATCATCGGGCGGGCCAGCCACGCCAAGGGCGAGAGCCTGGCCGGGATCGCGTCGACGGCGTGGCCGTTCCTGGCCGGCCTGGCGTGCGGGTGGCTCGCGGCGCGGGCGTGGCGGCGGCCGCTCGGGCTCTTCCCGGCCGGGACCGGCGCGTGGCTCGGCACGGTGGCCGTCGGCATGACGCTGCGGGTGATCGCAGGGCAGGGCACCGCGGTCGCGTTCGTCGGCGTCGCGCTGGCGTTCTGCGGCCTGTTTCTGCTGGGCTGGCGGCTCGTGGCGCGCCTGGTGACCAGGCGCGCACCACCCCGCGGCTGACCAGCTCGTCCACGCCGGGCTCGTCGACCACTTCGGCGTCCCAGGACGTGGCGGCCGGGCCCTCCAGGCTCGTCATCGGGCACCTCCGCGGGCTCGGTTACGCTCCCACGGTAACCCTGGCCTAGCGGGTGGCAGGCGTGGCGCGCGGCCTGGTGGCGACCTCGGTGGAGGGGCTGGCGGCGGGAAGGGCGGCGCGCTGGACGGAGGCGGCCGGCCGAGGGGGCGGGGACGGGTCGGGAGGCCCGACCGGCCTCGGGGGCTCCGGGACGGGCGGCAGCGGCTTGGACGGGTCGAACGGATCCGGAGGCTCAAGCGGACTGGGAGGCTCAAGCGGACTGGGAGGCTCAGGCGGCTTAGGAGGTCCGAACGGCCCGGGGGGCTGCGGGGGCTGGAGCGGCTCGAAGGGCGGGACAGGATCCGAGGGTTCGGGCGTCTCGGCGGGTGCAGGGGGTTCTGCGGGTGCAGGGGGTTCGGCGGGTGCAGGGGGTTCGGCGGATTCGGGGGGGTCGGGGCGGGGCGCCGAGGCGACCGCTTCGTCGTAGGCGGCACGGAGCTTGGCGACTTCGGCGTCCGGGTCGTGGAGCCAGTTGGTAGACCACAGCCGGTGAACGTTCCAGCCGAGCCGCTCCAGGTGCTCCTTGCGCAGCCGGTCCCGGTCGCGGACGCTGCCGGAGTCGCGGTAGGACGCGCCGTCGGCCTCGACGGCCAGGATCATCCGGGACGGGTCGTCGGGGTGCGCGGCGGCGAAGTCAACCCGGTACCCGCCGACGCCGTACTGCGGGACGACAATGATGCCGTACGCGGCAAGGCGCTCGCGAACCGACGCCTCGAACGCGTCCGCGGCGCCGGCGCCGGCCGCGGCCATCGGGGTCCCGCCGGCCCCTGCGTACTCCAGGTACTCGGCCAGCAGCCGGGCGCCCGCCTTGGTCAGCCGCTCGGGGTCGACGTCGTGGCTGGAGAACGAGCTGACCACCGTGAGCCGGTGCTTGGCCCGGGTGGCGGCGACGTTGAGCCGGCGCTCGCCGCCGTCGCGCAGCAGCGGGCCCCACTGGTACCGCATCCGGCCGTCCGGGTGCTTGCCGTACCCGATGGACAAGATGATCGCGTCCCGCTCGTCGCCCTGCACCCGTTCCAGGTTCTTCACGAAGAACGGCTCGGGCACGTCGTCGGCGAAGAACGCCTCGGTCTGCGGGCCCGCCGAGACCAGCGCCGCGCGCAGGGCCAGGTCGATCCGCTCGGCGTGCTTGCTGCCGAGCGCGATCACGCCCAGGGACTCCCCGGGCCTGGTGCGAGCGTGCTCCAGGACCAGTTCGACGACCCGGGACACTTCGGCGGTCACCGAGGCGTCCTGGCCCGGCGAGGCGTCCTGGGCGACGACCACGTGGCGCAGGCAGTCGTCGCGCAGCACGCCAGGGAACGTGGTCAGCGCGCCGCCGTAGATGCGCTCGTTGGAGAAGGCCACCAGGCGCTCGTCGCGGCTGCGGTAGTGCCAGCTCAGGGCGGCGGTCGGCAGTAGCGGCCTGAGCGCGTCGAGGATCGACTCGAAACCGGCCTCGAACGACACCGTGTCCTCGTCGTCCTCGTCCTCGGCACCTGCGTCCCCAAACTGGCGGAAGAAGCTGGTCGGCGGGAGCTGGTGATCGTCGCCGGCCACCACGACCTGGTGCGCCCTGATGATCGAGGGGATCGCGTCGGCGGGAACGATCTGGCTGGCCTCGTCGAAGATCACCACGTCGAACAGCCGGGCGCCGGGCAGGACCTGGCTGACCATCAGCGGGGACATCGCCCAGCACGGCTTGACCGCGAACAGCACGTCGCCGGCCTGGTCGAGGAGCCGGCGTAGCGGCAGGTGCCCGCGGCGCAGCGCGGCCTGCTTGCGGATCACCCTGGCCTGGAGCGGGTGGCGCTGCTCGGCGTCGCGCGTCATCTCGGCCCAGGTGCGGCGGACCCGGGACCGGTTCGCGGCCAGGTGCTCCACGTCCCGCCGGCGGAAGTCGTCCGCGATCTCGTCGAGCGAGCCGGCTGGTTCGGCGGCGTAGCGCGGGTCACGCACCCTCATCTGGTCCAGGATCGAGGAGTACCACGCGTGATCGAAGGTGGCCGCGGCTCGGTCGCCGGAGGCACGCTTGCGGGCGAGTCCGTCGAGCAGGGGGCGAAGGCCCAGCCGGTCGAACCGCTTGGCCAGCTGGTACAGCCGGGGCAGCTGCCACGGCGTCTGCTGGTCCGCTGCCAGCGCGCGGACCGTGGCCTCGACCGGGCGCGAGGGCAGCGCGGGGACGAAGGCCCGGAGGGCGGCGAGCTGCTGTTCGGCCTCGGTGTACAGCAGGGCCACCGCGGCGTATCCGGCCGGGACGTACGGTAGGCGCGGCGGGTCGGCGGCGGCGCTGAGCCCCTGCCATTCGGCCAGCTCGGTCGCGGCTTGCTCCAGGGCGGCGTGAATGTCCTCCCACGAGGGCTTGTCCGCTTGCTTGGCCCGCTCCGCTTGCTGGGCCCGCTCCGCGGATTCCTGGCCGCCTCGCCACAGGGACCTGGCCTGGCTGCGCAGCCGCCGGCGTTCCAGCAGGCCTGCCCCGCCGCCCGCCTCGGAGGTCGCGGCGGCCAGGGCGGCCGGGTTCGAGCTGTACACGGCCGGGTCGAAGACCCGCAGGGTCTGCGCGACCCCGGCGTACAGGTGCAGCAGAGCGGCCCGTCCGGCGTAGTCACCGGGGCGCTGGAGCCCGCTCTCGCCGGCGACGGCCTCGAGCCGGTGCGCGAACATCGGCAGCGTCTGGCCGTCCAGCGTGCCGGCCAGCTCGATGGCCTGCTGCGCGTCGGCAGCGGTACGGATTATCGCGCCGTACCAGGGGGTACTCGCCCGGCGCAGCGTGAACCCGCCGAGGTGGGCGAACTCCCGCAGCTCGTCGCGGACCGTCTCGGCGCCCTCGCTTTCCAGTCGTTCGGGCGCGGGCAGGCGGAACGGCGTCCGGTCCGCCTCGGGGATGCCGAGCAGCGCGGACTGGACCGCGAACGGCGTCAGCCCCCACGGCTCGTGTACCTCGTGCAGCGCGCTGACGTGCCGGGACAGCCGCTGGACCCGGTCCACCAGGCGGCGGTGCAGGCGCCCGACCTCCGGCGTGGCGGCCTGGCCGGCCAGGTCGAGGGTGGCCCCGAGGTCGCTGGCGATCCGCTGCCTGTCCCTGGTGCCCTCGTGGATGTCGAGCACCATGTCGCCCAGGTCCACGCCCTTGAGCCGGGACAGCACGGCGTCGATGGCGGCGCGCTTCTCCGCGACGAACAGCACCTTGCGGCCGTGGGCGACCAGCGCGGCGATCAGGTTGGCGATGGTCTGGCTCTTGCCCGTGCCGGGCGGCCCGTGAATGACCAGGCTCTGGCCGGCCAGCACGACCTCGATCGCGTGGCGCTGCGAGGAGTCGGCGTCCAGGACGGAGTAGTCCTCCTCCGGCGAATCGTCGGCCCCCGGCCGCCCGAGCGCCGACAGGTCGGCCGACACCAGCTCCTGCGCGTCCGCGTCGCCAGCGATGGCGGCCACCAGGTCGCTTTCGGCCAGCAGGTCGCCGGCCGCCTCCATGTCCCTGACCATGGGCAGCTTGGCGTAGGTGAACGTGCCGATGACCTGGCGTTCGGTGATCTCGAAGCCGGGCACCTCCGCGGCGTCCGCCGCGAGCTGCAGGCGGCCGAACGCGTTCTCCGGGGTCAGCCTGGTCAGCTCCGCCCCGAAGACCGTGCTGAGCTTGTGCACCAGGACGGGGTTGACCTCCTGCTCGTCGTCCAGGACAAGCTCGAACTCGTCGTACCTGGCCCGCGTCGGGGTGATCGTGAGCCCGCGCAGCAGCACCGGCGCCGCGGGCTCGAGGAACAGCTCGTCCCAGCGGGCCATCCCGGTGGCGAGGTAACCGGCCCGGATGCCGCGCTCCTCCAGCAGCTCGCGGGCCTTGCGGTGGATGGCCTGGACCCGCCTGATCGCGTCGGCGCGCAGGTCGACGTCCTTGAACAGCCTGGTCAGCCGGATCGAGCCGGTTCTGGTGAACCGGTCGAGCGCCTCGGGGTCGGCCTGGGCCAGGTCGAGCGTGCCCGCCCGTCGGTCCTTGTAGTACAGCAGCGTGTTCCGGCCGCCGAGATCGGTCAGCGCCGCGATCCACCGCTGCTGGGCGGTGCTGACCAGTTCCAGCCGGCGGCTGTCGAGACTTTCGGTCATGCCCGGCCTCCCAGGGGCGAACGCGAGATCCGGCGATCGTCTTCCCCGGGCGGCCCGGTTTATCCGTCCGGGCCGCCCCTGCGCCGTGGGCGTAGTCACGGTCAACGACAACCGCGCGGCAGGCAGCGTCCGAGGTTGTCCGGGAATTACGCCCGGCCGCTCCGGAGCCGGGTTTACCTGGCAAACTGACAGCGCTGTGGCGGCTGGAAAGCGCCGCGCCGCGGTGCCGCAATGAATTCGCGTCGTGTCTGGTGACGCTAGGTCTGTGCTGGCGACTGACGCAGCATGGAGGTATCACCCGCACGGCATTGGGGAGAAATGGGAGGGCTCATTGGGGATCACACACGGTATCCGTCCTGCTGTAACGGCAGTTGTCGTGGCCGTTCTGCTGGCGATCGGTATCGGCACGGCAGGGCCTGCTTCGGCACAGGCATTCCACACCTCATATATGACGAAGTCCTTCACCCCCTGGCTGACTACGACATCGCAAGGGCCGCAATACTGGCCGGTCAACAAGGGGACGACGGTCTCGATGGAATGCTGGAACACCGGCAAGTCAGTGGACGGCACCGCCAAGTGGTTCTGGATCAAATCCAGTGCCTACCCGTACACCCAGGGTTATGTCCCGGCCAACGACGTAGGAAACCAATGGCTGTCAAGCCCGCACTGCTGACCTGGTAGCTGCCGGGTCGTACGGGTGTGAACGGGGGCGGACCTCTATAGCATGGGGGCCGCCCCTTTGCCGTCGATTCGCCTTCTGGTAACCACGGAGGGTGTTACACAATTGGCTCTTGAGAAGGGGAAAGAGAAATGGCCAAGCAGCTCATTATCGCCAGGTACCGCGGTGGGTACCGAAGCGACCATGCCCTGCAGCGCGGCAAGGTCAAAGTGTGGCGTGAAGGGAACGACCTGAAGCTCCAGGCAGTTGGCGGCTGCCTCTGGTTCCTCTTCCTGCGGAAGTTCACGCTCCCGGTGACAGAAGTCCAGCGCATCGAGGCGGTCCCCGCCAGGCTCCGGGGGAGCGACGTGCACGTCTACACGCGAAATAACGGAGTCTTGTCACTCGGGTTTCCTTACGATCAAGCTCCGCAGGCAAAGGGTTTGGTGGAGGCCCTGGTTCGTTAACCTGGGCCCCCAGACCGGCGGCCCCAGAGGCAGAACTTCTCCGGCATATCGCACCATAGTGGGCCACGGTCAGCAAGAATGTCCCTCCGTACGCAATCCAGCTCGAGGGGGGAGGACTATGCCTGAGCCGACGACGCCGGGGTTAGCTGAACTTGGCGCGATCGCCACCAAGGAGGAATTCAGCCGTGCGCTGACCCGGCTGAAGGACGCCAGGGGCATGGCGATCCGCGAGGTGGCGAAGCGGACCTGCGCGCCGGGGGAAGCGGGGATCCCGCTCGCCTCGCTTGGCGATTATTTCGCCGGGAAGCACCTGCCGAACGGGCCCGCGCTGACCAAGCTCCTGCGCGCGTGCGAGGTCAGTGACCCGGCCCTGGTGGCCGTGTGGCAGGAGGCCAGGCTACGCGCCAGGCTCCGGCCTGGCAGGCTGGCGGGCGAGCCCGTTCCCTACCGTGGCCTGGCCTTCTTCCGCAGCCAGGACGCAGCCTGGTTCTTCGGCCGGGAGGAACTGACCGCGCTGCTGGTCAGCCGCGCCAGGCAGTGCCACGCGGCAGGCCGGCCGCTGGCGGTCGTCGGGCCTTCTGGCGCGGGCAAGTCGTCCTTGCTGCGCGCCGGGCTGATCCCGGCGCTGGCGCCGGACGGCGGGCCAACCGCGGACGGGGCCGGCGTTCCGGACGCGGCGGGCGGACAGCTATTCAACCCCGGCACCGACCCGTGCGGTGAGCTGGCCAGACGGCTGGACGCGGGCGCGCCGGCCATCATTGTCGACCAGTTCGAGGAGATCTTCGGGCCCGGCGTCGCGGAGACCAGCCGCCAGGCGTTCATCGACGCCCTGGGCCGAGCCGCGAGGTCCCAAGCCGGCCGGGCCGACGCCGGCGCGCCGGGCACGCTGGTGGTGCTCGGGCTCCGCGCGGACTTTTACCCCCAGGCGCTGCGCTACCCGCTGCTGGCCGACGCGCTACAGGACGGCCAGGTCGTCGTGGGTCCGATGAGCGAGGCCGAGCTTCGGCGGGCCATCGTCGAGCCGGCCAGGCTGGCGAAGACAAGCGTCGACGAAGCGCTGGTCGAACTGCTGCTCAGCGAGCTGCGGCCCACGGCGAGCCGGCCGGCCTTCGACGCGGGCGCGCTGCCGCTGCTGTCTTACGCGCTGCTGGCCACCTGGGACCGGCACAGGTCAGGCAGGCTCACGGTCGCCGACTACCTGGCCACCGGCGGCATCGGCGACGCGATTAGGAAGGCCGCCGACGAGGCGTTCGGCGAACTCGGCGAATCCGGGCGGCGCGCGGCACGGCGCCTGTTCCTGCGCCTGGTCTGGGTCGCCGAGGACGCGCCGGACACCAGACGCCGGGTGGCGCTCGCCGAGCTGGCTGACGCACCGGACGAGCAGGCCGTCCTCACCACGTTCGTCGCCCACCGGCTGCTGACCACCGACGACGGCACGGTGGAGATAGCGCACGAAGCCCTGCTGGCCGCCTGGCCTGAACTGCGGAGCTGGATCGACTCCGGCCGTGCCGACCTGCTGATCCGCAGGCGCGTCACGGAGGCGGCGCGCGACTGGGCGGACCGCGGCCGCGACCCTGGCGACCTGCTGCGCGGCGGAAAGCTGGCGATGGCACGGTCGCTCGCGACCGATCCGGCGAAGCGAGCCGAGCTGACCGGAGCCGAACGCGACCTGCTCGACGCCTCGCTGGCCAGGGAACGTACCGAACAGCAGGCCGAACGGCGCACCGCGCGGCGCATGCGCAACCTGGCGGCGTGCCTGGCCGCGGCGCTCGTGCTCGCCGGTGTGCTGACCGGGGTCGCGTTCGTCCAGCGCGCCGCGGCCACGGCACAGCGGATCGCGGCGGCGATGCAGCGGGACCTGGCGACCTCACGGCAGATCGCCACGGAGGCAGAGCAGTTGCGCGGCCAGGTCCCTGGCGTCGCGGCGCAGCTCAGCGTCGCCGCCTACCGCGAGGCGCAAACCCCGCAGGCCCGCGGTGCCCTGCTCGAGTCGTCGGGCACGCCCATGCCGACCCGGCTTACCGGTCCGGCGGGCATCGTCCAAGCGGTCGCGCTGAGCCCGGACCACCGTCTGCTCGCCGCGGTCGACGACGACGGCGGGGTCTGGCTGTGGCGTCTCGCCAGCGATGCGGGCGCGCCGCGGGCCCAACAGATCGCGCAGCTTGGCGAGGCGGCCTTCGCGGTGGCGTTCAGCCCGGACGGCACGATCCTCGCCGTCGCCGGAGGCGGCGCGAAGGTGTACCTCTTCAGCGTGGCCGACCCCGCTCGCCCGGTACGGACGGGGACACTCGCCGGCCCGGCGAACACCATCTACTCGCTGGCGTTCAGTCCCGGCGGGAGCATGCTCGCGGCAGGGAGCGCCGACGGCAACGTTTGGCTGTGGAACCTCGCGCTGCCGCGTGCGGCGGGCCGGGCGCTGAACGCAGGCGGCGGCTACGTTGAGTCGGTGGCGTTCAGCCCAGCCGGCGGGATTCTCGCCGCCGGGACCGCAGACGGCACGATCCGGCTGTGGGACACCGCGAACCCCGCGCGTCCCGAGCCGATCGGCCGTCCGCTCACGGGCCCGGCCGGGGCGGTCTACTCGGTGGCGATGAGCCCGGAAGGCGCCGTGCTCGCGGCAGGCAGCCGCGACAGCGACGTGTACCTGTGGAGCCTGCGCAGCCCGCGGAGACCGGCCTTCCTCGGCAGGCTCGTCGGCGCCACGAGCTGGGTGAACGCGGTCGCCTTCAGCCCGGGAGGCGCTACGCTGGCGGCAGGCGGCAGCGACGACACGGTACGGCTGTGGGACCTGGCGACGCGGACGGTGACGGCGCAGTTCGCCCATCCGGGACCGGTCACGACGCTTGCCTGGGACGGCGGGGGCACGTTGATCACCGGTGCGGCCGACGGTGAGGTGCGGCTGTGGCGGGTGCCTTCGCGCGTGCTCCCGGCGGGCGGCGTGGTCAACGGCGTGGCGTTCAGCCCGCACGGTGACATGCTCGCGGTCGCGAGCGACAGCCTGAGGCTGTGGGACCCGGCGACGGACGAGCCGCTGGGCGCCATGCGGACGGTCAGCGGAGCGGTACCCGAGGCGGTCGCGTTCAGCCCGGACCGCCAGATGATCGCGACGGGGAATTCGGACGGGACCGTACGGCTGTGGAGATACGACAGCGGCGGCGCGCTGGCGGCCTCGGGCCCGCCGCTGCGCGGTGCGGCACCCGGGGAGGTGGAGTCGGTCGCGTTCAGCCCGGACGGGCGGCTACTCGCCTCGGGCGGCGACGACGGGACCGTGCGATTGTGGGACGTGTCTGGGCCGCCGCGCCAGCTCGCGATCCTGCCCGCCTTTGGGGCGCAGGTGTTCAGCGTGGCGTTCAGCCCGGACGGGCGGCTGCTTGCGGCCGGCAGCGCCACGGACACGGTGCGGCTGTGGAGCCTCTCCGACCCGGCCAGGCCGGTCCCGCTCGCGACGCTTACCGGCCCGGCGAGCACCGTGTACTCGGTCGCGTTCAGCCCAGACGGACGGCTGCTTGCGGCCGGCAGCGCGGATCGCAGCGTGTACCTATGGAACCTGGCCAACGCGCGGCATCCGGTGCGCGACGGGCCCCCGCTGACCGGCCCCGCCAGCTACGTGTACGCGATCGCGTTCAGCCCGGACGGGCAGACGCTGGCCGCCGGGAGCACCGACGACACCGTGTGGCTGTGGACGGTGTCCGGCACGCCCGCCCTGTACGCGACCCTCACCGGGCCGGCGAGCTACGTATACACGGTGGCGTTCAGCCGGGACGGGCAGACGCTCGCGGCTGGCAGCGCGGACGGCACGGTACGCCTGTGGGACACCAGCCCGGCAGCCGCCGCGGCGGGAGTCTGTGCCGCAGCCGGCGATCCGATCACGAGGCAGGAGTGGAGCAGGTACGTTCCCGGCGTCCCGTTCGCCCGGCCCTGCGGCTAGGCCGCGTGAGCAAGGTGAATGCATCCTGGCGCTGCTCGCCATGCTGCGAGCATTCCGACCACGGCCGATCGGCCTGAACGGATCCAGTCCGTTACGCTCCGGACGGGCGGGTGCGCGTCCCGTCCGGGCTGATGGCCAGTGCCGCGGCGGCGCCGACGAGCGCGGAGGCGGCGGCGGATCCGGCGACCAGCCAACGGCCTGCTCGCGGGAGATCGCGCCACGACGCCAGGGTGGCGACCACGTCCAGGGCATCGGACACGGCGCCCGCGGCGACCCACGCGCCCGCCGATCCGGGCTCGGCGGGCGAGCGCTGTAGCGCCGAGAGCGCGCCGAGCCCCAGGGCGACGTCGCGCGCTCCAAGCGCGCGCCCGAACACCCGTGCGGCCAGGTCGTCGGACGCCGCGCCGACCCAGGGCCGGGACGGTACCGACGGCCAGGCCAGTGCGGTCAGTCCGATCGCCACGCGCCCGGCCGCCACGGCCGTCGCACCGCGCCGCGCCAGCGTCGCGATGTCGGTTGATGTCACCCGCTCCGGCAGAGCCTCAACAGAGTCCACGGCGCGGATGCTAGCTCAGGGGAGGACATCGCGCCCCCTCGGGGCGACCGTGAGACGAATATAACGTTTTTATAACAGCCGGGATGCGGCGTGTTTAGACCGCGCGACCGGAGAAAGCCGGGACGGATCAGCGTAAGCGCTTAACCTGCGCCGCTTACTCGCCGACGCGGAGGTCCGCACATGGCCGACCGGCTCACGATCTACGAGGTCGCGAAGCGCAGCGGCGTGTCGACGGCGACGGTGTCGCGCGTCATGGCCGACGGCAAGGGCTTCTCCGCGACCACCAGGGAACGGGTCCGGGCCACGGCGGCCGAACTGGGCTGGGTTCCGAGCGGATCGGCCCGCGGCCTGGCCTCGAAGCGCAACGGGATCGTCGGCCTGCTGTTCCCCGACCTGGGCCACTCCGGGGAGTTGGAGGAAGAGTCGCCGCTGTACGTCGACCAGGTGATCCGCGGCGCGGAGCGGGCGGCGACCACCGCCGGCCACGCGGTCCTGATCGCGGCCACCCGTACCGCAGCCGGGCGCGACCTCGCGTTCATGGTGGCGGGGAAGGTCGACGGGGTGGTGGTCATGGCGCGCTGCCTGTCCGAGGAGGACATCGAGGTCCTGGCCCGCAGCCTTCCGGTGGTCGTGCTCGCCAACCGCTACGGCGACGGCGGACCCGACTTCGTCGGCACCGACAACCGCGGCGGGTCGCGGGCCGTCGCCACGCACCTGATCCGCGTCCACGCCCGCACCGACCTGGCGTTCCTGGCGGGCCCGGCCGACTCGCCTGACTCTGTCGAGCGCTTCACGGGATTCTGCGAGGCGCTGCATGATGCTGACCTGCCCGTCCCGGACTCGCCGGCCAGCAGCGGCGGCTTTACCGAGGCGGGCGGCGGGGCGGCCGTGGCGGCGCTCATCGCCGAGGGGCGCAGGCCGCAGGCGATCGTGTGCGGCAACGACGAGATGGCGGTCGGTGCGCTCAGCGCGCTGCGGGCCAGCGGGCTGCGCGTCCCTGCCGATATCGCCGTGACCGGGTTCGACGACATCGGCGTCGCCCATCACGTACGTCCCGCCCTTACCACCGTCCGCCAGCCCATGCGAGCGCTGGGCGAGAAGGCGGTCCAAACCCTGTTCGACCGGGTCCACGACAGAAGCGCGCCACGGAAGTCGGTGGTGCTGCCAACCGAGGTCGTGATCCGCCGCAGTTGCGGCTGTAGGCACACGAAGGAGAACCAACCATGAAAAACCTGCCGAACCTGAGATCGGTCGCGGCCTGCGCGTGCGCCGCGGCCCTGCTCGCGGCCGGCGCCAGCGCGTGCTCATCCAGCACGGCCGGCTCCAGCGGCAGCACGAGTAGCGCGGGCGGCACCCTGACCATCCAGGGCGACACCGGCAACCCGACGCTGGTGGAGAACTTCAACCCGTTCACGCCCAGCACCGAGCTGCACGGCACCTACCTGATCTACGCGCCGCTGGAGACCGTCAGCACGATCAACGGCAGCTATACGCCCTTCCTGGCCACCGGGTACAAGTTCACCAACCCCACGACGCTGGTGTACACGATCCGGCAGGGGGTGAGGTGGAGCGACGGCACCGCCTTCACCCCGGCCGACGTGGTCTTCACGTTCAACCTGCTGAAGAAGTACCCGGCGCTGGACACCAACGGGGTCTGGTCGCAGATCAGCGGGGTGTCAGCTTCGGGCAACAACGTCACGTTCACCTTCAAGGCGCCCGACGTCCCGTTCGCCGCCACGATCGCGCAGACCCCGATCGTGCCCGAGCACATCTGGTCGTCGATCGCCAACCCGGCGACCTACGCCAACACCCACCCGGTCGGCACCGGGCCTTACACCCTCAAGAGCTTCGCGCCCACCCAGTACACCCTGGCCAAGAACCCGCTGTACTGGGACGCGTCGAAGATCGCGCCGACCACGGTCGTGTTCCCGGCCCAGGCGACCAGCCAGAGCACCAACCAGCTCGAGGTGAGCGAGGGCCAGTTCGACTGGGCTTACACCTACCTGCCCGACGTCAAGGCGACCTACGTGGACCGCGACCCGGCGACCAACCAGTACTGGTTCCCGCCCGGCGGCACCATCGGCCTGTTCCTCAACCTGACCCAGGCGCCGTACAACAACGTCAACTTCCGCCAGGGCATCTCGCTGGCGCTGAACCGCGCCACGATCGCGCAGAAGGCGGTCAACGGCTATATGAGCCCGGCCAGCACGACCGGGATCATCCTGCCGAACGAGCAGAAGTGGCTGGACCCGAACCTGCCCGGCCAGGGTGTCGTCACCCAGAACCGTTCGGCCGCGCTGGCCGCGTTCACCAGGGCCGGTTACACCCTGCGCGGCGGCAAGCTGATGGGGCCGAACGGCCAGGCCACGATGACCATCACGCTGCCGAACAGCTTCACCGACTGGGCCGCGGCGGCCACTGAGATCAGCACCGAGCTCGGGCAGGTCGGTATCAAGGTGAGCCTGGACGAGCCGCAGTACGCGCAGTACTCGCAGACCACCCAGGCCGGTACGTTCAACGCCGCGATCGGCGGCTTCGGCGGCACCGGCATCCCGTACAACGACTTCGACCTGGCGCTGAACAGCTCTTACGCGGCTCCGGTGCACACGCCGACGGTGAACAACTTCGAACGGTACGACAACGCGGGAGTCAACCAGGCGCTCGGAAAGCTGGCCGCGTCCACCAGCCCCGCCGCACAGCAGCAGGCCACCGACAAGCTCGAGACGATGATGTACAACCAGGTCCCGATCGTGCTGCTGTACTACGGCGGCAGCTGGGGCCTGTTCTCCACCAAGCACTTCACCGGCTGGCCTTCGGCCAGTGATCCCTACACCCTGCCGACCAACTACAACTACTCGCTGCTGACGGTCGTGACCCGCCTGGTCAAGGCCTGAGGCGAGGCAGGGTGAAAGGAGCGCGCGGTGAGGTACATCCTGCGCAAGGTGACGCTGTTCATCATCACGCTGTGGGCGGCGATCACGCTGAACTTCATCCTGCCGCGGCTGATGCCTGGCTCACCGGTCGACGCGGCGCTCGGAAAGCTCGCGTCGGCCGGCGTGCCGATCACCAACGCGGAAAAGGCAGCCGTCGAGGCTCAGCTCGGCGCGCCGCACACGAGCATCTTCGTGCAGTATGCGGACTACCTGAGGAACATCGCGACGCTGCGGTTCGGCACGTCGTTCTCGTTCCCCAACCAGACGGTCGCGGAGACCATCGGCAAGGCCCTGCCGTGGACCGTGGCGCTGGTCGGGACGACGACGGTGTTCGCGTTCGTCGTCGGGACCCTCCTCGGGGTCTACGCCGGGTGGCACCGCGGCAAATTCGGCGACTCGTCGGTGACGGTCGGGGCAACCTTCTTCGGCGCGTTCCCGCCGTTCTGGCTCGGGCTGCTCCTGCTGTACTGGCTGTCGTTCAAGTACGGCTGGTTCCCGATCAAGGGCGGCTACTCCCCCGGCGTTACACCGAACTGGAGCCTGTCGTTCCTGGGTGACGCGCTTGACCACAGCGTGCTGCCCGGGCTGACCCTGGCCATCACCACCCTGTCGGGCTGGGTGTTCGGCATGCGCAACAACATGATCAACACCCTGGGCGAGGACTACGTCACCTTCGCCGAGGCCAACGGCCTTCGTTCCCGAACGGTCGCGCTGCTTTACGCGGCGCGCAACGCGCTGCTGCCCAACGTCACCTCATTCGGGCTGATGCTGGGCGCGGTCGTCGGCGGGTCGGTGCTGGTCGAGGGAATCTACAGCTACCCGGGCGTCGGCAACCTGCTCTACCTCGCCGTCACCAACCACGACTACCCGCTGATGCAGGCGCTGCTGCTGGTCTTCACGCTCAGCATGCTGGTCGCGATCTTCGTCGTCGACCTGCTCTACGTCCGCCTCGACCCGCGAGTCCGGAGCACGTCATGACCGTCATCACCTCAGTGCCGCCGCCCGAGGGGGGTCTGGGGGGAAAGGCTTCCCCCCAGGCGCGGGGAGGTCCCGGGGGGTCGTCCCCCCAGGGCTGGTACAGCGCGGTTCCAGGACCACTGCGCTTCATCGGGCGGGCCCTGCGAACGCTGTGGGGCAACGGCAAGGCACGCGCGGGGCTGATCATCCTCGGCATCATCGTCCTGGCCGCGATCTTCGCCCCCCTGATCGCGCCGCACTCGCCCACCGCCACCACGTTCGCGCCGTACAAGGGCCCGAGCGCGACCAACTGGCTCGGCACGACGGGCAACGGCCAGGACGTGTTCTCGCAGCTC
The DNA here is from genome assembly GCA_035505275.1 of Streptosporangiaceae bacterium. Taxonomy (GTDB): domain Bacteria; phylum Actinomycetota; class Actinomycetes; order Streptosporangiales; family Streptosporangiaceae; genus Palsa-504. The sequence continues at coordinate 17,283 of DATJQX010000090.1, read as the reverse complement.
ATCTACGGGTCGCGGATCTCGCTGATCGTGGGCCTGTGCGCCGGGGCGCTGGCCACCCTGGTGGCCGTGACGATCGGCCTGATCTCGGGCTACCGCCAGGGCCCGGTCGACGAGGTGCTCAGCTTCGTCACCAACCTCGCGCTGGTGATCCCCGCACTGCCGCTGATGATCATCCTGGCGGCTTACCTGCAGGGGCATTCGGTGTGGACGATCGTGCTGGTCGTCGCCTTCACCAGCTGGGCCACGGGCGCCCGGGTGATCCGCAGCCAGACCAAGACGCTGCGCACCCGCGAGTTCGTCACCTCGGCGGTGTTCTCCGGCGAGCGGCTCTTCCGGATCGCGTTCCGCGACATCCTGCCGAACATGACCTCCCTGGTCGCGGCGAGCTTCCTGGCCGCGGCCACCGCCGCGGTGCTGGCCGAGGCCAGCCTGGAGTTCCTCGGCCTCGGCAACCCGTCCACGGTCAGCTGGGGCACCATCCTGTACGCCGCGCAGCAGCAGAACGCGCTGCTCACCGGGCAGTGGATGATGGTGTTCGCCCCCGGCCTGGCCATCGTCTTGCTGATGGTGTCGTTCGTGCTGATCAACTTCGGCATCGACGCGCTGTCCAACCCACGGCTGCGGGAGAAGTGATGGCCCTACTGGAAGCACGCGGCGTCAACGTCGTCTACGAGCCGGCCCGCGGCCAGCGGATCTGGTCGGTGCGCGAGGCGGACGTCACGATCGAGCAGGGCGAGTTCGTCGGGCTGGTCGGCGAGTCCGGGTGCGGCAAGTCCACCCTCGGCTTCGCCCTGACCCGGATGCTGCGCCCGCCGGCGCGCATGCCGAGCGGTCAGATCAGGTTCGACGGCACCGACATCGCCAGCCTCAGCGGTGAGCAACTGCGCCGGGCGCGGCGCGGCGGCTTCGCGCTGGTCCTGCAGAGCGGCATGAACGCGCTGAACCCGGTGCGGACCATCGAGCGCCACTTCCGTGACGTCCTGTCGGCGCACGCCCGGCCGGGCGACGACCTTTCGCGTGACCGCATCCGGCGCCGGGCGGCCGAGCTGCTCGAGGCCGTGCGCCTCGAGCAGGCGGTGCTGAGCCGCTTCCCGCACGAGCTGTCAGGCGGGATGCGGCAGCGGGTCTCGATCGCGCTGGCGCTGTCCCTGCAGCCGCGGATGATCGTCTTCGACGAGCCGACCACCGCGCTGGACGTGATCGTGCAGCAGGCGGTGATGGACACGATCAAGGACCTGCAACGGGAGCGCGGCTTCTCCGCCATCCTGATCAGCCACGATCTCGGCGTCGTACTCGAGGCCACCGACCGGGTCATGATCATGTACGCGGGCCGGATCGTCGAGGACCAGCCCGCCAGGGTCATGGCGCACGGGCTGCACCACCCCTACACCGAGGCGATGCTGGACTGCTACGCCGACCCGCGCGCCGATGTGGTCAAGCTCGGCGGTATCCCCGGCACCCCGCCGGACCTGTCGCTGCCGAACGTCGGGTGCTCGTACGCACCCCGGTGCCCGCTGACCGAAGAGATCTGCCGTACTCAGGATCCGCCGCTGTACCCGCTGGCGCCAGGACGGGCGGCGTGTCACGTGCGGGCCCGCATGGCGCACGTCGAAGAGGAGGTCGGCAGTGTCCGATAACGAGGTCCCGCCGCTGACCGTCAGCGGCGTGTCGAAGGTCTACCAGGTTCGCGGGCGGGACCGCCGGACCGTCACCGCGGTGGATGACGTGTCCTTCGAGGTCGCGCCGGGCGCCGCCGTCGGCCTGGTCGGGGCGAGCGGCAGCGGCAAGAGCACGCTGGCCAAGATGATCACCGGTTCGGTGCGGCCAACGTCGGGCGAGATCAGGTTCGGCGACACCTCGGTGGGGCAGCTGCGCTCGGCCGGCCTGCGCAAGCTCCACCACCGGGTCCAGATGGTCTTCCAGGACCCCTACGGCGCGCTCAACCCGCTGCACACCGTGGAGTACACGGTGATGCGCCCCTGCCAGAACTTCCTCGGCATGTCCGCCGCGCAGGCCAGGGACCGGGTCGCCGAGTTGCTCGAGACCGTGGGCCTGGTTCCGGCCGGCCAGTACGCGGCCAAGCTCCCCCACCAGCTGTCCGGCGGGCAGCGGCAGCGCGTCCTCATCGCGCGCGCGCTCGGCAGCGACCCCGAGCTGATCGTGGCCGACGAGCCCGTCTCGATGCTGGACGTCTCGCTGCGGGCCGGGGTCCTCAAGCTGCTGGCCGAGCTGCGCCGGACGCGCGGGCTGAGCCTGCTCTACATCACCCACGACCTGCTGTCCGCGCGGCTGATCACCGACGAGATCCTCGTGCTGAACCAGGGCCGGGTCGTCGAGCGCGGCCAGACCAAGCAGGTCCTGCAACTCCCGACCGACAAGTACACCATTGCGCTGCTCAACGCCGTGGCGAACCCGTTCGCGACCTCGCGGGGGGGCCTGGGGGGGTCGTCCCCCCGAGGAGGCACAGATGAGGCCCCCTCGGCCAACGGCAGCAAGGCGAACGGCAGGAGGACGGCATGATTTCGTCGCGGCGGCTGACGAGGCGCACGTGCTGGCTGGGCGGCGCGGCGATCGGCATCGCGGTGATCGTCGCCGCGATGCTCGCTCCGGCCCAGCAGGCTCGCGCCGACGGCGCGGGCGGCTACCCGGTAGCCAACTACAGCGGGCTGAGCCAGGCGCAGCAGGCCAACCTGCTGTCCATCGCCCGCGACACCTGGAAGTTCTACGACCTTGATGTCGACCCGGCGACGAACCTCCCGATGGACAACATGACCTTTGCGGGCGGCTCGGTGACCCCCACCACGTTGGGCCATTACACGTCGGCGGCTGATATCGGCGTGTACCTCTGGGCCGTCGTCTCGGCCAGGGATCTCGGGATCATCAGCGAGGCGCAGGCGGACGCCCGGATCCGGGCCACGCTGACCGAGGTCTCGCACCTGCAGCGCTATGACGGCTTCCTGTACCAGTGGTACGACACGACGAACGGCGACGTGCTGTCCAACCCGGGCCAGGCCGACTGCGCCGCGGGCGCCGCCCCGGCCTTCACCAACTGCTTCTTCGTCTCCAACGTGGATAACGGCTGGTACGCCTCGGGGCTCATCGTGGTGCGGGAGGCCATGCCGGAGCTGGCGGGCCTGGCGAACAGCCTGATCGCGCCGATGAACTTCTCGATCTTCTACGACAACCGGGCCGAGACCCAGTGCAACACGAACCCGGCGATCCCCGGAAACCAGCCGACCGGCCAGATGTTCGGCGGGTACTACGTCGGGCTTCCGCCGTACTCGGGCAACAACTACACGGAGTACTACCACAACGGCGCGCTGTACAGCGATCCGCGGATCTCCGCCTACATCGGCATGGGCCTGCACCAGATGCCGGGCAACGTGTGGTGGCGCAGCTGGCGCGAGCTGCCGCCCAAGGCGCCGTTCGCGGACTGCCAGTCCACCGACCCGGACTTCTCCTGGCAGGGGCAGTGGCCGATGGGCGGTTACTGGCAGACCTATACCGACCCGCAGTCGGGCCAGCAATTCGACGTGTGGGAAGGGCACTACACCTACCCGGGTACCAACCTGACGTTCATCCCGACCTACGGGGGCGGCATGTTCGAGGCGATGATGCCGAACATCGTCGTGCCCGAGACCAGCTGGGGCACCCGCAGCTTCGGGCTCGCCGACGTGCGCACCGTGCAGGTGCAGATCAAGTACGCGACCCAGCAGCTGGGTTACAAGGTGTGGGGGATGTCGCCATCGAGCACGGCGGACGACACGGGAGACTATGCCGCGTACGGCGTCGAGGGGCTGGCGTTCCCGTACTACGGGACCGGTGCCGACGCGAGCCATCCGAACGACAGGCTCGCGCAATGCCAGGACCCCGCATGTGACGCGGAAACCGTGGTCACCCCGTACGCGTCGTTCATCGCGCTGGACGTGGCGCCGCAGCAGGCCTACGCCAACATCGAGGCGCTCCGCACCGACTACCCCGGCCTGTACGGACCGGCCGGGTTCTACGACGCGGTCAACCCGGTCACCGGGGCGATCGGCCAGCGCGACCTCGTGCTCGACCAGTCGATGATCATGGCATCGCTGGACAACGCGCTCAACAACCGTGCCATCCAGCGCGACTTCGCCCGCGACCCCGTCTCCTGGGCCGCGCACGAATACCTGTCCATCGAGACCATGTCGATCGCGGGCTGACCCATGAGGGCTCCCGGAGGGCCGGCCGCGGCGCGCGCTGACTGGGAACGCCGCATCGGACGGCGCGGCGTGCCCGGCCGCGAAGGCCGCGCGGGTGCGGCGGGCGGCCTGCCGCCACCATCCGGGCTGCGCGCGGAGCCAGGCCTGGGGCACGTCATGCTCGACTGGGATCCGGTGCCCGGAGCGGCCGGGTACCTGGTCTACCAGGCCGGCAACGCGGACGGCCCGTTCCGGCCGCTGGATCACGGCGGGGGCGACGTGCTCGCCGTCCCCGCCGGGCCGTACGCCGACACGTCGGGCCAGGCGGGCCGGGTCCGGTACTACGCCGTGGCGGCCGTGCCCGACGGGTCATCCGCGGGGCCGCTGTCGGACCCGGTCGCGGCGGCGCCAGCCGGGACGGCGCCAGGCGGACCGATGGACGTGACGGAAGCGACGGGCGCGGCGGAAGCGGCGAAAGCGACGGTGAGGATCGACGTCGGCCGGTCGGCCGACGTCGAGCTGGCCCGGCCCTGGGAACCGATGATCGGCTCGGAACGCCTGAGCTGCCTGCTGCGCCGGGACCGTACCGGGGGACGGGTGATCGGCGCCGAACTCCGCGAGGCGCTGCGGATCGCCCGTGACGAGCTCGGCGTGCGGGCCGTCCGCGCGCACGGCATCTTGTGTGACGACCTCGGCGTGTACGCCGAGGCCGGCGGCCGGGCGGTGCACGACTTCAGCGGGGTCGACCGGGTGTACGACGGCCTGCTCGAGGCCGGCCTGCGTCCCGTCGTCGAGCTGTCCTTCATGCCGCGTGATCTGGCCCGCGACCCGGGCAAGACCGTGTTCGCCTGGGCGGGGATCATCTCCCCGCCCCGTGACTGGGACCGCTGGGCGGACCTGGTGCGCGGCCTGGCCGCGCACCTGCTCGAGCGGTACGGCGAGGCGGAGGTCACGGGCCGCTGGGCGTTCGAGGTGTGGAACGAGCCGAACCTGGACGTGTTCTGGTCGGGGACGCGCGAGGAGTACTTCCGGCTGTACGACTGCTCCGCGCGGGCGATCAAGTCCGTGCACCCCGGGCTCCGGGTCGGCGGGCCGGCCTCGGCGGCGGCGGGCTGGACCGCCGAACTCCTGGCCCACCTGCGTGCCTCCGGCGCGCCGCTGGATTACGCCTCCACCCATACCTACGGCAACGCCCCGCTGGACCTGCGGCCGACCCTGGCCGGCTACGGCCGGGGGGGAACGCCGATCTGGTGGACCGAGTGGGGGCCGACGCCGAGCCACTTCAACCGCGTCGGCGACACCGTGTTCGCCGCGGCGTTCCTGCTCCGCGGCATGGCGTCGGTGCTCGACCGGGTCGGGGCGCTGGCGCACTGGGTCGCCTCGGACCACTTCGAGGAGCTCGGCGCGCCGCCGGAGCTATTCCACGGCGGGTTCGGCCTGCTGTCGGTGGGGAACCTGCGCAAGCCCCGGTACTGGGCGCTCGCGCTGCTGGCCCGGCTCGGGCCGCACCGCCTTCCGGTCCGTATCGGCGGGGACGGGGCCGGCGGGCTGGTGCAGGCGCTCGCGGCGCGCCACGACGACGGGCGCGTCGGGATCCTGGCCTGGAACGGCACCCTGGACCAGGGAAAGATCGACGGGGATCCCGATCTCGATCGCCAGGTGCGGCTGCGCGTCCAGGTAGCGCCGGGATCGTCGTACACCGTCAGTCACTTCCGCGTCGACGCCGGCCATTCCAACATCGTCCCCGCCTGGGAACGGATGAGCCGCGGCGCTTCGTGGCCGTCGGAGGAACAGTGGACGGCGCTCGGGGAGCTGAACACGCTCGATGAGCTGGTCCCGCCGGAGGCGCACGCCGCGTCCGGCGGGATCCTGGAGTTCGCCTTCGCCTTGCCGATGCCCGGCGTGTCCTACCTGGAGCTTGTCCCCTAGCACCCGGGCGCGGTCACATTCCGGCGGCGTGACCCGTCATGCGGATGACGGAACGGAAAAGGACAATGTGACCGATGGACGAGAACGACTGGCTGGCCGCGCGGTTCGAGGACAGCAGGCCCCGCCTGCGGGCGGTGGCGTACCGGATGCTCGGCTCGCTCGGCGAGGCCGAGGACGCCGTCCAGGAAGCGTGGATCCACGCGGCGGGCGCCGGCGCGGGGGACGTGGCGAACCTGGAGGGGTGGCTGACGACGATCGTCGCGCGGGTGTGCCTGGACATGCTGCGCTCGCGCAAGTCGCGGCGCGAGGAGCCGCTGGGCGTGGACGAGGCCGCCGCCGTGGCCGGGCCGGAGCAGGAGGCGGTCCTCGCCGACTCGGTGGGGCTGGCGATGCTCGTGGTGCTCGACACGCTCGCGCCCGCGGAGCGGGTCGCGTTCGTGCTCCATGACATGTTCGGCCTGCCGTTCGGCGACATCAGCGCGGTCACCGGGCGCTCGCCGGCGGCCACGCGCCAGCTGGCCAGCCGGGCCCGGCGGCGGGTCAGGGGCACGGCGGCGGTCCCCGGGACGCGCCTGGCCCGGCAGCGGGAGCTCGCCGCCGCGTACCTCGCCGCCGCGCGGGGCGGCGACCTGGCCGCGCTGCTGTCCATCCTCGATCCCGAGGTGGTGATCCACGCGGACGCGGGGTCGGTGCCGTCGGGCATCCCATTGACCATCCGCGGCGCGGCGGTCGTCGCCCACGGTGCGGTGGCCTCCGCCGGCCGAGCCCGCTACGGGGGCCTCGCCCTGGTCAACGGGAGCCCGGGAATCATCATGGCCCCGTCCGGACGGCTGGTCCTCGTGCTCGCCTTCACGTTCGGCGAGGACACGATCACGCAGATCGAGGTCATCTCCGACCCGGATCGCCTGGCCCAGCTCGACCTGGCGGTGCTTAGCTGATCACAGTGTCTGAGGTTGTTTACTATTATTCCGATGTGAATAGACGAGAAGAGTTCATGCTGCCGCACCCCGAGCCCGGACGCGGCGTGGTGGCCGTGCAGGCACCTGGCGCCGGGCCCGGCTACTGGGCCGGAGCGCCGTGCGCCGTCGCTGACCACGGCGAGATCTTCCTCGCCTACCGGCTCCGGAGGCCCATCGGCCAGGGGCGGGGCTACGCGGTGGTGCTGGCCAGGTCCGCCGACGGCGAGAGGTTCCAGACGCTGCTGACCGTCGATAAGCGGGAACTAGCGGCCGAGTCGCTGGAGCGGCCCGCCCTGGTCCGCACGCCGGAGGGGCGCTGGCGGCTCTACCTAAGCTGCGCGACGCCGGGCACCAAGCACTGGCGCGTCGAGATGACCGAGGCCGCGCATCCCGGGGAATTCGATCCCGGGCGGCGGCAGACCATCCTGCCCGGCGACGCCAAGACGGGAGTGAAGGACCCGGTGATCGTCTGGCATGACGACCGCTGGCACCTATGGGCTTCCTGCCATCCGCTGGCCGACCCCGCGGAGGCCGACCAGATGACCACCGAGTACGCGACCAGCGCCGACGGCCTGGCCTGGGCGTGGCACGGCACCGCGCTGAGCGGGACGCCCGGCCGCTGGGACGGCCGGGGAACGCGGGCCACCGCCGTGCACGTGGACGGGGACGTGGTGACCGCCTACTACGACGGGCGCGCGAGCGCGGCGGAGAACTACGAGGAGCGGACCGGCGTCGCGACGGGCGCCGACCCGGCGTCGCTCACCGCGGCGGGCGATGGCCCGCTGGCGTCCTCGCCGTATCACGGGGGCGGCCTGCGGTACCTCAGTATCGTTCCGCTCCCCCGTGCCCGGTACCGGCTGTACTACGAGATGACCCAGGCGGACGGGTCCCACGCCCTGGTCACCGAGCTTCGCTGACGGCTGAGGCCGAGCCCGGGCGGCCGTTCTTCGCCTGGCCCTGCCCGGCCGGCCGGCTGCCGACCATCCCGCCAGAGCGCTCGCGGGGCAGCACCCAGTCGCGGAAACTCTCGCCGAGGACGTCTTCGAGGACCCTGATGTCGGCCTCGAACCGCGGGATGAGTTCCTGGCGCTGAGCCCAGCTCAGGGGCTGGCGCTCGCGGCTGTGCCGCTGGAGGTAGCGCTCGAGCCGAACGGTCATGGCGGCGGCGGTCCGGCCGGGGATCCTGCTCGTCGCGGCGCTGCCCGCCCGCTGCGCCAGCGACACGGCCCGGTGCGCCAGCGTCGGTTCCGGGTGGGACGTGACGTTGGCCCGCGGTATCTCGGCCACGACGCCCGGCTCGACGCCGAGGAACGCGCAGATCCGGTCAAGGGTCTGCACGGGGGCATCCACGAGCATCCGGTACCTGATCACCAGGACCTGCTCGCGCGGGAACAGGGTGTACAGGTACTCAAGCTGCTCGCCGTAGCGGCCGAGCCCGACGTAGTGCCAGAAGCTGGCCCAGCCGGCGGCTATCCGGCGCTCCTCCTCGCCGCAGGCCCGGACGAAATCGCCGACGGGCTCCAGGCCCGCCGACCACAGGTGCGTCCAGTTGGAGTGGGCCCGTTCCACCGGGTCGCGCACGATCACGATCAGAGCGGCGCCGGGAAGTGTCGCCCGGATCCGGCGCATCGCCGCCCGGTCGTACAGGTACAGCGGGGTGGACTCGCCGCGCAGCGTCCCTTCCGCCGCCCGATCGAACAGCGCCTCGTAATCCTGCCTGCGCCAGACGTGCTCCCGGTACGTGTGCGCGTCCCCCGGGCCGCCCCTGGTCGGCGGCGGCCCGTCGGTGAGGAAGAACTTCGGCTCCTTGATCGCCGACATGTACAGGCCCGGATGGCCGGCCAGCGCAGCGTGCAGCGCCGTGGTGCCCGCCTTCGGGGCGCCGATCACCAGGAAGTCGGGCATGGCCATGGGGCCTCCCCCCGGGGTCTATAACTATAATTCCGACCAGAATAGTTTCTACCCGCCGTTGCGGCTACTGCTACCCGGAGGGATGGCTTCAAACCCGGCGTCCGGGGGTGCGGACGCGCCGGCACGGATCGTTCGGCTAAAAAAAGGTTTTGGCAGCTACCAGGCACGACGGCCAGCGGCGGGCCCGGCAAAGCGGACGGTGTCTGGATTGGAGCTGCCCGAGACGGAACAATACGGATGTACCTGGCCGGTGCTTTGCCGTAGAAGCGGAGCCGAGATGACAGATCGACCCGCAGCCGGAGTGGATGTGGCCGACCCCGAGCCCACCCGGCTGGAGCCCGACGCCATCGGGGTGACGGAGGACACCGTCATCGGCATGGCCGCTTCCGCGCCGGCCGCCTCGGTCGGGCTGACCATCGCCGGGCTCGCCATGGCTACCGCCTACGGCAGCGGGCCGATCATCATCCTGACCGCGATTCCCATGCTCATCATCGCCAACGCGTACCGCCGGCTGAACATGTGGGAAGCCAGGTGCGGCGCCTCCTTCGAGTGGGTCGGCCGGGCGATCGACCCGTACCTGGGGTTCCAGGCCGGGTGGCTGATGGTGGCCGCGTACATCCTCGGCACGATCAGCGGGGTAGAGATCCTCGCGCCAACCGTGCTGGCCGCCTTCGGCAACAACTCGAACAACACCTGGGGGAACATCGGCATCGACACCGCCCTCGGCCTGGTCATGCTGGTCATCGCGGTCATCGGCATCAAGATCACGGCGCGGACCCAGGTCGGCATGGCCCTGATCGAGTACGTGATCCTGATCGGGTTCGCGATCGCCGGGCTGGTGTTCGTGCTGGCCCACCACCACGGCACCTACCACGCGACAAGCGGCTGGCTCAGCCCGGGCGGGGTCGGCGGGCACGGCAGCGCGGTGGCCGGGTTCCTCATCGCGGTGTTCATGTTCACCGGCTGGGACGGCTCCATCTACGTCAACGAGGAGACGACGCGGCGGCGCACCAACCCCGGCAAGGCCGTCCTCATCGCGGTCGCCCTCCTGACGGTGATCTACACGCTGGCCTCGGTCGGCTTGCAGGGCGTGGTGTCCCCGGCCAAGCTGCAGGCTAACTACGCCTCGGCGCTGGTCTACATAGCGCAGGCCATGGGCGGCGGCGGCTGGGCCAAGGTGATGGCGCTGGCCATCGCGCTGTCGGCGATCGCAAGCACCGGCGCGGGCATCGTGATCACGGCCAGGATCGTCTACGGGATGGCCGAACGGCGGGTGCTGCCGACGTTCCTCAGCTCGGTGTCCTCCCGGTTTTCCACCCCGGCACCGGCCAGCATCGTGGTCGGGATCTTCGTCATCGCCATCACCTGGGTCTACCTGCTGGCCACCTCGGTCCAGAATGCGTTCAGCGACGTCGTCGACGCGACCGGGCTGCTATTCTCGGCCTTCTACATCCTCACCGCGCTGGCCACCATCGTTTACTACCGGCGCCGCATCATGGCCCGGGTGGGGGACCTGATCTGGCTGGGCGTGCTTCCGCTGGCCGCCGCGGGCTTCCTCGGCTGGATCATCGTGAAGTCGATGCTGGGGGCGGGCGCGCCGGAGAACTGGTCGATCCTGGGCGTCGTCGGCCTGGGCGTGATCCTGATGTTCGTCGCGCGCTTCGGGCTGCGGTCGCCGTTCTTCTCCATCCCGCGCGAGAGCAGCGACTGAGGCCTTTCGCCTTTAGTGGCACCTGCGGTTACCGGCGCCTGCGGTTACCGGCGCCTGCGGTCGGTGGCGCTCGCGGCGTTCGCGATGATCACCGCGAACGGCGGGATCACGAGGGCCACCGCGGAGACCGCGACCGCCGCGATCGCCGAGTAGCGGTCAAGGACCGCCCAGGACAGGACGAACAAGCCGATACAGGTCGCCATGAGCGCGAAGTAAAGGCGCTTGTCACGGCGGGACGGCTGAGGACTCGCCTCGTCGTCCTGGTCTGGTCCGTTGGTGGCCACAAGCGTTCCGGTCTGGTCCGTTCGGTCGCGGATGACTTCGGCGACGATGCCCGGCGTCGTGCGCCTCAAACACGGCCGGGTCCCGGGATGTTTCTTGACAGGCGCGGTCCAGCGCCTTAATGTCTTAGTCGACTAGTACTTTAGAAGGGTGACACATGATCAGCTTCCGCGTCGACAGCCACTCGGTGGTGCCGCCCTACCTGCAGATCGTCCAGCAGGTCAGGCAGGCGCTGCGGATGGGCCTGCTCAACGTGGGGGACCAGCTGCCCCCCGTCCGGGAGGTGGTCAGCGCGACGGCGATCAACCCCAACACGGTGCTGAAGGCCTACCGGGACCTGGAGCGCGAAGGCCTGGTCGAAGCGCGTCCCGGCCACGGCACGTTCGTCAAGCGCCGCCCGCCCGGGCCGCCGCCCGGCACGCACTCGCGGCTGGCCCGCAGCCTGTCGCAGTGGGTGCGCGGAGCGCGCGACGCCGGGCTCGACGACGAATCGATTGAATCGCTGCTGCGCGTGACGCTGCGGGCAGCGGATACGGAGGAGGAGACCGCATGACTCCGATGGAGAAAGTCCTGGGTCCGCTCGGCCCGGGGCTCGGGGGGCCCGGGGGCTCCCCCGAGCCAATGGCCGTCCAGACCAGCAGGCTCACTAAGCGCTACGGCAAGCTGACCGCCTTGAACGACTGCACGATCAGCGTCCCGCAGGGCCGGATCTCCGCGCTGATCGGCCCGAACGGGGCGGGCAAGACCACGCTGCTGCGCCTGCTCGCCGGGCTGGCCCGGCCGACCTCGGGCCAGGCCATCGTGAACGGTGTGCCGCCGCACCAGGATCCGGCCTTCCTGGCCGACATCGGCTACCTGGCCCAGGAGATCCCGTTGTACCGGCGGCTGACGGCCGAGGATCACATCCGCGCGGGCGCTCACCTTAACCCTCGCTGGGATGGCGAATCGGTCCGGGAGCGGCTGACCACGCTGAAGATCCCGCTGAACCGGGCGGTGGGCAAGCTATCCGGAGGTCAGCGCGCGCAGGTCGCGCTGGCCCTGATCCTGGCCAAACGGCCCAGGCTCCTGCTGCTGGACGAGCCGGTCGCCGCGCTCGACCCGCTGGCGCGGCGGAACTTCCTCGGCCTGCTGGCCGACGGGGTCGAGGCGGGCGGCCTCACCGTGATCCTGTCCTCGCACCTGGTCGCCGACCTGGAGCGGGTCAGCGACCACATCATCATGCTGGCCGCGTCCCGGGTCCAGCTGTGCGGCGACATCGAGGACCTGCTGGCCGAGCACAGGATCCTGGTCGGCCCGAGCAAGGACACCACGGCCCTGGAGCGCAGTCACCGGGTCGTGCAGGCCACCCGCACGCCGCGGCAGACCACGCTGCTGGTCCGGCTGAACGGCCCGGTCGTCGACCCGGCGTTCCAGGCCAGCGAGGTCAGCCTGGAAGAACTCGTGCTCGCGTACCTGGGCGAGGATGCCCCGCCGGCTCTCGCGAACCTCACCACGGTTGGAGAAGAACAATGACCTGGCTCGTCTGGCGCCAGCACCGCATCCAGTTCTACGTGGGTGCCGCCCTGCTGGTCGCGTTCGCCATCCTGATCGTCGTCACCGGCTCACAGGTCGCGGATCAGTTCCGCGCGGCGCAGGCGGCCTGCGCCATGCACCAGGGATGCCGGCACCTGGGCGGGCTGTTCATGGGCAGCCACGTCGTGGGCTTCCTGATCATCTCTACGCTGGGCGCGCCGATCCTGGTCGGGCTGTTCTGGGGCGCGCCGCTCGTGGCGGCCGAAGCCGAGGCCGGCACGACGCAGTTCGCCTGGATGCAGAGCATCACCCGCAAGCACTGGCTCACGGTCAAGGTCAGCTGGATGCTGCTGGCCGCGGCGATCTGGGGCGGCGTCATCTCCGCCCTGGTGACCTGGTGGTCCAGCCCGAATAACGCCGAGCAGCTCAATCAGTTCAATCCCGGCCGGTTCGACATCATGGACCTGGTCCCCGTGGGCTACTCGGTGTTCGCGATGGCGCTCGGGATCGCGGCCGGAGCGCTGCTGCGCCGGACCCTGCCGGCCATGGCCGTCACCCTGGCCGGGTTCGTCGCGGTGCGCGTGGCGGTCACGCTGTGGCTGCGCCCGCACTACATGCACGCGGTCACCGTCTTCTACAAGGCGACCAGCAGCTTCACGCCACCTGGGGCGTTCTGGCAGATCGCGCAGGGCGTCGTCGGCCCGCACGGCCAGGCGATCGCGCAGCCGAACAACACGCCCTATGTCGACGGCGTCCCCATAACAGTCCTCCCGGGTTCGTGCGCGCCGCTCGCCAACAGCGCGGGCCCTGCTAACCCCACGGCGGCCTGCGCGCACGCGCTGTCTCAGTTCCGCGCGTTTGTTACCTACCAGCCCGCCGACCGCTTCTGGACGTTCCAGTTCATCGAGACCGGCCTCTTCTTCGTCCTGGCGGCCGGCCTGATCGGGGTCACCGCGATGGTTCTGCTCCGCCGCGACGCGTAGCGGGCGTAGCGGGCGCCCGGGAGGCGGAGAGCAGGAACGGGAAGGCGGCCAGCAGGCCCAGGCCGCAGAGCACGCCAGCAGCTATATAAGGGGCGCGCAGGCCGGCGGCATGGGCCAGGAAACCGCCGGCCAGCGCGCCGATCGGCATCAGGCCCCAGCCGAGCATGCGGTAGACGCTGTTCACCCGGCCGAGCAGGTCCGGGGGCACGATCTGCTGGCGCAGGCTGACGGTCACGACGTTCCACATCATGACGGCGAACCCCTGGCCCGCCAGCATTACCCCGGCCACGGCCGGGTCAGGGGCCAGCCCGATGCCGACGAAGACGGCGGCGTCGATCGCTCCCCCGATCATCAGCGAGCGCAGGAAGCCCAGCCGGCGGGTGAGCGCGGGGCTCACCAGGCCGCCGATCACGCTGCCGACCGCGACCGCCGACAGCAAGAACCCGTAGCCGCGGGTGCCGACGTGCAGCGTCTGGGTGGCCAGCAGCACGAGGATGGCCTGGCCCATCTGGTTGGCGAAGTTGTAGACGCCGAGCAGGACGGCGACCACGCGCAGCAGGCGGTGCCTCGTGAGCCAGCGCAGGCCCTCCGTGATCTGGGTGCGGATCGTGGCCCTGCTGGCGTCCTTGGCCGGCTTCGGGGACCGGGGCAGGGTGGCGACCAGCGCGGCCGAGCCAGCGAAGGAGGCGGCATCCAGGCCGAACGGTAGTGCCGCTGCCGCAGCGAACAGCAGGCTGCCGACCGGCGGGCCGATGAACGACTCCCCCACGGTCAGGCTGATCTGCTCGCTGGCGTTAGCCTTGGGCAGGAGTTCGGGCGGGACCAGGGCGGGGAGCACGGCTTGCGCGGCGTTGCTGAAGATGACCTCGGCGCAGCCGAGACCGAACCCGGCCAGGCCGAGCACCGCGATGTTGGCCTGGTGAAACACGATTCCTACGGTGACGGCCGCCACGATCAGGGCCTGGACGGCCTGGCATCGCCACATGAGGGTGGCCCGGTCGTAGCGGTCGACGATGGCGCCGGCCGGGAGGGAGAACAGCATCCAGGGCAGGTAGGTGGCGGCCGTGACGACCGAGACCAGCCGCGGGTCCCTGGTGATGGTCACGGCCAGCAGCGGCAGCGCCGCCACGAAGGCCCCGTCGCCAGCGCTGCTTATCGTGTTGGCCCACCACATGCGCCAGTAGGGCCGGCTCAGCTTGGGCCGCCGGCTGGTCCCGGCGCTAGCTTCGGTCGGCGATACCTGCGTCATGCTGGCCAGAGTGGGCGGTGCCTGGTGGGCTGGGCTACGGTTTAGTTGATGGCTAAATCCTGACGGCTTCTGGAGTTGGCATACTCGTCACGCTGAACCTCGATGTGGCGGACCTCGCGGCGACCAGGTTCGCGATGTCTCCGCTGTTCGAGACCCTCAGGGCGGTTCCGTTGCTGGCCCGCCCTGACCAGTCCCCACTGAACCTGCCCTGGGTGCGCTGGGCCCGGGCGGAGCTGGAGCGCCGCCCGCTGCGGCTGCCCCTGGTGTGGCCGCTGATCGTGAACGAGGGGCCGTTCGTGCCGGAATTCCTGTTCCCGGCGCCCGTCGGCAAGTCTCCCGCCATCGGTGAGGAGCTGGCCCGCGTGTGCGCGACGCCCGCAGAAGCCGTGCGCGCAAGCTTGCGGCACGTGTTCGGCGATGGCGAGTGGCCGGATGCCGCGACGGATCTGTTCGAGCGGCCGCAAGAAACCCTCGCCGAGGTAGCAGCCGAGGTGACCGAGTGCCATGACCGCCTGATCGCCCCGCACTGGGAGCGGCTGCGTTCGGTGCTCGACGCCGACGTCGCGTACCGGGGCGCGATGCTCGCGGCCGGCGGCGCCCGGTCGCTGTTCTCCGACCTCCATCCCGGCGTGCGCTGGTCCGCCGGCCAACTGCTCCTGTCCGATGCGGAAACCTGGGAGTCGGAATGGGAAGCCCAGGTCACGCTGGGACCGGACGGCCTGGTACTGATGCCGAGCGTGTTCATCTGGCCGGAGTGGGGGGTGAGCAGGGCCACCAGCACTCAGAGCACGCTGCTGTACCCGGCGCGAGGGGCCGCGACGGTGTGGCAAGCCGACGAGGGTTCGGGTTCGGGTGAGCTCGGGGCGGTCGAGGCGTTGCTTGGCGCGCCGCGAGCCAGGCTGCTCGGCGCGCTGCGGTCACCGGCCACGACCAGCGCGCTGGCCCGTCGCTTCGGTGTCACCCCTTCGGCGGTTTCGCAGCACCTGGCGGTGCTGCACCGAGGCGGGCTGATCGACAGGCAGCGCAGCGGGCGGACGGTGCTGTACCAGGCCTCGGAACTGGGGATCAGCCTGCTCGACCGGGCCCTGCTCCGGGCAGGTGGCTCGTGAGGGCGGTCGTGTACTCCGGCTACGGGGTCATGCCATCGGTCGCGGAGGTGGGTGATCCGGTCTGTCCCGCGGACGGGGTGGTCATTGCCGTAGGGGCGACCGGGGTGTGCCGGTCGGACTGGCACGCCTGGCGGGGCCACGACCCGGTGGCGCTGCCGCACATCGGAGGGCACGAGTTCGCCGGGGTGGTGGCGGCGGCCGGACCGGAGGTGTCGCGATGGCGGGCCGGGGACCGGGTGACGGTGCCGTTCGTGTGCGGGTGCGGGCGGTGTGAGTGCTGCCTGGGCGGGGACGCGCAGGTGTGCCCGCGGCAGACCCAGCCGGGGTTCACCGGGCCCGGGTCGTTCGCCGAGCTCGTGGCGGTGCACGCGGCAGACGAGAACCTGGTCGCGGTCCCCTCATCGGTGGACTTCGTGACGGCGGCGTGTCTGGGGTGCCGGTTCGCCACTGCGTTCCGCGCGGTGGCCGCGCATGGCCGGGTTCGGGCCGGGGACTGGCTGGCCGTGCATGGGTGCGGCGGGGTGGGACTGTCGGCGGTGATGATCGGCGTGGCGCTCGGGGCGCGGGTGGCGGCGGTGGACGTGGTTCCGGCGGCGCTGTCGCGGGCCCGCTCGCTCGGCGCAGAGGTTGTGGTGGACGCTTCCGGCGCGCCGGACCCTGCGGCCGTCATCGGCTCGGTCACGGGAGGTGGGGCGCACGTGTCGATCGACGCGCTCGGGTCGCCGGCTACGGCAGAGTGCTCGGTGCGGTCGTTGCGGCGGCGGGGGCGGCACGTCCAGGTCGGCCTGCTGCTTGACGGGCCGACGGCGCTGCCGATGGACCTGGTCGTGGCCCGGGAACTGGAGATCTACGGGTCGCACGGGATGGCCGCCAGGGATTACCCGGCGATGATGGGGATGGTTGCCGACGGGACGTTGCAGCCAGGGCTTTTGGTCGGGGCGGTGATCGGGCTAGAGGGCACCGGCCGAGCGCTGGCCGCGATGGACGGGCTCAGCGCGACGGCCGGGATGACGGTCGTCAGGCTTCTCGCCGACTAGGCAGGCAGGTCGCCGGGCAGGTCAGTTGATGTCGGCGACAATTGGGCGGACCTGGAGTTGCTGGTGGGCGAGCCGCTTGAGGCGCAGTGCTCGCCACGGCGGCTCGTGCTACACCGGGTAGACGGTCGGGGTGGTGACGTAGGTGCGGCCGGCCGGGGTGTGCCAGATCAGGACGCCTGGGCTCGGTTGTTCGAGTTTCCACCCCTGGCTCTGCTTACACCGGTGGTGATGCCGGCATAGCGGAGCCAGATCGCACTCGCAGGTCAGTCCGCCCTGGTCCCAGGCGATGGTGTGGTCCAGGTCGCACCGGCCCGCGGGACGGCCGCAGCCGGGGGCGGTGCACCGGGCGTTGCGGGTGCGGACCAGGTGCTGGAGTCTGCGGCTGGGCCGGTAGCCCGGTTCGGCGGACGCGTGGCCGCAGGCGCCGCG